>NZ_JAECVY010000001.1:0-662512 GCF_016055075.1 Thermoactinomyces sp. CICC 10522 | reverse complement strand
CGGTTTGGGCTGTTCCCCTTTCGCTCGCCGCTACTCAGGGAATCGCGTTTGCTTTCTTCTCCTCAGGGTACTAAGATGTTTCAGTTCCCCTGGTCTGCCCCCGTCCATCCTATGGATTCAGATGGCGGTACCAGCTCTTCAAGCTGGTGGGTTGCCCCATTCGGAAATCCCCGGATCAACGCCTGCTTACGGCTCCCCGAGGCATATCGGTGTTCGCCCCGTCCTTCATCGGCTCCTGGCGCCAAGGCATCCACCGTGTGCCCTTAGTAGCTTAACCTGCTACGGTTTCTCTCCCGGTGATGCAACTTGACGAATGACCATTTCGTCATTTGCCTTATTCCATATCTTATTTTCAAGGTGCGTTCTCTCAGTTGTGCCGATCCTCTCGGCGACAAGAAATAATATAGCATGATCATCCAACATAAGCAAGCATTTTTTACAAGAAATAAATGGAAAAACTAACCTCCCAAACGATTATCTCGTCTCCTTTTGAAATTAAGAAAATCTTAATCCTTTTAATCCATTTATATTCTTCTGCTGCCGGAGTTAAAAATGATTATTGCTTTTTTATTATTTTCTGAAATAATTGAATTATAATATATTTCCTGTCGCGAAAATCATTTTTCATTAACGATTGGATCTGCTTTTGAAAGGAGTGATTTCAAGATGAAATTGAACAGAAGGCAGATATGGACGTTATTTCTGATTTTTAGCGGAACCCTGATCAACGCCATCGATCGTTCAAGTTTGGCGACAGCCAACACCTTTATCGCCAAGGAATTACATCTGAGCATGGGAACCATGGGCTTAATCCTCTCCGCTTTCGGTTGGGCTTATCTCTTCTTCAATATTCCTGCCGGTTGGTTCGCCGACCGGTTTGGAGCCAAGAAAGTCTACGGAATCACAGCGGCAATCTGGTCAATCGCATCCGCGGTCACCGGACTCGCTCGCGGAGCCCCGTTGCTGTTCGCCAGCCGCATCTTGGTCGGTTTGGGTGAGGCCGCGAATTTCCCGGCAGCGACAAAAATCGTTGCGGAAAACTTCAAACCTTCGGACCGCAGCACGGCAACGGGCATTTATCTTTCTGGATTGCGACTGGGATACGCTTTAACGCCAGGCATTATGATCGGCCTGATGGTGTACTTTGGCACTAAGGAGCAACCGGACTGGCGCATGGCTTTTTATATTACCGGGCTGGGCAGTCTTCTGTGGGTAATCCTCTGGTTCGCCACCTTTCGCGAGAAAAAAACGATTCCCGCCGGCAACGAAGTCACCCCTTCAAACAAAATCACTTCATTCCAATTATTAAAGCACCGAAACACCTGGGCGATCATCATCATCAAATTCTTTCAGGATTACCTTTATTATCTCTATCTGACCTGGTTGCCGGGCTTTTTGATCGAAGCACGAAAACTGGATCTGGACGCCGTCACTTTTTACGCAACCCTTCCCTGGGTGGCCGGGATGCTGGCACAACCTCTGATCGGAGTTTTGGCCGATTATTTAATTAAAAAAGGTTACAACCTTACCATTGTGAAAAAAACCCTTTTAATCACCACTCAAGTGATCGCATTATCCGTCATTGGAGCTGCTTATGCCAAAGATGCAGAAACTGCCGCCTGGCTCCTAATCATTGCCATGGCCGCCGAATCGGCATCAACAGCGATTCTATGGACGCTTCCCCAAGAGCTCGCTCCGGAAGGAGCCGCCGGCACCCTCGGCGGGATCATGAATACAGCCGGTGCATTCGCTTCCATTGTCTCTCCGGCAATCACCGGCTTTATCGCACAATACTACGGTTTTACGGCTGCACTTACATTTGGCGGATCAACGATGCTAATGGCTTCCCTCAGCGTTCTGTTTTTCCTGACAAAAATCCAACCGATCCGAATATCCACAGCAAAAACGAAGACAAAAAAAACAACATAATCGACAAATACAGAAGCATGGAATGCGCGATATTCAAATTTCTTCCAATTACTTACTTTTATTTGGACCGGCTTACCCGGAGTCAATGTACTCAAAAAAAAGACCCATTCCCTCCCTTGCACGGGGAGAAAATGGGTCCTCTCTTCTATTTCTGATCTGCGCGTTTAATCCACTCCGGCAGCTCTTTCAATACTTCTTCAACTGACAATTCCTTGCTTTCCCCGCTGCGGCGCAATTTGATCTCGACCAGTCCCTCTCCAGCTTTTGCTCCGACTGTGATCCGAACCGGAATCCCCAACAGATCAGCATCTTTAAATTTGACGCCGGCCCGCTCTTTGCGATCATCAAATAAAACTTCGATTCCTTCTTTATTCAGTTCCTCGTACAACGCTTCGGCAAGACGGGCTTGGTCTTCGTTTTTCATATTGACCGCAATCAGGTGAACCGTATACGGCGCAATCGCCACCGGCCAGATAATCCCGTTTTCATCATGATGTTGCTCAATCGCTGCGGCAACAGTCCGGGAAACTCCGATGCCGTAACAACCCATGATAAAAGGTTGTTCTTTGCCGTTTTCATCGAGGAAACGGGCATTCATCGCCTCACTGTACCGGGTTCCCAGCTTGAAGACATGGCCCACTTCAATTCCGCGTTTGAACTGAATCGTTCCCCCGCAGCGCGGACATGCATCACCTTCCTGGATATTCCGGAGATCGCCGGCGAGATCGACTTGGAAATCGCGGCCGATCTGTACATGCATCAGATGAGCGTCAGCTTCATTCGCTCCGGTGATCATCTCATTCATTCGCATGACAGCATGATCCGCCAGGATTTTAACCGGTTCCTTCAATCCGACCGGTCCGACAAAACCGCTTGAAGCCCCTGCGATCCGTCGAACGGTTTCTTCATCCGCCAATTCGCATACGGCTCCCTCAAGCAAGTTTTTCACTTTCACATCATTGACTTCATGATCCCCGCGGACAAGGACGAGCACGGGTTCACCATCGACAGTAAAGAGCAAACTTTTTACCAGCTGGTGCGGTTCCACATCGAGGTACTCGGCCACCTCTTCAATGGTGCGTTTCCCCGGGGTGGCGATCTTCTCACGCTCCGAAACCGGTGTTTTGTCCGAAACCTCCTCATTTCCGACCACTTCAGCCATCTCGATATTAGCTGCGTAATCGCATGCTTCACAGATGGCGATGGTATCTTCACCTGCGTCGGAGAGTGCCATAAATTCATGGGTTCCCTTTCCTCCGATCGCTCCCGCATCCGCTTCCACCGCGCGGAAATCAAGTCCGACCCGGGTGAAAATATTCATATACGCCCCAAACATATCCTCATAGGTTTGATCAAGCGATTCGCGATCGGCATGGAAGGAATAGGCGTCTTTCATCACAAATTCCCGGCCGCGCAGCAAACCGGAGCGCGGTCTTTTCTCATCGCGGAATTTCGTTTGGATTTGGTAAATCGCCATCGGCAGCTTTTTATATGAATTGATCTCGCCCCGCAAGAGATCGGTGATCACTTCTTCATGGGTTGGCCCCATCGCAAAACTGCGGTCATGCCGGTCGTTGATCTTGAAAAGCTCCGGCCCGTAGTTTTCCCAGCGTCCGGATTCATGCCAGAGTTCGGCAGGATGCAGGACGGGCAAGAGCAATTCCTGCGCCCCAATGCGATCCATTTCCTCACGGACGATTTTCTCCACTTTATGTAATACACGAAATCCGAGCGGCAAGAAGGTATAAACCCCAGCTGCCAACTGCCTTATAAAACCGCCGCGCAATAAAAGGCGGTGACTTACCATCTCCGCTTCTCCGACATTGCGTAACGTCGGAATCAGCGCATTTTTTTGCCGCATAAAAATCCCTCTCTTTACTTAAACTGCATCAAACATAATCATACACAAAACCAGCCCAAGAAAAAAGCAAAAAACAAACCCAGTTTTCCTCACCGGGCGGAAAACCGGGTTAACGTTCACATCAGGCCAATCAAGGTTCCGGGCAGGAACCCATTGTTCCCTCAGCTCAAGTGAAAAAAATCGTTTTAATATCATTAAACGTGACCACCAGCATCAGCACCATCAGCAGAGCAAATCCGACAAAGTGAACCAGGCTTTCCTTGTTGGGACTCACCGGGCGGCCACGAATTGCTTCGATTGCAATGAAGACGAGGCGGCTGCCGTCAAGGGCGGGAATCGGCAACAGGTTGAAAATCCCCAGGTTCAGGCTCAAGAGAGCCATCCAGCGAATCAGCGAAGCCAGTCCGCTTTCGGCCGCCTTACCCGTAATGCTTCCCATTTGCACAGGACCGCCCAAACTTTTGATGGACAATTGCCCTGTAACCAATTTACCGAATCCGTCCAGAATAAAGCCGGACCACTCATATGTTTCCCGTACTCCGTCAGTCAATGCCTCTCCGATCGTCGCTTTTCTTTTCATTTTCTCCTGGTTGAAATAGGCGCCGATCTGGTAGACATCCCCGTTTTTTTCGGGCGTAACAGGGAGATTCAGCTTTTTCCCGTTGCGCTCGATGGTGATTGTCACTGTTTTTCCTTTGGAATCGATCAGGTAATACCGCAACGAATCCATGGTATGAACTTCATGCCCATCGACGGCAACGATGACATCACCTGCTTTGATGCCCGCTTTTTGCGCCGGTTTTCCCGGCATGGTGCTGTCCACGGGCAACTGGTCTTCAATGCCGGCCATCAAAGCGTAAGTGGCGAAGAGGATCACAGTTAATATAATGTTGAACAGGGGTCCGGCAAAGATCGCCATCGCCTTTTGCCCAACGCTTTTGGAGCCAAACTGACGATCGACCGGAGCGATTTGCACATGGGTTTTTTGATCATAATGAATAATGGTTTGCGGATCGAGGGCATACCTCATTTCCACTTCATTTTGATCCTCAAGGACCACATACAGCTGTTTCTCCAGGTCCGCTTCCACCAACCTGCCCACAATCAACTGTTCCGGCAAATCGGTTGGCTCATACAAGTAGAGATGATTCAGCTTTCCCTCACCGGATTGTACGGCATATACGAGGGATCCCGTCTTGATCTCGACCACTTCCGCATCTTCCCCAGCCATTCTCACATACCCGCCGAGTGGAAGCGCACGAATGGAATAGAGTGTTTCTCCATAGAGCTTGGAAAAAATTTTCGGGCCAAAACCAATGGCAAATTCCCGAACCAGAATACCTGCCCGCTTGGCAAAAAGAAAATGTCCCAATTCATGAACAAATACCAAGAGGCTGAGAACGAGAATAAAGATGATCACTGTTTGCATGCTTGTTATCACCACCCCGGTTAATCAGAGAACAGCCCCGCAGCTCAGGTTATGCGGATGAGACTCTCTCTGGCGAAGGCTCGCGCCCAGCGATCCGCTTCCATGATTTCTTCCAGCGTTGGATTGTGCACCACCTCATGGGCGGATAACGCTCTTTCCACCAATTCTTCAATCACTGGAAACGGGCATTCGCCGGCCAAAAATGATTGTACCGCCACTTCATTGGCCGCATTTAAAACCGTCGGCATCGTTCCCCCGGTTTTTCCGGCTTCATAAGCCATTTTCAAACAGGGAAAGCGTTCAAGGTCCGGTGGACGGAAGTCCAGGCGGGACAAAGCCACAAAGTCCAACCGCTCCGTCTGCAAAGGCAAACGGTTGGGATAGGACAATGCATATTGAATGGGAACCCGCATGTCAGGCGTCCCCAACTGGGCCATCACCGCGCCGTCCTGAAACTCCACCATCGAATGGATGATGCTTTGCGGATGAATGATCACATCTATTTTCTCATAAGGCAGATCAAATAGCCAGTGAGCCTCAATCACTTCCAATCCCTTGTTCATCAACGTTGCCGAATCGATCGTCACTTTTGCCCCCATCGACCAATTGGGGTGTTTCAACGCTTGTTCCACCGTTGCGTTCTCTATTTGTTCCCTTGTCCAATCACGGAAAGCTCCTCCGGATGCAGTGACAATCAAGCGGCGAACTTCGGAAATGCGTTCTCCATTCAAGCATTGAAAGATGGCGGAATGTTCACTATCAATCGGAAGCAGGGGAACCTGTCTCTTTTTTGCTTCCGCCGCCACGATATGACCGGCGCTGACAAGCGTTTCCTTGTTGGCCAGACCGACCTTTTTCCCTGCGCGGATGGCTGCCAGGGTCGGCACCAATCCTTTGCTTCCCACAATGGCCGAAACAACAAAGGATGCTTCCGGATGGGAGGCCACTTCGACGGGGGCATCCTCGCCATAGATAACCCTTACTTCCTGCCCCACCTCCCGCTGCACCTGTTCAGCTGCTTCTTTCGTAGCCATCGAGATCAATTTGGGTTTAAACGTCCGCGCTTGTTCCACCATTTCGCGGACGTTTCCCCCTGCCGCCAGCGCAACCACTTCAAACTCATCGGGATGCTGGGCGATCACGTTCAAGGTACTGCGTCCGATTGAACCGGTGGAACCCAAAATGGCGATTTTTTCCGGCATTCCCCGCTCTCCTTTCACACTGCCTGAATTAAATGCAAAATGAGAAAAACAAACAACAAACTGTCAAAGCGATCCAATACGCCGCCATGCCCCGGCAGAATCCCGCCGGAATCTTTTACACCAGCGCTTCTTTTCCAGGCGGATTCAACCAAATCTCCCAATTGGCCGACGATGGTGATAAACAATCCCATTCCCAACGCCCACAGGGAGCTCCCCAATTGGGGATGGATCAGCCAGATGACCAGACTGGTCACAATCCCAAACATGATGCCGCCCAGCGAACCTTGAATCGTCTTGTTGGGGCTGATCTGGGGCCACAATTTGTGTTTCCCCCACTTTTTTCCGATAAAATAAGCACCGGAATCGTTTGCCCAAGTCACAATGATGACAAGAAGGGATAAGGCAAGTCCGTCAGGCTTCCAGATGGCCACCATCATATATAAAAAGCCGTATCCTATGTATATGGCTCCTGCCAATAAATAAGCCATTTGAAAGAGATCAAAGCGATTGCGGCTCAAGACGATCAAAACAGAGTAGAGCGCCAGTCCCAGCAACAGTGGATTTGGTTCTTTGAGGAAAGAAGAAGACGACTTCAAGACCGGCAGCTCCATTAATCCGGAAAGAAAAATCAGTGCGATTACAATAAGGCCAAAAAACATTTGCGGCGTTTTCCAATGCTGCTCTCTCATCTGCGCAAATTCCAAAAAGGCGATGACAGCCAGTACAAACATCAAGGCGGTATACCACCAGCCTCCCAAGGACAGCAGCAGCAAAAAGCCGAGAGCGCCCAATACCCCTGTAATGATTCTCTGCTTCATCGTTTATTTCCCCTGTCTTTACACCGCTCCAAATCGCCGCGAACGACGCTGGAATTCTGCAATCGCCTGATGGAAATGCTCGATGGTAAAATCAGGCCACATCGTATCGGTAAACAGCAACTCGCTGTATGCCAGTTGCCACAACAAGAAATTGCTGACGCGAATTTCTCCGCTCGTACGAATGACAAGGTCAGGATCAGGCAATCCTTTGGTGAGCAAATACCGGTTCATGGTTTGTTCATCGATCTCTTCCTTATCAATATGACCATTTTGCACATCGTCTATAATGTTTTTTACCGCGCGCAGGATTTCATCCCTCGAGCCGTAATTGATCGCAAAGTTGAGAATCAATCCGGTATTGTGTTTGGTCTCTTCTTCAAATTTGATCAGGGCCTGCTGCGTCTGCGTCGGAGTTTTGCTCTTCTCCCCCAGCATTTGCACTTTCACGTTGCGTTCAACCAATTCCTTGAGATCGGTTTTTAAAAACTCGATCGGAAGTTTCATCAGATATTCGACTTCCTCTTGCGGACGTTTCCAATTTTCGGTCGAAAATGAATAAAAAGTGAGGACTTTAATACCTAAGTTGTCGGCTTCCCGGATCACTTCACGCACCCGTTTCATTCCGGCCGCATGACCCGCCGTACGGGGAAGACCCCGTTTTTTGGCCCAACGACCGTTTCCATCCGTGATAATGGCCACGTGTTCCGGCAGGGGAGCCTTTTTGATCTGTTCCAACAACTCTTTCTTTCCTTGTTCCCTCTTCTCATTGCCAACCAGGCGTTTAATGGATTCAATCATGAAACATTCCTCCGCAAAGGTTAACTCATCCCGTTTCTCATCCCTGGGGTAGACAGAAAACCCCCTCTGGAAAGAAGGGGTTTTCACCCAATCATTTTATGTTTTTAAATCTCCATCATTTCTTTTTCTTTCGCTGCAACCACTTGATCCACTTCCTTGATGAAACGGTCGGTCAATTTTTGGATCTCTTCTTGACCCCGACGTGCCGTATCTTCGGGAATTTCCCCATTTTTCTCTAATTTCTTGATTTCATCATTTGCATCGCGGCGCACGTTGCGAATTGCCACTTTGGCCTCTTCTCCCATTTTACGTGCCACTTTCACCAATTCATTGCGCCGTTCCTCGGTCAACGGAGGAATCGTGATGCGGATCACGCTTCCATCGTTGGTCGGAGTCAACCCCAAATCCGATTTCAAAATGGCCCGTTCAATTTCGCCCAAAGCGGACTTGTCCCAAGGCTGAATGGCAAGTGTGCGCGGATCCGGCGTGGAGATATTGGCCATTTGGTTGATCGGCATTTCGGTACCGTAGTATTCGACGGTCACTTTGTCCAAAAGAGCCGGATTGGCCCGACCGGCCCGAATCGTGAGCAAATCTTTTTTAAGCACTTGGATGGCTTTTTCCATTTTCGATTCTGCTTGCGATTTTACCTGGTTCACGAAATCACACGCTCCCTTTTACCAGTGTACCAATATGTTCACCCAAAATGACACGGCGAATATTGCCTTCTTCGGAGATGTTAAATACGATCAAAGGAATGTTATTGTCCATGCAAAGCGAGGAGGCAGTGGAATCCATCACTTTCAGGCCTTTGTTCAAAATCTCCAGATAGGTGAGCGAATCATATTTTTGGGCAGCCGGATCTTTGAGGGGATCCGCCGTGTACACGCCATCCACCCCATTTTTGGCCATGAGGATCACATCTGCTTCAATCTCGGCAGCACGCAGAGCGGCGGTTGTGTCGGTGGAAAAGAAAGGATTTCCGTTGCCGGCGGCAAAAATGACCACCCGTCCTTTCTCCAAATGGCGGATTGCCCGCCGGCGAATATAGGGCTCGGCCACTTGCCTCATTTCAATCGAAGTCTGGACGCGGGTGGGAACCTCCATACTTTCGAGCGCATCCTGCAATGCCAAGGAGTTCATCACAGTGGCCAACATTCCCATATAATCAGCGGTGGCACGGTCAATTCCGTGAGCGGAACCGCTGATCCCCCGCCAAATATTTCCTCCTCCCACGACTACGGCAACTTCGACGCCGAGCTCGACAACTTCCTGGATCTGACGGGCCAAAGAGCGGATCACTCGCGACTCGATGCCGTATCCTTGATCCCCGGCCAACGCTTCACCGCTCAATTTCAAAACAATGCGTTTATACTTGGGAGTACTCATTCGCTTCCTCCAATCAACCGCAGTTCTTAAAAAAAAAGGAACACAATGGCCGTGTTCCCTATATATCTTCTTAGCCTTGTTTAACTTGGGACATAACTTCCTCTACGAAGTTGTCTTCTTTCTTCTCAAGGCCTTCGCCCATTTCATAGCGTACAAAACGGCGAATGTTGATGTTTTCACCCAGTTTGGCGATCGTTTCTTTCAACAGTTGATCGATCGTTTTGTCCGGGTCTTTCACGTAAGCCTGGTTGAGCAGGCAAATTTCTTGGAAATGTTTTTTCAGGCGGCCTTCCACCATTTTGTCAACGATGTTTTCCGGTTTTCCTTCTTGCAGTGCTTGTTGTCTCAGGATTTCCCGTTCTTTTTGCACTTCTTCTTCCGGAATTTCTTCACTGCGGACATATTTCGGGTTCATTGCGGCGATTTGCATAGCCACATCTTTTACGAAGCTTTTGAAGTCATCGGTTTTGGCCACGAAATCGGTTTCGCAGTTCACCTCTACGAGAACGCCGATCCGTCCGCCGGCATGTATGTAGGATTCAACCACACCTTCGGCAGCGATGCGTCCAGCTTTTTTGGCCGCTTTTGCAATCCCTTTTTCACGCAGGTATTCTATCGCTTTTTCCATGTCACCATTGGTTTCGGTAAGCGCTTTTTTGCAATCCATCATGCCTGCGCCCGTTTTTTCGCGCAGCTCTTTTACCATTGCAGCTGTAATTGCCATGAATGGTCCTCCTTCATCTGATTCCAGTTCACTTTTTCGTATAAAAAGGGGTGGGCATGAATAACTCCATGCCACCCTCTTTTACTTTCTCATCAGGAAGCTGTGGTGCTTTGTTGTTCGCCCTGGCGTCCTTCCAAAATCGCATCGGCAATTTTTCCGGTGAAGAGACGAACAGCACGGATGGCATCATCGTTACCCGGGATTACATAATCGACTTCGTCCGGATCACAGTTGGTATCCACGATGGCCACGATCGGAATGTTCAGCTTGCGTGCTTCTGCAACCGCAATGCGCTCTTTGCGTGGATCGATGACGAAAATCGCATCAGGCAGTTTTTTCATGTGTTTAATACCGCCCAGGAATTTCTCCAATTTGGCTTGTTCTTTTTTAAGAAGGATCACTTCTTTTTTCGGCAGTACGTCAAATGTGCCGTCTTCTTCCATGCGCTCCAGTTCATGAAGGCGCTCGATGCGTTTGCGGATCGTTTGGAAGTTGGTCAGCGTGCCGCCGAGCCAACGATGGTTCACATAGAACATGTCACAGCGCTCAGCTTCTTCCTTAACTGCTTCCTGCGCTTGTTTTTTGGTTCCGACAAAAAGGATGTTGCCGCCGTTTGCAGCCAGTTCACGTACGAAGTTGTACGCTTGCTCCATCATTTTGACGGTTTTTTGCAAATCGATGATGTAAATTCCATTACGCTCTGTAAAAATGTATTTTCCCATTTTCGGGTTCCAACGGCGAGTTTGGTGACCGAAGTGAACCCCTGCTTCCAGCAGTTGTTTCATGGATACAACAGCCATTTTAAAATCCTCCTTGTTGGTTGGTCCTCCGCCGAAATCATCGAAGGCAGAAACCGCAATCCGCGGCACCGCTGCCCGCTTCTTCGGCGTGTGTGTTTACACCATTGTTGAATATACCATACCCCATATCTGATCGCAAGGGAAAACTTTGCGCGAAAAGCTTCCTACAAAATATACTGGCTCAAATCCCGGTCCGTTACGACATCAGCCAAACGCTCCTGCACATATTGCGGTGTAATCGTGATTTCCCCCATCCCGATCTCCGGAGCTTCAAAAGAGAGCTCCTCCAGCAACCGCTCGAGAATCGTATGCAGGCGACGGGCTCCGATATTCTCGGTGGAGCTGTTCACTTCCTGCGCCAGCCGGGCGATTTCTTCCACTGCTTCTTTGGTAAAGGTAATCTTGATGCCTTCCGTTTCCAAGAGGGCGATGTATTGTTTGATTAAAGCGCCTTTCGGCTCGGTTAAAATCCGCACGAAATCATCGGCGCTCAAATCGTCCAGTTCGACGCGTATGGGGAAACGCCCCTGCAGTTCCGGGATCAGGTCGGACGGTTTGGAAACGTGGAACGCACCGGCGGCGATAAACAAAATGTGATCCGTTTTCACCGGCCCGTATTTGGTGATGACAGTGGAACCTTCCACGATCGGCAAAATGTCGCGCTGCACACCCTCACGGGAAACATCGGGGCCGCGCTGGTCCTTGCCGGCGATTTTATCAATCTCATCAAGGAAAATAATGCCCGACTGCTCCACACGGGAAAGCGCCTCCCCGATCACGTGATCCATGTCGATCAGCTTTTGCCCTTCCTGCTGAGTCAGGACTTCTCTCGCTTCCTTGACGGTTAGTCTGCGCCGCTTGGTTCTTTTCGGCATCAGCTGCCCCAGCATTTCCTGCATGTTCATTCCCATCTGCTCGACGCCGGTTCCGGCGAACATGTCAAACATGGAGGGCATCTGCTCTTCCACCTCAATCTCGATCATCTGCTCCTCCAATTCGCCGCGTAACAATTTTTCTTTTACCAACGCCCGTTCTTCCCTGATCCGCCTTTTCTCCTGCTGTTCCTGAGGTCCCGGGGTTCCCTCGCTCTTTTGCTGGAACAGGAATTCGAAGGGGTTTTTAAAAGCGGGAGACTCCTTCTGATCAGGAACCAGGATGCTGACGATCCGATCGTTGGCCATGGCCCGGGCCTCGTCTTTCACACTTTCCAGTTTTTCTGCCTTGACCATGCGAATCCCCGTTTCCACCAGATCGCGCACCATCGATTCCACATCACGCCCGACATAGCCCACTTCGGTAAATTTGGTCGCTTCCAGTTTGACGAAAGGGGCACCGACCAATTTTGCCAGACGCCGGGCGATTTCCGTTTTCCCCACCCCGGTGGGACCGATCATCAAAATATTTTTGGGAACGACTTCGTCCCTCAGTTCTTCCGGCAGCAGCATCCGGCGGTAGCGGTTGCGAAGGGCGATCGCCACCGCTCTTTTCGCTTGCGTCTGGCCGACGATGTATTTATCCAATTCGGCGACAATCTGTCTGGGTGTCCATTTTGCTTGCGGACTTAACTCGGGCATGTTATACCTCCTCCACAATGATGTGGTCATTGGTAAAGACACAAACCTCACTGGCGATTTTCAGGGCCGCCTCGGCGATCTCACTGGCTGACAGATGCGGTGCATACCGTTTTAACGCCCTGCCGGCAGACAGCGCGAAACTGCCGCCCGACCCGATGGCCAGAACCTCATCATCCGGCTCGATCACTTCGCCGGTTCCGGAGATCAAAAAGAGATGATCGTTGTTCATTACGATCAACATCGCTTCAAGACGACGCAACACTTTATCGGAACGCCACTCTTTCGCCAGTTCAACTGCGGCGCGAGGCAGATTGCCGTGATACTCTTCCAGCTTCCCCTCAAATTTTTCAAAGAGCGTCACTGCATCGGCAACGGAACCGGCAAAACCGGCAACAACCTGACCTTTATACAGACGGCGGACTTTTTTGGCCCCGTGTTTCATAATCAGTTGGTTGCCAAAAGTGACTTGGCCATCGCCCGCCATTGCGGCAGAACCTTTATGGCGAACAGCAAAAATGGTCGTGGCATGAAAATCTCCCAAACTCTGTTTCCCCCTTCATTCAAAATATCCTATGTATGAAGAAACGGCTCTTTGCCATGAACCCGTTTCTTCATTTATATTTTTAAAGCTTCCTTACTATACTCTACTGCTTATAAAAATCCCTGTGCAAGGGGATCAGAAAAGTTCCCGGCGAAACGCTTCAATATCTGCCAGGGCCCGCTCCGCATATTTTTCCGCCCGCTCCTTCTTGCTCTTGATCCGTTCGGGCAACTCTTCAAACAGGCCGAAATTGGCATTCATCGGCTGAAAATGAGCAGGGTCTGCGCTGGTGATATAGTGGGCCATGCTTCCGATCGCCGTTGTTCTGGGCGGTACGACCAACTTGCGTCCCTGCACCAGACGGGCGGCATTAATCCCGGCGAGAAGCCCGGCTGCTGCGGATTCGACATAGCCTTCAACCCCTGTCATCTGCCCGGCAAAAAAGAGATCGTCGCGCATGCGGATCTGGTAGGTGGGGCGCAACAGCTTCGGAGAGTTGATAAAGGTGTTGCGGTGCATCACCCCGTAACGGACAATTTCCGCATTCTCCAGACCGGGAATGAGCTGGATCACTTCTTTTTGCGGCCCCCATTTCAAGTGCGTTTGAAAGCCGACTATGTTATACAAGGTCCCCGCGCTGTTGTCCTGGCGCAATTGAACCACTGCATGCGGCCGTTTTCCCGTACGGGGGTCAACAAGCCCCACCGGTTTCATCGGGCCGAAGAGCAGCGTTTTCTTCCCGCGTTTGGCCAGCACTTCAATCGGCATGCAGCCTTCAAAGTAAATTTCTTTTTCAAAGTCCTTTAAAGGCGCCACATCTGCATGGATCAACGCATCATAAAACCGGTCGAACTCCTCTTCGGTCATCGGGCAATTGAGATAGGCTGCTTCCCCCTTGTCATAGCGCGAAGCGACAAAAACCTTGTCCATGTCAATACTGTCCTTTTCCACGATCGGAGCCGCCGCATCATAAAAATAGAGATAATCCTCACCAGTCAGACGCTTCAGCTTGTCCGACAAGGAAGCAGACGTGAGCGGGCCTGTGGCAATCACAGTCGGTCCGTCCGGGATATCCGTCACTTCCTCCTTGCACACTTCAATATTGGGATGCTGGGATAAGATCCGGGTAATTTCCCCCGAAAACGCCTCACGGTCGACCGCCAAAGCGCCGCCGGCCGGAACCGCATGTTGGTCCGCGCATTTCATGATCAGCGAATTTAAACGGCGCATTTCCTCTTTCAAAATGCCGACCGCATTGGTCAGGGAGGCGGCCCGCAGCGAATTGCTGCATACCAACTCCGCAAACTGGCCGCCTCGATGGGCAGGCGTCATCTTGACCGGGCGCATCTCATACAGCTTGACCCGAACACCGCTCTCCGCAATCTGCCAAGCGGCTTCGCTTCCGGCCAGTCCGGCCCCCACGACGGTAACATATCTGTCTGTCATTTTCCTTCTCTCTCCCTTTTTTCAGGAATTCGGTTCTTCATAATCGCAAACACTGCAACGAATCACTTTCTCTTTTTTTGTCTTTTTCTCAATCATGTAATTTCCGCACTTCGGACAAGGACGCGGTACCGGGCGGTCCCAGGAAACAAAATCGCAATCTGGGTAACGTTCACAGCCATAGAAGGTGCGCTGTTTTTTGCTTTTCCGCTCCACGATCTCCCCTTTTTTGCATTTGGGGCAGGTGACTCCCGTCGACTTTAAAATCGCTTTGGTGTTACGGCATTCGGGAAATGCAGAACAGGCCAGGAACTTCCCGTAACGCCCGAACTTGTAAACCATCGGGCTTCCGCATTTCTCACATACTTCGTCGGAGACTTCATCCTGCAACTCCACTTCCGCCATCTCTTTTTCCGCTGTGACCAGGCGTTCGCGGAACGGACGATAAAACTGATCCAGGATCTCAATCCAGTTCGCCTTCCCGGCTTCCACCTGATCCAGATCATTCTCCATATGCGCGGTAAACTCCACATTTAACACTTCGGGGAAAAACTCGCCAATCAGCCCGATGACAATTTCACCGAGCTCGGAAGGCACAAAGCGTTTGTCTTCCATCAGCACATAGCCCCGTTTTTTAATCGTTTCCAACGTCGGGGCATAAGTGCTGGGACGGCCAATCCCTTTCTCCTCCAGCTCTTTTACCAAAGTGGCTTCGGTGTAGCGCGGCGGAGGCTGGGTAAAATGTTGTTTCGGCGTAATCGATTTTCTCTTTAAAGGCTGTCCTTTTTCAAGCGGCGGCAGCCATTTGTTTTCTTCATTTTTATTATCGTCCTTTCCCTCGACGTATACCTTCATAAAACCGGGAAATTTCATTTTGGATCCGGTCGCCCGAAATAAAGCCTCCCCGACCCGGATATCGGCGGTAACGGCATCGAAAACGGCCGACGCCATTTGTGAAGCGACGAAACGCTCCCAAATCAGTTTATAAAGGCGAAATTGATCCCGGGACAAGTATTCTTTCATCTTGTCAGGAGTACGGTGCACGGAGGTTGGACGGATCGCTTCGTGAGCATCCTGTGCTCCGGCTTTTTTCTTGTGCGTGCGCGGCGCGTTGGTTAAGTACTCGCTACCGAACGTTTCCTTAATATAATTGCGGGCTTCTGCCGTGGCCGTCTCCGAGACACGGGTGGAATCAGTTCGCATATAGGTAATAAGGCCGACCGTCCCCTCCTTGCCCAGATCCGCCCCCTCATAGAGTTGCTGGGCGATTGCCATCGTCTTTTGCGCCCGGAAATTCAACTTGCGGGCCGCTTCCTGCTGCATGGTGCTGGTGATAAACGGAGGCGCGGGATTTCGGCGCCGCTCGCTCGTTTTGATCTCTTCGACGACAAATCGTTTTCCTTTGATTTTATCCAACAGTTGCTCAACATCGGCTTCCGATTTTAACTCCGTTTTTTGCCGTCCATACCCAAAAAATTTCGCCTCCAGCTCCTCATCCCCGCTCAACAGCACGGCGGTAACCGTCCAATACTCTTCCGGGACAAAGCGGCGAATTTCGTTTTCGCGGTCGATAATCAATTTGACGGCAACCGATTGAACCCGGCCAGCGCTTAATCCTTTTTTTACTTTTTTCCAGAGAATCGGGCTGATTCCGTAACCGACTAGACGGTCGAGAATCCGCCGGGCCTGCTGGGCATTGACCAAATCCATGTTGATCCTGCGCGGGTGCTTAAAGGCATCTTTTACGGCCGTCTTGGTGATTTCGTTAAAAACCACCCGGCATTCCTCATTTAAGGGAAGCTTTAAAATTTGCGCCAGATGCCAGGCAATCGCTTCCCCTTCCCGGTCAGGGTCCGCTGCCAGGTACACGCGCTTCACTTTTTTTCCGGCATCGCGCAGCTCCTTGAGAATATCCCCTTTGCCCCGCACCGTAATATATTTGGGTTCAAATTGATTTTCCACATCAACGCCCATCTGGCTTTTCGGCAAATCGCGCACATGCCCCATCGAAGCCTTGACAATATATTTGCTCCCCAGATATTTTTTTATGGTTTTCGCTTTTGCGGGCGATTCGACGATCACTAGCGAATCGGCCATAAGATGGCCCTCCCCTCAACATTGGTAGAACTTTTATTTTCAAACGAATTGACCATTTTCCAGTTTGAAACAACATCCCCGAAGTCAATCGTAATGGATACAATATCAAATTTAAACGGGAAAGTTCAACTTCTGTCAAATGAATTCCGGACAAAACGGGCACCGGGCAGCTGCAAAACCGCTTTTTTCAATTCAAGTTGCAACAAAATCCGCTGAATCTCCCCGGGCGGAAACTCCCGTCCTCCTTTTTCCAATAAGAGAGGAAGCGGAACCGGCTCATCGGTATCAAAATAAGACAAGATTTTTTCTTCCTTTTCGTCAAAATCCTGCTTCTGACGGTCATGCGCTTCCGCCTGTTTCTGTTTGCCCGGGGTCCAGTCGTAAAATTCCTCCAAAATATCATTGCCGCAAACAACGCATTTGGCTCCCTGCCGGATCAATTGCAGGGTCCCCCGACTCTGCACGGAGGTAATCGGGCCGGGAACGGCAAATACCTCACGCCCCTGTTCCAGGCTGAAATCGGCGGTAATCAGCGAACCGGACCGCTCAGCCGCTTCAATCACTAATGTTCCCCGGGAAAGGCCGCTTATGATTCGATTGCGCGCCGGAAACAGTCCCGGATGGGGAGTGGTTCCCGGAATCGATTCCGATACCACGGCTCCGGTCCGTACGATTTCATCGTAGAGCGCGCGATGATTTTTCGGATATACCACGTCCGCTCCGCATCCCAAGACGGCAACCGTTTTTCCCCGATGTTCCAAAGCCGTTCGGTGAGCTGCTCCATCTATGCCATTGGCCATTCCGCTGGCAATCACAAATCCGGCCTCCACCATTTCCCGGACGAGCTGTTTCGTCACCTTCAGCCCGTAAGGAGTGGGGCGCCTCGTTCCCACTACGGCAAGGCTCGTTTCCCTGAGCAGCCCGGCATTTCCCTTTATGTACAAAACCCAGGGCGGCATGGCAATTTCTTTTAATAATAACGGATATTCATCACAAAAATAGGTAATTACCTCAATTTTCTTATTTTTCAACCCCTCCTTCACCTGCTTGATCCACGCCGGATTCCACTTTTGTTTGAGCAACTTCACCATTTTCGGCGAAATCCCATTATGCCGCAAAGCATCGATGACGGACGGGGTTAAATCCTGATCAGGCAGAAAGCCCGCTTTCAGAAGCCGAGCCATGGTGTTCCAACCAACCCCCGGTATATGATGGATCGCCGCCAATCCGTCCCGTAAGTCCAAAAACAACATCTCCTTTCAGTTGAAAAGTAAAAAGCGGAAACCTCGCTCAGAGGTTCCCGCTTGTTTTCTGCAGGATGTTTACGACTTAGTGATGCACTCGCCCAGCAAACCCCTTTCTTCCAAGACCTTCACCAATGTTTCCCCGATCACGGCCGGTGTGGGTGCAACAGTAACCCCTGCGGCGGTCAACGTCGCGATTTTTTCCGCAGCCGTCCCTTTTCCGCCGGAGATAATCGCTCCCGCATGTCCCATCCGTTTTCCCGGAGGTGCAGTTTGACCACCGATAAAGCCGACAACCGGTTTCGTCATATTGGCCTTGATCCATTCGGCAGCCTCTTCTTCCGCGGTACCGCCGATTTCCCCGATCATGATCACCGCTTTTGTATCCGGATCTTCTTCAAACGCTTTCAAGCAGTCGATAAAGTTGGTTCCGTTGACCGGGTCGCCTCCAATTCCGACTGCGGTGGATTGTCCGATGCCGCGGGTGGTCAACTGATGAACAGCTTCATAGGTCAGCGTCCCGCTGCGGGAGACAATTCCCACATGTCCCGGGGTATGAATATAGCCCGGCATAATACCGATTTTACACTCGCCCGGAGTGATGACGCCGGGGCAGTTCGGACCGATCAGTCGCGTTTTCTTGCCTTCCATGTAGCGTTTCACTTTCACCATGTCCAGCACCGGAATCCCTTCCGTGATACAAACCACCAAATCGAGCTCCGCATCGACAGCTTCCATAATCGCATCAGCGGCAAAGGCCGGCGGAACATAAATCACGGAAGCGTTCGCACCGGTCGCATCAACGGCATCCGCCAGTGTGTTAAAAACGGGAACCCCTTCAATTTCGGTTCCTCCTTTGCCCGGGGTGACTCCCCCAACCACTTTTGTACCGTATTCCAGCGCTTGTTTTGTATGAAATAATCCGGTTGCACCAGTAATTCCCTGTGTGATTACTTTAGTATCCTTATTTACGAAAATACTCACCGTTAATTACCCACCTTTCTCAGGCGTACTCTCTATCCGTTCATTACTTTACGAGTTCGACGATTTTCTTCGCTCCGTCTTCCATCGAATCAGCAGCAACAATTGCGAGGCCGGATTCATTCAAAATCTTCTTGCCGAGCTCCACGTTGGTTCCCTCAAGACGAACCACCAGCGGACGATCAAGGCCAATTTGTTTGGCCGCTTCGACTACACCGTTGGCAATGACATCGCATTTCATGATTCCACCGAAAATATTGACAAAAATTCCTTTTACATTGGGGTCGGACAAAATGATTTTGAAAGCTTCACGCACTTTGTCCGTGGTTGCGCCGCCGCCCACATCGAGGAAGTTGGCAGGTTCACCGTCAAAATGCTTGATAATGTCCATCGTTGCCATGGCCAAACCCGCACCGTTCACCATACAGCCGATATTTCCATCGAGAGCGATATAATTGAGATCAAATTTGGAAGCTTCCACTTCTTTTGGATCTTCTTCATCCAAGTCGCGCATTTCCAAAATATCTTTATGGCGGAACAAGGCATTTGAATCAAAATTCAATTTCGCATCGAGTGCCATCACCCGACCGTCTTTGGTGGTGATAAGCGGGTTGATTTCCGCCAGGGAGCAGTCATTTTCGACAAAAGCCTGATACAGGCCGAGCATGAATTTCGCAGCAAGATTGATTTTATCTTGCGGGATGCCGATGCGATAAGCCAGACGGCGGGCTTGGAACGGCAACATGCCTGTCGCCGGATCGATTACTTCTTTGAAAATTTTTTCCGGCGTTTTTGCCGCCACTTCCTCAATCTCGGTTCCGCCTTCTTCTGACGCCATCATGACGACGCGGCTGGTCGAGCGATCGATCACCATGCCGACATAATATTCTTTCTCGATCGGCAGTCCCTCTTCAATCAACAGCCGTTTTACCTCTTTCCCTTCCGGTCCCGTTTGATGGGTTACCAGCACTTTCCCCAAGAGTTCTTGCGCATGCTGTCGCACTTCATCCAGGCTTTTGGCCAGCTTCACGCCACCTGCTTTACCGCGGCCGCCGGCATGAATTTGCGCTTTCACCACCCAGAGATCACCGCCCAGGCTCTCTGCCGCTTTCACTGCTTCATCCGGTGAAAACGCAACATGCCCGTTGGGTACAACAACACCATATTTCTTCAGGATTTGCTTCCCTTGATACTCATGAACGTTCATTCGCGATCCTCCAATCACAAGTACAATCCGATGACTTTGCTTGCCGCCTTGGCGCTTTCGATCAGAGTATTCCCCGTCAGACTAGGCCAAACTGCTGCTTTTTTTCTATGTATCTGCCATTTCCTGCCTGAATCCCCTTTCAAAAAAAGGCGCTTGGCCTGGCAAGGACAGAAAACCATTCAAGTTTGGCTCATATGAAGTATAGCTCAGGCACACTTTTTTGCCAACCACCCGTGGTAAGAACATTCCATTCATAACACGAAAAAACGAGAGGATTTTTGCCGCTATCCTCTCGCCATCCCAAATCACTTCACAAAATCGATAACAATGGCAATAATGAAGATGAGAAAGAAAATCCCGGAAGACACTCCGGCCGCTTTCACAAAATCGATGAAATCGTTTTCCTGGTTTTGCGGCGTATGCTCTTGTGCCGACATGCCACTCTCCTCCTCATGCCTTATTTCCCAATATGAAAAGTATAGCACGCTTTGAACAAACATAAAACGAATCGATTGGCAAAAATTCAAGATACCGGAATAATTCAGTCGTTTTATTGATCTTACCCATCCATCCTCAGTTTACCCGTTTCGGGAGCAAAATTTGCACACAATAACATGATTAAATCTTCCGGGGATGGATTGGAGGAAAATGAGGATTTATGTAAAAATTACCATTATTAGACCGAGAGGAGGTTAACCGAATGAATATCCCCCGCCCTTGGGCCTATGCATTTGTTGCCGTCGTGGTAATCATCGCGGTAATCGGCTTGATCCACCCCTCTCTGGATTGGCTCAAGTCCGCCTGGCCGGAAGCAAAATCAGCCAACACCAAAGCCGACCCATCGCCGGTCAACGCCAAAACGCGCGATATCCATCTGTTCACTGTCGAATACAAAACGCTCCTGTCCGGGAAAGAAAAAGAAGTATACCGCTTTGATCCCGGCACCGTCATTGTGATGAAAGGGGAAAAAATCCGCTTGCATATCCACGGTCTAAACGGAAAAGTCCATCATTTTTCCATTCCGGAATTAAAAGTGGCCGGCTCGGTTGAAAAAGGAAAAATCGCCACACTTGAATTTACTGCTGACCGAACGGGGACTTTTGAACTCATCTGTCACGATCATATAACCGAAACCCATGAAGGCCCCATGATCGGATATGTGACGGTCGTCCATCCTTGATCTTTTCCGGACAAAGAAATCTGTGGAAGCCGGTTTGCCGAAAAGCCGGCTTATTTTTTGCACAAGTTTGTTGCAAATATGTCTGTCCCCCGCCCCTCCCCGCAAGCCAAATGATCCCTCAGTGATTCCTCCAAATCTCACTTCATGCGAGATGAGTCTTTTTTATTCCTCCGCTGGCCGGGCTGTGATAAGATGCAATCATACAATAAATCAAAATGGAGGGAAACGGAGTGTCAATCCGCTTTCAAACCCCCTACCAATATGTTTTCATCCATAATAACGTCAAACATTTGCTGCTGTTGTGGGAAAAGGAACACAAGCGGCAGTTATATATTGTTGAGGAGGAGGCAGATGAGATGCTCCTCCTCTTTCCCGGCGATTCCTACACCGAAACGGTTCTTGATCAGATCGAGCCCATCCTTTTTCAGCGGCTGGAAACGGATGCAGGGCCGTTTCTCGCCGTTCTCGGGGCGACATTTACCTATGACGAGCGAAAAATGGTCATGTATTATCATCCGGAGCATCCAGACCGGGAAATTTACTTTTTCGAATGGTCAGGAGACGGGATTGCCGAGTTGGACGAGGAAGAATATGAAGCCGTCACTCGTGCTTTTATCAATGAATTTCCGGAATTTTTCCTCGACGAAACCTGACGATGGATCCGCAAAAACGGGCAACTGTCATCATTGCCCGTCCCCCCTTTTCAGGCTCTGCTCCCGTCTGCATCCGAAGCTTTCTCCAACTCTTTCAACCACCTGCCCCACAAAAATCCCTTCTAGCCGCCTTGCCTTTAAAAATATATGAACTCCCTGGTTGGAACGCCGCTATCACTCTTTACCTAAATGAATATGAAAAAAGTATCCACCTATTTAAGAGGGTTTTAGCCATCCGTCTTCTGAAACCCCCGGCTCACAGGTTATAAATCTATTTTATCCAAGAATATTCACCAAATGGTTATCAAGGAATATCTTATAGTAACCGTTTCTTTTCGTAGTTATGCATAAGGGAGGTGCAGACCTCTTGAACCAGGGAAAGCAAGAACAACAACAGAAAAATCAGTTTGATGAATTATCGAAACAATTGCAAAGGGCAATCAAACTGAAGATTTACGACCTTTGTCTTCAAGTATTGAATTCGGAGGAAACGGAATCAAAAGTAAAAAAATTATTTGATTATACGGAACTTTTGAGCCCCGGAACAAAAGAATTAATTAAGCAAAACATCGAAAAAGGGTTGATGGAAGAAGAGAAAAATCAGGAACCCGTTAAAAACAAAAAACGGAAGAAAAAAAGAAAGGGGTAATCGGACATGCGCTGTCGCAAGCGAAAAAGATGGCGTTTTCGAAGGCGATTTCTGTGTAAACGCTGCCGTCGATTTCTCCTTCGACGACGCCGGCACCGCAGATGCCGTGATCATCCACACCGGCATCCCTTCCCAGCACTGCCGGGTGCCCATGTCAACAATGAGGCAAGGGTGGACGGCCCGGTCAGCGGCTTGATCAATATCATCGTTCAAGTCCCGGTCAATACAGGTGATGCAACCTCCTTGCACAACAGTCACCAAAACGCGCTTTCCAATGCCCTTTAGAAAGCGGTCAAGCATTTTTTCAAAAAAAGGAGGCGAAACATCATTGAACCATTTTCTGACTCCCGAACAGGAAAAACAGATCCGTGCTTTGATCGATGAATTGCTTCCCCCCAAAAATAATCCCGTATCCGTTCAGGTTCAGATGCCTTCCCGGGTCAATTCAGTGCTTGCCGAGCTAACCAACAACATACCTGGACCTGGATCTTCATCCGGTATTCTTGGCGTCATAACCAACGGGTTCAACTCATTTCTGAATCATTTAGCCAAACTTTTCTCCAATTTGGTCGAAATTCTCGGCCCTGATGCGGTCAATCAACTTTTTCCCGGATTAGTGAACGTGATCTACAAAGAGGTGCCGATCGAGCAAATGAAAAAAGCAGCCCAACCACCATCCCAAACTGAGTAAATCCTCGCGATTCCGTGAAAGGAGGTGAAGCTGATGCAATGCTGCTCAAAAAAGAAAAAGAGAAGGAAAAAACACTGTTTCAAATTTTGCTGTCCCCGTCGGAAAAAGCACTGTCACGACAGACACCATCACGATCGGCACCGTCACAATCGGCACCGTTGCGACCATGATGGGGCCCGCGCAACGGTAAATAACAAGGCTAACACAGGCCCGCAAAGCGCTGGCTTAGCAAACATCAACATTCAAGTGCCCATTAACTTGGGTGATGCCACTGCAATCAACCGCAGCTGCAACAACTCAATCTCAAATACACTTTAATGAGAGGGGCCGTTTCGGCCCTCCCTTTTCCTCCTCCACGCCCGCTCTTTACATAAAGCGCAACACGTAAAAGCCTTCTTTTTAGGAAGACAACCATTTCTTTCTCCGCCCACACGCAAGCAGATCAAGCAGAATATAGTATAACAAATGAAAGATTTGCAGATCTTTCCCGGGTTCGCACATTCGAAAGGAGGTGAGATGAATGAACTTTTCGTTTACGCAAGAACAACTTAATGAGTTGCGCTCTCAACTTGAAGAGATCATTCAAAAAAAAGTCAGTGAAAACGAATCCGTTGAAATCCAGGAACAAGAACAACAACAACTGATTTCAGGCTTACCCTCATTGATTTCAAGTGTGTCAGGAACCGTTCCCTTGATTTTAAACAGTGTGATTTCAGGCGCTGTTGGTTCTCTTAATATACTTGCCGGCGGGTTAATCAATGTTCTCAACAGCTTACTGGGTATAGTCGGAGGATCGGTCTTGAACGAGACAAACAATGAACTTTCTCCGGCGCTTGCCAACCTGATTCAAAAAACCGTTCCAACAGGGCAAAACAAACTGACCAAATAATCTGGACCCATTCTCTTGAAAGGGGGTGAAGCTGATGCATTGCTGCTCGAAAAGAAGAAGAAAGCATAGACACTGTTTCAGAATTTGCTGCCCTCGCCGGAGAAGGCACCGTCACGATCGGCACCATCACGATCGGCACCATCACGATCGGCACCGTTGCGAAGACGGAGCTCACGCAACGGTTAACAATACCGCCAGAACAGGTGCTCAAAGCGCAGGTTTGATCAACCTGAACGTCCAAGTACCCATTAACCTGGGTGATGCCACTGCAATCAACCACAGCTCCGGTAACTCTGTATCCAACCTGTTGTAATCCTCTGCGGGGCCATCGTGCCCCTTTTTTTCATATTTATGTCATCCTCCCTGTTTTGGATCGGGCGATACAGCAAAACAAAAAGCTTTGCCACGAACTTAAAGGCAAAGCTTCGCTTCATCAATGACCGACAGGCGTGATCCCGTATGCTTCATCCAATTTAGCCAATTTTTCTTTGATATGACGCCGGTACGTATCGATGTAGGCTTTTGGCTCCTTGGGATTGGGGAGGCGGGACAGGCGGCCGCTGACCGGGGAGATGATCTTGCTGACGGCACCGCAGCCCAAACCGATGATCGTCTGTCGTTCTTCCATGATGATGATGTTGTACAGGCTCTCTTCTCCGGGAAAAGCATAACCGACATTTTCCTGGTTGCCCAAAATATTTTTCTGCCGGTAGAGATAGTAGGGTACATACCCCTGATCCCGGGCCCACTCCCGCGCCATCCGCACCATCTCCCGCGTCTCTTCCCGGCCGGCGACGCGGTATTTCTCTTTATTTTGCGTCATCACGGAACCGCTTTTAAAGGACAGGGTGTGTACCGTGAGCGATTCGGGACGCAGCTCGCGCATGACATCCAGCGTTTCGGCAAACGTCTCGAGCCCTTCGCCCGGAAGGCCGATAATCAGGTCCATATTGATATTGTTTAAGCCCATCTGCCGCGCCAATTGATATTTTCTCAACGTTTCTTCCACTGTGTGGTGCCGGCCGATCACTTTGAGCGTTTCTTCCTTAAAGCTCTGCGGATTAATACTGATCCGGTCCACATTCCAGCGCTTCATCAGCGCCAATTTTTCCTCATCCAGTGTATCGGGGCGCCCTGCTTCAACCGTCCATTCCCGGACTTGGCCGAAATCGGGAATATGGCTCTTTAATTGCTGAAACAACGACTCCATCTGCTCAGCCGAAATCGAGGTCGGGGTGCCACCGCCAAAATAGATGGTCGTGACCGGCAACCCCCGCGTTCTCAGCCATGCACCAACAGCGGCAATCTCTTCATGAAGTCCAGCCAAAAAGCCTTCCACCGACCCCGTACGCCCCCCGATCGCATACGCGGGAAACGTGCAGTAGGCGCATTTGGTCGGGCAAAACGGAATCCCGATATAGAGGCTTACTTCCTTGTCCAGCTCATAAAAATCGGGAAGCACGGTAAGCTGCCGCCGGATGATTTCTTCCAGAATCTGCGTCTTCTCCGGATGAAGCAGATACTCCTGCTCCAGCAAGCGTTTTGCCTCTTGCAGGGAATTTCCCTTTTGCAGCAGCGTGTGAAACAGCTTCGTCGGGCGGACTCCGGTCAAAATCCCCCAAGGCTGCTCAATCCCTGTTGCTCTTTCCAAAACCTGGACAAGCACATAGCTGATCGCCTGCTTCATCCGTTTCCGAATCTCTTTTTCGCCTGTGCATCCTTCGATGGAACGCACATGTTCCGCCGACCACTGCACTTTGTCTGCGGTCAGCGTCACCCGAACTTCAATCGCTTCGGATTCGTCAAGAGTAAATTCAAGCTGAAAATCAGCCCGGTCATCCGTTTCCGTCAGCTGAACCTCTTCAAAAAAAAGACGGGCGATCAATTCCACATCCCGAAATAAGACCGGATCAATCCCTTTAATTGCAAATCGCGTCATGATCTCACTGATGCCGAAACCGGCATGTTCCTCCTTTTCCACTTCCATCTACTTCCCACAGTCTAGCAATAGCCGCATGGGAAATCAATGAAAGAGAATGGGAATATAAGAACGATCTTTCCAATCTATTCCAGAAATAAAATGTTTGTAAATTTTGCAACAACGGCCCCCATCAGCACGGAAATCCGCTATAATAAAGGTGCATCTTCAACAGAGAGGAGAGAAGAAATGAAAAAGACCACAGCCGCAGTCGGCGCACTTGTACTGTCTATATCACTGACCATACCGGCCTATGCAAAAGACGATGTGAAACCGGTTCTTTTCAACGGCGGTCCTTTGTACAATCAAGCCATTTACAAATTTAATCCTGACACACTCGAAGTTTCCAAAATCACATCCGGCAATTCTGTCGATGTTTCACCAAACGGGGAAAAACTAGCTTTCATCAAAAACGACAGCCTTTACATATCAGATCTTGACGGAAAAAATCAAGTTCGCTTAACCAACAGTCATTTCCCCGATTTCGATGCCTCTCCTCGCTGGTCACCTGATGGCAACAAAATTGTTTTCTCCCGCGGAAACGGGAACCTCTACGTGATCGATGTCAAAAGCAAGGAAGTTCGACAAATCACCCACGCGGAGAAAGGCGTCTATTATTCCCAACCGGACTTCTCACCGGACGGGTCCAAAATCATCTGCCACGCATCCGATGCAACCGGGTTCAGCCACATTTATGAGATGAATGCGGATGGCAGCAATCTGAAGAAACTGACAGGGAAAACAGGGGAATCGTCCGAATACGACGCCCATTTCTCACCGGACGGGTCCAAAATTTTGTTCGGCAGGTCGAAAAACGGCAATGCCGATATCTATGTGATGGATGCTGATGGCAGCCACATGAAAAACCTGACCGCTGACACCACCAAAGCAGTCGGCAGTGCAATCTGGTCGGATGACGGCTCCAAAATCCTTTATTCCCTCAATCATTCCGGCATAAAAGGAAATAATGAATCCAGTGATGACAATAGCACATTTTATGAAATGAATGCAAACGGGACCGATAAGCAAATCATCAAGCTGAATGTTCCAAACGCAATGCCGACCGCCTGGAAAGCGCTCAATCTGGGCGAGGCACAGTCAAAAATCGGCTCAACGTTAAACAAAATCAAAAGTTTCTTATTTGATTAAATTGAACAAAAAAGAACTCCCGGGCGACGGGGAGTTCTTTTTTATTGCGTTGCTTTGGATTTCAACCCCAGCAACTTTTTCAAAAGATCGCCAACTTCATGGAGAAGTCCCTTGTTGTGATTCCTGCCGCCATCCGGTGGTGGAGGTGACGGTTGGTCAGGAGGCGGATTTTGCGATCCGTCATCTTCCGGCGGATTTGTCGGGTTTGTCGGGTTAGTTGGGTTTGTTGGGTTTGTTGGATTTGTCGGGTTTGTCGGATCAGTCGGTTTCTCATTTCCAGGTTTTGGCCGGGCCGGTGGTTTTGACACCGGAGGAGGGGGCGATTGGGGTCTGTCCACCTTTTCTTCGGAACGTCCGGCGGGATGCGTTCGCTCCCGTTTCTCTGTTTTTCCTGTTTTCCTTTCATGCAGATACTTGGGCTGCTCAGTCTTTTCCCTGCTTACCTTTACCTCCTGAAACGGCGGCGGGGAAATTCTTCTGGCGATCTCCGGCTCTTTTGCCTCCGCATGGGCCTGGTCACCCGTCCAATCTTCTATTTTTTTCAGGACAAAGGCTCCAAAATCATCTTCCGAATCCGGCGCTCCATTCCCGACAAACCTGCTCTTGCTTCCATCATTACCAACCGATTTAAGCGCTTCATTTTCAAACCAAGCGTAGGCAGCCGTTCCCAAAAGGAGGAGGAGCACCGAAGCAGCACCGGAAAGCTTCCAAATCAAAAACGTTTTGCCTTTTTTTCTATTCAACATCTGTTCGTATTGTTCCGAAGAAATCTTCGTTCTCCGCGTCGTCACTCTTATGTTCAACTCGAATCCTCCTTTTACGCTCGCCTGCTACGCCTACAATAGTAGAACGCTCTTCGCAGTGTGCAGAGATCATTTCTATTCAAAGAAATGATATTAAACGAAAATGAAAAAACTCCTTTTTTTAAAAAATCAAATTGCAAAATTATTTTCCTGTCGGTAATTGTGTATACCGGGTTTGCCGGAACCGGCTTCCAAGAGAAGTACATTGTCCTTTATCTGACGCTGTGATAGGATAAGAGACACACAGAACCCGGGTCTGATCCGGAAGTTCTATTTTCCTTGCAATCCACGGAGCGCAAGTTTCTCTAAAAAACAGGAGGGAATTTGGCTTGGTTTATCCAAAAGCAAACGTCAAGCATCTCTTTGATGAGGTAAAGCTTCCTCCGAAATGGCTGGAAGAATTCTTCAACCAGGCCATCATTCAACAAGTCAATGTTTACCCGGATCGGCGTGCCTGGAACATTCACCTTCGACTGCCGGAAATACTCCCTGCAGACGTTTGGCACACCTTCCAACAACGAGTGAAAAAACATTTCTATCCACAAATTCACGTATCGATCCAGTTTCATTATGACCACGTGGAAATGGAAACGTTTCTGCAAAATTACAGACAACTGATCGAGCGGCAGCTTCAGGAACAGATCACCCCGGCGGCGGCTACCTGGTTTGCCGGGGCCGACTGGCAGGCGGAGGCAGATAAAATCACCATTGTCTTTAAAAATCCCGCCGCCCGGCAAATGGCCAAACAACGAAATCTTGAGCAAATTTTGGCCAAATATTGCCGGCGCATTCTCGGCCGGGAGGTTTCTGTTTTCCTGGAATGCGCATCGTCCGAAGAAGAACGAGACCACCTGAAAGAATTTCATGACCGTCGCGCCCAGGAAGAACAGACGCTGATGCAGGAACTGCTTGCCCAACAGGCAAAAGAGGCAGCAGAACGCGAATCGGAAAAAGCGGAAAAACCGGTCGAGAAGAAAATCGGTTACCAGATCACGAGCGATCCGGTGCCGATCAAGGAAATCACCGAAGAGGAAAAAAGCATCGTCGTACAGGGAAAAGTGTTCAAAAGCGAACTGCGTGAACTAAAAAGCGGTCGCAAACTGTTGACCTTTAACCTGACCGATTTTACCAGTTCGATCGCTTGCAAACTGTTTGCCAGAGACAAAGAGCAAGCGGAAATCCTCGCCGTCATCAAGGATGGCGACTGGCTGAAAGTCCGGGGTTCCGTTCAATTTGACACCTTCTCCCGCGATTTGGTTCTGATGGTAAATGATTTGACCGAGACGGCTGCCGAAGAACGCCAGGATACAGCCGAAGAAAAGCGCGTTGAACTCCATCTCCATACATCGATGTCAGCCATGGACGGAATCTGCGATGCCGGAGAAGTGATCAAACGGGCAGCAAAATGGGGACATCCGGCTGTGGCCATTACCGATCACGGAGTGGCGCAGGCTTTTCCCGAAGCCTATGAAGCCGGAAAAAAACACGGAATCAAAGTCCTTTTCGGCATGGAAGCCAACATTGTCGATGATGGTGTTCCGATCGTCCTCAATCCGTCAGACCGCCCGCTGCTGGAGGATACTTATGTCGTATTTGACGTTGAAACCACCGGACTGTCAGCCGTTCATGATGTAATTATCGAGTTGGCGGCAGTCAAGGTCAAAAACGGCGAAATCATCGACCGCTTTTCCGAGTTTGCCAATCCGCACAGACCGCTGACCCAGCAGATCATTGAATTGACGCACATTACCGATGACATGCTGAAAGATGCACCGGAAATCGATGACGTGATCACCCGTTTCCTCGACTTTATTGACGGCTGTGTCCTCGTCGCCCATAATGCCCGCTTTGACATGGGCTTTTTGCAGGAAGCGGCCAAACGGCTGGGAAAAGAGCCGGTGCGAAATCCGGTGATCGATACCCTGGAACTCGGACGCTTTCTGTATCCGGGGATGAAAAACTACCGGCTAAATACTCTGGCCGATAAATTGAATGTAAAATTGGAACAACATCACCGGGCAATTTATGACGCAGAAGCCACCGGACACATCCTGTGGAAGATGATTCTCGATGCGGCCGAAAAAGAGGTTAAAAACCTCAGCCAACTCAATGAAAAAACCGGAGACCGCGACCTTACCCGTTTGCGTCCTTTCCATGCGATCTTGCTCGTGCGCAATCAAACCGGTCTCAAAAATTTATACAAACTGATTTCCATGTCTCATCTGAACTATTTTTTCCGCGTTCCGCGGATCCCGCGCAGTGAGTTGCTCAAACACCGCGAAGGGCTCATCATCGGTTCGGGTTGCGAGAGAGGTGAATTGTTTGAAGCCGCATTGACCAAAGCGCCGGCACAGGTTGAAGAAATCGCGCGCTTTTACGATTACCTGGAAATCCAGCCGGTTGACATCAATCTGCATCTGGTTGAAAAAGGGATTGTCGAAAGCCCGGAACGACTGCGGGAAGCCAACCGCCTACTGGTGGAAATCGGTGAAAAGCTGGGGAAACCGGTCGTCGCGACGAGCAATGTGCATTATCTGGATGAAACGGATGCGATTTTCCGCGATATCCTCGTTTCCAACCAAAACGGATTTCGCGTCAATGTTCCGTTGCCAAAAGCGCATTTCCGCACTACGGATGAAATGCTGAGTGAATTCAGCTATCTGGGAAGCGAAAAAGCGCGGGAAGTGGTCATTTCCAATCCACGGAAAATCGCTGAACAAATCGAAGAGATTCAACTGTTGCCGGAAGGAACCGCGACCCCTGTGATCGAAGGTGCGGAAAAAGAGCTGGAAGAGATGTGCTACAAAAGAGCGCACGAGTGGTATGGCGATCCGTTGCCCGAGGTTGTGCAAAAACGGCTCGAGCGCGAGTTAACCAGTATTATCAAACACGGATTTGCCGTGATTTATCTGATTTCCCAGCGCCTGGTGACCAAATCGCTGGCAGATGGTTATCTGGTCGGTTCCCGCGGTTCGGTCGGATCATCCTTTGTAGCCACAATGAGTGAGATTACAGAGGTCAATCCACTTCCGCCACACTGGCGCTGCCCGAAATGCAAACACAGCGAATTTATTCTCGATGGTTCCTACGAATCGGGCTTTGACCTGCCCGACAAAGAATGTCCCAACTGCCATCAGGTGATGAAAAAAGACGGGCACGACATCCCGTTTGAAACCTTCCTGGGCTTTGAAGCGGATAAAACACCGGATATCGATCTGAACTTCGGTTCAGATTATCAGCCACGGGCCCACGCCTATACAGAGGAATTATTCGGAAAGGATTATATCTACCGCGCGGGCACGATCGCCAAGGTTCAGGAGAAAACGGCATATGGGTATGTGAAAAAATACCAGGAACATCATAATCTGCAACTCAGACAGGCGGAAATTGACCGACTTGTCGCCGGGTGCACCGGTGTGAAGAGAACGACAGGGCAACATCCGGGCGGGCTCATGGTTATTCCGCAGTACAAGGATGTTTTCGACTTCACCCCGATTCAGCATCCGGCCGACGATGTCAAATCCGGCACGCGGACGACCCATTTCGATTACCGCTCCATCAGCGGAAAATTGTTGAAGCTGGATATTCTGGGACACCAGGATCCGACTACCATTCGGATGCTGCAGGATCTGACCGGCGTAAACCCGCGGGAAATTCCCATGGACGACCCGGAAGTTTTAAAACTGTTCAGCGGGACGGAATCCCTTGGTGTCACCCCGGAAGAAATCGGCGGGGTCAAAACGGGCACATTGGGGATTCCCGAATTTGGCACCCAGTTTGTACGGCAAATGCTCGAAGACACCAAACCGACCAGCTTCTCGGAACTGGTGCGCATCTCCGGTCTGTCGCACGGAACAGACGTTTGGCTCGGCAACGCTCAGGAATTGATCCGCAGCGGTACGGCAACGCTGTCGGAAACGATCTGTTGCCGTGACGATATCATGCTCTATCTGATCTTAAAAGGATGTCCGCCGAAGGCATCATTTAAGATCATGGAAAAAGTGCGGAAGGGAAAAGGGCTGACCGATGAAGAAGCAGAACTGATGCGTGAACATGGCGTGCCCGATTGGTATATCAACTCCTGCCGGAAGATCAAATATATGTTTCCCCGGGCCCACGCGGCCGCCTATGTTATGATGGCCGTCCGCATCGCCTGGTTCAAAGTGCATTACCCCATTCAGTATTATGCGACTTATTTCTTCCGGCTATTAGATGATTTCGATTGTGAAGTCGTTTTGAAAGGGCCTGAATTTGTCAAACGTCGGATGAAAGAAATTGCCGAAAAAGGCAACGCGGCATCTCCCAAAGAAAAAGGGCTGTTTACTGCTTTGGAGTCCGTTCTGGAATTTTTTGCACGCGGCTTCAAATTTAAAAACGTTGATTTATATCGATCACACGCCACCCAATTTGTTATCGACGGAGATGACCAGTTGATTCTCCCCTTTGCCTCCATCCCGGGCGTCGGGGAAAATGCCGCCAAAAATATCATGGAAGCCAGGAAAGACGGGGAATTCCTTTCGATCGAGGATTTCCAGACCCGTTCACGCGTGTCGAGTACCGTCGTGGAGTTGCTGAAAAGCATGGGCTGCCTTGACGGGCTGCCGGAAAGCAACCAACTGGTATTGTTCTAAAAAAACAAAGCTAGCCGGATGTCGTTAACGGCTAGCTTTGTTTTTTAAAATGACCAGGCGGCCGGGCAAATGCCATTTCAACGCTGTGGACATCATCCGCAAAGTGACAATGACCGCACAGAGGAAATAAAATTCCCAGGGGGTATCGACCCACTTCAGGCCTACCGCAACCCCGCTGACAATCGCCCAAAAAGCGTAAACTTCCCTTTGAAAAACCAATGGCTTTCTTCCAGCCAGCACATCGCGAATAATACCGCCGCCGATCCCCGTCATGACGGCCGCGAAAATGACGGCCACCAAAGGAAGGTGTTTGCCCGTCGCAAAGAGAGCTCCCTGAATGGAGAAAGCCGACAGACCGATCGCGTCGAAAAAGTTCAGCCATTTGCGGCAAAACTTAAGCCAGAGGGACGGACTCATCGAAACGAAGGTAATCGCGATCAGCGCTGCATAAATCAACATCTCCTGTTTCCACAAATCCCCAACCGGCAATCCGATACAGGCATTGCGAATGATTCCTCCGCCGAAAGCGGTAACCAGCCCCAATACATAGAGACCGAATATATCATATCTTTCTTCAATCGCCACCAGCGCCCCGCTGACCGCAAAAGCGACGATTCCGACAAAATTCAACCATTCCCAGGACATTCTCAACGCTCACTTTCCGTCTGAATTACATCAAGACTTTATTATAGCGGCATCAAAAGAAAAGAAAAATAGGATCGGCAAAAAATGTTCAGCGTTTCACCACCAACCATTACCAATCATTCATCCGTTTGGAACAAAATAATCCGCCTCTCCGCAGGCAACAATACAAAAAACGGAAAGAGGAGGCACCGATGTTCCGTCAGACGATAATCAACCTGTGGCAATTGTGGGATATCATCTATTTTTTATTTACTCGCCTGAACTATGTCGATAAGGGGAAGAACATTTTTCGCGTGTCAGTCAAGAAATACCGGGGGGAACTCATTCAAACGGCAGACGGGGCCATCCTCGAACGCGGCGATTGGTATGTACAATTGCATTTACATAATGTGCTTCTCGCCCGGTTGCTGCTTCAATCGTCAGCGCGCGAATTCGGATGGGCCATTATGTTGCGCCGCTTAATCTCCTCCTCGTTGCCGGCATTGATCCGGTTTATCAACCATCACCCTCAACATAATGAGATTCAGGTGATCCTCGGCACAACTCTTCTGTATCGCAATGCCAACCGGCTCGGTTTTGAGGTGTCCGACATTTCCAATCCAAAAACGCGATGGATCAAATCACTTACCGCAAAGTGTATTTTTCTCCTGTGCCATCCCAACGGCCTCCGGGAAATGTCCGGCAGAAAAAATGATCTTATTCCGAAGCGGGTATTTATCTCGAAGAAACGATTAAATCAATTTTACGGATCGGGGAGTTGAAAATGGACAAAATCTTGATCTTAACGGAGACGGTTGCCGGTTACGGACATTACAGCGCGGCAAACTCGTTAAAAAAGGCAATCCGCATGCGTTATCCCTCGCTTGAGGTTCATATCGTCTGCATGCTCCCGTTAATCAGCAAACCATTGGAGACTCTGATCGGCAAATTTTATACTCAGACGCTGCGCTTCGCTCCCTCTCTCTGGGGAGCGGCCTATTCCCAGGACCGCGAATGGGATCGTTTCTTTCGCGAGCCGCTCGGCAAACTTGTTTCCGGTAAATTGAAAGAAATCATTGACAGCCTCTCTCCAAAGCTGATTGTCTGCACGCATGCATTTTGTTTGAGCGCTTGCACCCACTTAAAGCAAAAAAAAGCAGGAAGCTTTCGACTCGGGGCAGTGGTTACCGATTTTGACGCGCACAGTTTTTGGATTCACCCTGATGTCGATTTTTACATCATCGCCCATGAAGAAATAGGAAACAAAATAAGAATGAAAACCCCGCTCCCTCGTCTTTATCCGACCGGCATCCCGATCGATCCGTCTTTTTCCCTGAATCAAAAAGATGCGCGCAGGGCCCGCCAGCAACTCGGAATTGATCTGGACCGCTTCACCATTTTGCTCATGGGTGGAGGAGGAGGAATGGGACCGATCAAGAAAAGTCTTGATTCCTTTCGAAAATCCTTTTGCCATCAGCCTTTCCAGCTTTTGATCATCACAGGAAACAATCAGGCCCTGTACGAATCCCTGCATATGGAAACCCGTACGGATCCGCATATTTACACATTCCCTTTCGTCCATAACATGGTTGATTTCATGTGCGCTTCCGACTTCATCATTACGAAACCGGGCGGAATGACTTGCTCCGAAGCAATGGCGACCGGTTTGCCAATGGTGATCTGCAAACCGATTCCCGGCCAGGAAGAGAACAACAGCGATTTTCTGTTGAACCGCGGGGCCGCCATTCGTCAGGATAAGCCAAAACGGCTGCCCGAAGATCTTTCCGGGCTGCTGCAACAACCTCAGCAGCTGGCTTTGATGCGCAAACAAGCATCCTCCATCGGCAAGCCGTACTCCTCCTTTCACGGAGCCGAAATTATAGCTGATCATCTTCATTAGTCCCATTCAATGCAAAACGGTCTGTCCAGAGAAAAAGACAGACCGTTTTGCTGTGTGGCATGGCGGAAGGGTTAACTTTCCCCCTGATCCGCAGGGCGATACAGCCCGCATGCATCCCATGACGGATAATGACGCCCGTTGTGATGTTGACAACGAAAACTCTTTTCCGTTTGCACGAGAAATTTGCATGTCTCACATTTGTAGAGCGTCCAGGTAATTCCATATTTTTTGACCATTGGATTTTTGCTGCGCTCTTCAATCTTGTCCAAATTCACTTCGCGTGATCCAACCTTAATTTCACTCACACTTTCTACATTCATTTTCGTGTCAAAAATACACTAATTCTTTTCATAAATCAAGGAATGAAACTTATTCCCCAACGGGATTCGCCAGCTTTTCCAGCGCTGACCACAAATCCTCACTGTATTGCTCCCTTTTCAGGGCAAATTCCAAATTGGCCATGACATAATCCCGTTTGTCCCCTATATCAAAGCGCTTTCCCTTGTAAAACAGGCCAATTCCCCGCTCCCTTTGCAACAGGGTATTGATCGCATCCGTCAATTGAATCTCCCCGTCGAAACCCGGCCGTGTCTTCGAAAGAACAGGGAAAATTCCGGGCGGAAAAATATATCTTCCAATTGCGGTCACAGCTGAGGGGACATTCTCTTGCGGTTTTTCCACAATATGACGTATGAGCACCTCGTTCTCATCGATCGGTTGATACTCGATGGCATTATGTTGGGACAATAATTCATATTTCAGCGTTTCAACCGCCAGCACGGGAGATTTATGCCGCTGAAAAGCATCGATCAATTGTCCGGTGCAAGGCGGGTCACTGTCAATCACGATGTCGCCCAACAAGACGGCGAAAGGCTCATCCCCCACAAAGGAACGGGCCATGAAGACCGCATGCCCGGATCCTTTTGGTTCAGGTTGGTCAATCAGCGTCACCTGGGGATCTCCGGCGAAGTACGTTTGAATCACTTGGCGGCCATATCCCACAATGATCGCAATTTGTTCGATTCCCGACCGTTTGGCCTCATCGACGAGATAGTGCAATGCCGGACGATCGACGATCGGCAGCATCGGCTTGGGAATCGCCCTGGTAATGGGCAAAAATCTCCGTCCCATCCCCGCTGCCGGAATCACCGCCTTCCGTACGCGCATTGTCTCACCTCCTTCAATAAAGAAAAGGGGCAGGTCAGCCCCCTTTTGCTAAGCGATTTCCTCCGATTGGACGATTTTCATCACATCGCGTTTCAAATTTTCCAGCCGGGTTCGCGCTTCTTCACCATTCTCTCCGACGGAAGCAAAGTAAAACTTGATCTTCGGCTCGGTTCCCGAAGGCCGGATGGCAAACCAAGAACCGTCCTCAAACAGATATTTTAACACATCTGCTTTCGGCAACCCTTCAATGCCCCGGCTGTAATCTTTTTGCTCCCGCACGGTGATGCCTCCTGCTTCCCGAAGCGGAAACCTGCGCAGACGCTCCATGATCGCCCGCATCCGCTTGATTCCGTCAACACCTTTTAACGTGAGGGAAACCAACTCCTCCTGATGGGTTCCGTACCGGTCAAACAGTCGCCGTAAGGCCTGGTAGAGCGTCAACCCCTGCCGTTTGTAATATGCGGCCATTTCCGCGGCAACCATGCATGCCTGAACAGCATCCTTATCCCGGCAAAAATCGCCGATCAGGTAACCGTAACTTTCTTCATAGCCAAACAGGAATGTTTTTTCCCCGCTTTCGGCATATTGCTTGATCCGATCCGCTATGAACTTGAAACCGGTCAGCGTGTTGATCGTTTCCACTCCGTAGCGGGCCGCAATCTTCGCTCCCAGCTCCGAGGTGACAATCGTTTTGATCATCACTCCGTTTTCCGGCAGGTTCCCCCGTTCTTTACGCCGGGCCAAAAGGTAATCCAACAAAAGCGCTCCCAGTTGATTCCCAGTCAAAACGGAAAATTCCCCCGTCTCATCCCGGGCAACAACCCCGACACGATCGGCATCCGGGTCGGTTCCCATGATGATGTCGGCTCCCGTCCGTTCCGCAATTTCAATCGCCTGCGCAAACGCTTCATGCTCCTCCGGATTGGGAGAACGAACCGTGGAGAAATCGGGGTCGGGCTTTTCCTGCTGTTCAACCACCTGTACCTGCCCGAATCCTAAATCCCGCAATATACGACGCACCGGCTTGTTTCCCGTTCCGTGCAGCGGCGTGTAGACAATTTTGAGATCGCGGTTGTTTTGCACCGGCTGCATCGCCAAACTCCGCAGCCGCTCTTGATAAGCATCGTCAATCTCCTCCCCGATCACTTCAAACAGTCCCGCAGCCCGGGCCTCTTCCAGCGGCATAATCGGAACGGTCAATTCATCGGGAACGCGCCCGATCTCCTCCAACACAGCGTTCGCCAAATCGGTGGCGATCTGCGCCCCGTCCGAGCCATATACCTTATATCCGTTATATTCCGGGGGATTATGACTCGCCGTAATCATAATGCCGGCTGCAGTACCCAAATGACGGACGGCAAAGGATAACTCCGGTGTCGGCCGCAATTCAGCGAAGACATAGGCTTTTATGCCGTTTTGCGCCAGCACCAGCCCTGCTTCCCGGGCAAACTCCGGCGACTGATGGCGGCAATCATAAGCGATGACCACCCCTTTTTTCTTCGCCTCTTCTCCCTGATTAAGAATAAACCTGGCCAATCCCTGCGTCGCTTTACGCACGGTATAGCGATTCATTCGATTGGTGCCGGCGCCGATGATTCCGCGCATTCCTGCGGTACCAAAGGTGAGCGAGGTGTAAAAGCGGTCTTCCAATTCTTTTTCATCCGTGATCTCTTCCAATTCCCTCCTTAAATCCCGATCCAAATCCTGAAATTTCAACCATCGGTCAACCGCTTGGCGATAATCCATCCTCCGTCTCCTTTCTTACATAAAACATCATCTCTCTTGAGCATAACCCAGGGATGGGAACTTAAGGGAAAGCCCCTCTAACCGGCCATCGGAAAATCCGGCAGGTCAGGGGGACACCTGTTCCGACCTGCAATGTCCCCTACAGAAAGACCCTTTTTCTCACAAACGGAGGAGAGAAAAAGGGTTCCTTGATTCTGCTAAGAATTCTTTTTCACACCGCGCAAAGGACCCTGGGCAAAGAGAACACCGATGACCAGAGTGACAACCCCCCACCACAGATCTATATTCAAGCCGTGCAAATAAGGAGTCTGGGGGTTTACAGCCAATCCGTAGACGATGAGAATCGCCCCGTAAACGATGAACATCAAGCCTGTCAGCCAACGCAGGTCTAACCACAGTTTAGCCATGGTCATCGGTCCTCCTTTTACAAGAATACTATATTTAAACCGATCAGGATAACCAAAACAACAACTGCCATTACTCCCGGCCGTTTATACCATCGTTCTCCACGATAAGACGGCAATTGCAAGAACCCGTATACCAGCCCTTTCAACTCCGCTTCATCTTTCGGCTTGGTGACAAAGCTGACCAGCACGGTCACAGCAGCAGCGATCACCCACGCCCACCAGGCCCGCCAGAAATTGCCGGCCTGTGCGCTGGCAAAATAATCGGCCGGGATCAGATAGTACAGCAGGAAGGCACCAACTGTCCCGGAGATCAGTCCCCAGAATCCGCCCCAAGGGGTGGCCCGCTTCCAGAACATGCCCAGCAAAAACGTGGCAAACAACGGTGCGTTAAAGAAGGAGAACAAGGTTTGCATATAGTCCATCACACTGGGGAAATCGGCGGCGATATAGGCAGTGCCGATACTGATCAAAATCCCGATGACAACGGTCCAACGTCCAACTCTCACGTAGTGCCGGTCAGGAGCATCCTTTTTGAAATAAGCCTGGTAAATGTCATAGGTCCAAATCGTGGTAAAAGCGGTTACATTTCCGGCCATTCCGCTCATGAAGCTGGCCAGCATCGCGGTCAAACCGAGCCCCATCAGCCCAGGTGGGAAATAACGCTGAATCAGAAGCGGCAAGGCCAGGTTGTAACTGGGGCCTCCGGGATGGCCGATTTTCGGATAAAGAACGGCCGCGATCAAACCGGGGATAATGACCAGGAACGGTACGACCATTTTAAAGAACGAAGCATAGATTGGGGTGTTTTGCGCCGAACGCATGTCTCGAGCCGCAAACGCGCGCTGCACCACCAAAAAGTCGGTGGTCCAGTAGCCAAATGACAAGACAAATCCAAGTCCCAGCACAACCCCAAGCCAGCTGATTCCCATCGCATTATCGGAGGAATGGCCCAGATTGGACCACATGTGGCCGAACGCTTCCGGCAACCGGTCCATCATCGCCTGCCATCCACCCAACTCATGCAGGCCAAATACGGGAATGAGGAAAAGTCCAAGCCAGATGAGGAAGAATTGGATCACTTCAGTATAGATCGAAGACGTTAAGCCGCCCAAAGCGACATAGATCAACACAACCACAGCCGAGATCAGGATACTGGTATTGAAAGACCAGCCGATCAGAACCTGAAAAATGAGCGCCATCGAATACAAGCTGATTCCGGAGACCAATACGGTCATCACGGCGAATGAGATGGCATTGACCGCACGGGTCGCTTCATTGAAGCGGAATTTCAGGTATTCCGGAACCGAACGCACCTTTGAGGCATAATAAAATGGCATCATGTACAGGCCGAGAAACAACATGGCCGGAATGGCACCAATCCAATAGAAGTGGGTGGTCAACAAACCGTATTCGGCTCCGTTTGCCGCCATGCCCAGCACTTCGAGCGCTCCCAGATTAGCTGACAGAAAAGCCAAACTGGTGATCCAGCTGGGAATCGAACGGCCGGACAAGAAGAAATCGTCTCCGGTTTTCATCTTGTTTTTCAATAAGAAACCGATTCCAAGAACCACGACAAAATAAATGGCAATCATCACATAATCAATCAATCCGGCATGTAATAACGAATGTCCCATGATGAACCCCACCCTGATTATTGAGTGAATAAGATTTGTGAAGCAGCAAAATAACTTAATTAAAATAATTAATAATTGTTAAGATAATATTAAATGAGGTCAACCTTTTTGTCAACGCTTTCATAATGAGGAAGAGTATTGTTGTTCAGACTGAATCAAAAAGTCCGCAGTCTCTTCAAAACAGGAAGAGAATCGCGGACATAAAGCACTCCACCGTTTGGAAACCCCCATGATGGATAACACCTTTTAATGTTTTCCGGCCCAGTTAAATCCCGCCAACACCTGATCTTCTTCGCGTGCCCCGCTTCAAATACCGGCTGCGGCCATAAATCTTGCTTCAATCTGTCAACCGGCCGCATAAGTTGAAACTGCACTTGTTTTACGTTTCAAAAATTGGCATCAGACATGATCCCGATGGCCAGCTCACACCATTTTTCTTTTATCAACTGCGCACCAGAATATCAGGACGCAAATAGGTTTTTCCATCATGTTTCACTTCAAGATAGACCCATTCTCCGGTATGGGTTAAAAATTCATTTTCATGCTCTTTTACCAGGATTGTGTCTTCCGATTTTATCCCGCGAATGGCTGGATTCCATGCAAATGCCTGATGGAGGAGAACCCGTCCTTTGGCATCCGGAGTGGCGAGAAACTCCCGGGACGCATATCCCGTTGGTCCACCCTGATGCAACAGCTTCCAGTCTTCGGGGAATCCCATCCGGACATACATTTCAATGCCCGTCTCGATCACTTTGCAAATCGGCGTGCCCGGTCTGGTGGCTGCGTTCATGGCCGCATCGATTTGCGCCAGTTTTCGTTTGTTTTCCTCCAATTCCGGCGAGAGAGGACCAAAGTGGACAAAACGTGTCACATTGCTCACCAGTCCTCCCTTTTCCGCGCAGAGGACGAGCATCGCATACCGTTCCAGCTTTTTATCCGTAGGAATGGGATGACGGTAACGAAAGATTCGCTCATCTGTCGCCACCAGGATGACCTGCGGATTCATTCCCTCCTTTAACACTTTATAAGCGAGGTTGGCGGCGATCTCATGCTCGCTCTGCCCCGGAACCAATTCACGGCAGGCCGATTCCACTGCGCGCGCCGCCAGTTGCGACAAGGAACGGTAATCCTCGATTTCACTTTCCGTCAACACATACCGCAGCGCCCTCAACTCTTCTTCCACGTACAAAAGCCCGTCAATTGGAGTGTCACTGCCAATCCTTTTTCCTGCACAAATCCGCTGAATCGTCTCAATCTCTCCTTCATACCATTCCGGGGTGATCCAGTCATATCCCTGACCGTACAGCTCCTCCTCACGAATGCGGGCCGCTTCCATTTTTGATGCCAGGCATATTTTTCGATCGCGCAGGATGAGCAAAGGGGCTACACCGAGCTCGGTCGTATTGACAATGTGATTATCCTTCCCCCCTGTAAGCCACGAGAAAAAATCGCGTCTGCGAAACAAAACGCCGTCCAGCTTTTTATCATCCATAAACGTTCTGACCCGCTCCAACGCTGTATTGACCGAAATATCGCCCATCATTTCCCCTCCTCACAGATCAGCGGTCACCATAGCCGTCGGGGTGATTTTTATGCCAATTCCAGGCGCTTTCCATAATTGTTTCCAACTGATGATAGCGCGGCTTCCAGTTCAGAATCCGCTTCGCCTTATCTGATGAGGCGATTAAAACGGCCGGATCGCCGGCGCGTTTGGAGACGACTCGCTCTGGAATCCGCTGCCCGGTCACGCGACGGGCTGTTTCAATCACCTCTCTGACGGAAAAACCGGTTCCATTCCCCAGGTTGAACACATCGCTTTGTCCGTGTTGGCGCAAATGTTCCAACGCGAGGAAGTGGGCGCTCGCCAGGTCCATTACGTGAATGTAGTCTCGGATGCAGGTGCCGTCCTCCGTCGGGTAATCATCCCCGAAAATGCGTATCTCTTCTCTCTGTCCCAGGGCAACCTGCAAAATAATCGGAATCAAGTGGGTTTCCGGATGGTGATCTTCGCCGATCAGCCCGTCCGGATGGGCACCGGCTGCATTGAAATAACGCAGGGAAATCGATTTTAGCCCGTGAGCTTCGTCAGCCCAGCGAAACATTTTTTCCATGGCCAGTTTGGTTTCCCCATATGGATTGGCCGGTTCTGCCCGGTCCTCTTCCCGGATCGGCACCCGCTCCGGCTCCCCGTAAACTGCTGCCGTCGAGGAAAATACGATTTTTTTCACTCCATGGTCAAGCATCGCCGAAATGAGTACATGGGAAGCCACCAAATTATTTTCATAATAAGAGAGCGGAATCTGCACACTTTCGCCGACCAGGGAGCTGGCTGCAAAATGGATCACCGCTTCAATCTGATGCTTACGGAAAAGATCATCCAAAAAATCCCGATCCCGAATATCTCCCTGATAAAAAGTTCCGCCGAGAACCGATTTTCGATGTCCGGTCGTTAAATTGTCAACGACGACCACTTCTTCCTGATGCGCGAGCAATTCTGCCACAGTATGGCTGCCGATATAGCCGGCTCCTCCCGTCACCAAAATGGCCATGCAATCTCCTCTCCTTTCACCTCTCGTGCCCCGTCGCCGATCTCACAGACGTAGAAAGTCGGTGTCAAACCGGTTTTCTCCGCATAAATACGGGTAACCGTTTCTTTAAAATCCTCCACTTCCCCTTCGGCAACCAGACTGATGCTGCACCCGCCAAAACCGGCTCCGGTCATGCGGCTGCCTATACATCCCGGCACCTGGCATGCCGCTTCAAACAAGATGTCCAGCTCTTTTCCGGTCACTTCGTACAAGTCTCTGAGCGATTCATGTGATTTTTTCATCCATTCGCCAAACTCCGGCAAATCTTTTTTCTCCAGGCACTTTGTCGCTAAAATCACACGTTCGTTTTCACTGACCACATGTTCAACACGATTGCGGATAACCGGGTCAGCGATCGATGAACGCAGCCGGCTCCAATCGTCATAATCCAGATCTCCCAAAGTCTGAACATCGGGTTTCACCCGTTGAATGAAGCGCAATCCCTCCTCGCATTCCCGGCGCCGCTCATTATATTTGGAATCGGCCAGCCCTCTCCTCTTGTTGGAATTGGTGATCACCAACCTATATCCATCCATCCGGATGGGAAAATACTCGTATTGTAAGGTATCGCATTTCAATTTGATCGCATGGCCGCTTTTCCCCATACCGATCGCAAATTGATCCATGATCCCGCAGTTGACGCCCAAAAATTCATTCTCCGCTTTTTGCGCCAATTTCACCAACTCAAGCATCGGGATCTCCGTTTGCGCAAGTCTTGTGAAAGCCAGAGCGGACACCAGGAGAATTGAAGCGGAGGAGGAAAGCCCCGCTCCATTGGGAATGTTTCCGTGAAATAAAAGGTCAACCCCTTTCAATGTACCGGCCAGCGAAGGAAAGGCCTGGAGCAATGCAGATAACATCCCTTTTGGATAATTGGCCCAATCATCTTCTTTCCGATACTGAATATCTCTCTGATCCAGATCAACCTTTAAAGTGAATTGAGTCGAGCGAAGCCGGATCTTTCCGTCCGTGCGCGGCGCTGCTGCGGCCCATGTGCCGAGGGTCAGCGCTGCCGGGAATACATAACCGCCGTTATAATCGGTATGCTCCCCGATCAAGTTGACACGCCCGGGGGCAAAGAAAAAGCGGACACCCTGACTGTAGCCGAACTCCTCCTGAAATCGCAGCAGCAGCTGGTTTTGTCTCATGATCTCCCTTCTTTCGCCAAAAAACGTTTTAAGGCCTCTCTCAGCTCCGGCGCCGTTTCTTCGACTGCCCTCGGATTCGCCGCAGCCCAAGCGCCCATTTCCGATGAAGCATAATACTTGATTTTGTCCCGGGCACGAAGCGGGGGATAAAACTCGATATGGAAGTGATAATAGTCCTCCACATCCTCGCCATTAACCGGACGCTGGTGAACCACCATCATATAAGGGAATAAGCGATCGTACAGAAAATCCATCGCACCGGTCACTTCTTTGAGAATTGCAGCCAGGCTCCTCTTTTCTTCTGAAGAAAAATCAGTCAATGCGGTCTTGTGGGATTTGCTCACGATAAACACACCATAAGGATAATCCGTAAAATAAGGGATGTAAGCGAGAAAATGCTCATTTTCCGTCACAATTCTCCGGGCAAATGCTTTCTCTTCTTCGTTCATATCACAAATGAGACAGTGCCCGGTCTCCTTGTAATGCAGCTTGCAACTGTCCAATTCCGTCTTGATCTTCAACGGCAAATAAGAGTAGGCGTAAATTTGCCCGTGCGGATGCGGCATCGTCACCCCGCACTCTTCCCCGCGATTTTCAAAGATCATCACATACTCATGCCGTGGATCTTCCGCCAACTCGCGAAAGCGATCCGTCCACAGCCGGACGAGTTCGGTGATATGGTCAACGGACAACTGGGGCAAGGTTTGGTAATGATCCGGTGAATACAGGATCACTTCACATTTACCATATGCTTTTTTCGCTTTGTACAGCGATGTCTCAACCGGATCAGGTTCAGACGGATTGGGGCTTAACGCCGGGAAATCGTTATCATACTTCCAAACGGTGTAATGATCCGGCACTTTTCCTGAACCCGGACAAAACGGACAGTAATCTTTTGGCAGGTGCGGACGATGCTGCCGGTTGGAGGCAACGATCGTCCAATCTCTCAGCAAAGGGTTAAAACGAAGTTCCGACATATCAAAACCTCCTGCTGTCCGATTCTAAACGCTTTCAATTAAACGATGCAAGAAATCCCCTTTTATTAATTAATTTAATTAAATAATAATCCAGACTGACCAAACCGGCAACCCCTTTTTTCGCTGACATCGATTCTGATAAGAGAGAAAGTTCCGAATAAATGACTGCCTGCACCATCCGGGTGTGCAGGAGTGGCCTTCTTCTCCACTGCTCTTCCCAACGCACTGCCAGCGAAGGCCCCACACCTGCTGATCCCCGCTTCCCCTTTATTTTTCCTGCTTTTCCTCTTTCCGCTCCACTTGGTCCGCGTTCATCCCCCGCTTGAATTCACGCAGTGTTTTTCCCACCGCTTGCCCGAGTTCCGGCAATTTTTTGGGCCCGAATAAAAGCAACGCTATGACCAGGATAAAAATCCATCCTGCCAGACTGGGAACATGCATCTCGTTGCCTCCTCCACACCTGTGATCAACTGCCATACTCCGCAGTCTGTTCCGGACAAACTGCGCCTCTGCTGTTTATCTCGCCCTGTTCTTTAACATATAGACATCCTTGACGAGAAAAGCATTGGTTGTTGCCACTTCATCCATTTTGTCGGTCAACCGGTTCACGTCCTGACGAAGCTCCTTCACTTCATCTTCCAATTGATCCATCCGGGATTCGAGATTGTCCATCCGGGATTCGAGACTGTCCATCCGGCTTGCAACATTGGCCAACTCGCTTTTCAGTTCCAAAAGATCCGGTTTTAAGCTCTCCCGTACCGCCTCGGCCAATTGTGCTGCCAACTCTCTTTGATCCATCCAACTACCCTCCTTATTATGCATATTCTATCAGATCTTTGCCCATGCGTGTGAAAAATTTCTGGTCTTCGGGAAAAAGACCGGATTAAATCAACAAACTCTATCTTTTTCCACCACTTTTTGTTAGGATAGACAAGAAAATATTTCGTAACTCCAAATAATGATGAGTGGAGAACTACCAACGTGTTTTAGTTTAACCAATCATGTTAAACTAAAATTGCTTTCCCGACTTCGTTCGACTGCCCGCTCAATGATTTTGATGATAGAAAGGATATCGGATTATGCCATTTCTGCGTTTTAAAGGTTTTGATAAACAATTGGTGCAGAAAATTTCCCCTGCCGTGGTCAAAAACTTTGCCCGGATCGCCGAAATTCCGGAAGAAATCGTTAAAATTGAACTGCTTCAAATTGACTCGATCCAAAACTCCCCGCCTTCGCTGGAAATTATGATGTTTGAAAGGGAAAAGGAAAAGCATGATGCCATCGCCCGCTCTCTCTATCAATGTTTAAGCGAAGCCGGTTATGAAAACACCCATATCTTTTTTATCCTGCTGACCCCTTCCTTATATTACAAAAACGGACAGCCCCTCAAAGAAATCCCGAAAATGAAACAACCCATCCCCCATACGTAAAGCCCGCTCATATGCGAAGCGGGCTTGCTTTTTCGTTCCTTTAGTCATTCAAAATGTTTACTGTGCCATTTCCTTCACTCGGCTTGGCTGCTGTTTCGGTATCGTGGTCATCTTCAGCTGAATGATTTTTCATAAGCAAATGGTTCTCCCTTTTTTTTCGTCTTTTGGCCGCCTTGCCCCCGTTCTGGCGCAATCGCTTGCGCCGGCCGCGTTTCAGCTTGCTCATGTTCTCAACCCCCACTTTCCTGTTCGATTACAATCACATTACTCTCTTTTCAGCAAAAGGCAACGGCATTTGCACTCCATCAAAAATAAAAAAAGGCCAAGTTCCCTGGCCGGTGCGCTAATCCCAATTAAAAAGCCGATAACCAACGATGAGCGGCTTATCGGCTTTCAGCATGCTAACTATTTCGTTTCAAACCATTAACCAAGTAGTTGCCCCATTCTCGCATGGCAATCGTTTCTCCGGCTTCCGCTGCTTTCTTCAGCCATTTTTCCCCTTCTTCCACGTTTTGCTGCAGCTTTTGACCGGTCAGCAATTGCATTCCCATAATCCGCATGGCAATTCGTTCGCCGGCCTGGGCTGCTTTTCTCAGCCACAGCTCTCCTTCTTCCACGTCTTGCGACAGTCCTTCCCCTTCCAGCAAACGATAGCCGAGAACCCGCATGGCAACAGGATCCTGGGTTTCTGCGGCCTTTCTCAACCATTTTTCCCCTTCCACCGGGTCTTTGGGCAACCCCTCTCCCACGATCAAACGGTAGCCCAGCTCGGTCAAGGCCCAGCTGTCTCCAGCTTCCGCCGCTCTTCTCAGCCACTTTTCTCCTTCAGCCAGATCAGCCGGAACTTTCTTGCCCGTCAATAATTGATAGGCCAATTCAGACATGGACCAGATATCCCCGGCCTCGGCAGCCATTTTTAGCCATTTCATGCCCTCTTCAATTTTTTGACGTTCCTTTTCCATGTGAACTTCCTGAAGGTGAACGACTTCTCCTGTTGTCTTCTCTTTCTCTGCATCGCTCATCGAAAATCCCTCCGACAATTCAAACATCATGTACTTCTGAACACTTGCGGCATCTAATAAGAATACTAGTTTTAAAACATTCTATCATTACTCATTTTAATATGATAGTTATTTCTTGTCACAATAATTAATTTTAAATACGAAAACAGCCGCATCTCTCGCCCCCCAACCGGCAAAACCTTTTCACAGAAAAGAAGCTATCCTCGAAATCCGTTCAAGGATAGCTTCTCCCCATCTCCGCCCGGACATGCAAGTCAATGCAGATAAAAGGCAACTGATTCATAGGGACGCAAAGCAAATGCGTAAACCTCTTGCGGCGGATCAGGATAATTGGCGATTAAAACGGAAGATTGACCGGGCAAGTGAACCCCCTCCGGCAGAGAGAAAGTCGTCTCTTGCGCCGAAAAATTGTTTACGACCAACAGGGCCCGGTCTCCATCCCGACGTACATAAGCAAAAATTTGCGGATGATCCTCAAGCAGCAGGGTAAAATCGCCCGTCACGATCAGATCGACTTCCTTGCGCAGACGAATCAGTTTTTGGTAGTGATAAAACACGGAATCGGGATCCTGAAGGGCCTCTTCCACGTTAATCTGCTCATAATTGGGCGCAACGCCGATCCAAGGAGTCCCCGTGCTGAAACCGGCATGTTTCCCGCTGTTCCACTGCATCGGCGTTCGTGAATTATCCCGCGATTTTTGCTTCAGAACGGCAATCGCCTCTTGATCCGTTTTCCCTTGCGCCCGAAGCGCCCTGTAAGCATTTAATGATTCGACGTCCCGATACTCCTCAATCCGGGAAAAACCGGGATTGGTCATGCCAATCTCTTCACCCTGATAAATATACGGCGTTCCCTGCATCAAATGAATGGCTGTTGCCAGCATTTTGGCGGATTCTTTCCGGTATTTTCCATCATCTCCAAAGCGGGAAACCACCCGGGGCTGATCGTGGTTACACCAAAAAAGCGCATTCCATCCTCCTCCCTTGTGCATTCCGATTTGCCAATCGCGGAAAATCTTTTTCAAACAGAGAAAATCAAACTCCCCCAGAGCCCATTTCTCCCCGCCCGGATAATCTACTTTGAGATGATGAAAGTTAAAAGTCATATTGAGCTCTTTTTCCTGCGGATTGGTATACCGCACGCAATTTTCGATCGTGGTGGAAGACATCTCCCCCACTGTCATCATCTCCGGATTGTCAGCAAACACTTCCCGGTTCATCTCTTTGAGAAATTCATGCACCCGCGGGCCATCCGTATAAAAGCGGCGCCCGTCATCCATGGGTGTCTCCAGGGTGTCATCCCGGAAACTCTGGTCTTTGGATATCAAATTGATCACATCGAGCCGAAACCCGTCAACGCCCTTATTTACCCAAAAGCGCATCATCTCGTAAATCCTTCGGCGCAACTCTTCATTTTCCCAGTTCAAGTCAGCTTGGGTGACATCATACAGATGCAGATAGTACTGTCCCGTCTCTTCGGAGAATTGCCAAGCGCTTCCCCCGAATTTCGATCTCCAGTTGTTCGGCGCGCCGCCGTCTTTTCCATCTTTCCAGATATAAAAATGACGGCAGGCATTATCCTTGGAGCGGACTGCTTCTTTAAACCAGGGATGCTCCGTGGAAGTGTGATTCACAACCATATCCAAAATCACTTTCATCCCTTTTTCATGGGCCAAACGCAACAATCTCTCAAAAGTCTCCATGGTTCCGTACGCAGGGTTGATCTTGAAATAATCGCTGATATCATATCCGTTATCCCGCTGCGGCGATTCATAGATGGGGGTCAGCCAGATGACGTCAACCCCCAGCGTGTGCAAATAATCCAGTTTTTCAATAATTCCCTGCAAATCGCCGATTCCATCCCCGTTTGAATCATAAAAGCTTTTGGGGTAAATCTGGTAAACCACTGCTTGTTTCCACCAAGGTTGTTTCATTGCAGAGTCTCTCCTTCACTATGCTCTTTTCAATTTTCCCCATACTAGAGTGAGCACAAATGGGATGACGAGCGCAACCCCCATTCCGATGAAAAATGCCCCCCAATTCTGCGGAAGGATGGAGAGAAAACCGGGAATGCCCCCGACTCCGATTGAAGACGCTTTCACTTTGTTGATGGTGATAAACACCCCGGCGATTGCCGAACCAATCATCGCTGAAATAAAGGGATAGCGAAAACGGAGATTTACCCCGAACATCGCCGGTTCGGTAATTCCCAGGTAAGCTGAAATCGCCGAAGTAACGGACATCCCTTTGAGTTTTTCATCCTTGGAAACGAGAGTCATCGCCAAGGCGGCCGATCCCTGGGAAATATTGGACAACGCGAGAATCGGCCACAGGAAGGTGGCACCCGTGCTGGCAATCAGCTGCAAGTCGACGGCCAGGAAGGTGTGGTGCATTCCCGTAACCACAAGCAACGCGTACAGCCCGCCGTAAATGAGCCCTCCCAGCGCCGGAAAATGGTCAAAGATCGCCACAAAGGCGGCTGTAATCGCTTTCCCGATTGAAAACGTCAACGGCCCGATGATGACAAAAGACAGGAAACCGGTAACCAAAAGGGTAATGGGTGCAACCAATAAAAGTTTAAAAGCATCGGGAATGCGTTTGCTCAGGAAAATCTCGATTTTGGCCAATACATAGGAAGAAAGCAAAACAGGCAAAACCTGTCCTTGATAACCGATTTTGGCAATATGAAGACCGAACAGATCCCAATACGGAACCGTACCGCTGCTGACCGCCTTACCATAATCCCATGCATTTAACAAAGCTGGATGAATCAACATCAGTCCGAGCACGATCCCCAGCAGCTCGCTGCCGCCAAATCTGCGGACCGCCGACCAGCCGATCAGACCGGGCAGAAAGGTAAAAGCGGTATTGGCAATCAAATTAATCACATCGGCAAAATCTTTCCAATTGGTATAGACATCGACAAACGCGCGGTCGGGAAAGAAAATGCCTTTTCCGGTCAGGACATTGTTGATCCCCATCAATAAACCCGCGGTCACAATCGCCGGCAACAGGGGGATGAAAATATCCGCCAAGGTTTTCACCGCTCGCTGCAACGGGTTCAGTTTCTTTTCCGCCGCATCCTTGATATCCTGCTTGGTAGCACGCTTTATGCCGGTCATTTCCACCAATTGGTCATATACCTTATTAACCAGGCCTGGCCCGATCACTATCTGGAATTGACCGTTCACTGAGAAAAAGCCTTTGACAACATCGATTTTCTCCAGATCTTTTTCGTCCACCTTACTTTCATCTTTCAACGCCAAGCGCAACCGTGTGACGCAATGCGTGGCTGCTGCGATATTTCCTTTTCCGCCGACTGCTTGAATAATTTGCTCGACAGATTGTTTATTCACTGGCAATCTCCCCTCGTAATCGCTTACATTAGAAATATAACTTGTTTATACAAGTTAGTCAACGCTTGTTTATACAAGTTGGGCATGTCAATATTCTTAAAAAGCAGTATTTTACTAGAAAAACCGATATAAAAATTTCAAACAAAAAGTACGATATTGTTTTTATAAAAACGCGAAAAACAAGGGAATCGCGCCCCTGCGCCGCTGCAAATATCGCGCAATCGATTTCCATGCATTTTTCTGCCCTTCGTACCTCTTCCGGAGACGGTTTCCGATCCACTCCTTTTGTGATCACAAAGAAGTTTCTTCTTTCAACCGTCTCCGTCGCATCTCTCATGTGGCAACCAAATGCGCTGCGTGCTTTTTGAAATCACTTTGAATAAAAGAGGAGATATGAAGCGGAATACCGGCGGGGAATAATGACGGTGAAAAAAAGAATCACTCCCGTCAGCGGCGGCGTACAAAGTCGGTAAACACAAACCGGTCCGGCCGATGGCGGGATTCGGTGTATTCAAATTGCGTTCCGTCTTGCAAGTGGACAAAATTTTTTACAACGGCGACAACGGGGTGCGATTTGACATCGAGAAAGTGCCGATCCTTTGCCGTGACAGGTTCTACCTGAATCACCCGCTGCGCAAACCCGATTTTCAATCCCAACTTTTCCTCGATATATTCATAAATCGACCCTTCAGCCTGATTGATGGTTAAACCGGATACAATCTCTGTCAGAAAATAGTTGATGTCCAGGATGACTCGTTCTTGGTCCAGCTTGCGGATCCGATAAATTTTATATGCCTCTTTATCGACGGGGAGTTTGGTTTTTTCATGCAAAGAATCATCAATCCGGATTTTTTCAAACAGAGGAACCAAGGTGGTAAAAAACTGTCCGCTGCTTTCGGCTGCTTCTTTAAAGCTGGCGAGCCCGCCGAATGAAAAGGAAATCAGATGATGGTCCAACACATACATGCCTTTTCCGTGTTGGCGATGAACGAATCCCTCTTCAACCAAAAGATCCAACGCTTTGCGAATCGTACCCCGGCTCGCCCCGTAAATTTTGCAGTATGTATTTTCCGAAGGCAATTTCTCACCCGCACGAATCTTTTGTTCCAAAATCTCCTTTTTAATTTCTTCGTAAATTTCTATATATCTGCTGTTCATCCCGATTCCTCCAACTGATTTGCTCACCTCTTAGTATTCATTTTAAAACAGAATCTTTCAACCCTGGGTTCGTCACATACCGCCTGCGATTAAAACCGCCTGCTGCCGTGAAACCTAAAACGACAACATTTATTAATGATTTTTTAGACAAATCGTGCTATAATATTTGACCTAAAGTATTTCGTATTACGAAATAATAGCTGACTCTGATTATTGGAGGAAATGAACTGTGGGTACGATTGATCTTTTCCTTAAACAACGCGCTGCCGACACTCCTGACCTCGAAGCATTGGTCGGGGGCGGAAGGCGATTTACCTTTCGAGAGTTTAACGAGCGGGTAAACCAATTGGCTCATTACTTGCGGGAAATTGGGTTGCAAAAAGGGGATCGCGTAGCCATCCTCTGCAAAAACAATCATCCCTTTCCCACCATTGCATTGGCCGCCATCAAATCAGGAGGAATCGCGGTTCCTTTAAACTGGCGTTTAACTGCCTATGAAATCGAAGAGATTATTAAAAACTGCAGACCCAAAGCTTTGTTCTATGATGAAGAATTTGCCCCATCTCTCACTCTGGCGAAAGAGGCGGGGATCGTCGGTGAGTTCATCCCGGTCGGGACGGGGATGGAAACAACCCCGTTTTTTGAATCGATTTTTGAAAACCGCCCTGTGGACGAGCCGGTTGTCGAGATCAGCAAAGATGATCCGGCTTACATTTTGTTTACCTCCGGCAGCACCGGCACACCAAAAGGATGTGTGATTTCGCACGGAGGATTTTATGCCTATCTCAAAGCAGATAAAGCACAGAGTGCACCAGGATACCGCTCCCTGGCTGTTCACCCGTTATTTCACATGAGCAGTACTCTTGCCTGCATTCGTTCAATCTATTTTGGCGGGGCAACCGTTTTTCTGTCTGACGATACTCCGGCAAAAATTTGGGAGATGATTGAACAGGAAAAAATCAACTATATGTTTGGCTTCCCTTCCCTCTACACCTACATGCTGGAGGAACTGAAACGGCATCCACGGAAAATCGATTCCCTCAAAGGCGTTTCCGCCGGTGGTGTAAAAGTCCCGGTCAGTCTGATCAAACAATATATGGAGATTGGAATTCCGATGAGTCAAGGCTACGGCAGCACGGAAGCATGGACTGTCAGCCGTTGGTCACCGGAGATGGGGCTCGATAAAGCTGAATCTGTCGGAAAGCTTTATCCCAATGTAGAAGTGAAGATCGTCGATCCGGAAACCGGTAACCCCCTCCCCACCGGAGAAGTGGGGGAGATCGTCGTCAAAAGCCCTTATCTGTTCAAGGGATACTGGCAAAATCCACAGGCGACCGATGAAGTATTAAGGGATGGCTGGTTTCACATGGGCGATGCCGGCTATCTCGATGCAGACGGCTTTTTGTATGTGATCGGCCGTTACAAAGATGTCATTGTTTACGGCGGTGACAACATTTATCCTGCGGAAATCGAAAAAGTGCTGCAAGCGGTTGACGGTGTCCTGGAAGCAGCCGTTGTCGGCATTCCCGATCCATTTTGGGGCGAAGTGCCACGTGCCTTTGTAGTCAAAAGCCCGGACAGCCCGCTTACTGAAGAAGCACTTACCCGGGTCTGCAAGGAAAAGCTGGCCGCCTATAAAGTGCCGCAGATCTCGTTTGCCCGTTCACTTCCGAAAAGCGGTACGGGCAAAGTGCTGAAACATGTATTAAAAGAAAAGGCGGCTGCCTTGCAATAGCTGATGAGACAACCCGTCCTGTACAGATACTGGACGGGTTATTTTATTTTGACTGCTTCTTATGACAAATAGCCCGATCGGGCTATAGGTTCCCCACGTACGATTCGCTATCATAGAAGAGCAGCCAATACACCAAATTCACAGATAACGGATGATAACCATGAAAAGACAACAACAGCACAAGATCACCTTTGGGATTGTGGCAATCTTGCTCTTTGCCCTGTCCCTTCTGCCGGGAAATACGGTTCTGGCACATGCCTCGTTATTAGATTCCAGTCCGGGAGACCACCAGATTCTCTCCCGTTCCCCTTCCTTTCTCCGGTTGCACTTCAGTGAACCTTTGCAGGAAGGATTGTATCAAGTCCGCCTCTTAGATGCCCAGGGAAAACAAATCCCTTTATCACCGCGGACGGATCGGCGCGATGCCTCCCGGATCATCACACCGCTCCCTTCCTTGCCGAAAGGAACCTACACTGTCAGTTGGAACGTAGTTTCCGGAGACGGCCATTCTGTGGCGGGTGCCCTTACTTTTTCGGTTGGACATCCTTCCCCGGACCAAAGTGCCCCCTTGCCCACACAGAAATCTGCTTCAGTAAACTGGTTATCCACCGGTTGGCATTTTATTTCTGAAACCGCCGTGCTTCTGTTGGGCGGGCTCAATTGGGCCGTCTTCCTGTTTTCTCTGCATACTCCCTCCGTAAAAAATCGACTTGGCAAAAAGAAGAGCTGGCTCTGGCTCTTGTTCCTGGTCATCCTGGCGGACGGGATTCTTTACATGCAAACGTTGGCTGCCGGAGTCGGAACCGAAGTCGCCTGGCTCACGCTTCTAAAATCCCACTACATACAGATGATCGCAGGCCAGCTCTTGCTCCTTCTGCTGCTTGCCCTGCCAAACATGGTGGAAGGATGGTATCTGGCAGTTTGGCTGCTCCTCATTTGTTCCTTCGCCTTTGGCGGTCATGTCTGGAGCGTTCCCGATTTTTGGCCGGCTTTATTCCTGCGCATCATTCATACGGGTGCCATCGCTCTCTGGTTGGGGATTCTTGCCTATCTGATTCTTTTGTACCGCCTGAAGCGAACCGAAAACATCACTTTGAATGAAAGAGTGCTCCATTCCGAGGTTTTTCACTTGGCATCCACTTCCGCGCTGTCCATTTTGATCACTGGTGTGTGGATGGTAACCGTACAAAGCGATTGGCGGCTGGTTCCTCACGGTGGATTGTGGAGTGCTCTGCTCTGGAGCAAGCTGACACTGTTCGGCCTGATGTTGCTGATCGGCCTCGTTCAAACCATCAACGGCCGCAAAAAAGGAACTTATCGGCGCTCACTGCTTTGGCTGGAGTGGCTGGCCGGTGTCACCGTCCTCTTTCTCGGAGTCTGGTTGAGCCATTCTGCTTATCCCGCTCCGATCCAGCGGTATGACAAAATTTTGCTCAGCCAGGAGCAAAAAGCACAGGTGACCATTGCCCGGCTGCAAACCGGGCGGCAGCCGATTGCGGTCAAGCTGCCCCCGAACAGTCCTGAACCCGAACGCGTAACCGTCCAGGTTTCCGTCACGGACAGGCAAGTGAAATTCGCTCCGGTCCTTTTGCAGAAAAAAGGTTCAAATGAATATTCGGGTACTGTCTCTTTTACCTTTAACGGCAAATGGAGAATTTATATTGAAGCAGAATATCCGGATGGAACTTACGGAGAATGGAAAGATGAAGTGGAAGTTCAAGGAGGAGAAAGATCATGAGAAAATATGCCAAATGGATCGCAGCCCTTCTATTTGCATTCTCGGTTCTCACGAATGTGGTTGTGGCTGAGGCGCATGTTACGGTCTGGCCCAAGCAATCGACCGCCGGCACTTGGGAAAAATACACGGTTCGCGTACCCGTTGAAAAAAATGTAAATACCACCAAAGTGCGGGTGGAGTTTCCGAAAGGAGTGGAAGTTCATTCAGTGATGCCGGTTCCGGGTTGGGAATATGAATTCGAAAAAGGAAAAGACGGCAAAACCACCGCCTTGTCTTGGAAAGCAACCAACGGTGGAATAAAGCCAAATGAATTCGCCGAGTTCTCCTTTGTCGCAGAAAATCCCAAACAAGCCGGTGCCATTGCCTGGAGAGCAGAACAGAGCTACGCCGATGGTTCCGTTGTTTACTGGACAGGTGCTCCTGACTCGGATACTCCTGCATCAGTGACAAGCATCACTGCATCGGCCCGGCCAACCAATGAAAGTGCGCAACATCCCGCTTCAACTGTAACGCCGAAAACAAACGCCGCTTCTGCCAGTGTTTCCAAACTCAACTTCCTTTCACTCGGGTTGGCGGGACTGGCTTTGCTTCTTTCACTCATTTCACTGTTTCGGAAACAACAGAATACGAACGAATAGGGGCATACGTTTCTGTATGTCCCTGAAGTTTGTTAACAAAGCCCGAAACAGGAATCCGTCATGTCTTGATGCGCCTCTTTGCTTCCAGCTCCTTCGCCTGCAAAAAAGAGAATCAATCCCTTCCTGCATCCCAAACCGCTTACTTCCGTGATGTGTTTCAGCGTAAATTTTAAAGAAAAAAGGCCCCGAGATCGAGGCCCCTAGGTTGACTGGGAATTTGACCAAGAAAAAGGATTAACATTGCGGCGGCTCGCCACCGATCATCCCGGCAGGCGGTTCTCCGATGAAAAAGCGTCTCATCATTTTCACCTCCTATCTTGACATCTTTTTTAGACACATTTTTTAAAATTCCTGCTCTATTCAGAATTTTATTTGCGTTCCTTTTTTGATTCTGATCTTTGCTTCTGTCATGGCTTCATATTCAATGGCTTTTTGATTACTCAGCACCTTAAGATCATACTTTTCAATGCAATCTAAACATGCTCTGATCCCGTTGTCATCCATGTCTTTGAAGTCGTCAACAATCCGGATATATATTCGGTTCATACGCAGGCAACAGACATCACAAAAATCATCCATATCCGTGTAGACCGGATGCGGGTCTGTTGCTATCACCTTTCTCAATTTATATTCCTCGATATCAGCCTGCCTTCTGATCTTCTCTGCTCTTTCCTCCATTAATATCCCCCCCTTCAAAGATATCATATAAAGCGATTTCAATTTAGGCAATAGATCAGGGGCCGGATTTGGCCCCTTTTTTTCTCTCAACCAAGAAATGTTAATGAATATCCCGCTTTTTAAACCGTCCCCCACTTACTTCATGAATGTTCCCGATAGCCAAAAATGCCTCAGGGTCGATGTCGTCAACAATCGCTTTCAATTTAGCTTCCTCCAAGCGTGTAACCACACAAAAGATTACTTTTTTATCGTCCCCTGTATATGCCCCTTCCCCACTCATATAAGTGACTCCGCGGCCCAAACGGTTTAAGATACATTGCCCCAATTTTTCCCATTTTTCACTGATGATCCAAACCGATTTTGTTTCGTCAAATCCTTCGATCGTCGTATCAATCATTTTGAAAGCGATGAAGTATGCAATCAACGAGTACATTGCACGGTCCCAGCCAAACACAAATCCTGCGCTTCCGAGAATGAAAATATTAAAGAACATCACCGTTTGTCCCACAGAGAACGGGAGTTTTTTGTTAAACATGACGGCCAATATTTCGGTTCCATCCAATGATCCGCCATATCTGATCACCAAGCCGATCCCAATTCCAATAATAATTCCGCCAAATACGGCAGCCAATAAAGGATCATCGGTCAAAGGTTTAACCGAATGCAACAAAGCTGTTCCAATTGACATCACAACGACACCGAACAAAGTAGAGATCGCAAAAGTCTTCCCGATCTGTTTATAACCGAGAAAGAAAAAAGGCATGTTTAAAACGAATAAAAAAACCCCCAAACTCAGTCCGGTAAAGTGGGATAATATAATTGAAATCCCAGTGATTCCTCCGTCAATAACCTGATTGGGAACCAAAAAAATTTCCAAACCAACCGCTACAAGCACTGCGCCAAGTAATATTAGAATTCCGCGCTTCAGTAATTTGGTTGTTGTCAGTTTCTGATGATCCATTTTTTCGATTTCAGGTGCATCTGTTCTCAAATCCATACCTCCATTTTAAGCTTCAAAGTGTGTAAATGGCTATCAAATAATGGATGGTCATATTATATTATTTCACAAATTCACGTAACAAACAGTCTGATCATAAAAGATCCGTCTACATGAAAGCCTCCAACCGGCATTCCTAAAATGATCATCCGTTAGAAAAAGATCAAGAAAATGAAAACCGGAAAGAATCTTCCCACCGTTAAAAAAGGCGATTGTCAGCTATATTAAAAGCCAAAGTCGCCATTAAGTCAAATCTTTAACAACTCGCACTGCCACTTCCCGACAACCGGATCCCATAATCGTCAATTCAGAAATTATTTCTTTAAATATGTTCTGTTAAAAATTAAATAATTATAAGATATTGTTCACTATTCATAGATAACTTGATTTTACCTCGCTCAAATTTGTTAAACGAATAAATAATTGTTGCTCAACTTCCAGATCCCTAACCAAGGGAAAAAACATTTCTCTAGACCCACTCGTCTTATCATTGTTATTTTAAAAACATCATCGAAATTGACATGGAACTGCTGAAGAAAGGATGGAAAATGAAATCTGGAATTTTTGCACTATGGGTTAGCTTTATCAGTAATTTAATCCTTACTCTTTTAAAATTAATCATCGGTCTGCTCTTTCAAAGCCAAGTATTAATCGCCGATGGTTTCCACAATGCAGGGGATGTCATTGCCACATTGGCTGCCCTGATTTCATCCAAAGTTGCCAAAAAACCGGCGGATGACGAACATCCTTACGGACACGGCAAAGCGGAAGTGATCGCCTCCGGAATCGTCGCGATTATCCTTGCATTCGCAGCTGTATTCATGGCTTATCAATCAATTGCAGCGTTTTTTTTGCCTCCTGTGGAAGCCAGTCTGATCGCTCTCATCACAGCTCTTATCTCCCTTGTTTGGAAACAGGCTCTCTATTTTTACTGCATTCGTCTGGGAAAAACACAGCACAGTAAAAGCCTGATTTCCACAGCGATCGATCATCTGGCAGATGTGTATGCCACAATCGCCGCAATCATCGGCATTGGTATTGCACTGCTCGGGGATGAATACAATCTTGCCTTTGCAAAATATGGAGATCCGATTGCCGGCATCATTGTTTCTTTATTTGTGATGAAACTGGCCTATGAAATGGGCAAAGAGTCCGTTGATATTCTGATGGAAAGAAACATTTCTTTTAATGATTTAAACGAGCTGCGGAAAATTGTGAACGAATTTCCGGAAGTGAAGCGAATCGACAAAATCAGGGGAAGAGAACACGGTCACTATATCATAGTAGACATTCGGATCAGCATTCCCAACGAACTGTCCATCCAGGAGGGACATGATCTGGGCAGAAAAATTAAAACAAGAATCATGTCAAAGAATCCACGTGTTGAAGAAGTCTTAATCCATTTAAACCCCTGGCACAATGAATAACAGACGGATTTCCCCGATTGTAGTTCACACGGACTCATCAAAGCCGCCGTCATAAACTCCGCTGGAAATGCATCCTCCAGCGGCAGACTTCAAAAAACTCGGGCCGCTTATCCAGAAACAGCACACCGCGATGGGCAAGACTGACTTCACCCGGTATTATGACACTGCACCAGCTTGCCGGAACAAGCCTTTTTTAATGCCGGACACCCATTTTCCTGATAAACCTTTCAAAATGACCCCAAAAGCAAAGACAGGTTCTGTCCCGATGCTTTTGGGGTCATGACCGAAATTAAATCTGACTCAAAATCTCCGACCGGTTGATATTTTTGTCACTGCTTGCCGGCGAATAGCGGGTCAGTAAATACTCCCTTAACGCCCTCGCCCAGTTTTCATCATAACCGTGGATTTCTCCCTTTTTTCTTACGATTTCATCAATCGTACTATCATCTATCATCTCAATGGGCTGTGGGACACATTCTTCTTTTTCATATTGATAGGCCTGTATAGGCAATGGCATAGACGACACAAAGCCATATTGTCTCCTGCTGTGGATCATCCGTAAACTGAATATAAATTCCCACTTCTGAATCGTCTTCATTCACTAACTTATCATAAAGCGCATCTCCACCTTGTTTCTTCTCTTCTACCCAATCCCAGCACATGTCCATTGTTTTCCTCGTTTGTCTATCCCCTTCTTCATTGTCGATTTGATCAATTTTTTTCGGTCAATGCCAATAAATAAGCGACCCGGGCATCGGCATTCACATTCTCGTACCACTTCATGGTGTTATCCTCATTTTCGTCAGATAAAAGTTGGCAATTCGTATCCCACCAGGAAAATTGTTAAAACAAATGGCCTTCATCCAAGGATTTAACCGCCTATTGGACTCCTTCCCATGTGGGGTGATCAATTGCTCCGGTCTTGGCTTTATATATTTTTTCAACTGGATTACAATACTTTAAGTTCATCGTTTGGATCATTATACATTTACTTATATTGTAACGTTCCTAAAAATCGAAACTGCTTTGTTTCTTTTACGTTTCCATCATAGTCAAAGTTATAAAGTAAAATAACTGAATTCGCTTCCTGGTCCAGATGCTCACCGCAAATCCCGATAAATTCAGGAATTATTTTTTCATCATATGAAAAGCTCTTAAGAATAACTCGCAAATCCCTCGATGGTTCATTGTGAAACTCTACTTCTCTAAAATCGTCATCGTAATATTCAATGTTAAAATCCTTCCCGAATTCCGAATTGACCAAATTCCCGTCCTCCGTATAACTTTGCATCACATAGTTTTCGAGTTCTTCAAACGAACTTAAGTTACCAATAAACAATGATACATATCCTTCCTTCTCCAAAGAATGTTCCTCCTTGGCTCTCCTGCTATTTGAAATAAATGCCAAAACAAAAAAAGGGCGATATGGGTCGCCCGGGGAATATAATTATTCAGAATCAGTGGTTTCCAGCAACCCCCGTTTGAAATCCTCATACATATCAAACGCTTCTTTCAATACTTCCCTTAAATCATCGTAATTGCGGAATCCGGCTGCTCTGAAACGTTCGTCTGTACCATCCAATAACTGCTTTAACCAGTCCCATGGATCACCAATCAGTAACTCTCCATTCTTCCAAACTGCCCAGATAAACTCCAAAAGTGCATATCTGAGAGAAATATTGAATTTAAATTGAAAAGGAGGGTATTCCTCTACAATTTGAAAGAAATTTTCCCTTTTGTCATATCGGGCCGGATAACCTAATTCAGTAAATATCCTCAAAGCTTTATCATTATCATAATCAAATTCTTCGTCAAAGTCATATTTCACAGAAATGTTTTTGTACCTGTTAATAAAATCAATCTTCTCCAATGCTGCTCTGATCTCCGGTGGTAATTGCATTTCTGGTGAGACCTGCACGATTTATTCCTCCCTGAACCTTATTTCAATGCCATATTTACTTTTGGCCAAATCACAAGCAGTCTCTTGGCGGCTTTCCTTCTTTTGATTTACGCGCGAGATATTTTTCATATGCCGACTAAGGAGTTTTATAACCAGCATCATCAGCAACAGCTGTTCGCTGAGTAACAGTTGTTTTGATCCGTTCATAAAGAGATGGAAAACCCCGGATATCATGGACATTACCTGCTCTACAATGGCTCCCGAGACAAAGCAATTCCGATCAAAGCCAGTATGAAAGGAATAAGTAAAAATTCGCTGTCGTTCATTTTTGACAAAATACCCGCTTTCCGGATCAGTTGTGCTTTCCTTAACCTCTTTAATTTCAATGTCCGTTTTGGGAGTCAATATCTTTTTTCCATAAGCCAATCAATTCTGGATGATTTCATCCTCAAGTTGCTCTTGGTAGGTTCGGGCCTGCGCTCGAACCAGCTTCTTAACATATTTCTTTTTATTTGCATTGGCTTTCACATGTATTGAATCAATAAAGATGACTTCTGGATTGACAAAACCATGATTCATAGCTTCTTGTAAAAATGTGATTAAAAATCATTTCAAATAGATCCGTGTCTTGAAAGCGAACGGACTTAATTCTTTCCGAACTGAAAAATGGGGGATTTTTTCTGTGAGTCCATAACCAAGAAACCAACGATAAGCCACATTGGTTTCAATCTCCTTAATGGTTTGGCTCATGGATCGAATGCCAAATAAATATTGGATCAATGCCATTTTAATTAAGAAGACTGATCAACACTGGGTCTCCCATTGTCAAGGCAATAATAGTCTTCAACAAGGTCATAGATAAAGTCAAAATCAAGCTGTCTTCAATCTTTCGAACCTAATGGTCCGCAGGTACTAAAAATCATCTAATGTGATGATCTCAAGTTGGTTTCGACTGCCTTTTCCATGTTTAGATAACAAAAGGAATCCCCCATTTTATAATTTTCTACTAATATGATTCGAAAAAAAGCTTGTCGACCTGTCTGCGGTAACAGACTTCGCCGACAAACTTCTGTATTTTAATCTACCAGGAAGTCATTACTCATAACGACTTCCTGCAAATAAAATTGTAGCAACAAAATTCCAATCAATACCCTCTGTGAAATCTTCGCTTGGGTCAGTAATTAGTCCATCCACATCTTCAACCCATGATGCGATCCCATTTAAATAATCTTCAAGGCTTGTATTTACCCAATCATTTGAGTTTTGTTTTAAATCTTTTACCAAAAGAGAAATAAACTTTATAAAATCATCCTTATTCTCAACCTTCTCTAACATATCCTGAATCCCCAATGTTAACTCCTCCTATTTAATAACTTGCGTCGAGCCATCTCCAATTTTTAGTACAACAGATTTACCGTCCACTTTTGTAGTGAATTTCCATGCATCTTTGTAAACCTCGTCTTTTGAAACCCACTGAACTGGAATCTCTTTAATACCTGCAAGTCTTGCTGCCGCTAGCCTTCTATGGTCTAGTGTCCATATGTTACCTTTTCCATCTTGCCAAACCCTTATAGGTGGAAGTTCAAATATCTTAGAAGGGTCTTGAGAGAATGTCTTGGCGTTATTCAGTACTGTATAATCACCGGTTTTATTACTAACAGTACTCTGCATAAATCTGATATCTCTTGGGTTAAGTATTGCTTTACTGTTTGCAACGTTCTCATTTACCCCACCAAACTCATCTTCAATTCTCTTAATTCCTTCTTTACGCGCTTTAGCAAAATCAAATTTAAATTTCGTAGGTTTACCCGTCCCCTTACCCTCGCCTTTAGAAGCAAACTTCTGCAACCACGCACCGAATTCAGTATCTCCAACGGTTATTTTACCAAAACCAATGGTTGGGATTTTCATTCCCGATGCGTCTAATACGCCTACCTCAAGTTTCGGGATCGGAATTTCATTGATTTTGGAAAGGATCGGGCCTGTATGGTTAGAAATGGACCAGCCCGTAAGTGCAAAGAATCCACCAAAGACGGTCGCAACAAACGTATTTCGGAGATTCACCTTCCCGGTCTTAAACCAATCAAAAAGAGATTGACCTGCCCCGCCGCCTGCTGCTCCACCCAGAATTTTGGGAAAGGCTTCTCTTAACAAGGAAATCCTTGAACCAAGCCAGGAAACAAAGCCCGATCCGGCAACACTTGAGGATACCCAGGAGCCGATAGCTCCCCCAATGCCTCCGGACAAACCTCCAAAAAACATATCTGAGAGCATTTCTGTTCCAAAAAAATCATTTCCTGAAAGCCAGGAAAAAAGACCACTGATGACAATACCGGCCAGAATCCCTTCTCCCAGCGTTTCTCCTGAGATTACGAGCGCACCAAGCACGAATTCGCTACCAAAAACAATCAAGAGCACAGCCGCAATGGCCAACACGATGATCCCGACCGTTAATCCAATGGTGACGATATTATCCTTAATCCAATTCCATGCAGAAGACAACCCATCTACAACGACTTTTGTGATCTGGCCACAGACCTTACATATCCAGTCCCATGATTCGGAACAGAATTCTTTTGTTTTATTCCAGGCAATGGAGACGGTTTCCTTCGTCCAATTCCATGCTTTTGTAAACCAATTCCCGGATCCGTGCTCTTTTTCCTCTTGGGAAGTTGAAGTGTCGGGAGTCTCTTTCGTTGGTGGCGGCCCTTGCTTGACCTTGTCAAAATGATCATTTACGTGAGGAATGTTAAAACTGTTCCCATCGGCTAAAGCTGAGCCGCCCCCCCAAAATACCCACACAAACAAATGCTAATAGAAAAATAATAAATATTTTTTATTAAATAATTTTCTCAAGTCTATCCCCCCATTCGTTTTGTATTTTTGTATAGTAATTTTTTATGTCAATAGTTAAATAGTAGAAAGCAGTTGTTCCTGCAGCACCATAATCATTGACAGTCGTCCAAAACGTAACCGACGATTGATTAGCCAGCATCAACATGGTTGTGCTTATCCATATTCATTGAAGCTTCAAGTTAATCGCAAACACTTTTGTGTTCCTGGCTTGTAGAGCTGAATCTCCATGATAATGAGGTGGCATCTGAGCCGGCTTGAATTGCTTGAAAACTTGCTTTTTTATGGAGGCGCTCTGATTAAAAAGCGGAGAGTGTGTCAAGATAGACTCACAACTCCGCTCTCCATCCCCCGCTCATCGAACTGAGGCACCTGAGGCTTGAGAAACTGTCATCATTCGTTGTTCATTTATAATACCAGGAAACAAGCTAAACCTCTTTTAGCCAATCTCTTTGTCTGAGACAAATCATTCCCAAAACTTCCGGTCCAGTGTCCGGTACTGAATCGCCTCGGCGATGTGTTCCATTTGAATCATTTCGTTACCGGCCAAGTCAGCAATGGTACGGGCCACCTTGAGGATGCGGTCATGGGCCCGGGCGCTTAAGCCAAGGGTGTCGAATGCTTGCTTCAGGATCTGACGGGAGGGAGCATCCAGCCGGCAATAGCGGCTTATATCGTCCGGGCTCATGCTGCTGTTGGAGATCCCTCCCCTCCCTTTGTACCGTTCCCGTTGAATCTCGCGCGCCTGGTTTACACGTTTGCGTATTTCTGCCGAGGATTCTCCTCTGACCGGGGATGACAACGTCTTATAATCCACTTTGGGCACTTCGATGTGAATGTCGATGCGGTCAAGCAGCGGACCGGAAATTTTGGAGCGGTACCGGCCCACCTGATGCGGTGTACAGGTGCAGGAGCGGTCTTCTTCATAACCAAAGTAACCGCAAGGACACGGATTCATCGAAGCCACCAGCATGAACTCCGCAGGAAATGTAAAGACAGCACGGGCCCGCCCAACGGTTACTTCGTGATCCTCCAGCGGTTGGCGCAGCACCTCCAGCGCAGACTTCGAAAACTCGGGCAACTCGTCCAGAAACAGCACACCGCGATGGGCAAGGCTGACTTCACCCGGTTTCGGAATTGCCCCACCCCCGACCAGCCCTGCCTGGGATATGGTATGGTGAGGAGAGCGAAAAGGGCGTTCCCGGATCAATCGGCCCCGGTCAGCCGTAAGTCCGGCAATACTGCAAATTTTGGTGACTTCCAATGCCTCCTGCAAGCTCATATTGGGTAAAATGGAGGGAATTCTGCGTGCCAGCATCGTTTTTCCCGATCCCGGCGGTCCGATGAGTAACAGATTATGACCGCCGGCCGCCGCCACTTCCATCGCCCGTTTCACATGGGCTTGTCCCTGCACATCGGCAAAATCATGCGGAAACGAACTTTCTTCCTGCTCCTTGGTTTGCGGTTGCCAATCCGGCTGCCACTCCCCGCGGAAAAATCGGATCGCCTGCTGCAACGATTCAACCGGCAGTACCCTCATTCCGTCGACCAAAGCCCCTTCCTCGCTGTTGGCCAGCGGCAACATCACTTGTTCGATTCCCGCTTCCTTCGCCGCCATCACCATCGGCAAAATGCCGTTGAGCGGCCTCAATGAACCGTCCAAGGCCAATTCACCGACGAGCAACATGCGATCCATGGAAACTTCCGGTTTTAACTGTTCACTGGCGATCAGCACACCAATGGCAATCGCCAGATCAAAACCTGAACCTTCTTTCTTTATATCTGCAGGAGCCAAATTCGTAGTAATCCGTTGCAACGGGAAGCTGACACCGCTGTTTTTTACGGCTGCCCGAACGCGGTCCCTCGCTTCCCTGACTGCCGAATCCGGCAATCCGACAATTTCAAAAGCCGGCAGACCGTTGCTTATGTCGACTTCCACTTCCACGATCAGTCCGTCAATGCCAAATACACTGGCACTTACCATTTTTGCGTACATCTTTATTCCCCCGGAAATATTTGGATACTTCCTTTTTTCGTGCTCTCTCGACAATCTCCTTCTGCTTTTCCGGGATTGTTCAGCACCATCTCCAAAGAAACCCTTGCAATCAGAATTTCCTGTGCTAAAATTATCTATCAATTAGAAAAATAGCAAAGGATGTAGTCATATGGGAAAAGTAAAAATTGAGGATATTATTATTGCCCATCAAACATTGAAAGAAGTGTTAAATAAAACACCTCTGGAGAAAAACACGTTACTCTCGGAGCAATATGGCTGCAATCTTTACCTGAAACGGGAAGATCAGCAAGTGATTCGCTCCTTTAAAATCCGCGGCGCTTATCATACGATTTGCCGCTTGTCCAGCGAGGAGCTGGGACGGGGCGTTGTCTGTGCCAGTGCAGGCAATCATGCACAAGGGGTGGCCTATTCCTGCCACATGCTGAAAATCAGGGGCAAAATATTTATGCCGACGACGACACCCAGACAGAAGATTTCCCAGGTTAAACATTACGGAGGTGAATATGTCGAGATCATTTTGACGGGAGACACCTTTGATGACTCTTTTAACCAGGCGGTCGCGTGCGCCACAGAGGAAAATATGGCCTTTATTCACCCGTTTGACGATTACCGGACGATTGTGGGGCAGGGCACGATCGGGATTGAAATTTTGAACGACATGAATCAGCCTCCCGATTATGTGTTTGTGGCGATAGGCGGTGGCGGACTTGCGGCGGGGGTCAGTTCCTACATAAAAAGCGTAAATCCGGATACAAAAGTGATCGGGGTCGAACCGGAAGGGGCCGCCGGAATGAAGCAATCCTTTGCAGCGGGCGAAGTGGTTCCGCTGGCACAGATCAACCCGTTCGTCGATGGGGCAGCCGTGCAAAAGGTCGGCAATTTAACTTTTAAAATTTGCCAGGAACATGTGGATGACATTGTCGCGGTCCCTGAAGGAAAGGTATGTAGCACCATCCTTCATCTTTACAACCGCCATGCGATTGTGGCAGAACCTGCGGGTGCATTATCCATTGCCGCACTCGATTTTTATAAAGATAAAATCCGGGGAAAAAACGTGGTCTGCATTGTCAGCGGTGGCAATAATGATATCGAACGCATGCAGGAGATCAAAGAACGCTCCTTGATCTATGAAGGGCTCAAGCATTATTTCATCATCAATTTTCCGCAGCGCGCCGGTGCATTACGCGAATTTTTAGATGATGTGCTGGGGGAGAACGATGATATTACCCGCTTTGAGTACACGAAGAAAAATAACAAAGATAACGGCCCGGCCCTGGTGGGAATCGAATTGAAACATCGGGAAGATTATGCCCCTTTGATTGAACGGATGAATAACAAGGGAATCTCCTATCTGGAGATCAATAAAGACGAACAATTGTTCCACCTGTTGATCTGAAAAAGAGCACCTCAAACGCAGAGGTGCTTCAGCTTGTTTCCTTCTTGCCGCTTGTTCCCGGCTCCTTCGTCGCAAAAATTCCGGCAGAAAAACACCCATCCTCTTCACCAGAGTACGGCGTTTCCGATTTCCGCCCGCTTTCCGAATTGGAAGTGCTTCTGTCATGAGCGCCGGTTGCGGTTGATTCTGATCTTCCTCGGCTCTTTTCCCGGAACTTTTGGAACCGTGATCAGCAAGACGCCGTTTTCATAATCGGCCGTGATGTGATCGAGATTGGCATCTTCCGGAAGTGTCACCGTCCGGTGGAAAGAACCGTATCTTCGTTCGGAGATGTACATTCGTTCGCCTTGTTTTCTCTCTTCCTGTGTACGTTCCCCTTTAATCGTCAGTTGACGTCCATGTACTTCAATCTCAACGTCCTTTTCCTCAATTCCGGGCATTTCCGCCTCAATTTGATATTGGTTCCCGTCATCTTTCATATTGATCGCCGGCATCATCGCCATGGGATGCGTCCAGGCAGGGTTCTCAAAAAAGCGTTCAAACGCCCGGTTTATTTCGGAATGGATCTGTGCCAACGGATAAGCGAACGGATCGGGGAAACCTCCACGGTCTCCGTAGCGCTCAAGTTTTCCCATCCTTTTTCCCTCCTTACATCCTTGATCTTCTCTACTATTCATAGTGTGCAATTTCTGTAAAAAAGTTATTCCCAAAAAAGGGATTAAACAAAAACAAACATCACCTTTCGGGGCGAGGGAAGAAAAACCAAATCAATTCAGGAGCGGAGACCAGCAGGAACCCGGGAGAGTCAGGTGAGCGCCGTCATGCTGCGGCAAAACACTTTCACAAAAAAAGACAACCTCTCCTGCCGGAAAAGAGGTTGTCTTCCTTCAAAAAGCTCCTTCAATATGATCGATTTGCAGCGGCAACAACTCCCGGTTCAACAGGACGGAGACGACGTCAAAACGCACCGGCATGTGCCCCAGCTGCTTCCGTTGAATGTACTGAATGGCCAAACGCCGCACTTTCTGTTGCTTGCGCACATCTACCGACTGAAAACCGTAACCGTATTTTCCGCCACAAGTCGTGCGAACTTCCACGATCACCAATTGTCCGTCCTTTTGCGTGATCAAATCCAATTCCCCAAGGCGGCTGGCCCAATTGCGCTCCACAATCTCATATCCTTTATCCCGCAACATGTCCGCAGCCAGCTTTTCCCCCATCCGCCCTACTTCCTTGCGCCGGTCTTTCATCTTTCCTCCCCGGCCATGGCCAGCGTCATCTCATTTTCCGTAAACCATTCACGAACCGGGGCAAAACTGCGGCGATGTAACGGAGTCGGTCCCCATTTCCTGAGTGCCTCCAGATGCTCCGGGGTTCCATACCCCATGTTTTGGTCAAAACCGTATTCCGGATATTTTCGGGCCGCTTCAATCATCCATTCATCCCTGGTCGTTTTGGCAATGACGGAGGCGGCGGCAATCGAATGGCTGAGAGCGTCTCCCTTGACAATTCTCTGCTGATTGATGGAAATGCTGGGAATGGTCACGGCATCGGCCAAAATTATTTCCGGCACCGGTTCCAATTGCCGAATCGCCGTCCGCATCGCTTCATATGTCGCCTGCAAAATATTATGCCGGTCTATGTACGCGACATCGACCAACCCGATGCCGATTGCAATCGCTTTCTGCTCGATCCGTTGTTTTAACACATTTCGTTCTTTTGCCGTCAGCTGTTTTGAATCATTTAAACCTTCCACGGGAAAATCGGCCGGCAAAATCACGGCAGCGGCAACAACCGGACCAGCCAACGGTCCCCTGCCCGCTTCATCCACCCCGGCAATCCATTTTATCCCCCGGGCGCGGCATTCGCGCTCATATTTCCACATCGCATCCAACCGTGCGCGTTCTTTTTCTCTTCGTTCTTGTTCTTTTATGTAGGAACGAGCGAGTTGACGCACACCCGCCCGTGAATCTTGCAACAGGGCTTCAAGCTCCGCTCCGGAAATCGTCTCTTGGGATTTCAGCCAAGCCTTAATCTCCGCTATCGTTCCCTTCATCCGTTTCCTCCTTTTTCTGCAGGTCTTCCGGCAACTCCAACGTAATCTGCCCAAGCCGTCCCGAACGCAGGTCATTCAGGAGAATCTCCGCTACTTTTTCATAGTCGATCTCTCCTCCGCGAATCAGACAACCCCGTTTCCTTCCGATCATCTCCATCAGTTGGACGCCATCCGCAGCGGAAACTTCGTTCAGGTTATAACGTTTGCGCAGTGCTTCCGGATAACGCTCTTTTAAAAAGCGGATGGTATAAAGTGCGACATCTTCCAGAGGCAAGATCTCCTCTTTGATCGCACCGCTGGCGGCCAGGCGGTAACCCACTTCGGGATCATCGAACTTGGGCCACAAAATCCCCGGGGTATCGAGTAATTCCAAGGTTTTTCCCACCCGAATCCATTGTTGCGCCTTGGTTACTCCGGGGCGGTCGCCCGTCACCGTCGCAGTTCGCCTGGCCAGACGATTAATCAGCGAAGATTTGCCGACATTGGGAATCCCCACCACCATCGCACGAAATTTTCGCGACTGAATTCCTTTTTTCTCCCTCTGCGCAAACAGGGGCGCCAGCAGACGCTCACTGGCGGGAATGATTTGCTTCACCCCTTTTCCCGTCTGTGCGTCAATCGGCAAAACAGTCAAACCCCGCTCCCGAAAATAATCGATCCAGCGCCCGGTCGCCTTCTCATCCGCCAAATCGCTTTTTGTGAACAGAATTAGCCGCGGTTTTTGTTTGAGAATCTCATCCATCATCGGGTTTCGGCTCGAGAGAGGCAAGCGGCCGTCCAATAATTCGAAGACGATATCCACCAGCTTCAATTTTTCTTCCACTTGCCTGCGCGCTTTCGCCATATGCCCCGGAAACCATTGAATCGTCAACTGTCAGTCACCTTCTTCATTCTACAGACCCGATATTCCCGCTGCATGAACCAGGTTTTCGTAAAGGAGAAAAGAGCTTGATATCACAATCCGGAGCGGATGGTTTCAAGCTCTTTCTGCAGCAGTCTGTTATTTGATTTTTACCATAAAAACTGGATGTGATCAAATGGATAGTAAACAAACTCCGCCCGACCGACGATCTTCGAGATCGGAACAGGGCCGATATCCCTGCTGTCCTTGCTGTTGATGCGATTGTCTCCCATCACAAACACATCGCCGGGAGGCACTTTTACCTGATCAAAATCAAGTGTCCGGTTATCTTCGGATATGTAGGGTTCATTGATCATTTTGCCGTTAATGAAAATTTTATTGTTCTTTGCCTCGATTGTCTCTCCTGGCAGGGCGATCACGCGTTTGATAAAATCCTGCTGTTCCGGGGCGTGAAACACAACCACCTCACCCCGGTGCGGTTCACGAAAGTCGTAGATCAATTTATCCACCATCACCAAATCGCCCGTAAACAAGGTATCCTGCATGGAAGGGCCGGAAACATTAAACGGTTCAAACACAAACATGCGAATGAGAACGGCTAAAATCAGCGCCAGCAAAATTGCTTTTGCCCAATCCAATATTTTCTTTTTGCCGTTTTTCTGATCCGGTTGCAGGGACTGTTCTGAACGAGGGACAAATTCATCCATTTGCTTCCCTCCACTTGGCAGAAACATAGATAGATGCGAAGAAAGGGCTTGAACCCGTCCAAGCCCTTCAAACCCAATGGTATATTAGTGAATTTCCTTAATGCGCGCTGCTTTACCGCGAAGTTTACGCAGATAGTACAGTTTCGCACGGCGAACTTTACCGCGGCGGATCACTTCGATTTTTTCAATGCGCGGCGAATGCAACGGGAATGTACGTTCAACCCCTACACCATAGGAAATCTTGCGCACGGTAAACGTCTCGGAAATGCCCCCGCCACGACGTTGGATCACAACGCCTTCAAATACCTGAATACGTTCGCGTTGTCCCTCTTTTACTCTCACGTGCACACGAAGAGTGTCCCCGGCACGGAATTGGGGGATATCTTTTTTCAATTGTTCTTCCGTAATTTCACGAATGATCGGACGCATGCCTCACAAACCCCCTTTCTCATCAAGAATCTTCAACTCCGCATTTCTCCGCACTTCACGGGCGGATAGACGGAGAATATTGTAACACACGACCTGATTGAATACAATTACTGTTCATGGGAATACTTACGCTCCAATTCCCGCAAAAATGCGCGATCCTCTTCCGTCAGAGCCGCCGTTCTCAACAGATCCGGCCGCCGCTGCCATGTGCGAAGCAAGGATTGCTCACGCCGCCATTGTTCAATCCGGGCATGATGGCCGGATAACAGAACATCCGGTACTTTCATTCCCCGAAATTCAGGCGGGCGGGTATATTGCGGATATTCGAGCAAACCGCTGGAAAAGGAATCATCCACAGCCGAGGATTCATTGCCCAGCACACCGGAAATCAAGCGGCTGACGCTGTCCATGAGCACCATGGCCGGCAATTCGCCGCCAGTCAGAACATAATCGCCAATCGAGATCTCATCCGTCACCAGGTGTTGGCGGATCCGCTCATCATAACCTTCGTAATGGCCGCAGAGCAGAACGAGATGAGAATGGCGTGCCAGCTCCTCCGCCTTTGCCTGGGTGAAAGGCACACCCTGTGGCGACATCAGGATTACAGGTGGACGTTCATCAACTTGTGCGAGAATGCCATCAACGGCAGCAAACAGCGGTTCCGGCTTCAACACCATCCCCCCGCCGCCCCCGTAAGGGGTATCATCAACCGTGCGGTGTTTATCGGTTGCATATTCCCGGAAGTTGATGAGATTGGTTGCGATCAATCCTTTTTCATGTGCTCGTTTGATGATGCTCGATTGCAAGAAGCCGGTAAACATCTCCGGAAAAAGGGTGAGCACGTCAAAACGGATCTTTGCCACATTAATCCAATCCTTCCATCCACTGAATAGTAATCTGTTGCCGCTGGAGGTCTACATCCTTCACGATCGGCTCAATATAGGGGAGCAAAATCTCCTTATCCTGATCATCAGAACGAACAACCCACACATCGTTGGCCGGCAGAGGCAAAATTTCTTTAACCTTGCCGATCTTCCTGCCTTCCGTGGTGATTACCTCACATCCGATGATCTGGTGAAAGTAGAACTCGCCTTCCTCTTCGTTGAGCGGAGCCAAGTCCTCTTTTGGAACGACCAGCCGGCTGTTTTTGTAAACTTCAGCCTCGTTAATGCTGTTCCACTCCTGAAACTTCACCAGCAGTGCGGATTTATGCGGACGGCTTTTTTCCACAGTCAGCGGCAAAGGCTCATTAAGATCAGACCGGAGGAGCAACAGCCGATTCCCTGGAGCAAAACGCAGCTCGGGAAAGTCGGTATCGCACAGAACGCGAACTTCACCGCGAATACCGTGGGTTCCGACGATACGGCCCACATTCAAGTACCCGGAGCCGAAATCCCCGCCTTTTCTGTGATTCAAACGATTTTCACCCATACGCGTTGCTTCTCCTTCCATGCTGTTGCCCTTACAACCGTGCGAATCGCTCTGATCACCCGGCCTTGTCGCCCGATCACTTTACCCAAATCCTCTTTCGCCACCGACAGCTCGTAAACGATGCCGTCTTCGGTTGTTCGTTCACTGACGTTTACTTGCTTCGGATGATCCACCAGCGCCGTCACCATGTATTCAATCAGTTCTTTCATCGCTTATAATCCTCCAGGGTATGCCCAGAAGTCTTATTTTTGATGTTTTTGCTCATGCACTTTTTGCAAAATGCCTTCCTGGCGGAACAAGCTGCGTACCGTATCGGAAGGTTGTGCACCGTTAGCGAGCCATTTCAGGGCTTTTTCCTCGTCAATTTTCACCGTGGCCGGTTGAGTTGTCGGATTGTAGTATCCGATCTCATCAATGGAACGGCCATCGCGCGGTGCACGAGAGTCAGCCACAACGACGCGGTAAAACGGGGCTTTTTTTGCTCCCATGCGTCTTAAACGGATTTTCACTGCCATCTTTTTTCACCTCCTGCACAAGGTTTCATCTATTGCATAAACGGAAAACGGAAGCCTCGTTTTTTCCTTTTTCCGCCTTTGCTCATCTGCGAAAATTGTTTCATCATTTTTTTCATGTCATTAAATTGCTTCAACAGGCGGTTGACATCCTGAACCGTCGTGCCGCTGCCGTTGGCAATCCGTTTTCGCCGGCTGGCATTGATGATTTCAGGATTCTCTTTTTCCTGCGGGGTCATCGAGCGGATAATCGCTTCGACCCTGGAAAGCTGCTTCTCATCGACTTGCAGGTTTTTCAACCCTTTGATCTGGCCGGCTCCCGGCAGCATGGCAAGCATGTCTTCCAGCGGGCCCATCTTGCGAACCTGCTGCAGCTGATCCAAAAAATCGTCAAACGTAAATGAGAGCGTGCGCATCTTTCGTTCAAGCTCTTTTGCTTTCTCAGCATCAACTGCTGCCTGCGCTTTTTCAATCAGGGTGAGCACGTCGCCCATGCCCAGGATGCGGGAAGCCATGCGATCCGGATAAAAAGGTTCAAGGGCATCGGTTTTTTCGCCCAAGCCGACAAATTTGATCGGGCACTGGGTAACCGCTTTGACGGAAAGGGCTGCACCCCCGCGAGTATCACCGTCCAACTTAGTCAAAACCACCCCGGTGAGCCCCAGTTCGCTGTGGAACGTTTCTGCCACATTGACGGCATCCTGACCGGTCATCGCATCGACGACCAGCAAAATCTCATCGGGCTCCACCTGCTCACGAATCCGCTTCAACTCGTCCATCATTTCCTGATCGACGTGAAGGCGGCCCGCAGTGTCGATGATTACGTAATCCAAATTTTCTTCTTTCGCCTTGGCGACACCGCGCTGTGCGATGACAACGGGATCCTCTTTATCCCCAAGGGAAAAAACGGGTGTATTTAAATCCGCGCCCAAAATTTCCAACTGCCTGATCGCCGCAGGGCGGTAGACGTCTGCAGCCACCAGGAGAGCGCGGCGGTTTTGCTTTTGCAGATAACGTACCAATTTGCCAGAAGTGGTCGTTTTACCGGCACCTTGGAGACCGACCATCATGATCTTCGTCGGCGGCTTTGCGGATTGAACCAGTTTGCTTTGTTCCCCGCCCATCAGCGCAGTCAACTCTTCATTGACCACCTTGATGACTTGCTGTCCGGGGGTTAAGCTTTTCAGCACTTCCTGTCCGATCGCCCGTTCTTTGACGCGGTCGATGAAACTTTTGACAACTTTAAAGTTGACATCTGCTTCCAACAGCGCCAGACGGACTTCCCGCATCGCTTCTTTCAAATCCGCTTCCGTCACTTTTCCTTTGCCGCGCAACTTGCGCATGACCGATTGCAGTCTCTCTGACAATCCTTCAAATGCCATGGGTGCCCCCTCCTCACATGGCCCTTAATCAAGATCGACCATTTTCTTAATGAGCGGTTCAATTCGCGAACGCGCTTCTGGCTCATCATCCAGGCGCCGCAAAATTTCCTCTGCAATCTGTTGTCGCTCTGTGTGCTTGTGCAAAAGCCCCAGCTTGTTTTCCAAATCCAACATGGTCGCTTGCGCCCGCTTGATCGCCTCAAATACCGCTTGCCGGGAAACACCTTGATGTTCGGCTATTTCTCCGAGTGACCAATCCAACGCATAATACATCTCAAGCAGGGCCCGTTGCTTTTCGGTCAACAGCGAACCATAAAAGTCGTACAACAGATTCATTTCCGTTGTCTGGTCTAGCACGGGAGACACCTCCGCGCACCGTCAAGGCGCTAACCTTTACAGGTGTATACTATACCCCAGGAAAATAATCATGTCAAGGCTTTTTCCTTGATCAATACCCAAAAGGAAGCGGGGGAATGAAAAACCCCCTCTCCCCTCATGCCCGATCGCTCATCCATGCCTGTTGCAAAAAGCCGATTACTCCGCCTGCATCTCTTCTTCCATCGCTTCTTTGAACAAGGCGTGCAAAAACTGATCGGCATCAAAGTCCTGAAGGTCATCCGCTTTTTCACCGAGTCCGACCAGTTTGACCGGCAGGTTTAACTCGTGATTGATGGCGATCACAATTCCGCCTTTGGCCGTTCCGTCCAATTTTGTCAAGACGATGCCCGATACATTGACAGCTTCGCCAAATTGCTTCGCCTGGATCAGGGCATTTTGTCCCGTGGTGGCATCAAGCACCAGAAGCACTTCATGCGGGCCGTCAGGCACTTCCCGTTTCACGACGCGGTATACTTTTTTCAGTTCTTCCATCAGGTTCACCTTGTTTTGCAGGCGGCCTGCCGTATCACAGAGCAGAATATCCGCCTTGCGCGCGCGGGCGGCCTGAATGCCGTCGTAGATCACTGCCGCGGGATCAGCACCTGCCTGATGCTTGATCACATCAACTCCCACACGTTCTCCCCAGGTTTCCAGCTGTTCAATCGCCCCGGCGCGGAACGTGTCCCCGGCCGCCAGCACCACTTTTTTGCCTTCGCTTTTAAAGCGGTGGGCCAGTTTGCCGATCGTGGTCGTTTTTCCGACCCCGTTCACTCCCACAAACAAAATAACGGTTAATCCATCTTCATTCAGGTTTAACTTGCTCTCCCTCTGTTTATCCGACAGCATTTCACTGATCAGTTCCATCAGGAGCGGCTGCAATTCCGAAGGCTCTTTGATTTTTCTCTCCTTCACTTCCGAACGGAGACGCTCCGTCAATTCCATTGTCGTTGTCACCCCGACATCTGCACCGATCAAAATCTCTTCCAGTTCCTCATAGAGATCCTCGTCGATCTTGCTGCGACCGGCGAACAGGTCGGATATGGCCCCGACAAACTGCGTACTCGTCTTCTTCAGTCCGGTCATAAATTTTTGTGTGACCGAATCGGTTTTTTTGGAAACACTCTCTTTTAATTTCCTGAAAAAACTCATCTTGTTCCTCCTAGCTCTGGCTACTGGCAACTTCCATACTTCCATCATACTCTTCCAGCTTCACTGATACCAGTTTGGACACACCCGATTCCTGCATGGTAATTCCATACAGCACATCCGCTCCTTCCATGGTGTGCTTGCGGTGGGTGATGATGATAAACTGCGTTTTGCCGGAAAACTCTTTCATGTAATGGGTATAGCGGGTCAGATTGGCTTCATCGAGCGCTGCGTCCACTTCATCCAAAACGCAGAACGGCACCGGTTTGATACGAAGAACGGCAAAAAGAAGCGCCAGCGCGGCCAACGCTCTTTCCCCGCCCGACAGGAGATTGAGGTTTTGCAGTTTTTTTCCGGGCGGTTGGGCGACGATGTCAATTCCCGTTTCCAGCAGATTGTCCGGTTCGCTCAGTTGCAAATCAGCGCGTCCGCCGCCGAACATCTTCACAAATACATCTTGAAATTCGGTGCGGATCATTTCAAAACTCTCGAGAAAACGCCGCCCCATCTCCTCCGTCAACTGGCGGATGATTTCATAGAGTTTCTCCTTGGCTTCGAGGAGATCCGCTTCCTGGGTCTTCAGGAAATCGAGTCGTTCCATCAGACGGTTGTGCTCTTCAATCGCTCCCAGGTTTACATCCCCCAACGATGTGATCTGCGATTTGAGAGAGCGAACCCTCCGCTCCGCTTTGGCAGGTTCGGCAGGGACCTCATATTCTTGTTTGGCCCGTTCGTAACTGATCTCATATTCTTCGGCCAACTTTTGCAAAAGATGATTTAACTCCACATCAAGGCGGTTCACGCGCACTTCCTGCTCATGGAGCCGGTTCTCCTGCTTGCGGTAGGATTGGCTCAAGGTGCGCACCTCTTTTTCTTGCTGTTCGCGACGCTGCAAGGTTTCTTCGCGCAACTGTCTCGTTTCGGCCAGCTGGGACTGAATCTTTTCCTTCTGCTGCCGAAGGTCGTTGATCCTCTGCTCCAGTTGGCCCATTTCCTGCTGATTGAATTCCTGCTGAGAGCCCAAAGACTCCCACTCTTTTTTGGCGATGCCCAGCTGCTTGGACGAACGCTTGTAGTCTTCAGCCAGCCGGCGGCCGATTTCCTCCAGGTTGGCCAGTTCCTGCCTTAGCTGCGCCACAGTGACACGAAGTTCGGTCATCCGCTCTCCGGCTTCTTCTTTATCACTGGCCGCTTGTTTGGCCAGATCTTCCGCTTCGCGGATCATTTGCTCCAAGCGGGTTTGTTCCCTGCGTAGTTGCTCGATCTCCTGCTCCAGTCTTTGAAAATGGCGGGTGAGTTGCTCATTTTTCGCCAACGCCTGTTTCCGCTCGGCGGCGATGCTTTTCAGTTGCTCTTCCACCGCCCGTTTTTGCACGGCGAGTTCACGCTCCCGTCCATGCAGTTCCTGTTCCTTGACGCGTCTCTCCTCCCCGCGCAGGCGAACCCGTTCCCAATCCTGTTCCAGCTTCTGCTTCCGTTCTCTCAAGGCAGCAAATTGCTGTTGGATTTTTTCACTAACCCGTTCCGCCTCTTTTATCTGTTTCTCCAATTCCTCCAACTGACGGGAACGCCCGAGCAGATTGCTTTTGCTTTGTTGCCTGCTCCCCCCCGTCATTGAACCGCCCGGGTTTACCACATCACCGTCCAACGTGACAATGCGATAGCGGTAAGAAAGCGTCCGCGCCATCTGGTTTGCCTGCTCCAGCGTTTTCGTGACGACGACCAGCCCAAGCAAATTTTGCATCAAGGCGCGATAACGCTCATCCGTCCGGATCAGGTCGGCCGCGATTCCGACAAACCCGGGGACTGACCGGCACCGCTCCAATTCGGCCGCGGAGAGCGAGCGAGCTCTCATGACATCGAGCGGTAAAAAAGTGGCCCGCCCCAGCCGCTTTTCTTTTAAGTAAACTATCCCGCTGCGCGCTGTCGCCTCATCATCCACGACGATATGTTGCAACGCTCCGCCCAACGCTGTTTCCATCGCTGCTTCCATCTCTGCCGGAACCTGGATCAGCTCGGCCACGGCGCCGTGAACTCCTTTAAGGGCCGGAATTCCGCGGTCCCGGGCGCGCAAAACCTCTTTAACCCCCTGCATAAAGCCCTGATGTTCCGCCTCCATCTCTTTCATCCACTCCCATTTGGAACGGAGGCGGTTTAATTGTTGCTCCGCTTGGCGGCTTTGCAGGGTGAGAGCCTTCTCTTCCTGCTCCATCTCGGTGCGCTCCCCGGCCAACGTGCGCACTTCCTGTGCCGCCTGCTTCAGATCCTCTTCCACTTCTTTGAGCTGAACGGACAATTTTTCAGCCTGTTTGTCTTGCTCCTGCCTCTCCTGCACGTACTGCTTCTCCTGCGCCTCCAAGGCGTTAATCCGTTCACTCAGTTCTTCCCGCTGCTCGGATACATATTGTTTTTCACTGGTTAGGGCCGCCAGTTTCTGCCCTTGCAGGTTGTGCTTTTCGGTCAGTTCCAACAGCCTCTTGGCCACATCATCGCTGGAGAGGGAAAGTTGCTGTTTTAAAACGGCCAGCTGGTCTTCCGCATGCCGGAGCGCTTCTTTCTTTTCCTTCAGCCGCTCCTTGACCTTGTTTTCTTCCTCGCGCAGCCGGGTGCATTCGCTTTCCAAAACCCGAATCTGCTCCTGAAGGTGTTGCTGCGTTTCGGTTCGGTTACGGACGCGCTCCATGCGCACTTCTTTCTGGCCTTCCGCTTTCTCCAGTTCTTCGCTGACGGAAAGCAGTTGCGTCTGGACTTCCTCCCATCGCTGTTCCTGCTCCTGCAATTTTCCCTTTAATTCCTCGAGCGCAGCTTCTTTGGTGCTCACTTCCGCGGCCAGCGAAACCTGGTTCTCTTTCAGCTGTTTAACCTCCTGTGCCGCTTGCTGCCACTCGTTATGAATCGCCTCAATTTTATGTACGTATAACCCGATTTCCACATTTTGCAATTCTGTTTTTAATTCTTTAAACCGCTGGGCTTTCTCCGCCTGTTCCGCAAGCGGTTCCACCTGCGTCTCCAGCTCATGGATCAGGTCGTGAATGCGGGCCAGATTTTGCTCCGTGTTATCCAGCTTCTTTTCCGCTTCTTTCTTGCGCGTTTTATATTTGCTGATCCCTGCCGCTTCCTCAAAGATAATGCGGCGGTCTTCCGACTTGGAACTGAGGATCTCATCGATTTTTCCCTGCCCGATCATCGAGTAGGCATCCTTGCCAATTCCCGTATCGAGAAACAGTTCGTGAATATCCTTCAGCCGGCAGCTCTGCCGGTTCAGCAAATATTCGCTCTCACCCGAACGATAAACCCGCCGTGTCACCGTTACTTCCGCATAGTCCAGCGGCAGGCGCCGGTCACTGTTGTCAAAGGTGATGGATACTTCACAATAGCCGACGGGCTTTCGGGTATCGCTCCCGGCAAAAATCACATCCTCCATCTTGTTTCCCCGCAGCGATTTGGCGCTTTGTTCCCCCAGAACCCAGCGAATTCCGTCCGTCACATTGCTCTTCCCGCTGCCATTTGGCCCCACGACCGCGGTGATGCCGGGAACAAATTCCAACTCCGTGCGATCGGCAAACGATTTAAAACCGCTCATCTCCAATCGTTTCAGATACATGAACCACCCTCCTCTCACTTAATCGAGGCCTTTTGCTGATTTTTCCATTTCTGCTTCAGCAACAGCCTGTACAAAATCCGGGGAACTGATTTATTTTAGCATAAAAAGAGAAAAATCGTTTTTCTATAAAAAAGGAAGCCAGTTCTCGTTGAAAGAAGGCTCCCTTACCGTTTTTGAAATCAATTGGTACGGCTTAGTAAACCCGTGTTCCAAGCGGAGCCTGATGATCCGCCCGGAGCAAGGTAACGCCGCCTTCGGTTGAATCAACCCCCAAAACCAAGACTTCCGACATAAAGTCAGCCACCTGTTTGGGCGGAAAATTAACGACCGCGACAACCCGTTTGCCCACCAATTCTTCAATTGAATACAAATGGGTGATTTGTGCACTCGATTTTTTGGTTCCAATTTCTTCTCCAAAGTCGATCCACAACTTATAGGCGGGTTTGCGCGCTTTGGGAAACGGTTCGGCGCGCACCACCTCCCCGATCCGCATTTCCACTTTTAAAAAATCATCATACGAACAAAATTTCATCCATCCTTCTCTCCCTTCCCAAGCTCAAACCCTTCTTATTCATTCACCCCTGGAGGCTTAATACCTTTCTTTCAGCAATAAACGAACAGTCACCATATTTTCCCGCGACAGCAACAAACGCGGGGAAACAGGCAGGAACTTCTTCGGGAGATTACATTGAAACGCACTCGGATAAAGCAGGCAGTCCATCGACACTGGAACGACAGCATTTTCCCACAGCACGCCTCCGGGCGCAAAGGGGCTGTTTCAAATCATCTCCTGAATGATTCGTTCTCCGCCGCTCCGTGATCGCCTTCATACCACGGATTCCTCCGTATGATCATTGCGGTGCCGTCAAGTTTCATCGCTTCCCTGTTCCTTCTTTTGTCCCCGCTCTTTCCATTCGACAAGCCGGCTCAAAGACTGGCTGATTCTCTCAAGCGATTTCATGATGCGCCATAAAATGACCAGGGCAAGGACTCCGCCGGCAACCGGCAGAATGATCGCAAGCAGCGAAAATAACTGAAACAAATAGGGAGCGATATAACTAAAAAATCGCAAAATTCCCTTCAGCCCCTTTTTGTAGTTTTCATTTTATTTTAAAATAACATATCCCAAAAGCAACAAAAACATTTTGCTGTCCATGCAACGAATTTGTTTCAAAGTGCGTCTGTATACGTGGAAGGGTTTGCCGGACACTTCATGTTCCAATCCGAAAAAACAAAAATCACCCCTTAAAAGAAACGGTAACCAGTCTGGATTTTCCCGCTCCGATTTAAGGGGTGTGTTTCATTTCTGTTTGGCTTGCCAATTTTTCAATGCTTCCATTGCAGCATGTTGTTCCGCTTCTTTTTTCGATCGTCCCGAGCCCCGGCCAAGCGGCTGGTTATCCAAATACACCTCAGCCACAAAATGCCGGTCATGGGCCGGTCCTTGCATATCGACAATTCGATAGGCAAGGGTTCCGAGCCGTTCATGCTGCACGAACTCCTGCAATTGGCTTTTCGCATCCAACATGCTGGCAAGCCATTCTTCATTTATCTTCGGGAACATGAACGTATGCAAAAAGTTTTTGGCACCGTCCAGTCCCTGATCAAGAAACAAGGCGCCAATAAAAGCTTCAAACAAGTCGGCCAAAAGGGAGGGACGGTTGCGCCCTCCCGTCATCTCCTCCCCTTTTCCGAGGCGCACGTAATTGCCAAACCCCAATTCACGCGCAAAAGAAGCCAATGAAGGTTCACAGACAATCCGGGCCCGCATCCGTGTCAGTTCCCCTTCGCTCATCTTCGGATAGCGTTGAAACAGGTACTCGGAGACAACCAGTTCGAGAACGGCATCACCTAAAAATTCCAACCGTTCATTGTCTGCATGGGTGCCGTTCTTCCGTTCGTGTGCAAAAGATGTATGGGTGAATGCCTGCTGAAACAGTTTTCGATTTTTAAATGCAAAGCCTGTCAATTCTTCCAGGCGCGAAAAATCCATCTCATTCACCCTTTTGCCATTACTTTTCTTCATATTCTTTCAACAAGATCGTAGCGTTGTGTCCCCCGAAGCCAAGCGAATTGGACAGTGCAGTGCGAACGCGTGTTTTGCGCGCTTCATTTGGAACATAATCCAGATCGCACTCCGGATCAGGATTTTCCAGGTTGATCGTCGGCGGGAGAATTTGTTCTTTGATTGCCAGAGCACTGATGATGGTTTCCACGCCGCCTGCGGCTCCAAGCAAGTGACCGAGCATGGACTTGGTGGAGCTGACAGCCAGTTTATAGGCGTGATCCTTGAACGCACCTTTGATGGCCATCGTTTCAAACTTGTCGTTGTATTCGGTCGAAGTGCCGTGCGCATTGATATAATCAATCTCTTCAGGGGCAAGTCCGGCATCCCGCATCGCCATCTCCATGGCCCGTTTTGCCCCTTCCCCTTCCGGAGCCGGGCTGGTTAAGTGATAAGCATCTGCGGTCATCCCGTAACCAACCACTTCGGCGATAATGTTAGCTCCGCGTTTTAAGGCGTGATCCAGCGTCTCCAGCACGAGAACCCCGGCTCCTTCCCCCATGACAAAGCCATCACGGTCTTTGTCAAACGGGCGGCTCGCTTTTTCCGGTTCGTCATTGCGGGTGGACAGAGCCGTCATCGCAGAAAAACCGGCAACTGCCAACGGCACGATCGTTGCTTCGGCTCCACCGGCCAACATCACGTCCGCTTCCCCGCGCTGAAGAATTCTGAATGCATCCCCGACACAATGGGTACCGGTCGAACAAGCGGAAATGGCTGCGCTGTTCGGCCCCTTGGCGCCCAACTGAATCGATACGATACCGGAAGCCATGTTGGCGATCATCATCGGGACGAAGAACGGACTGACCCGGCGCGGACCGCGATCCATCAAAACACGATGCTGTTTTTCCAATGTGGCGAGACCGCCGATGCCCGATCCGATGTAGACGCCGACCCGTTCCGCATTCCGGTCATCGATGTTCAGACCGGCATGGCTGACAGCCATCTTGGCAGCGGCGACAGCGAATTGAGCAAAGCGATCCATCCGGCGTGTTTCTTTTTTATCAATAAAATTCAAGGGATCAAAGTCTTTTACCTCTGAGGCAATTTTTACTGCATAATCGCTGGTGTCAAACTGGGTGATATGGCTGATTCCCGACTTCCCTTGAATGAGATTATTCCAGAATGTATCAATATCATTGCCAAGAGAAGAAATGACTCCAAGACCAGTAATCACAACTCGATTTTTCAATCTGGTCCACCGCCTTTCCTCACAATACTGTAGAAAAATGATGTGTATAAAGTCCCGCAAAACACGGGACTTTATCGTAAGTACGGATGGAAAATTTATTTATGTTTGTTGATGTAATCCACTACATCTCCAACCGTCGAAATTTTCTCCGCTTCTTCATCGGAGATCTCCATGTCGAACTCATCTTCCAATTCCATGATGAGGTCGACTACATCGAGGGAGTCTGCGCCCAAATCGTCTTTGATAGATGCCTCCATCGTTACTTCGGACGGATCAACGTTCAGGCGTTCTACAACGATTTTCTTTACGCGTTCCAACGTATCTGCCATATCTCTCACCTCCCTTTCGTATTATACGGAATCGTCAATTGACAAGCAACGAAATTATCCAAAACTAGCTCATCACCATGCCGCCATCCACATGAATCGTCTGTCCCGTGATGTATCTGGCGGAATCCGAGGCCAAAAACTTCACCGTTTCCGCCACATCTTTCGGCTCACCGAAAAAGCCCAGCGGAATGTGGTTGAGCATCTGCTTCTTCAATTCTTCATCCAATACGGATGTCATATCCGTATCGATGAAACCGGGCGCAATCGCATTGACCGTGATCCCGCGGCCAGCCAGTTCTTTGGCCGTTGATTTGGTCAAGCCGATCACTCCGGCTTTGGCAGCCACATAGTTGGCTTGCCCCGGATTGCCCATGACCCCCACGACAGAACTAATGTTGATGATCCGGCCGCTGCGCTGTTTCATCATCGGACGAACTACCGCTTTGGTGGCAAGGAACACACCTTTGAGATTGGTGTTGATCACTTGATCCCACTCTTCCTCTTTCAGGCGCATCAAAAGGTTATCGCGGGTGATCCCGGCGTTATTGACCAGAATATCAATTTTGCCGAAAGTGGACAGCACTTGCTTGATCGCGGCGTCGACTTGCCCGCTGTCGGCCACGTCCACCTGGAGGGACATCCCTTCTTGCCCGGTCTCCTTGATCTTGGCAACCGTCTCTTCTGCTGCGGCGTGATTTCCCGCATAGAAAATGGCCACATTCGCCCCAGCTTCAGCCAAAGTGATGGCGACTGCGCGTCCAATTCCCCGGGAACCGCCCGTCACTACAGCTACTTTCCCTGCAAGCATCGTTCGACTCTCCTTTGTCTATGCGAATACCTTCAATTTTTCGACGGCCTGTTTCAAGCTTTCTTCGTCCTGGATCGAAAGGGTATCTACACGACGGTTTATTTTTTTCACCAACCCGCACAAGACATTCCCCGGTCCGATCTCAACAAATGTATCCACACCCTGCTCCAGCATATAACGGACGCTGTCCTCCCACAATACCGGGGAAGCCACTTGCTCGACCAGTAGACGGCCGATCTCCGCCGGTTCGGCCACCGGTCTTGCCGTCACGTTGGCAATAACCGGAATCTGCGCAGGGGAGATTTGGATGGATTGCAAATGTGCGGCTAATTGCTCCGCAGCAGGCTTCATCAGAGACGAGTGGAACGGTCCGCTTACGGAAAGCGGAATCACTCTTCTGGCTCCGGCGGCAACCGCCTTTTCTCCGGCATCTTCCACAGCAGCCCGGTGACCCGAAATCACAATCTGTCCGGGACAATTGTAATTTGCCGGCTCTACTACATGATTTTCCTTACTTACCTCTTTACATACCTGATCAAGCAAATCGCGTTGCAAATTCATCACGGCTGACATCGCCCCGCGCCCGGCAGGAACGGCTTGTTCCATATAGGTTCCACGCTTATGTACGGTAAGAACCGCATCAGCAAATGAAAGAGCATTTGCCGCAACCAAAGCCGAGTACTCTCCCAAACTGTGCCCCGCCACAAAATCGGGGACGAGATCCACTTCTTCTCTCAGCATGCTCAACAATGCCACACTGGTGGTCAGGATCGCCGGCTGTGTGTTGGCCGTCAGGCGCAACTCTTCCTCCGGCCCTGCAAAACAGAGGCGGGAAAGCGAAAACCCGAGTACTTCATCGGCCTCGGCAAAGATTTGCTTCGCCCGGGCATTATTTTGGTAGATATCCAAACCCATGCCCACTTTTTGCGATCCTTGGCCAGGAAAGAGAAAAGCGATTTTGCCCATTTGAAAAAACCTCCTTCATACGGTTAGTCAAGCGCCCACTTAAGCACTGTTGCCCCCCAGGTGAGTCCGCCGCCAAAACCGCAGAGAACCAGAGTATCCCCTTTTTTGACTCTTCCTTCTTTCACTGCTTCATCGAGAGCCACCGGAATTGAGGCGGAAGACATGTTTCCGTAGCGGTCGAGGTTGATCACCACTTTATCTTCCGTCAATCCAAAGCGCTTGATCGCCGAGTCGATGATGCGGATATTGGCTTGGTGCGGAACGAGCAGATCGATATCCTCTTTGCTCAATCCGGCTTTTACGAGCGCTTCATCGGTTGCGTTCCCCAAAACGCGAACGGCGAACTTAAACACTTCGCGTCCGGCCATGGAGATGGTGTGCAGCTTTTGCTGAACCGTTTCAACCGATGCCGGCTGCCGGGAACCGCCTGCTTCAAGTTTCAGCAATTCGCCGCCGGAACCGTCTCCACCCAATTCAAAAGAAAGGAAGCCGTAACCTTCTTCAACCGGGCCCAATACAGCCGCTCCGGCACCGTCACCAAACAACACACAGGTATTGCGGTCTGTCCAATCCGTGATTCTGGACAAACACTCCACCCCGATCACGAGCGCATACTTGTAAACTCCGGTTGCAATAAACTGGGAGGCTGTTGCCACACCGTACATAAAACCGGTACATGCTGCAGAAAGATCAAAAGTGGCCGCTTTTTCTGCTTTCAACCGATCCTGAACGAGGCAGGCTGTCGCTGGAAAAGCCATGTCAGGCGTTACGGTCGCCACAATGATCAGATCAATGTCAGCGGCACTGATCCCGGCAGCCTCCAGCGCCTTTTCCGCCGCTTTGACCGCCAAGTCGGAGCTGGCCTCTTCCGGAGCAGCAATCCGCCGCTCACGAATTCCTGTCCGGCTGACGATCCATTCGTCACTGGTATCAACCATTTTCTCCAGATCCGCATTGGTCAGTACTTTCTCCGGAACATAGGCCCCTGTCCCTAAAATCCCTACTGCTCTCATCCTTCCACTCCCCTTTTAATGAGACAGTTCTTCTTCAATTCTCTGGATGACGCCATTTTCGACAAACAGGTGTGCTTGGCGAATCGCATTGTAAAAAGCTTTTTCATCCGAAGAGCCATGGGCTTTAATCACGGGACCCGAGAGACCCAGGAGCGGTGCTCCTCCGTGCTCCTTGTAATCCATATCCCGGGCAAACCGCTTCAGACCCGGCTTCAGGATCGCAGCGGCCAACTTGTTCAGCAGGCTGGCGGTCAGTTCCTGTTTAAAACGTTCGAAAATGGCTTTAGCGACACCTTCCATGTTTTTCAGCAAAATGTTTCCACTGAATCCGTCGCAAACCAGCACATCGCAGGGACGGTAAAGGATGTCCCGCGCTTCCACATTTCCGATGAAAGAAATGGATCTTTCTTGTTCCAAAAGGGAAAATGCTTCCTTGGTCAGCTCTGTTCCTTTGCATGCTTCGGTTCCGATATTGAGAAGTCCGATTTTCGGCTCCTTGAATCCGAGCACCTTATTTGCGTAAATACTTCCCATCTGCGCGTATTGGCGCAAATGTTCCGGTCTGGCTTCGGGATTTGCCCCCACATCCAGCACCAGAATCCCTTTGCCGGTCAGAGTGGGAAAAACGGGAGCCAATGCCGGACGGTCCACACCTCTCATCCGCCCGGTATGGAAAAGACCGGCTGCCATCAGAGCACCTGTATTTCCTCCGCTGATAAACGCATCCGCTTCCCGGTTTTTCACCATCTGACATCCGACGACGATGGAAGAATCCTTTTTGCGCCGTACCGCTTTGACCGGCTCATCATCAGGTTCAATTTGTTCGCTGACCTGGACAAATTGGAGATTGCCAAATGCTTCAGGCAATAGTTTTTCATCCCGACCGATCAAGATAAAGGTGGTATCCGGCCATTGGGAAGCAGCAAGCCGCAATGAATTCACTACCGCTGTCGGAGCATGGTCTCCTCCATGCGCATCAATCGCAATTCGCATCAATGCTCCTCCTCATTCGCTGGAACAAGTTCATCGTCTTCTAGGCGATAAACGTCAAAAATTCCTTGAAAAACGACTTCTCCATTGATTTTCGTTTTTACATCCACCTGTAAACGGGATGCCTTTTTTTTGATTACCGTGGCATGGGCAATGCACTTTTCCCCCAACCTGGCCGGTCGGATAAACCGGATCTCGGCTGAACCGGTAAGTGCCACTTCCGAGTTCACCAGCGCAACGGCCAGTGAATTGGCCTGTGCAAACAGGATGTGTCCGCGGGCGATTTGATTTCGTGCAAAAACATGTTCCTTCTTGATCTCCAAAACGGAAACACCGCTGTGATCCAATTGCAGATCTACGATATCCCCGATCACTTCTTCCACCAATAATGACCGGACACGGTCAAAATGATTCTCCGCCATGTGTTTGATACGCTCGCGCAATTCCGGAATGCCAAGCTCCAAACGATCCAGCCTGATTGTTTGTATGCTGACCTTGCATCGCTTTGCCATCTCTTCATCCGTCAGAAATGGATCGTCCATAAAAGCTTGTTTGATTCGGCGCTGTCTTTCTCTCTTGGACATGCGCACAGCGGAGCCACCACCTTTTTTATTACCATGTATTAATACCAGGTACTAAATCAGTATATAAAAAAAAGGGCGTATTGGCAATATGAAAAAACAAGAGCCAGACCAAGATGCCGGCTCTTGCTTTTACGGCTCCGGCAAATCCATTATTCGTTTGCAACGCCTTCCACTTCAGAGCCTTTGTAATAACCGCACTCTTTGCAGACACGGTGAGAGAGTTTGGGCGCTCCGCATTGCGGGCATTTCACCAAACCTGGCACAGCCAGTTTAAAATGGGTGCGACGTTTGCGTTTGCGTGTTTTCGATGTACGTCTAAAAGGTACTGCCATGCTGTTTCACCCCCTCTAAGAATGTAACACAAGTCGGGGAAGTTTTCATACACCTAAGATTTGTCCTCGAACCAATCCTGCAATGCCGCCAACCGGGGATCGATTTTTTCAATCTGGCAGTTGCAGGTTTCCACATTTTTGTTCGTTCCGCATTTGGGACATAGACCTTTGCAATCTTCCCGACATACTGGAATGTAAGGAAACTGGAGCAGAACTGCCTCCCGGATCATGGGGTCAAGATCCAGCACATTTCCATCAATCAAATGGATCTCTTGCTCCTCTGTTTCTACCGCCCGGTGTGCTTCATCCGTAAAATATTCCTTCCATTTCACATGAATTGGAAGGGTGAATTCCGACAAGCACTTGGAACAGGAAAATGTCGCTTCGGTCGACTGCTCCGTATCGGCTTCGATCAGATGCGGATCCAGGAGCGACACACGGGCTTTTACTTGAACGGGCTCAAGCCGAACCAACCCTGGAACTTCGCCCGGCAAAGCATCCAGCGTTACGGTCTCACGCAAGTCAAGTTGCCCGGCTTTGGCTTGATTTAACTTGTGCAGGGAAATCTGCATGATTCCACTCCTTGTGTAAAAACAGGGTTATTATAAGACACGATTGCAATCCCTGTCAACGTTTTTGACTTGAAAGTCTATGCGGCGGCTTCGGGCAACCGCTGAAGATATTGAACGGCATCGGCCAGAGATTTGACCGGCACCAGCTTCAGATGCAGGCCTTCCTTTTTGATCGTTTCTTTGGCAATTTTTTCATTCTGATCCCCCGGCATCACATCTTCCGGGCAAAAGAAGATTTGGGCATGTGCCCGTTCAGCGGCAACGAGTTTGTGCTGAATCCCTCCGATTTGCCCGACGGTTCCGTCAGCGGAAATCGTTCCCGTACCGGCAATGCGGTGTCCATGAGTCAGATCTTCGGGCACCAACCGGTTTAAAACTTCAAGTGTAAACATCAACCCGGCCGACGGTCCGCCGATCTCGTCGGCTTCAATCCGGACGGGCGGGGAGGTGATCACCTGGATCCGCGGAACCGGAACAATGCCCAGTCCGACATGCGGCTTTTCACCCGGCTGTGCGGGCAAAGTGTACAGGCTCAGCTTAAGGGTTTGTGCTTTTCTGTCCCGAAGGAGGCTGACGACAACGGTGTCCCCCGCTTTTTTGGCGCTCAGGTATTGAACGAGCTGATCGACGGACTCAACCGGCCGCCCGTCCACCTTTTGAATAATATCCCCTTCCCGCAGTCCTTGCGGCTGTTTTCGGAGCAGCTGAAATACTTCAATTCCGGTCATTTGGACGCGAACCGGCTTTTTGGCATAGCGAAAAGCAGCGATAATCGCCTGATTTTGTGAGGCAGTCATATTTTCCGCCTCTCTTCTCTGATACTCCTCTTCCGATTCATTCTGCGCCAAAATCTCCGTTTCATGCACCAATTCACCGTGCCCGGTCAGTTTCACATAAGCATAATCAAACAGATTTCCGTCTTTTAAGGAAACGGTGGTCAGCATAAATGACCCTTTTTCATGCGGCCTGATCCCGCCAACATGCACCATTGGCGACACATCCTGGGCCGAGCCGGGCGCCATGACAAAATAAGGTATACGGACGAGAAAGAGAACCCCGATTATGATAAAAATCAGTGATATAACAACAACTCCGACGATTCTCTTTCCATTCGAGTCTCTATATCCCATCCCATACTTCCTCTCCTTGCCAGTTTCGGATCAGTTCTTTCAGTTTTTTCACTTTGGCTCTCGCTTCTTCTTCTCCTTTTTGAATACATTCCTCCGCCCTCATAAACGCGGTGGGTCCGATATGGCCGACATCGGGATGAAAAACGAAATCGGCCGCCACAATCCGCTGGCTGGTAATCTCTTTCTCCATGATAACTAAAGTTTGTGCAATCACATCAAAAATATTTTCGATCTTCGCTTGATTCACCCGCGGAATCACATCAACGGCTATAACCAGATCGGCCCCCATCTCCCGCACGACGGAAACCGGAACCCGGTCGATCACCCCTCCGTCCACCAACAGTTGGTTTCCGAGGCGAACCGGTTCAAAAATCCCCGGTATCGAGATGCTCGCTCTTACCGCCAGATCTGCAGGTCCTTCCGTGAACACCACGGGTTCCCCTCTTGTCAAATCCGTCGCGATCACCGCTGTCGGGATCGCCAGTTGCTCCAATCTCTTGTTGTGCGTGAGCAGGCGAATCAATTCTCTCACCTTGTTCCCGATGACAAAGCCCATTTTCGGAATCGTCAGATCGAGCCAATGCTTCCGTTTCAGGGAGATCGCCACTTGCTCGCACATTTCCAGATCCAGCTGATTCGCCAGCAGAACCGCGACAATGCTCCCCATGCTGCTCCCGGCAACAAAATCAATTTCAATTCCTTCCTCTTTCAGGACTTTCAATACACCCAAGTGAGCAAAACCGCGCGCTCCGCCAGAGCTGAGGGCCAAACCGATCTTCGGGTGCAAACAGCATTCGCTCCTTTCGTTTCACTGGACAAACCACCGGCATATATTTCCTCCCCCAAGCGTAGACATGTTATTGATGCTGTTGTCCATGAGGAGAGAATGAATATGATCCGACCCTTTCTCCGAAGTCAATTTAAAACGCTGGCACTTGCTTCTTTCGCTTTTTTTATTGCCATCCTGCTCGTCTTGTATCCTGAACAGGCTGTTAAATCATCGCTTAGGGGGTTGACGATTTGGTGGGATGTCGTCTTTCCTGCTTTATTGCCTTTTTTCATAACAGCCGAAATGATGATGGGCTTCGGAGTCGTCCATTTCCTGGGAGTCCTCCTGGAACCATTGATGCGCCCGATCTTTCGCGTTCCCGGGGCGGGCGCGTTTGTCATGGCCGTCGGCTTGATCTCCGGAAATCCCATGGGGGCAAAACTGACGGCCCGTCTGCGCGAACAGGACCTCATCTCCCGCGAGGAAGGGGAACGCCTTGTCGCTTTTACCAGCACTGCCGGCCCCTTATTCCTGTTTGGCGCGGTGGCAGTCGGTTTTTTTGAAAATGAATCGCTCGGCATGATCCTTGCCACCGCTCATTATGCCAGTGCTTTCCTCGTTGGATTTTTGATGCGTTTTCACGAACCGAAAGCCCCGCCCTCCAATCCAAAAGGAAAAAAAACCGGCCTCATCTTCATTCGCGCCCTGAGAGCCATGCACCGGGCAAGGATTCAGGATGGACGCACACTCGGACAATTGATCGGTCAATCGGTGACTTCCGCTGTGCAAACCTTGCTGCTGATTGGCGGTTTTATCATGATGTTTTCCGTTTTAACCCACCTGATCAACTATGTAGGCATAACCAGGCCCCTGGTGTACGGAATCTCCTGGCTTCTCCACCTTTGTTCCCTGTCCGGGGACCTGGCCAATCCAATTTTAGCCGGATTGTTTGAAATCACTTTGGGCTCCCAGCTGGCCAGTGCCGTCGGTCCCACCGTGCCGCTGATCTATAAATTGGCCATGGTCGGCTTTGTCGTCGGGTGGAACGGATTATCGATCCACGCCCAGGTCGCCAGTATGATCAGCCGGACGGATATCCGTTATTTCCCTTACTTTTTGGCGAAAATCCTGCATGGCGTGCTGGCGGCGGTCATCACAGTCGCTATATTCCCGCTTTTCCGGCCGCGGCTGGATGTCGTCGCCGTGAACAGTTCCCTTCTCGGGGAATCGGTTATTCACTCCCCTCTCTGGCAGACATTGAAAGGGATATCGATTATTATAGCGCTATTCTGGGTTTTCTTTCTATTGTTTGCTGAAATCAAAGATCGCTTGCCGTATAATAAAAACCCGCTCAAACGTCAGTGACAAAACGTAGCGGGCAAAAAAATCGGCCAGAGGGGGGAATTTCCCTTTTTATGTGAGCATCATCCGGGGCACGGATCAAGCTTCAAACTTTTCCTGCAAGGCCTTGGCAACATGTTCCGGAACCAAGTCTTTCACATCCGCCCCATAGCGGGCGACTTCCTTGACCATTGCCGAACTGATAAAAGAATACTGATTGCTCGTCATTAAAAAGAATGTCTCCACTTCTTCATCCAGCTTGCGGTTGGTTGATGCGATTTGCAGTTCGTACTCAAAATCGGAGATGGCCCGGAGACCGCGCAGGATAACATTGGCCTCCCGTTTATGCAAATAGTCGACCAGCAACCCGCCAAAGCTGTCCACTTCGACGACGGACATATTTTTGGTCGCTTCCCTGATCAGCTCTTTTCTTTCTTCAACCGTGAACAAGGGGTTTTTAGAGGAATTTGTCAGCACGGCCACAATAATTTTGTCAAACACTTTGGCCCCGCGCTTGATAATGTCCAGATGACCATATGTAATCGGGTCAAAACTTCCCGGATAGACGGCGATTTTCATCTCGTCTCCTCCTTCTTACTCGTTTATCTTTTGGTAGAGAGTGATCCCGGTGTCCCCATAAGCGAGACGACGAATTTGAACAAGCGATCCCAATTCTGCCTCCAATTCCTGATCATTCGGGTGCTCCGCGACGACAATGCCGTCTTTTCCAAGCAACTCCGTCCCGACGATCTCCTTCAGCACGGGGAGCAACAAATTTTTATGATAAGGTGGATCCAGCAGAATCAGCTCAAACCGCCAGCCTTTTCCCTGCAGCATCTTCAGTGCCGCTCTCGCATCCCGCCGGTAGATTTCCACCCGGTCCGCCAGTTTCGCCGCTTCTGCATTCATGCGAACAATATCACAGCTTGTCCGTGATTGGTCAACAAAAACTCCCCGGTCAAAGCCCCGGCTTAACGCTTCCAAGCCAAGCGCACCTGTCCCGGCAAATAAATCAAGCACATTTCCCCCGGCAAAAAAAGGGCCGATTACTTGAAACAGGGATTCTTTGACTCGGTCTGCAGTCGGACGCACATGTTTTCCCGGAACCATTTTCAGGCGCGTCCCTTTTGCCGATCCAGCAATGATACGCATAATGGACACCTATCTCTTCTGTCATTTATTAATAAAATAAAACACGTTTAATCCTACCATAAAGAACAGGCAAATGAAAACGCAAAAAAAACCAAATGCAAGGTATAAAAAATCAAAAGGAGGAAAACATAATAGATGACAGCGTCGATTATGATGTTGTCGAACCGCGGAGAAGACTTACGTTTCCCCATAAGCTCTTCCTCCGGTTTCTCCTCTCCCATTTAGTATTTTTCACAACTCGATTGTGAAAGATACATTGAGGCTCGCGTAACAAGGCGCGAGCCATTTTTTTACTTTCTTATCTGGATCCTCGGCGTGGAATTCTCCTTCTCCTCACGCCATCCAGGGAAACTGTTTCATCGTATGCCGGCGGCCACTCCTCCATGCTCTCTCTGCGATTCTGCCGGGATGTCGCTTCCCTTCTCATCCGGTCCCTCTGTTCTCCCCAGGTATCGCGAAACTCCATCGATTCCGAAAATCTCTCCATCTCCGGATGCGGAGGTCTCCAGGCGGGAGAATACGGGACGTTTCTCCGCCCTTGTCTCTCCTCAGGCGGCCACTCGTCCGGCCTCGGAAACGGCAGGGCATCAGGATGAGGACCCGGTCCAAAAAATCCTCTCGGATCCATCGGGCCCTGCCTCCGCATCGGACCGGGAACAGGCCCGAACAACCAATCATCTTCCCACTCGCTTCTCATCATGCGAGGCGGCATCTCTCTTCTTTCCCGATCGTCAGAAAAATGACGCGGGGGACCCATCGGCTCACCAAACATATCCATTTCGTTAGGATAGAAATATTGGCCTGATTCACGTTCACGATGTTCAGCACTGCGAATTCCTTGCACAGGTTTTTTTCGCACAGGCTGCCTTTTTCTGCTTTTATGCATCATTCTTCCTCTCCCCGATCAGATATTGACCCCATTTTTTAACAGGCACTATACCATATGACGATCACCCTTGCTTTGTCTGTACGGATCACCTATAAGTTCCCGCCCAATTCCCCCAGTTCCGGTAGATGGTGCGTTTGATCATCCGCGCCTCCGTCGGCGTAATCACTTGTTCCACAACCATCGCATCCACCATCTTATCAGACAGTTCATATAATCTCGGCGAGTTCTGCAGCTTTTCAAGTTCCTCACGGGTAAAAAAATGCTCGGGAAGCTGTTGGGCATAGGACCATAGCCCCATCACACCGTACTGCATGCGGATGCGTCTCGCTTCGGCGATCAATTGCTTCATTTTCCTCACGCTTACCGCCCGGCGACCAACAGTCTGATTGATGGTATTCACAAGATCCTGATAAAGCGCATCGTTGTTGTTCATTCATTTCCCCCCTGCTTGCGAATAATGTATCTTATGCAGAAGGAAAAGGTCGTGACTTAACAATTAACAAGATTGATACACAAATGTAATCTTATTAAAATATATACTGAATATTACGTATTATAAAATAATAACAAGGAAAGCAAATGATTATTCACCTGTTTCCGAGAAAGGAGAAGTCAAGGAACATCATGAAATGCTTAAAAAAAATAACCCTGTTTCTCTTCTTCGCTTTTTTGTCCATTGTACCAGTGTTCCCCGACATCGCTTCCGCCTCCTCCCCTTCATTCACCCCCGATCAGCTGAAAGAAATCGCCAAAGCGAAGCAAAAAACCCGGTATGTCGCCACGCACTGGGATGAAATCAAACAAGCAAAGAATCCGGTTTCTGGCTCAGTCTCGATTGAATCCGTCGGGCAGGCAGGGGATATTCTCGTCACTTTGGACGGAACGAGCAGTTCATCCATGTGGGCGGGCGGTCATGCGGGAGTCGTTTCCGACGTGAGCGGATATGTCGTCGAATCGTTTGGCAACAAAGGGGATTTGAACGGTGTCCGGCATTGGCCGAATGACTGGGATACACGCTATAATCAGGTAAAAGGGCTCAGAGTGAACGGAGCCGCTTCCGGGGACTATGCTTATGCCGCTTCATATGCAAGACAGCAAATCGGCAAGCCTTATAACTACAATTTTTTCAATATTACGACAACCGGTTCATTTTATTGCTCCCAACTGGCTTGGCGCGCTTTTTACAATCTGGGTTATGATCTGAACGACGGCGGTGCGGTCTGGCCCGTTGACCTGATTGAAAGTCCGCTCACTTACGCCTTTTATTCAAAGGGTTGATGTCAAACGGGGCTTTTTTTCCTCTTTCGGGTGAAAAAAGGCTCCGCTTTCGCTCATCACAATGAAGGAGGTCGCCATGTTTCGGTTTCGTTTTATCCTGGTGCTGGTGTTGGGATTATTGCTTCTTTCCGCTGCCTGTTCCCGAGACGCACTTCCGCTCCGGCATGCAAGACTGGCTGTGATCTACACCAATGCTGCCAAAAAGGAAAGCGCATTGATGCTGCTGGATGCAAAGGGAGAAGCAATCGGCGAGATCCCGATCAAGGCAATGGGGATCTTTCAAATCGAAAAATCAGACAAAAACGGATTGCTTTTACCCGAGCGGTTTGGCCGGTCTCTCATCATCCTCTCCCCGGAAGGCAAGCTGCGAACGGAACAAACAAAAGAGTTTCCGATCTTTGTCAAACAAAGGGACGGAGTGACTGTGTCCGCCTTTAATACAACACTCCATTCCAACACCCTGGAAATCGTGCAAAACAACCAGCGCAAACAACTTCAGCTTCCCGGATTCCTGCGAACGGCTACTTGGGATGATACATATGTTTATGTGTTCTCTTCCTTGATTGAAGCGAAAAGGGCCGTTTTGTATGTGGTCGATCGGCAACGCGGAAAAGTAGCCCAAACCGTCCCGCTCGCCATCGATCTGGCTGATGACCTGAAAATCGTCGGTCACGACTTGCTTATCACCTCAACCGATGAACAGAAAAAAATGGCCATATATGATCTGGAGAAAAAGCGAATCCGCTATATCGAACTTCCGTTTGCCAAACCGCAGTACATTTTGCCCGTCGCCAATGAAATCTGGATTACCCATAAACAGCAGGCGGTTCTCACTGTTCTCGATCCCGATGCTGATCAGGTGAAACGAACTCTTGCCGTTTCACAACCGATATTTCAAGCAAAACAGGATGCCCAACACCTCTATATCCTGTCCCAGTCTGACAGTGCGGAAACAGCCGGCGTACTTGGCGTCTACGATAAAAAACATTTGCATCAGATAAAGCGGATTTCCCTGCCGCGCAAAGGTGAGATGCGCATTCAGGATTTTGCCTTGCTTCCCTGAGCGAAACCGCGGGCATGGCAGATGGCTGGCCACACTTCTTCAGAAAAAACCCTGTTGCTCAAGTGTCAACAGGGTTTTCGCACTAATCAAAGCTTTTCGATTCAAGATTTTCTTCCTGCAGGTACTCGTAAAGTGCCCTTGTCTCCGGATTGCTCGAAAAGTCAGGGCGGTTGACCAACTCCTGGGCATCGGCACGGGCAATCTCCAGTACACGCAAATCCTCATTCAAATCGGCAATTTTAAACTCGGGCAGACCGCTTTGCTTCACCCCGAGAAAATCTCCCGGCCCCCTCATCTCCAAATCGCGCCGGGAAATTTCAAATCCGTCGGTTGTTTCCGTCATGATCCTCATCCGCTCAACACCCGTTTCCGATTTGGGATCGGCCACCAGCACGCAAGTCGCCGTACCGCCGCCCCGCCCGACCCGTCCGCGCAACTGATGCAACTGCGCCAGTCCAAAGCGGTCCGCGTCATATATCACCATCACCGTGGCGTTGGGGACGTTGACTCCCACTTCGACGACCGTGGTGGATACGAGCACCTGAACCTCATTGGCGGCAAAATGGGCCATTACCTCTTCCTTTTCGGCAGAGGACATCCGTCCGTGCAGCAAACCGACACGAATCGGGGCCAGGGCCATTGTCAACTGACCATAAACCTCTTCGGCGTTTTGCAGATCCAGTTTCTCCGATTCCTCAATCAAAGGGCAGATCACATATGCCTGCCGGCCCTTCCGGCACTCTTTTTCGATAAAATTGACAATCCTGGGCCAAATCTCCTTTTTTACCCAATAGGTATCGACAGGCTGGCGCCCGGCAGGCATTTCGTCAATGGTGGAAACATCCATCTCTCCGTAGTACGTGATCGCCAGCGTACGCGGAATCGGCGTCGCCGTCATATGAAGAACATCCGGCACTTCCCCTTTTTCGCGAAGGGTAGCCCGCTGTTTGACACCAAAGCGGTGCTGTTCATCGGTGATCACCAGACCGAGATTGTGAAAGGTGACCCCTTTCTGAATCAAGGCATGCGTTCCGACAGCGATATCAGCCAGGCCCATTTGGATCTGCCCCAAGGCATCCCGCCTTTCCCGGGCCGTCATCCTGCCTGTCAAAGCGACAATTTGCAAGCCCAGCGGGGAAAGCAGCTGCTTGAGCGAGGCAGCATGCTGATCTGCCAAAATCTCCGTCGGCACCATCAGTGCTCCCTGATAACCGCTGAGATAATTGGCGTAAAGGACAATGGCTGCCACCACGGTTTTTCCGGAACCTACATCTCCCTGCAACAGGCGGTTCATCTGAGACGTGGAGCGCAGATCAGCCAAAATTTCCTGCACCACCCGCCTTTGCGCGTTGGTCAGCGGAAAGGCCAGCCGGTCGATAAATTCCTCCACCTTTTCCTCGGCAAAGGAATGGGCGATTCCTGTGTTCTCCATCCGTGCCTGTTTCTTCAGCCACATCATCTTCAATTCATATAAAAAAAGTTCCTCATACACCATCCGGCGGCGCGCTTGCCGGCCTTCTTCCCTCCCTTTTGGAAAATGAAGGAAGTACATCGCCCGCGGCCTGGAAATCAGCTTGTAGCGCCGCCGCAATTCCTCAGGCAGGATCTCCTCAATCCGGTTTCCATAACGGATAAACGCTTCATGAATCAGCTTGCGAAGCCCGTTCACTTTCACGGAACCGGTGACGGAATAAACCGGTTCGAGCCGGCCGACATGCTTTTCCTGTTCCGCTTGGGAGAGAAAGGTGCGATCAACCGTAATCTGCAACCGATGCCGATCCCATTTTCCTGATACAACGATGATTTGTCCCGGATTGATTTTTTCACGCAAATAAGCCTGATTAAACCAAATCAGGTTTACATGAATTCCGTTGACATCAATTTTGGCGGACATGCGCGATTTTTTCTTTCCATACCATCTCACGCTGGGCTGTCCGTAGACAATCCCCCGGACGGTAACCCGCTCATCCTGCTCCGCTCGCGTCAAATCACTGATACGGTAATCCTCGTAGCGGTATGGGTAGTACTCCAACAGGTCGGCGATGGATTCGATTCCGAGCTCGGACAGATTCTCTTTTCGCTGCTGACCGACACCGGGCAGGTTTTCCACTGGAATTTCCGTCAGTTTCATGATTGCTTATTTTCCCGCTCCAAAAATTTTTCGTTCCAGCTCCTGCCCTGTCGGGGTGGCAGCCAATCCGCCCAACGCCGTTTCTTTAAGCGCAACCGGCATCATCTGCCCGATCTTGAACATCGCCCCGATCACCTCGTCGGTCGGAATGATGCTTTTCACTCCGGCCATGGCCATATCGGCTGCAACCATGGCAATCGCCGCCCCCATCGCATTTCGTTTGACACAAGGCGCTTCCACCAAGCCCGCCACCGGATCACAGACGAGTCCGAGCATGTTTTTCAAAGCAATCGCCACCGCTTCCCCTGACATCGTTGGCGTTCCGCCCGCCATCTCCACGACAGCTGCCGCTGCCATCGCCGTTGCCGAACCCACTTCGGCCTGGCAACCCCCGGCTGCACCGGCGATGCAAGCGTTATTGGCGATACAAAACCCGATCGCTCCCGCCGTAAACAAAGCGCGTACCTTTGTTTCCCGATCGGAGCCCAGTTTTTCGGCCGCGGTGGAAATCGCCCCCGGCAAAATGCCGCAAGCTCCGGCCGTCGGTGTTGCCACAATCGTCCCCATCGCTGCATTCACTTCGGAGACTGCCGTCGCTCTTGAAACCGCATTCAGAATGGTCGAACCCGATAACAGAACGGGTGCGTTTTCTTTATATTCGTTGATTTTACGGGCATCGCCGCCGGTCAATCCGCTATGTGAGCGAATCTCTTCGGTCAACCCCCGTTCGATTGCCTGTTCCATTACGGTCAGGTTGTGTTCCATCCCCGCAAAGATCTCTTCCCGCGGACGGTTCATCACTTCGATTTCGTGCAAAATCATGACTTCGGATATTTTGAGTCCTTCCTTTTCTGCTATTTCCACTAATTCAGCTACTGTGCGAAATTTCATTTTTCCCGACCCCTTTTCCCACAGAAAACCGCCGGTCCTTCCTGAGGCGGCGGTTTTTATTCCATCATATTATAAGATCGTTACAGCATGAATCCCAGGCAAATTGCCAATTTTATGTTGCACTTCCATTTCCACCGGCTGATCGGTCTCAATGGACATCAAAGCTTGTGACCCTTTCTCTTTGCGTGACACTTGCATAAACGCAATATTAATCTCGTGTTCGGCCAACACACTTGCAACTTTGGCCACCGCACCATACTGATCCTGGTGCAATACCAGCAAAACCGGATCATTGCCGGACAAGCTCAGTTGAAAACCGTTCAGCTCGACGATTTCCATTTTTCCGCCACCGATGGAAATCCCGACCACTTCAACGCTTCCCTGTTCATCTTCCAGATAGATTCGAGCAGTATTGGGATGATCCGGCACTTCATCCGATTCGACAAAGGTGATCTCGATTCCCTCTTCTTTCGCGATCTCAAGGGCGTTCACAATCCGCTTATCGAATGTATCAAAATCGAGCAAACCGCCGGCAATGGCCACATCCGTACCATGGCCGCGATACGTTTGGGCGAATGATCCGTACAAGGTGATAACGGAGCGCTTCGGCTTGCGGCCAAAAATGGTTCTCGCCGCCCGCCCGATCCGGGCCGCTCCCGCCGTATGCGAACTTGAAGGCCCGATCATCACCGGACCGATAATATCAAATACGGTACGATATTTCATATGACATCCCAACCTTTTGCGACAACGTTCCCAGATTAAAGCTGCTCCAGCGGCACCAACAGGCATCCGACTGTCCCCGGACCCGCGTGGGTTCCAACCGCCGGTCCGATGTCAACCACAATCTCTTCTCTTACATCATACATCATTTTTACCTTGTTCAGCCAGGTCTTGGCATCTTCTTCCTGATCCGCATGCAGAATCGCCGCATAGACCGGGCCGACCGGAACTTTCTGCTGCAAAAGTTCAAACACTTTGCTGAAGGCCTTGTTTTTGCCGCGCGCCTTGTCAATCGCCGTTACCTCACCATCTTCGCTGATGGAGATGATCGGCTTGATACTGAGAAGCGAACCGACCAGCGCGGCCGCTTTCCCGATCCGGCCGCCCTTCTGCAAGTATTCAAGCGTATCGACCAGCGCCACCAGGCCCTGCTTTTCGCGAACCCGATCTGCCAGCTGCACCAGTTCATCCAGTGTTTTTCCCTCTTTTGCGGCCCGGGCGACCAGCACGACAATCACCCCGAGAGCATAGGCAACCGATTTGGAGTCATATACCATAATCTCCGCATCGGGATACTCTTCCTGGGCTATCGCTTTGGCCAGCATGCAGGATTGGTAAGTGCCGCTCATTTTCGAAGAAATATGAAGGGAAAAGATTTGCTTTGCCCCGCTTTGAATCGCTTTGCGATAAAACTCGGCAATCTCCAGCGGCGAAGGTTGGGAAGTGGTTGGCAACTCGGTAATCTCTCTCATTTTTTGATAAAATTGCGACGGAAACAAATCAACCCCGTCCAAATAAGATTGCCCCGCCAGATGAACTTTGATCGGGACAACGGAAATGTCCAAGGCTTCCGCCAGATCTTTGGGAATATCGGCAGTACTGTCGGTTATGATTTTCACCTGCCCCATCAAACACCCTCCTTTCTTTACTCAACGGCAAACAGGTAATAATAAACCGGTTGTCCTCCCTGATGCACTTCAAATTCGATCTCGGGATAGATTTGCGAAAGTGACTCAACCAGTGCATGCGCCTGTTCTTCGGTCACATCCCGGCCGTAGATCACTGTCACCACATCCGCTTCCTCGCCGATCATTTTTTGCAGCAGGGCTTTGGCCGTTTGCACCATGTCCTGGCCGACGATTTCGATTTTGCCCTCTTGAATGCCGAGGAAATCCCCTTTCCTGATTTCCTGCCCATCCACTTGTGAATCGCGGATCGCATAAGTGAGTTCCCCCGAGCGCACCGCCCCAGAAGCCGTCGTCATGTTCTGCTCGTTCTCCTCGGGGCTTCGCTCCGCACTGAAAGCGAGCAGTGCAGCCAAGCCTTGCGGGATGCTGCGGGTAGCGATCACCGTGACGGGTGTATCAACAATTTGGCTCACCTGCTTTGCCGTCAAAACGATATTCTTATTATTCGGCAAGATCACAATATGTTCAGCTTCAATTTTTCTCACTGCATCGACCAGTTCTTCCGTACTCGGGTTCATCGTCTGTCCGCCTTCCACCACCTGATCGACGCCCAATGAACGGAAAATGTCGACAATTCCTTTTCCGGCCGCCACTGCCACAATGCCGTACTTTTTCTTTTCCGCCTTCTGCTCCCCACCGGTCTGCACAGGGGTGGAGGCAGCGCTTTTTCCTTCCGTCACGCTGGCGTATTGTTCGCGCATGTTGTCGATCTTGATGCGGATCAAATCGCCGAATTTCATGGCAAAATTGAGTGCATCCCCCGGGTATTCGGCATGGATATGTACTTTAACCAATTCATCATCAGCTACGACCAACAGCGAATCCCCGAATTGCTCCATGCTTTTGCGGAATTTGGCTTCATCAAACGCTTCGGTTTTGCGTCGCGTCGTTTTCAAATTGATAATAAATTCGGTGCAATACCCGTGTTCGATTTGCGAAGCATCCATTTTCGACTGGGCGTTATCGTGAGCAAGGGAAGCGAGCGATTCCGTGTCGAGTTTCGCTTGCGGAGCATCGGGGGCAATCTCTTCACCCTTCAAGGCAGCCAGCATTCCCTCATAGATATAAACCAGGCCTTGTCCTCCGGCATCCACTACTCCCGTCTGCTTCAAAACGGGGAGCATTTCCGGGGTGCGGGCAAGCGTCCGCCGTGCTTCATTCAACACCGTCTCCATGATCACAGCGGTGTCTTCCGTCGTCCACGCTTTTTTCATACCGGCGTCAGCCGCTTCGCGCGCCACTGTCAAAACTGTGCCCTCCACCGGTTTGATCACTGCCTTGTACGCAGTTTCAACTCCCCGCTGAAAGGCATCAGCCAATTGATGAGCGTTGATCTCCTTTTTATCGGAAACAGCCTTGGCAAATCCGCGAAACAGCTGGGACAAAATCACACCGGAATTACCGCGTGCACCCATCAGCAATCCTTTTGAAAGCGCCTCCGCCAGTTTTCCCACCGTGCCGGATGCCGCCTGTTTTTCCATCTCTTTCACACCGGATGCCAGCGTCAAATTCATATTGGTTCCGGTATCCCCGTCCGGTACGGGAAAAACGTTCAAAGCATTGACCGATTCCACGTGTTTATTCAGATTCCCGGCACCGGAACGCATCATTTGTAAAAACAGAGCTGCATGGATTTGCTGTGTCAACAGTGTTCCTCCTTACTCTTCATTGACCAGGCGAACTCCCTGCACATAGATGTTCACCTGACTTACTTTCAATCCGATCATCTGATCCAGCGTATACTTCACCTTGGATTGCACATTGTGTGCCACTTCGGAAATTTTGGTTCCATAGCCCACGATGATGTACAGATCGATCACGACTTCTCCGCTCTCCGTGCGCACTTCGATCCCTTTGCTTAAATTCTCCCTGCCCAAAAGTTCCGTAATTCCGTCTTTTAACTGGCTGCGCGAAGCCATCCCAACCAAGCCGTAGCAGTCCATGGCCGCAATTCCGGCAACCGTTGCAATCACTTCATTGGCCACTTGGATTTGACCGAGTTCCGTCGAAACTTCCAAGCTCATTCCAATTCCTCCCAGATGAGGTTTTCCATGCTTTGCTAGGACAATTGTACAATAATACCTAAATGAATAAAAGCTTAACAACATTCATCATACTGGACTCGCTCTCTCCTTGCAAGTAAAGTTCAGGTATGCTAAAATGTGCTGGTGTTTAGTCCTTATTCCGTTACCGTAAAGAGAAGAGTCCTCTCTTGCCTGAAATGTACCCTGACGGAAGATACTTTCGGCAGGGGATGATGGTATGGAACGAAGAGGAGGTGTAAGAATGGCTCGTCGTTGCTTTATCACTGGAAAACAAGGCCACACCGGAAACAAGGTAAGCCACTCCAACCGCAAAACGAGAAAAAAATGGGGTGCCAACGTACAAAAAGTGCGCATTCTCGTTGACGGCAAACCGAAACGCGTATATGTGAGCACTCGTGCCCTCAAATCCGGTAAAGTGACTCGCGTATAACCGAAAAAGAAAAAAGCACCGATTGGGGTGCTTTTTTTATTTGGCCATTAATCTTTTTTGAATGCCGCTAGCAAAACCTTAACGAAACCGCCCAGGAATTTCGGTAGCTTTATGGTATAGAACTTCACCAACATTCACCCCTTACGCTGCAATGATAAAAGATAATGACCGTGTTTTCTTCATCTTATTTATATTCTATAGAGTTCAATGTGTACCTAGAACAGGAGAAAAAATTGCTTGGGGTGAACGCCATATTCCTTAGCGGTCGCGGCTTTCGACCAGCAGGCATTTTCCCGAACGGATCGAGACCCAGCCGGATCCGCTTGCCAATTCATTGCTGATCCCGCGTGTGAATCCGCGATAAAGCGTTTCATTTTTCAGAGGGTATTTTAGCCCGTCTGTCACAATTCCCGTCACTTCTCTGGAAACCGGAATCAAAGAAATGTAGGGGAATTCTCCTTGCCTCAACTCGATTTTACCCGGGCCGGAAAAAAAGCGGACCCGGTTGCTGGAATGGAGCAAAACCCCCCGGGTCCCACGGGCCTCCAGCCATTCCAGAAGCCCCACATTGGCAAGCAAATGATCGAGGCGGGCTCCACCCAGCGCTCCCAAAATGAGCACTTCCCCTCCGGTTTGGTGCTCAAGCGCCTTTGTGAGGGCATAATGCAGGTCGGTTTCCTCCTTTTCCGCCGGCAATCGCTCCACCTCGATCCCCGACTGCATCAGTTCATCGGCAAACTCCTCACCGGCGGTATCAAAGTCACCCACGGCCAGGTGGGGAGTGATTCCCGCCTGAACCAGCTTTTTCGCACCGGCATCCGCCGTAATGATATAATACTTTTCCGGATCGATCAGGGCGATCTCCTCCGCCGTCAAATCTCCCCCCGCCACCACCAGCACTTTTTGCTTCAACATGATTCACTCCCGCTTTTACGATTGCCGTGTGATCAATTGCGGAGCGGAATATAGGATCAAAAGAACGGCAACGAACGAAATGATCACTTCGGGCAACAGATAGGTGACATTGTAAAGAAGTGAATAGAGGTAGACGGACTGGCCTGCCGGAGCGTATTGTTTAAAAAAGACAACCCCGGAAATAAAGTGGGACAACAGGCGAAACGCGCCGGCAAACAAAAGCCCGAAACCGGCCAGTGAAGCTTTCCATTTGCGCGCATAATGTTCGCGAATGCGAAAGAGCCCGGCCAGCCCCAAAGCGGCAAAAGCGATCGGATAATCAAGCGCCGCCTGCACCGGATGGACCACATAACCGCCGGTAATGAGCAGCAACAATCCGGTCAGCAAGCCACAGGACAGTCCTGCTTTCACCCCGCGCCGGAACGAAACGGCGGCGATCGGGATCATCACCAGGGTAATCGAACCGCCGTTTGGCATTTCAAACAGTGTCAGCTTATCCAATACAGCTGCGACCGCTGTCATGATCGCCACTTCCAGCATCGTTACCAATCGTGTGGATGAATTCATGGTGTTTCTCTCCTTCTCACTGCTTAACCGCGGCTTCCCGTCCCAGCACGGCGGATGGCAGCGATGGCGGCCTCGCGGTCTTTTTGGCCAAACACCGCCGATCCGGCCACCAGCACCGTCGCTCCCGCTTCAACTGCCAGCTGTGCCGTCTCCTGATTGATGCCGCCGTCCACTTCAATTTCGACCTGAAGAGATTGGGCATCGATCAGCCGGCGCAATCCGCGAATCTTGTCGAGTACGTCCGGGATAAACGCCTGCCCGCCAAATCCGGGATTGACCGTCATCAGCAAAATCAGGTCAACATCGCGCAAAATCGGTTCAATCATCGCGACCGGTGTCGCCGGATTCAGGACAACACCCGCTTTCACGCCCTGCTCCTTGATCAGGTGGACGGTGCGGTGCAAATGTCGGCACGCTTCCTGGTGAACCGAAATCAGATCAGCGCCGCTTTTGGCAAACCTTTCAATATATCGGTCCGGTTCCTCAATCATCAGGTGAACATCGAGCGGCAGTTTCGTATGAGGGCGAATCGCCTCCACTACCAAAGGCCCCATCGTGATGTTGGGTACAAAATGACCATCCATCACATCAATATGAATCCAGTCAGCCCCTGCCCGTTCCACGTCGGCAATCTCTTCCTGCAACCGGGCGAAGTCGGCCGACAGAATCGATGGCGCAATCTTGATCATGCTAATACCTCCTCGCCAGCGCATCTTTGATTTCTGCCAAAAACTGCGTATAGTTTTGATAACGCTTTTCGTCGATTTCTTGCTGCTCCAGCGCCGCTTTTACTGCACAACCCGGCTCCCCGGTGTGCAAACAGCCGCGAAACCGGCATTCCGGTGCTCGCTCGCGAATTTCGGGAAAATAATCGCCGAGCTCTGTCGGTTCAAATCCCTGAAAAGTCAATTGGCTGAAACCGGGTGTATCCGCCACTTGTCCGTTTGTCTCCATGGGCAACAATTCCACCGTTCTCGTTGTATGGCGCCCGCGGGCGATTTTTTTGCTCACTTGTCCGGTCAAAAGCTGCATTCCCGGCAACAGATGATTGAGGAGTGAACTTTTTCCCACTCCCGATTGGCCGGCGAACACGGATACCTTTCCGGCCAGCACCGCCTTCAGTTCATCCATGCCTTCTCCAGTGACGACGCTGGTCGCGATTACCTTGTAGCCGGCCGGCCGGTAAATCGCGCTGATCCGTTCAATTTCGCCGTTGTTCTTCAATAAATCCCTTTTTGTGAGAACTATCACAAGATCCAGTCCTTCACGCTCCCCGTGCACGAGGAAACGATCGACCGGCATTTGCTGAAACCGAGGCTGCCGCAAAGAACAAACAACCACCGCCTGATCGACATTGGCGATGGGTGGACGAATGAGTTCATTGCGACGGGGCTGAACGGAGGTCACCACGCCTTCGTTCTGCCCCGTCTTTTCAAACTCGACGATATCGCCGACCAGCGGGGTCAGCTTCTTCTTGTCAAACTTGAACACCCCGCGCGCCCGGCACTGGAGCATATCGCCCCCGTCCGTGCGCACGTAGTAAAACCCGCTGATGGCTTTTACAATTTGCCCGACAGGCATATAAGACCTCCTTTGTCAAAGTTTGATTACCAACCTGGAACCAATTCACACTTTGGTTCATTCGCAATATAACTGTAAACCTTCACGACTCCGCCCTTTTTAATGAAAGTACCCGCTTCCGGCTCCTGCCTAAAGATATGGGCATGACCTACACTTTGCCCGGCCGGATCCGGACATCTGTACAGTTCGACTTTATAGGGCTTATCTGCCAATTTGCTGCTGTGAACGGCAGATTCAAACTTTCCATAATAATTGTCGACTATAGCCCCCTCCACACCTACATAAATTTTCACTTGCGTGTTTGCGGGGTCGTCTACCATCGTTCCGTTCCGTGGCTCTTGATCCCAAATTTGCCCCGGTTGGACTCCTTCTTTCGGTTTTGGTATGATTTTGGGCTCTGGAAAACCGTTGTCCGCCAACCATTTTTTAGCTTCATCCAAGTTCGTGAACAATTCCATTTTCACCGGTTTTCCGGTATTTTCCGTCACCGTCTGATCTTCACTTCCGCCTGAGAATAAGCCCCAGATCGTGTCAAAGCCCCATATGGTCAAAACCAGGATGATGATAATTGTAATGAGGCCAAACAAAAGTTTTTGCCACCAAGGCAGATTGGCTTGCACATTTTCCAGCCAAACGACCGTGCGCTGGAACATGGTACGCTCGCTGTCGTTGGGAGCACTCTTCAGCCGTTCGAGATTGGCCAGCGTTTTGTCACCGAGCGCGTTGGAAGCGACCTGCCCTTTACGCTGACCGCTGCGAATTTCCGGACGCTGGATCGGCGAGTGATAAGAAGGTGGTTCAACAGCGGTTGCCACCGGGGATTCGCCTTCCTCATCCTCCGAAAGCGGAATGGTTTGATAAAGATCGCGCTGTGTCGGTTTGGAACGGGTTCCGGCCCAGTTGGCTTCCAGGCGGGGCCCGATATTGGCTGCCTGCTGGATCGCCTTCAGCATCTCGCGGGCGGAGCTGAAGCGTTTGTTAGGGTCTTTGTCCAATGCGCACAGGATCACTTCCGCCAGCGCATCGGGAATGTTCGGATTGATTGAGCGCGGATCTTCCGGAATCTCCTGCAGGTGCTTCAAAGCAATGCTGATCGCGGAGTCGCCGTCAAACGGCAGGCGGCCTGTCAGCATTTCATACAGGACAATCCCCAAGGAGTAGAGATCGGATTTTTCCCCGATCACACCTCCCCGCGCCTGTTCCGGTGAAAAATAATGGACAGAACCCATGACGGAACCTTCTTGGGTAATCGTAGAGGAACTTGCCGCCCTGGCAATCCCGAAGTCGGTCACTTTCGCTCTGCCATTGGCTCCGAGCAGGATATTATGCGGTTTGATATCGCGGTGGACAATCTGATTTTCATGGGCATGAGCCAAACCGTCGCAGATTTGGATCGCGATGGCGGCCGCTTCCTGCGCCGGGAGCGGTCCCCGTTCCTGAATGTATTGTTTCAGCGTCGGCCCTTCAACCAGCTCCATGACAATGTAATGAGTATAATGATCCTTCCCCACATCATACACATTGACAATATTGGGATGGGACAAGCTCGCGGCAGCTTGTGCTTCCCGGCTAAAACGACGTATAAACTCCGAGTCATTACTGAGGGAATCACTTAACACTTTAATCGCGACATAACGGTTTAACAGCAAGTCTTTTGCTTTGTATACGACCGCCATTCCACCGCCGCCGACACGGCTGACTATTTCGTAACGTCCCCCCAGCTTCTTCCCTTCCATCTGCATGGTCACCTGTTCCTCCTTGAACCCAATTAAGATGTAGCTGACCCACCTGTATGTCTTAGAAGAATTAGGGAAATGTTATCCGCCCCGCCGGCTTCCAAAGCTAATTCGATCAATTTATCGGCTTTTTCGTCCAGCGTCATGGATGTAGATGAGAGGACAAGTCCAATCTCCCTTTCGCTAACCATCGTGGTGAGTCCATCGGAACACATGAGGAAAATATCGTCCTTGCTCCATGGTGTATTTATCAGATCGACTTCGACATCTTCATTTGTACCGACAGCTCGAACGATCATATTGCGCAGGTGATGGTTGCGCGCTTCTTCGGCCGTGATTTGTCCATTCTTTCGCAGAATGTTGACATACGAATGATCCTCGGTCAGTTGATACAGCCCGTTTTTGTGCAGCATGTAGGCGCGGCTGTCCCCAACATGAGCCAGAACCACTTCGTGTTGATCGACGATCGCGGCGATTACCGTCGTGCCCATGCCGGATAACTGGCTGTTCTGCTCGGCCATCCTGAATACTTTCTCATTGGCCTTTCCTACGGCATGCAGAAGCAGATCGCTTTTTTCATCAGTCGAAACATCCAGGTTTTCCGCCCGGAGCACCTTTTCAATGGTGTCGACCGTTTCGCGGCTGGCTACATCGCCAGCTTGATGACCGCCCATTCCGTCGGCGACGATCGCGATCACAGTTCCCGATTTGGTCAAAACCAGGCCTGTGCTGTCTTCATTCAGGTCACGCACACGACCGATGTCAGTGCGCCGTGCAAGCTCCATTCCGGTTACCCCTTTCCCTTTCTAGTATTCCCTGTATTGACCTTTATCAAGAGGAAATCCCGTAGACCGATTCATTGCCGGATCGATTGCTGCCTTTTTTCTTTTGTTGAAAAAGGTATTCATATCATTTCTGTTGAAAAAGGTGATAGGCGAAACGAAATCGTCAGAAAACCGCTGAAGCTCTCCTAGCTCAGACGACTGTGTTTGGCACGAAGTTGTCCACACGCTGCATCGATATCATGCCCGTGTTCCCGGCGAATCGTGGTATTCACATGATAGGAATCCAGGATTCGCTTAAATTCGAAAATTTGCTTTCTCGGTGTACGTGTGTAATTTCGCTCCGGAACATAGTTTACCGGAATGAGATTGACAAGGCAATTCATCCCTTTAAGCAGTTTGCCCAGTTCATGAGCATGTTCGCTTTGGTCGTTTTTCCCGCCGATCAGGGCATACTCAAAAGTGAGTCTACGCCCGGTTTTTTCCAAATAGTACCGGCATGCGTCCAATAATTCCGCCAATGGATAACGCCGGTTGATCGGCATGAGCTTGGACCTGAGTTCGGTATTGGGAGCATGAAGGGAAATCGCCAGGCCTACCTGCCAATTTTCGTCGGCAAACCGGTAGAGATTGGGAACGACTCCGCTGGTGGATACCGTGATATGGCGCTGGCCAATATTGAGTCCGTGCCCGTCATTGATTATGCGAACAAACTTCATCGTCGGTTCATAATTTTCAAATGGTTCACCCGAACCCATCACCACAACCGATTTGACCTTTTCAGATGACGGATCAAGATATTTCTGCGCCATAACCACTTGTGCCACGATCTCGCCGGCGCTCAGATTTCGCTTCAATCCTCCGAGTGTCGAAGCGCAAAAAGTGCAACCGACCCTGCATCCCACCTGTGTCGTCACACAGACGCTGATCCCGTAGTTATGACGCATAATCACGGTTTCAATCGCATGTCCGTCGTGAAGACCGAACAGAAACTTCACCGTTCCATCGCGGGATACCTGAGTCGTAATCACTTGAAGCGGCATCAGGTGAAAGAATTCACTTAATTCTGCACGCATGTTTTTCGGCAAATTTGTCATGTCGCCAAACGAATCGACGCGTTTGACATAGAGCCAATCCATGATCTGGTTGGCTCGCCATTCGGGGTGACCGTGGCGAGTCATCCAATCTTTCCATTCCTGATAAGATAAATCATATGCAAAAGTTTTCACCATTCATTCTCACCAATTCTTCGAAAACTGCCTTACGTCAATAAAAAGCAGGGTTCTCCCTGCATCAAAACTTTTCTTATTATATCATAGTACAATCCAAAAAAAAGGGACAGGTCGTGAAGATTTTTTCGCACCCTCCATGTCCCTGCGCTGTTCATCCCCTAACTGGATTCCAGGCCGATGCGTCTGAGCGTAACTTTGTAATGAATTTGGATCGGTATGTTTGCATATCGGCTTCTCCATTGCATTTTCTCATAGAATTTCGGATAGAAGGCGTGCACATAATTCCCGATCCCCATCACATCGACGCGAAACTCTTTTTGTGAACGCTCGACCAGTTTTTTGGCAATCTTCTCATATTCCCTGGCAACCAATTGGCTCAGTTGTTGGTAGGTTGATTTTTCTGTGATCTGGATCGGACAAGTTTTTTCATTAATTTCTCCTTCTATTTTCACCTGTATGTCAACTTTCCCGTTTTTTACTGTGATCTTTCTGCGGGCATTTTCCGGATGAAAAAAGAAGGTTCCTTCTGCCTTTCCGCAAGGGACGGACAGATCAGCTCCGGAGCGCTGTCTGCGGATATGCATGATCGGGGTGAGCAATCTCTCATCTAATACTCCGACCATGCGATCCCCGCGAAACACAGCCATCCCTTCCCAGTCAAACTGCTCTTTCTGCGCCTTAAACATATTGATCAACGGATTTCGCTTTTGCGGATTGGACAATTCAATCATCACTTGGCCCAGCTCAATCGTCGGGAGTTTTCCTATTTTCACTCCGGTATCGATCTGATCACGAAGGTAATCGGTCGGAATCGGTTCCAATCCGACCTGCGTTTTCATGGCTTCCTTCGCTTTGCCATCGATCACAATCGGCCACATGTGCCTGCGGATTTCCGGGCTGCGGCGCAAAGCGTCCAGATGCCTTGAAATCCCTTCTTTTGCCACATCCTTGCTTAACAGCAACGTTTGCAAATGCCCCAGGAAGATCGGATTGTTTACCTTGCTTTGCAATTCGCTTAAGGCATCTCTCAGCGTTTCCCCCTCAGCGGTGAACGATTGAACGGCGCCGGGGCCGCCTTTTCCCCCGCCGCCGCCACCTCCGCCACCTCCGCCGACAATTTGCCCGGGACTGGGGACTTGTGCGGTTACCTCATATCCCTTTTTTCCTTTGTCAATTGCCAGGGAGACAATCACCGCCCGCTTTTCAATTTCAATACTGTCCCAACAACCCGTCAGCAAGAACAAACTGAGCAAAACGATAAACCCCTTAGCGCGAAGAAGATATTTCACGCGGCATTTCCCCTTTCTTGCGACGCAGGATGGCAATCACAAGCAGCAAAATGGGCAAACAGTCCGTAAGAAAACCAAAAATTCCAACTCGTTCCGCATATTTGCCCACTTCCCCCATATTTTCTGGAGCCATAGCCATAACATAAAGAACCGGGGCAAAAGCAAAGGCGATCCAGCGGCGATACCGTCCTTTCAGTCGGAAAAATTCGATCACCATCTGCACAGTACAGGCATACAGATTTAACACTGACGTAAATACGAGCACCAGCCAAATCGACAGAATGGCCGACTCCAACCGTTCAAACAGCATGGCATGAAGCCGGATCACTTTTCCTGTTTCCAATACGGGATACATGACCCGAACCAGTTCATCTTTGCCGAAAATGGATAATGTACCCACACATTTTATCCAGTAAAGGACAATAATTGTTCCAATGGCGAATAAATGGGCTTTCCACGCTTTCATCGGTTGTTTGTAAAATCCGGAAAACATCAGGAGCACACTGTACCCGGAGTAAGCAAAAGCGCCGCTTAGCATTGCTTTGGGCAACTGTGAAGTGTTCATTTGCAGCAAAGGCAGGAGATTGGTACTCTCTCCCCGTTGAATGAAAGCAAATATTTCGATGACTAATGGGAGGAAATTCAGCAACATCAATAGCTCATTATATTTGGCCACGATCCCGAATTCACTGCCCGCCGCAATGGCAACCGAAATAAGCAGAACCAAGATTACCGCTTCAATTGGCGTATTCACCAAGACCGCATTCACCATCGCTTCTCCAAATATACGGACACTCATGGAGATGCCCGATACCAAGTAAAGGGCGATGATCAACAAGACAATGATAGTCAGGAATCTGCCCAACCAGTGGCTCCTCCTGCTTCCCAAGATCTCGGGAGCAAACTGGACAATGGTCTGCCCTGGAAACCTCATGCAAAGAGCAGTCAGCAAGGCGATGATAATTCCGACAAAAATCCCGCTGACGATAATAATCCAGCTCATGTCATTACCACTGACTTCCGCCACATCGCGCGGCAAACTGAGTACACCAACCCCATAGATGGTGGAAACAACTATGGTAAAAGCCTGATACACTGTAATACTGTATCTCGTACCATCTGTTAATTGCTGTTGATTCATTTTTCTCCCCCGCCTTGTCTCACAACATCGTTTACCTTGTAAATCTCCGGCCGTTTTTTCATCCAGGGCCACGGAACACGGATCAAAGTATCTTTCAACGCTTTTAAATTAAGCGGTGCAAACGGGGACATATAGGGAACGCCAAATGAACGGAGCTGCACCAGGTGAAGGATGATCAGCATCATGGCGATCATGATCCCGTACAGTCCAAAGGCTGCGGCAAACATCATCATGGGAAAGCGCAACAACCGAACCGAGATGGCAGCGCTGTAACTCGGATTGGCATAGGAACTGATGGTGGTCAGCCCGACGACAATGACAAACGCAGGTGAAATCAATCCGGCCTGTACCGCCGCCTGTCCGATGACCAAACCGCCGACAATTCCGATGGTCGGCCCGATCGGCGAAGGCAAGCGGATACTCGCCTCACGCAAAATCTCCACACTGATTTCCATCGACAACGCTTCCAAAATCGGTGAAAAAGGCACGGTGGCCCGGCCGGCCGCCATGGCGATCAACAGCTTTGAAGGAACCATTTCAGGATGGAAGGAAACGAATGCGATATACAGGGACGGCAGCAAAAGCGCAATAAACAGACTGAGTAAGCGGATAAACCGCAAAAAGGTAGCGATCAGATACCGCTCATAATAATCTTCCGAGCTGTAATAAAACTGGCTGAATACAGCCGGGGCAATCAAAGCATAAGGGCTGCCGTCCACAAGGATGGCAAACTGTCCTTCCAGCAGATGGGCGACAACCGAGTCCGGACGCTCCGTATTTTGGATCAGCGGAAACGGCGTCCACATCTGATCGACTATAAACTCTTCAACATAGCCGGACTCGAGGATTCCGTCAATCTGGATATCCTGAATGCGCTTTTCAGCTTCTTTCACGACTTCTTCATCGCAAACACCTTCGATATAAAGAAGAGCGACAGTGGTCTTGGTTCGTTTCCCTTTGGTAAAGTACTTGACTCTCAGGAACGGATCGCGCAACCGGTGGCGGATCATCGACAGGCTGCACACTACGGTTTCACTCATCCCTTCACGGGGGCCCCGCACGACGGATTCCGCATGGGGCTCACTCACACTCCGGGTAGTCCACCCTTTGGTTCCGACCACCAAAGCCTTACGGAAATTATCCAAAAAAACAACCGTATCCCCGGAGAGAATGGCATCAAGTGCACTCTTCATATCTTCGATCTCTTTGACCTCACCCGCCTGAACCAGATGGTTGTACACCTCATCATACAAGTCATTGACTGATTCTCGTTTATCGCTGTATTTCATCAGGGGGCGGATGATAAAGTTGTGATTGATATCTTTTTGCACCATTTCATCGAGATAGACAACCGAGGATTTCAAATCTTTCGGCACATCGATCACAAAGGTGCGCACGACCAGGTCGGAACACTCTTTCAGGATATTCTTGATAAACTCCACATTTTTGGCCTCTGTGTCAAAAATGTGCGTTTCCTCCTGAACCGCTTTGCTCAGCTGGCTTTCATTATGCTGTTCCAGCTTTTTCTGCTTCCTGCGCTCTTTTAAGCGCAAGATTCGATACGACGCTTTCTTCATTCACATCACCATTCATAACCTGCCCGACATGCATGAAAAACATGCAAAATAATACGGAATATGGAAAATGAAGACAAAAAAAACCATCCACCTGTTGCGGTGAATGGTTCAACTTGATCACACAGCCTCCATATGCCGGTTCACGCCGCCTTTTTGGTCATTCTCTTCGCTCCGGCTCCTTCCGTCGTCATCCCGTTTCGGGCCATGTCTTCACGATGGCCGTTTGATCATCCGGGCGATAAAAAAACCGTCGCTCATAAAATGATGCGGCAGGATTTGCAGCCATCCACCGGCGATGATGGCACGCTCCCGCACGAGCGGAAGCAGGTTTTCCTGCCATTTTTCATCGGCAAAAAACTCCGGATGGCGGGATAAAAAGGCCTCGACCTGCTCCTGGTTTTCACGCGGTTCAATGGTGCAGGTGCTGTAGACGAGCACTCCGCCCGGTTTCAGAAGCGGCGCAACTGCTTCCAGCAACTCCTTCTGCATCTGCACCAGCGGGTCGATCATCCTGGCTTCTTTGCTCCATTTGATATCGGGTTTGCGGCGAATCACCCCCAGCCCGGAGCAAGGGGCATCCAGCAGAATGGCATCAAAAGTCTCCCTGGCGATCTCTTTGCCCAGCTCCCTTCCGTCCGCCTTTTTCGGAGTGACAATGGTAATCCCCAGCCGGTTTGCATTGGAAGAGATCAGCTCCAATTTATGCTCATGAATATCACAAGCCAAAATGGAACCTTCATTCTTCATCCGTTCCGCCATATGCATCGTTTTCCCGCCCGGGGCCGCACAAACATCGAGCACCTTCATCCCCGGCCGCGGATCAAGCGCCGGAGCGACCAACATGGAACTTTCATCCTGAATTGAACAGTCTCCTTCCCGGAACAGCAAGGAGAAAGCCGGATTCCCGCCTCGCTCGATCCGGATGCCGTCGGGTGAAACAGGAGAGGGGAGGGCCTTCCCCTCCTGCTGCCTTCCCCATTTTTCAATAAATTGATCCCGCGTCAGGCGCAGGGAGTTGACGCGAATGTTTACTTTGGGCGGAACATGATTGGAAGTGAACATCAGGCGGGATTCTTCTTCACCGTATACTTCTTCCATCCGGCGCACCATCCATTCCGGATGGGAATAATAAAGGGCTTTTTCCTTGATGTTCTTCGGAAAGGCGGAAGGCGTCAGTCTCTCCTTCTGCCGCAGATAGGACCGCATCACTCCGTTAACCAATCCGGAAATCCCCTTATGTCCTCTCTTTTTGGCGATCTGTACGGTTTCGTGAACGGCTGCACGGGAAGGAATTTTATCCAGATAGGCCAGTTGATAAATTCCCAGGCGCAACAGCTGGCCCACCCAGGGCTCCAATGAACCGGTTCCTTTTTTAACCAGGGAATTTAATATCCAATCAAGCGTATTCATCCGCTGAATCGTCCCGTACACCAGCTCGGTCACCAGGCGCTTGTCCCGGTCATCCAGCCCGCTTTTTTCCAGAGCATGGTTTAAGAGAAGATTGCTGTATGAGTGCCTTTCTTCATATTCAATCAGAATATCAAGCGCAACTTCCCGGGCTGTGGCTTTCTTCATTTCCGATCCCCTAACTGTTCTCCAACCGTCATCTGCCGCCCGCGCACGAATTCAGCCACCGGCATCCTGCGTTTTCCCGCCGGCTGCACCTCCTGCAACAGCAAATGTCCGCCTCCGGTCGCGACCAAAATCCCGGCTTCATCAATCTGCACCACTGTCCCGGGTTCGGCCGTAGCCTGTTTTTCAACCGGCTTCGCCCGCCAAATTTTAAACGGCTGATTCTTCCAAGTGGTAAAGGCGACAGGCCAAGGATAAAGGCCTCGCACCTGATTCCAAAGTTCCATGGCCGTGCGTGTCCAATCGATTTTTTCATCATCACGCGTAATATTGGGCGCATAGGTTACCTGACTTTCATCCTGTTTGACCGCTGTTATCTTGCCTTCCAGAAGCAGAGGCAACGTTTCCGTCAACAGTTCAGCTCCGAGGACGCTCAGCTTCTCATGCATGGTTCCGACATCATCATCATCCGTGATCGGAATGGAGCGTTGTGAAATGATATCTCCCGCATCCAGCGCTTTGACCATATACATGATCGTGATGCCGGTTTCTTTCTCCCCGTTGATGATCGCGTGATGGATCGGGGCTCCCCCACGATATTTCGGCAGGAGGGAAGCGTGGACGTTAATGCAGCCGAATTTGGGTTCCTTTAAAATAGCTTCCGGCAAAATTTGCCCGTAGGCGGCTGTGACGATCAAATCCGGCTTCAGCGACAATACTCTTTCCACCGCTTCCGGATCGCGCAACTTTTCCGGCTGGTAAACGGGCAGTCCCAGCTTTTGCGCCGCCATCTTAACCGGGGGAGGAGTCAATTCTTTCTTGCGGCCCTTGGGCCGATCAGGCTGGGTCACCACCCCGATCACATGATAGCCTTCCCGTACCAGCGATTCCAAGGAGGGAACGGCGAAATCCGGAGTTCCCATAAACAAGACTTTGACTTGATCCGTCAATCCTCTTCCTCCTCTTCATCCGGGCGGAACACGCGTTCAGCCACATCAATAAACAAAACGCCGTTCAGATGATCGATTTCATGTTGGAAGGCACGCGCCAGGTATCCTTCCGCCTCGATTTCCACCGGATTTCCGTGGCGATCCTGCCCTTTGACCTTGATCCAGTTGGCCCGGCGCACTTCCCCGAGCAGATTGGGAATGCTGAGGCAGCCTTCCGGCGGAGAAATCTGTTCTCCCTTTTTCTCGACGATTTCCGGATTTACCATTTCAATCAGCCCTTCTCCGACATCGACCACAATTGCCCGCTTCAGGATTCCGACTTGCGGCGCAGCCAATCCAACGCCACGAGCGTCATACATCGTCTCCGCCATATCATCGAGCAATTTCGCCAAGCGCGCGTGAAATTTGGTCACCGGCTTTGCCTTTTGTTTCAGGACGGGATCGGGATATTGCACAATTTTACGAATGGCCATTTTCATGAAAACTCCTTTCCCAAACAATTCCATCTCGATCTATGCTGAACCTTAAATCCCCGTCATCGATCCGCATCTCCAGTTCCCGCAAGCAAATTTTGCACTTTTCTGCGGTTACTTCATCCAAAGGGGGATATTTGATCAACATTTGCAAACGATAACGATCTTTCAGCCTCGGAATCGGCGCGGGAACGGGACCCAGGAGCCGCGTCCGCTTCGGTAAATTCTTTCCCAGAAAACGCGCCATTTCCTGTCCCTGCCGCATCAGGGAAACGCGATCCGGATGGCTTAACAAGAGGGTAAACAAGCCGTAAAAAGGAGGATATCCATGCTGTTTCCGAATGATGCTTTCCTGTCGGTAAAAACCGTCGCTGTCATGCTCAACGGCCCGTTCAATGCTGTAATGGTCAGCGCTGTATGTTTGAATGATCACCCGGCCCGGCTTTTCATGCCTCCCGGCCCGGCCGCTCACTTGCGTCAACAATTGAAACGTCCGTTCGGCAGCCCGAAAATCCGGAAGATGCAGCATGGAATCGGCGGCGATCACCCCGACCAGCGTCACCTGCGGAAAGTCCAATCCTTTGGCGATCATTTGCGTTCCCAGCAAAACATCCGCTTTTCCGGAGCCAAATGCGTTGAGCAACCGTTCGTGCGCCCCTTTCCGGCTGGTGGTGTCCACATCCATGCGAATCACACGCAGACCGGGAAAACGCCGTGCCAGTTCTTCTTCGACCCGTTGCGTACCCGTGCCGAAATGACGGATATGTTTGCTTTGGCAATGCGGACACGCCCCCGGCATCCGCTGGGCAAAACCGCAATAGTGACAACGCACCGTCCGGTTGGTCTGATGGTAGGTAAGCGAGATGTCACAGTGGGGGCAGACTAGCGCTTCGCCGCATTCCCGGCACATGACAAAAGTGGAAAAACCGCGGCGGTTGAGGAATAAAACCGCCTGTTCCCCCCGGTTGACACAGGAAAGCAATTCCTCCTTCAACCGCTCGCTGAACATGGTACGGTTTCCTTTGCGCAATTCTTCCCGCATATCGACAATCTCCATCTGCGGAAACGGTCTTCCTTTTACCCGCTCTTTCAACTGCACCCACTCATGCCATCCCTGCTGTGCGCTCACAACCGTTTCCACCGCCGGAGTGGCCGAACCGAGAACCAGGGCAGCCCCATGGTGTTGTGCCCGCCACAGGGCAACGTCCCGCGCGTGATACTTCGGATTCTCTTCTTGTTTATAAGAGGATTCGTGTTCTTCGTCGATGATGATCAGCCCCACATTTTGGAATGGGGCAAAAATCGCCGAGCGGGCTCCTATTGCCACTTTAACCTTACCCAACCGGATTTTGCGCCATTCATCATAGCGTTCTCCGCCGGAAAGCCCGCTGTGCAACACGGCCACCAGATCGCCAAACCGGCTTTTAAAACGGTCGACCATCTGCGGTGTCAACGAGATTTCCGGAACCAGTACAATCGCTTCCCGCCCCTGCTGCATCACTTCGGCGATCGCCTGCAGGTAAATTTCCGTTTTTCCGCTCCCCGTCACCCCGTGAAGCAAAATGGAGCGGAAACAGCGTTCCCTGATCGGGGCCACGATCGACGCAAAGGCTTGATACTGCTCAGGCGTCAGTGGCAAAGGAGCGGTCCGCTCAAACTGGCGATGGGCAAAGGGATCGCGATACAACTCCCGTTCCTCCCATTCAAGAAATCCCGCCTCGACCAGCGTTTTTACGGTGGAACGGGCGACACCCAGTTCTGACAGCAAATCGGGCAACGCGATCTCTTGCGGCCTTTTTTCAAAAAAACGAAGCACTTCTTTTTGTCTGACCGCCCGGGCCGACAGGGAAGCAGCGGCGTTTGCCAATTCCTCCGGTTTTTTGGGCCGGACGAAGATCACTTTTTGCTTCGTGACACGATCGCCGACTCTCTCCTCCAAAACCACCCATTTCTCCTCGCTCAGTTGCCTCAGGAGAGAGGCATCCACTCCTGCAAAACGGAGAGCATCCTCCCATGCGCACTCCCCCTGCTCGCGCAGGTGAACCAATAATGACTTGGCAGAAAGGCTGAGCAGCGTTTCTTCTTTTCGCCCGGCCTCCGGGTGCAGACGGACGACTTTTTGGTAGGTTCCCTTCAGTACGGCAGGAATCATCGATTGGAGAGCGGTAATCGTACGGCACAAATACTCATTGGCCATAAAAAACCCGAGCTGCACCAGTTCCGGAGTGAGCGGGGGCGCAAAATCCATTACCTCCTGAATCGATTTCAGGCGTCCGGCAGCGGGCCGTTCTTTGATATTGACCACATAACCGATCCGTTTCTGCGGGCCAAACGGCACTTTTACCCGGCTGCCGATCTGCACCTCCGTAAAAAGTTCAGTCGGAATCCGGTAATCATAGGGACGGTCGGTGGCTTTGGCCGGTACATCGACAATCACTTCAGCAATCAAACCGGCATCAGTTCCCATGCAAGCGTTCTCCGATCAGCCGGATGATTTCCGCTGCCACTTCGGCCTTGCTCATCAGCGGCAACGACAGAACTTTTCCCTGCCGGTCATAAACCGTCACGATATTCGTTTCCGTTCCAAAGCCCGCTCCCGGTAAGGTCACATCATTCGCCACAATCAGGTCCATCCCCTTGCGCTCGAGCTTCTCTCTGGCATAATCCTCAACCCGCTGTGTTTCTGCGGCAAATCCCACGAATAGTTGATGCTCTTTTTTTCTCTTTCCCACTTCGCTGGCGATATCTTCCGTTTTCGTCAGCGTGAGGGTCAGTTGATCCGCCGTTTTTTTCAGCTTTTGCCCATGTTCCTGCAACGGCCGGTAATCGGATACAGCGGCTGCTTTTATTATAATATCGGCTTGCGGCAAATAGTGTAAAACCGCTTCTCTCATTTCCAAAGCCCGCACGACGTCGATTCTTTTCACCCTCTCCGGTGTTTGCAGCGAAACCGGCCCGGCGATCAAGATGACTTCCGCCCCGGCCTTGGCGGCTGCTTCCGCCAGGGCAAATCCCATCTTGCCGGAAGAGTGATTGGAGATGTAGCGCACCGGGTCGATCGGTTCCTGCGTCGGTCCCGCCGTGATCAGCACCGTTTTTCCGGCGAGCGGTTTCCCTCCGGCAAAAAACGTTTCCACCCACGAGATGATTTCCTCAGGCTCTGCCATGCGTCCTTTTCCCACATAACCACAGGCCAGATGCCCTTGCCCCGGTTCAATGAAAAAGACGCCCCGCTCTCTCAGGGTCGCGAGATTTTTTTGCACGACCGGATTTTCGTACATATGTACGTTCATCGCCGGTGCAACCACGATCGGGGCCTGCGTGGCCAATAAGGTTGTCGACAGCATGTCATCCCCGAGTCCAAGGGCCATTTTGGCAATGATATTGGCCGTCGCCGGGGCAATGATAAACAAATCGGCGTGATCGGCCAGATCGATATGGTTCACCACTTCGGGATTATATTCATCAAAGGTGTCGACTGCCACATGATGCCGGGACAAGATCTGCATTGTAAGAGGGGTGATAAATTGAGTTGCCGACTTGGTCATAATCACTCTCACATCATATCCGCGTTGCGCAAGCCCGCTGGCGACAGAAGCGGCTTTAAAAGCAGCGATCCCACCTGTGACACCGAGCACGATCCGTTTTTCCTTCATGGCAATCCCCCTCTCCCTTCCTTCGTTCCCCCGGAAAAACTGTTCGCGCTATTCATTCGGGAGATATGACATTCCGGGGTTTCAGCGCAATCCGCTTCTTCTCACAAAAAGAACAACCTTTTAAACAGGTTGCCGTCAAAAACAAGCAAAACGATCAGGGGAACCGTTTCCTCTTTGCACGTTCCCCTGATCGGCATGCCTTTATCCCTTGTGCGGATGTTCCGGCACGAGGAGATCATCGGCGATCTCTTCCAAAGCCATCCCCACATATTTTTTCGAATGCGGCTTGATTTGGGGCTCCTGCCCGTCGAGCAGTTGGCGCGCCCGCTTTGCCGCCAAAACGACCAACGAATATTTGCTGTCCGCTTTTTTCATCAACAAATCAATGGATGGATAAAGCATTTTCCTTCCTCCCATCTATTCGCTTAAGATCAGGCGGTCTTTCCGGCAATGTTCGGCCGTGATGATCGCCCGGATTCGTTCACAGGCTTGCTCCACCTCATCATTGATCACCACGTAATCGTAGCGCTCGATCTGTTTCAGCTCATCGGTTGCGGCATCCAAGCGGTGAGCCAGAGAGGTTTCCGTTTCCGTGCCCCGGTTTAAAATGCGGCGCTTCAAATCTTCAAAGGAAGGAGGTACCAGAAAAATGAAAATGCCCTGGGGAAATTTCTCCCGCACCTGCATGGCTCCTTGTACCTCAATCTCCAGTAAAATGTCCTGTCCGGAAGCCAGCGTTTCCTCGACAAACCGCCGGGGAGTTCCGTAATAGTTTCCCACATATTGCGCCCATTCAATCAGTTCGTCGTTTTGAATCATCTTTTTAAACTCGGGTACGGTCTTGAAAAAATAGTTGACTCCGTCCACTTCCGATTCACGCGGCGGGCGGGTCGTAGCGGAAATGGAATAGGTCAGTTCCGGCATTTTTTTGCGAAGTGCCGAACAAACCGTTCCCTTTCCGACACCGGACGGGCCCGAAACCACGATCAACAGTCCTTCACGCAGATAATTCGCCTTCATAGAAAAGTCCTTTCCTATTCAACAATCTCTTCATGATGTTCTTTGCTGGCCAGCCGGTGAGCCACCGTCTCCGGCTGTACCGCTGACAGGATCACATGATCGCTGTCCGTGATGATGACCGCACGCGTTCTGCGGCCATATGTAGCATCGATCAAAACACCCCGTTCGCGCGCTTCCTGAATGATCCGCTTGATCGGGGCGGAATCCGGACTGACAATGGAGACAATCCGGTTGGCCGAAACAATATTGCCGAAACCAATATTAATTAATTTGATACCCAAGTTTGAGTACCTCCTCACCCAATTTGAGATCAATCGTATTTCGAAGCGGGAATGGAAAACATTCCCGGCTCTGAAAGTTGCGCTTCATAAGGTAAAAAATACCAAATTAAAGGAATGAAAGAAAAAAAACGCATTTCCAGCCTACTAGGCTATTTTAGATCGTTTTTCCGTCCGAATCAATGTTTTACTCAATGTTTTGCACTTGTTCTCTGATTTTTTCCAGAACACTCTTACAGTCCACAACCCGGGAGCTGATGCTTGGCAGGTTCGCCTTGGAACCGATGGTATTCACTTCGCGATTCATTTCCTGCACAAGAAAATCGAGGCGGCGCCCAACCGGTTCACTTTGGGAAAGAGCCTTTTCAAACTGGCTCATGTGGCTTTTCAGTCTCGTCAACTCTTCAGTGATGTCTGCTTTTTCCACCCAGATCGCCACTTCGGTAAGCAGGCGGTCCGGATCGGTTTCCAGATCCCCCAGCATCTCCTCCAGCCTTGTCTTCAACCGTTTTTTCACATGTTCGGCCACGATCGGCGTCTCCCGTTCGATTTCCTCCACTATTTTACTCAATGTTTGCAGGCGCCCGGTCAGATCTTGCCCCAAATGATTCCCTTCCTGCTCCCTCATTTGTCTCAGCTCCTTCAGCGCCCCGTCAACCGAAGAGAGAAACGCCGCACGGTACTTTTCCACATCCCATTTCACTTCATCGATCAGCCAAAGCTCCGGCTTTTGAAGCAAATCAGCCAGGGTCAGTTCTGCCCGGATGCCCCACTCCTGTTCGGCGATTTTGCCGGCCTGCAAAAAGCCGCGCAGCAAATTCCAGTCCAATTGCACGTTGCGCTCAGGCGGCCGGATTCCTTCAATCGTGATGAAGACATCAATTCTTCCCCGCCGTGCAACCTTTTGCACCTGTTTTCGCACGAGGTCTTCCAAACAGAGCCAACCCTGCGGAATGCGAATGACAATATCCAAAAAACGATGGTTGGTCGAACGGATTTCCGTGACGAAGCGGATGCCATTTTCCTCTGCTTCCCCGTGTCCATAACCCGTCATGCTCAACACCGTTACTCTGTTTTCCATGTCTTTAAACCCTTTCATCCAATTTGTTCTCTTTCCATCATAATCAAATGAAACGTTTTCGATCTACTGTTTATCCATCAGGAGGCAGAATTCAGACATTTCAATGAACAAAAAAAGCGGCTCCCCCGAAAGATTCAGGAGAGCCGCCATAGGTGATTGGCTCCATGACCTCTTATTTTTCTTGATTTAACAGCGAATGTTTGCGCGAATAGAGGAAATACACGATCAAGCCGATGCCGAGCCAAACGAGGAATGCCACCCAAGTGATCCATTTCAGCTGTGACATCAGGAACAAACAGGCAAGCACGGCCAGACCGGGCAAATAAGGAACACCCGGACAGCGGAATGCCCTTGGCAGATCGGGCTGCTTGTACCGCAGGACAATCACGCCGACGGAAACGAGGGCAAAAGCCGACAAGGTTCCGATGTTAACCAGTTCAGCCAACTTGTCCAGCGGGAGCAGTGCCCCGATAAAAGCGGCGATCGTCCCCAGGAGCCAGGTGCTGCTGTAAGGGGTTTTAAAACGCGGGTGAACCTGGGAAAAGACTTTCGGCAACAGTCCGTCTCTCGACATGGAGAAGAAAATCCGCGTCTGTCCGTAAAGCATAACCAGAATCACCGTCGTCATCCCCATAATGGCCCCGAGGTCAACAATGCCAGCCGCCCAGTTTTGATGAGCCACTTCGAGCGCGAGCGAAACCGGATGATCCATGTTCTGGTTAAATTGTTGATAATGAACGATCCCGGTCATAATGAGCGTGACGATGACATACAGCAATGTGCAAATTCCCAGCGAAAAGAGCAAGCCTTTCGGCAAATCTTTTTTGGGGTTGCGCGTTTCCTCTGCGGCCGCGGCCACCGCGTCAAATCCGACATAAGCAAAAAAGACGAGAGCCGCCGCCTGAAAGATTCCGCTGAAACCAAACGGAGCAAACGGAGACCAGTGAGCCGGTTTCACATAGCCGATTCCGACCGCGATAAAGAGCAAGACAACCAAGATTTTGATAATCACCATCAGGTTGTTCACTTTTTTCGATTCACGAATGCCGCGGGATAACAAAAACGTAATAATCATTACAATCAGAAACGCCGGCAGGTTAAAAATTCCTGATTTCCCCGGCACTCCCGGCGCTGCGGTCAATGCCTCCGGCAAGTTGATGCCGAATCCGGACAACAGCGATTGAAAGTAACCCGACCACCCGACGGAAACCGAACTGACCGCAAATAAATATTCGAGGACGAGATCCCATCCGATAATCCAGGCAATCAGCTCTCCAAGAGTGGCATAGCTGTACGTGTACACGGAACCGGATACAGGCACGAGCGAGGCAAGTTCCGCATAGGACAAAGCGGCCAATCCACAGGCAACTGCCGCAAGAATAAAGGAAATGACAAGTGCCGGCCCCGCTTTTACCGCACCGGTTCCGGTCAGAACAAAAATACCGGTACCGATGATGGCTCCAATCCCCAGCAAGGTCAGATCCCAAGCGGTCAAATCCCGTTTCAGCTTGCTCTTTCCCTGTGCCATGTCCAACATCGACTTGACATTTTTTTTACGAAATAAATTCATCTTCCTCAGCTTCCCCCAACCAAAATTATTTTTAGCAAAATAAGCCAATCTGAATCGGCATTTGCTAATCAATTGAAAAAATTCAGTCTGATACAAGGGACGACCCCTAGGAGCAGCATCGACAGACAGCCTCTCTGCTTTTGCTAAAAATCACCCAGTGTCGATTAGAAAGTTTAGAAAATTAAGCCACGCTATAGGAATTTATTAAAAAAATCTATATCAATATTAAAAAAAATAAACAGATTTTTCAACAATATATTTTTGGAAATGTTTCCCTGTGATTCCGGGCGATTAAATATGGAAAAATATGTCCAAGGCCGGCTCTGTATGCCTTCTTTTGATTCCCTCTTATTTTTTTCAACAGAGATGATTTCCATTCACTTCTCCCGCAGAGTATTGTTTAACCAAATACTGGATCCGGCAAAGGATGATTAAAATCGGGCAGACTTTGTCTCTGCTGCAAAACAAAAATTCCAAACAGTGGAAAATCGCGGATCTGATTGAAGTTTGACCGCAAGAAGTCTCTCCCTTCCCGGAGATCGGGGGATGAAGCCTGTGGGTTTTCACCGGAGCCCGGCACTCAAAAACTTCCCCCTACACACCTGTCTTCTCCCCAGTATATGGAAAATAAAAAACACGCCCTCCGCAAGAGAGCGTGTTCTCTGAAACATTTTATGTCCCGGGGCACTGCCCTGAAGAAGGCTTGGGCAAATCGCAGGGAAAGCCCGCCTCGATGTAAAGCAAGACTAACCGCACAGCTTTTCCATTTGCTTGTGGTCCAGCTTTTTGACCACTGCCGTCACCAGCCGCACGGCCTGTTCAAAGTCTGTTCTCGACATCAGCGCATTATGGCTGTGAATATACCGCGTCGGAAATCCGAGAGCAACTGTCGGGCAGCCGCCCCCGTTTAGATGGAAACGGCCTCCATCGGTTCCTCCTCTGAGAAGCGCATCATATTGCAAGGGAATCTCCAGCTCTTCCGCAGTCTCAATGATCAAATTTCGCAATCCGCCGTGCCCGATCATGGTAAAATCCATCAAGTATATAAGGGGGCCTTTGCCGAGAGCCGCTTCACCCGGGTACGATTCAAAACCAGGTGTATCATAAGCAATGCCGACATCCAGGGCAAAAGCGATGTCCGGTTTGATCAGGTGGGCAAGCGTGGAAGCTCCCCTCATTCCCACTTCCTCCTGTACCGTCGCTCCTGCGAAGACAACATTGGGATGATCCTCATCCTGAAGGTTTTTCAGCACTTCGACAGCCATGGCACAGCCAGCCCGGTTGTCCAGTGCCTTTCCACCCCATAACTCACCGTTTTTCAAAGTAAAAAAGTCAGAAACGGGAACAACCGGATCTCCCGGGCGGATTCCCATTTCCTCCACTTCTTCCCGGCTGCCGGCTCCCACATCGATAAACATATCCTTTAAATCGAGCACTTTTCTTCTCTCTTCCGGTGTCAAAACATGCGGCGCCTTTGAACCGACCACGCCAATGTAGTCTCCGCGGCGCGATTGAACCGTAACACGGTGGGCCAACACGTTGTGCGGCCACCATCCACCCAGTGGCTGAAAACGCAGAAATCCGCGCTCAGTGATCCGGGTGACCATAAATCCAACCTCATCCAGATGCCCGGCCAATAAAACGCGGGGGCCTTTGGAATCCCCTGTTTTTTTTCCGACGACACCGCCGAGCCGATCCTTGAGAATTTCTTCTGAAAGCGGTTTCAAATATTGCTCCATCTTTTGCCGGACCGTTCCTTCAAATCCGGCCACTCCGTTGGCTTCCGTCAGTTCCTTCATCATCAGCGTTAAACGATCCATTTTGTTCCTCCTCGGTTTCGACTTGTTTGTTTTGCCAATTGGATCGCTTTCCGAAAATAAAAATCAAGATTATGTAAAAAAAAGAAAAAAAACTCGTTTAAACGCAATTTACCCAAAACTAAAAAGCGATCAGTCTCATTATTATGACATGAATCAATTATTTTATCAATCTTTCCTCTTTTGGGAATGGTCTGTCGGCGTGAAGGGGAGCCTCTTGCCATTGAGGCTCTTTTTAATCCGTTTCCGCTGCCCCGGCAGGAGCAAAAATCTTTTTGAGCACGAGAGTAAACGCTCCGATCAGCGTCGCCTTTTTGCCCAGCTCCGACACCACAATGGAAACTTGTTCTGCCGGCCGCTCCAGAGCACGCGACCTTACCGTTTCCAAAAGAGGATCGATGATAAATCTCCCGGCGCGCGTTACACCCCCGTGAAGGATGATTCGTGAAGGGTTGAAGGTGTTGATGAGGTTGGCCAAACCCACCCCCAAAAATCTTCCCGTATCCGCCAGCACGTCAATCGCCAGCAAATCCCCGTCGAGAGCTGCTTCATAAATGGCTTCACCCGTCAGCCCGTCAGCATTTCCCTCAAGCTTTTCGCACAGTATGCTTTTTCGCCCCCGCTCGATCTCCCTTTTCGCCCGTTCCACCATCGCCGGTCCTGATGCCAATGCTTCAAGGCAGCCGTAATTCCCGCAACTGCACTTGGGACCATCGATGTCGATCGTGGTATGGCCGATCTCCCCGGCAGAATAGGAATCCCCCTGATAAAGTTCGTGATCCAGGATAATCCCCGCTCCGATTCCCGAACTGATATTCACCGTGATAAAATTGGCCAGGTCGCGCCCCTGTCCAAACCAGCTCTCCGCCAACGCCAAAGAGCGTACATCGTTTTCCATTTCCACCAGCACGTTCAACTCGGTTTCCAGATATTTTTTGACCGGAACGCGTTTCAGATGAAGATGGGGGGCATAAATCGACTCCCCTTGCAGCGGATCAACCAAGCCATGCATGCCGATACCGATTCCGAGCGCTTGCTGCCCCTCGCGCCGGACAAACGCCAATGCCTTTTCCGACAAACGTTTCAATTCCAGCAAAAAAGCCGTCTCATCCGGGTTGTCCGGCAAAAAACAGGAGCACTCATAGACGATCTTGCCATCCAGGTTGGCCACGGCCGCATCCAGTTTTTTCGCCCGAGCATAAATGCCGATGACGTAAAACCCGGATGAATTGATCTTTAGCATGATCGGTTTGCGCCCGCCGGTTGAAATGCCCAGATTGCTTTCCACAATCAACCGGTCCTGCAATAATTCACTGACGATATTGGTTACGGTCGGCGGGGTTAATCTGGTCATTTTCGCAATTTCGGCACGGGAAATCGGGCCGTGGAGACGAATAATGTTTAAAATGGTTGATTTATTCAGCGATTTCATCCAGCGAAAACTGCCTGTTTGCATCCCGTCCCCCCCTTTCCTTTCCGTCTGACCTGCTTCTTTTGCCTCTCCTATTATAATACAGGACGTTTTTTGGAAATCACATCAATACTGCTTTTATATTTAAATTAATTAATTTTGTTTTCCATTTCATCTTAACCGTTGGGCTGCCCTTTTGTAAATATTTAACTATGAAGAGTGAACTGACCCAATATCAAAAGATTGCAGCCAGTGGTTCTTCCATAATCGAGGGAATGAATGGGTTCAAAAAATAAAACCGGCTGCCCCTCAGCGTCAGGAATGCCGGCCGGTTTGTGAAAAAATATCTGATCGTACGTTTTACCCGAAATGATATGGTGGTCCCTTCCGGGATGAAAGAGAAAGTATCATTCATTTGCCGAGAATTGCCAAATTGTGCGATGATGGGTGCTATTTTTGCAGCGGCCTTTGTGACGGAAGCAGCCGGCAACAAAGAATGGCCCCCATCCCTAAATCGGCTGATCAAGCCAACTCCCTTTCTAGCTAAAATTCACGTTTGTTATAGATCACACAAGAAAGGAAACAGGAGAGACATCCCAAGAGCAGAACCAGCAACAATCCCTCCGTTTCCAGCATCCAGGCGGGTTGTCCCCTGAAAAAGTCAATCGCTTTTTTGAGAATGCTTTGCGGAATCACCCGTTCAAGGCTGCCGATAATCACCGGGATGAAGAAGACAGAGAAAAAGATGGCAACATTGAATACCCTCGATTTTTGATATCCCCATTTAAAATAGAGGGGAAGGTAGAGTATGCTGGTCAGCCAAAAACTGATTGCTCCCATCAGCATACTTTGCTGTGCTGACATCATTAACGGTTGGAAAAGGCCGGGATGTACTGCCTGACTGACCCCTCCGATGAGGAGGGAAAGAAAGGTGCCGATCAGGACAAACATGAACAGGCTGAGGTAGCGGGCCATCACAATCCGGCTTCTTTTTATGGGCAGACTGTTAAAAAGGATGTCGCTGTTATTTTTGTCATCATAGGAAATGGCTGAACTGAAAAGGGCATAGGAAATGCCAAATATTTCCATCGCATAGAAAAACGTTGTTTGCGTTGAATTGGCAAAGACAAAAATAATCAGCAACGCTGTGCACAGGAGAAGAAAAAGCCAATTCCTTGTGGTTAAAATCAAGTCCTTTAACAGAAGATTACGCATACTGTTCACCTCTTGCCATATGCACCATGATTTGTTCCAAACTGGGCTTCTCCATGATAACCTGGCCCTTAAACCGGTCGTTGACCGCTGCAACATCCGCCGTCAGCGCCTCAAAGCCAAACTGGTTGTTGATAACCCCCGTCAAGAGCCCCTCTTCCTGCAACGGCTCCAAAAGATCAGGTCCGCCTTTGACGATGCGGTAGGTATCCAGCAAGTCATCCTTGCTCTCACTGAAAATCAGATTTCCGTTATGGATGAACGTGATATAATCAGCGACCCGTTCCAGATCAGAAGTGATATGGGAAGAGAAGAAGATCGCTTTCTCCTCATCCTGAATGATCTCCAGCAACAAATCGAGCAATTCGCTGCGAAAAATCGGGTCAAGCCCTGAAGTCGATTCATCCATGATGATCAGTCTGGCATGGTGGGACAAGGCCACGGCCAGGGAAAATTTCATTTTCATTCCCTTGGAAAACTCTTTGATCTTTTTTCGCACCGGCAGGTTAAACCGGTCGATATACTGCGAAAACAAGGAATTATCCCAATCTTCGTAAAATCCGGCAATCACTTTCTTCATTTCCCCGATCGTAAACTCGTCATAAAAATGGTTCTGGTCATAAACATATCCGATCTGCTGTTTGATTGCCTGCATTTCTTTAGCCTGATCTTTGCCAAAAATGCGGATGGAACCCCCGTTCGGCCGGATCAAGCCGAGAATCGCTTTGATGGTGGTGCTTTTGCCGGAACCGTTTGGGCCGATCAAACCCATGATATAGCCCGGTTCCAGCTGAAACGACAAAGGGCCCAGGGAAAATCCCTTATATTCTTTACGCAAATCCTTTACATCCAAGATGTAACTCATGGTGCTTCCTCCCGAAAGATAGTTTCGACCAGGGCCGTCACTTCCTGCAGGGATAACCCGATTTCCTTCGCTTCTCTGATGGCGGGGCCCAACTTTTCTTTCAGTTCTTCCACTCTCTTTTCATGCAGGAAAAACTGGTCATGGGCCGTGACAAAGGTTCCCTTTCCCGCAACGGTCCGAATAAGCGCTTCTTTTTCCAATTCTTCATACGCTCGTTTGGTTGTGATGACACTCACTTTCAGTTCTTTGGCCAATTTGCGGATCGAGGGCAGGGCATCGCCGCTCTGCAAAATCCCGTTGAAAATCTGATGTTTGATTTGCACCGCGATCTGGGCATAAATCGGTTGGTCTCCGGTTTGCGAAATGATGATTTTCATCTTCAACCCATCCAAGTGTATATATCGTATATGTACAGTATAAACAGATTGACCGGCCAATGCAAGCAACAATAAAAATATTCACGTTGAAGTTTTAAAATCGAGTGGAAACAGAGCACGACTGACCGACCATAAGAACGCAGATCTCCCGCTTTTTGGCGAGGCAATCCAATTGAATAAAAAAAACCATGCCCGGTTGGACATGGCTCACTTGTTAAGTCTAAAAACCCATATAGAATTCCGTCAGGGATCCCGGTGCTTCTCTTGGCCCGGCCCGTCGTGGAACAAGCCGCCGCAGAAAAGCACCAATCCCCTTCTGCAAAAGGTTGTGGACATCACTTCATGCCCGGTTGGACATGAATTCTCATTCGCTTTACTTGTTCAGGCGTTTCAGCAGTTCACCCCGCTGCGCTTCAAATCCCGGTTTCCCGAGCAGGGCGAACATGTTTTTCTTATACGCCTCAACCCCCGGCTGATCAAAGGGATTTACCCCCAATAAATACCCGCTGATGCCGCAAGCCTTCTCAAAGAAATAGACGAGCGCCCCAAAGGTGTACGGACTGATTTCCTCCACTTTGACCGCCAGGTTGGGAACTCCGCCATCCGCATGGGCCAGCATGGTTCCTTCAAAGGCCTTGCTGTTCACGAAATCAAGATCTTTCCCGGCCAAATAGTTCAGGCCGTCCAAATCGCTCTCATCCTTTGGCAGGAGCAACGACTCGCGCGATTTTCCGACAAAGACGACGGTTTCAAAGATGTTGCGCAGCCCCTCCTGGATGTATTGACCCATGGAGTGCAGATCGGTCGTAAAGTTGACGGACGCCGGGAAAATCCCTTTCTGGTCCTTCCCTTCACTTTCACCAAACAGCTGTTTCCACCACTCACTGAAATACTGCAGCGCCGGGTCGTAGTTAACCAGGATCTCCGTCGTTTTTCCTTTGCGGTATAAAATGTTGCGCACAGCTGCATATTGATAGCTCGGGTTTGCTTCGAGATCCAGTGTTTGGTATGCTTCCACCCCTGCTTGCGCACCGGCCATCATTTCATCGATATCGATCCCGGCGACAGCAATCGGCAGAAGTCCGACCGCCGTCAAAACAGAGTACCGGCCGCCCACATCATCGGGAATCACAAACGTTTCGTATCCCTCTTCATCGGCCAACTTCTTCAAGGCTCCTTTGGCCTTGTCCGTTGTGGCATAAATACGGCGGCGCGCCTCTTCTTTTCCGTAGCGCTTCTCCATATATTCACGGATAATGCGGAAGGCGATGGCCGGTTCGGTCGTCGTTCCCGACTTGGAAATCACATTCACACTTACCTCTTTGCCTTCCAAATGTTCGAGAAGGTGAGCCAAATAAGTGGAAGAAATATGGTTTCCGGCAAAATAAATTTGCGGTGTGCGACGTTTATCTTTCGGCAATTCGTTATAGAAGGTATGAGAAAGCATTTCAATCGCGGCACGCGCACCCAGATAGGAACCGCCGATTCCGATTACGACCAGCGCGTCCGAATCAGACTGAATTTTGGCGGCTGCTTTTTTAATCCGGGCATATTCTTCCTTGTCGTATTGAAAAGGAAGATTTACCCAACCGAGAAAGTCCGATCCGGCGCCTGTCCCGTTATGTAGCAAATCGTGGGCCATCCGGATGGCTGGCTGCATTTGCATCAGTTCATGCTCGTTCATAAAGGCAGTGGCACTGGAATAATCAAACTGAATTTTATTCATGTTAACCTCCGGATAATTTTTTTCTCAAAATCACTCCCATTTTAACTTAACCAAAATCCATTTTCAAAAATCAGCACAAGTCATAAAAACGCTTTCATTTCTAAAAAATGGACGATCCCCCTGCAAAATGGACAATCTCCCCGCTTGCCGGGGATATACCTATAGAATTGATTCTTCAGTCGTCCCTGTTCTGATCAAACCGACTTTTTCCCATACGCGAATGGATGAAAGATTCCATTTCCGGCTTTCACGCCCTCCCCGCTTTGACACCCATTTTCAACTTCATTACAATGATAGAAATTGCATTCCATTGCGCAATAAGCAATAAATTTTCCATTATTCCAACCCATTCTCGGCCGCCCCCCTGAGTAAACCGAAATCAAAAAGGAGAGGCAGCAAATGAAGAAAAAGTGGACAAAGATCATGGGATTTTTGCTCATCCTCACCGTCTTTCTCACCGGATGCATCGATGCCGATCTGCATGTCACGATCAACCGGGACGGGTCGGGCCAATATGAACTTAAAGTGTTAACCAACCCCCTGATCCTCCCGCAATTCAATGACTTGAAAAACCGCCTGGCGAATCACGGCTACCAGATCCGCCCCTTGGACGAAGGCGATAAACAGGGATGGGTTGCCGTCAAAGAGGTGGACAGCGTCATCGATGATCCGCCGGGAAAAGAGCTGAAAGAACAGGCCAATTCCGCTTTTCACTTCTTCGGCAAGCAAAGCGCTTCGCTCCCGCAGGATCAACATCCGCTGACCGCCGGGACGTTCCCAACGGTAAGAGGGCCGGGAAAAGATTTTGAAATAAAAAACGGTTTGTTCACCACTACACTGGTGTACAACACCCATGTCGACCTGACCCATTTAAAACCGGATGGCGCCTACGGACTCGATCAATTGTTTTTTAATCAGATGAATCTGCGCTTTATCCTGACTCTCCCGGTTAAGGCGGACCAAAGCAACGCCACGCAGGTTAGTCCGGATGGGAAAACGCTCACTTGGAAAATCCATCCCGGAGAAGACAACCCGATCTATATGTCGGTTAAAATCCCCAACCCGATCACTTGGGGTATTCTGATTCTCCTGATCGTGCTGCTCCTGATCATTGCCCTGGCCGTTTGGTTGCGACGCCGCAATCGAAACCGCCAAGGCCCGCCGGGAAACGGCCTTGCAACTGTCCCAACCTCTCCCCCGGAGGATGAAGCGGATTCACCCGATTCGTTCCGCTGGGGATGAAGAAAAAGCCAGAATCCATCATTTGCTTTGGATTCTGGCTTCATTCCTTTTAAGCCGGCAACCAAACTCCGTCATAGACGAAAGCAGCAGGCCCGCTCATATAAACCCGGTTATCCGCTTCGCTCCACTCGATCTCCAGATCGCCTCCAAGCAGATGAATCACCGCCCGGCGCGCCAATTTTCCGAGAAGAACACCGGCGACCAGCGTTGCACATGCTCCCGAACCGCAAGCCATTGTTTGTCCGACCCCGCGTTCCCAGACCCGCATGGTCACCTCGGACGGGGAATGAAAAGTGACGAATTCCACATTGGATTTATTGGGAAACAGCCGGTGCGTTTCCAGGATCGGACCCCATTTTTCCACAGGAAACCGGGAAGCATCGTCTACCTCGATGACAGCATGCGGGTTCCCCATCGACACGCCGGTAAAGTAAAACTGTGCACCTCCGGCCTCGACCGGTTGGTTGATCACCCGCCGGCCGGTTGCAACGACCGGGATTCGCGAAGGCTCCAAAACCGGCTCTCCCATATCGACACGAATCTTCTCCGCTTTTCCCAGGCTTCCGTCCACCCATACCGTCTGCAAACCCACCTTCGTTTCCAGCGTAAACTCGTCTTTTAATGCCGAAAGGCGTTCGTAGCAGTATTTGGCGACACAGCGCATGGCATTGCCGCATTGTTCCGTCAACGAGCCATCGGCATTGAAAATGCGCATCGCTGCATCGGCGTTCTCCGACGGGTACACCACCACCAGTCCGTCTGCTCCGATCCCGGTGTGGCGGTGGCACATTTGTACCGCCAGACGGGAAAATTCCTCCAGATTCGGCGTGTGGTTTTGATACACAATAATAAAATCATTTCCAAGACCGTGCATTTTTGTGAATTTCATGGTCTCTCTCCTTCTGTCTTAACTGTTGGCGATTCGCTTGAGATGCCAGTTGCGCGGTCTCATGACATCGAACAAACCGGCGACGATGACGGGAAGTGTGGATGTTACCGTCACCAGAATCCATTCCCTCAGCCCCAACGGTACTGTATGGAAGACCGGTCCCAGGGGCCGATAGTAGATAACTGCCAGCAGCAAGGCGACAGATGAAAGAACCGCCAGCACCAGCGCCGGATTGTCAAACGGATTTCGCTGAAAAATCGTGCCCTGTGAGCGGCAATCGAAAACATAGATCAGCTGGGACAGAACGAGCGTGGCAAAGGCGACGGTTTGCGCCTTGACCAGATCATCGGGGAACTCGGCATAAGTAACCCAGAATGCCGCCAGTGAGCAAAAGCCGATCAGCAACCCCCTGGTGACAATCTTCCATCCAACCCCCCGTGCAAACACACTCTCCCTGCTGTTTCGCGGTGCCCGTTCCATGGTATTGTCTTCCGCGGGGTCGACTCCCAGGGCCATTGCCGGCAGTCCGTCTGTCACGAGATTAACCCATAAAATCTGGATCGGAACCAGAGGCAACGGAAAACCGAACAACATCGCCAGGAACATAATCAAAATTTCCCCGACATTGCTAGCCAGCAAATAGCTGATGAATTTGCGAATATTATCGTAAATATTCCTTCCTTCTTCAACAGCCGAGACGATGGTGGCAAAATTGTCATCCGCAAGGATCAGGGAAGAGGCCTCTTTTGACACATCCGTTCCCGTCACGCCCATGGCAATCCCGATATCCGCCGCTTTGATGGCGGGCGCATCATTTACTCCATCGCCCGTCATCGCCACGACATGTCCGTGTTTTTGCAGCGCCTTGACGATGCGCAGCTTATGCTCGGGCGATACGCGCGCGTAAACATCCACCTCATTTGCCACACGCAAAAACTCTTCATCGCTCATATTGTAAAGATCTTGTCCGCTCAGTGTCAAACCTTCGGGCCGCTTGATGCCCAGTTCGCTGGCAATGGCCACCGCTGTCGTCTGATGGTCTCCGGTTATCATCACCGTTTTGATCCCCGCCCGACGGCAAACCTCAATCGCTTCTTTGACCTCTTCCCGCGGCGGGTCGATCATGCCAGCCAAACCGACGAAAACGAGATTCTGTTCTATCTGCCAATCTTTATTGAGATTGGTGGTCTGCGGAACTTCGCGGTATGCAAATGCCAGATTCCGCAAGGCCATCGCCGCCAATTGTTCATTCATTTTGAGAATGGTTTGCTTATGCTCCCGCGTAAGTGGCACCACTTTTCCCTTCGAATAAATATGAGTACATCGTCCGATCAAAATCTCGGGAGCGCCTTTGGCATAGAGACGCTGCTTCCCATTTTTGTTTCTCACCAAAACAGACATCATTTTCCGTTCAGAGTCAAAGGGGTACTCTTTGACCCGCACCCATTCTTTTTTCAGCGTTTCACCAGTAATGCCCGCTTTGCCCGCAGTTACGATGAGCGCTCCGTCAGTGGGATCACCGTCAATTTTCCAAACCGTCCGCTTTTTGATTACCCCTGCCCCCTTTTCCTTAATCAGGGAGGCGTTGTTGCAGAGGGCGGAAATCTCCAGTAACTGTTTTAAAGCAGGCTCTTTGGCCGCATCGATCTCTTGTTTTCCCAACTTGAATTTACCAACAGGTTCATAGCCGCTTCCGGTCACCTGAATCAATTTTTGATCGGTCCAAATATGGGTGACGAACATTTTATTTTGCGTCAGCGTACCGGTTTTATCCGAACAAATCACAGTCGCACACCCCAGCGTCTCGACAGACGGGAGTTTGCGCACAATGGCCCGGCGTTTGATCATGCGCTGCACCCCGAGAGCCAGGGCAATCGTGACAATCGCCGGCAATCCTTCGGGAATGGCGGCAACTGCCAGCGAAACTCCGGCCAGAAACATCCTATATGCATCTTGGCCGTGCAAAATCCCGGTAACCACGACAAGCGCCGTCAACAGCAGCGCCACGATGATCAAAATCTTCCCCAGTTGCTCCAGCCGCCGTTTTAACGGGGTGTCCATTGTCTCCGTCGTTTCGATCAGATGGGCAATCCGTCCCATTTCCGTCTCCATGCCCGTATGTACCACAATACCCGTTCCGTTTCCCCGGACAACCATCGTTCCCATATAGCCCATGTTTTTCCGGTCTCCCAGGGAAACATCGGCATGGGGGAGAGGGGCGCTGTTTTTCTCCACGGGAACCGATTCCCCGGTGAGCGCCGACTCTTCAATATAAAGGCTTTCCGCTTTGATCAGACGAAGATCAGCCGGAATCCGGTCCCCGCTTTCCAGCGCCACCACATCGCCCGGAACCAGCAGGGAAGCATCGATGCGGGTCCATTTTCCCTGCCTGAGCACCTTGGCTGTCGGCGCGGATAATTTTTTCAAGGCGGACAGTGATTTCTCCGCACGCACTTCCTGTATGAATCCGAGAAAAGCGTTTAACAGTACAATGGCGATGATCGCGATCGCATCCGTATATTCTCCGAGCAAACCGGAAATCAGTGTCGCCACCAGAAGGACCAGTACCATAAAGTCCTTGAACTGGTCGATGAACAGTCCGAACAGCGAGCTTTTCTCCCCTTCCGCCAACCGGTTGTAACCCGCCCGCTTGAGCCGTTCCTTCGCTTCATCCCCGTTCAGGCCAACAGAGGGATTCACCCCAAAATAAGCTGCAACCCGTTCTGGATCCCAATCAATCCATCGTGCTTGTTCCGCCAACTTTCTTCCTCCTTTGTCCCATCTGTCTATTTTCCAATCTATTCAGACGAGCTTTCAAACATGCCTTGCACAGCGATTCAGTCCCGGTGCATAAAAAAAAGCAGTTCAAGAAGACTAAAGGATAAAATTATGAAAAACAGGTGAGACAAATGAAACGTATTCTTTTATTATTTACTGTCCTAACCCTTATTTTCACAGGATGCTCGGCCCCGACTAAAAAGGAAAGCGGGGGAAAACGCCCCCAGGCGACCGCATATCGGACGAATCATACAGAACCGATGAACACCCGTGGCAGAACGGTCCCTGTCAAACCCCGGGAAAAAACAAAACCGCCGGCGGCCAAACCCCATATTGATACCATCGGTTTTTTGGAAGTCGACGATCCCAAAACAGCGGTGGCAGCAGTCAACCAAGCGGCACCCAATCTGACTTATGTCAGCTTTTTCAGCTACCGCGTCCGGTCGGACGGAAGTCTGATTCCTCTCAATGATACGGCTCCGTTAATAACCACGCGCAAAAACGGAGCCGTTCCGATGCTGGTCATTACCAATTTTGCCAACGGCAATTTTCAGTCGGACATTGCCCACCGGATCTTCACAAACAAAGCAGCTTCACGAAAATTGATCGCCAATGTGATCCGCGTGATGAAACAAAAAGGATATCGGGCACTCAACGTCGATTTTGAACATCTTCACCCTCAGGACCGCCATTTGTACAACAGTTTTCTGACCACCCTGGTTCCATTGGCGAAACGGGAAGGATTTATCGTTTCCACTGCACTTGCCCCCAAGCAGAGCGACCATGATCGCGGACCCTGGCACGGGGCGCACGACTATGCTTTTCACGGAAAAATCGCCGATTTTGTCATTTTGATGACCTACGAATGGGGCTGGACCGGTGGGCCTCCGATGGCGGTATCCCCCGTACCGCAAATTCGCAAAGTGATTGAATATGCCAAAACCAAAATCCCCGCCCGAAAAATTATCATGGGCGCTCCGTTGTACGGGTATGATTGGACCCTTCCCTATAAAAAAGGCGGCCCTCCGGCCAAACGGATATCCCCGAAAGAAGCGGATACCCTCGCCCATCAAAAGGGAATCAAAGTCCGGTACAGCAAACGGGATGAAGCTCCTTGGTTCCGTTACACGGACAGAGCCGGCAAACGGCATGAAGTTTGGTTTGAAGATGCACAAAGCATACAAGCCAAGTTCAATCTGGTGAAGCAGTACAGACTGCACGGGATCAGTTACTGGGTATTGGGCGAAAGCTTTCCCGAAAACTGGACCATGCTGGGGGATAATTTCCATATCAACAAATTTTGATGCCAACGAATCGAACCCGAGTTTCTGCGAAACAAAACCCGGGTTCGTTTTTTTACACTTTGTAGTAAAATGAATAGAGCCATCTTCGTGTCATGCAGGGCAGCACCGCCTGGCTTGCAACACGTTTTCACAGAAGACTCTTTCAGAGAAAAGGATGAATCCTGATGTCGTTTGACGGAATTGTTACCCGCGCTGTTGTTCATGAGTTAAACCAGGTATTAAGCGGCGGGCGCATCACGAAAATTTACCAGCCGGCTGACCTGGAACTCATCTTGCATATACGTTCCCAAGGAAAAAATCATCAGTTGCTGCTATCGGCTCATCCTGCTTTTGCCCGTGTTCAGCTCACAAAGGCAAAAGCAGATAACCCTTCGGAACCTCCGATGTTTTGCATGCTCCTGCGCAAACACGCCGAGGGGGGAATTATTGAATCGATTCATCAGGTTGGAATGGAGCGCATCATTCAAATCGATTTTCGCACCCGCGACGAACTGGGAGATGTGGTAAAACGGCGCCTGGTGATGGAAATCATGGGGCGCCACAGCAACATTATTTTGCTCGACCCGGAGAAAAATGTCGTTTTTGACGGGATCCGCCGCGTCAGTCACGCCATCAGCAAGTATCGGCAGATCTATCCCGGTGTCCCTTATCTCGAGCCGCCGTCACAAGGAAAGCGAAATCCGCTGACGGCAGATAAAAATACATTTATCTCAGGCTTTGATTACAACGGCGGGCGGCTGGACAAACAGATCGTCGCGCGTTTCACCGGAATCAGCCCCCTTCTGGCAAAAGAAATCGTGGAGCAGACCGGCCCCGGCAGCCGGGATCAACTTTGGGAAACGTTCAGCTCCTATATGGAACGCGCCAGGGAGCACGATTTTCGCCCTGTCATCATAAAGGCAAAGCAAAAAAGTTATTTTTATGTGTGGCCGCTTTCTCACCTTGACGGCGAGATCCAATCCTTCCCCTCGATCAGCGAATGCCTGGAACACTTTTATTACGGAAAAGCCCAGCGAGACCGCATCCGCCAGCAAACCCATGATTTGATGCGCAAATTAAAAAATGAAATCGAGAAAAACACCAAGAAAATCGAGATTTTGCAAAATGAGATCAATCAGGCGGACAAAGCGGATCAATACCGGATGTTCGGCGAATTGGTCACCGCCTCGCTTTATCAGATTAAACGCGGCGATACCGAAGTCAAAACGATCAACTACTTCGATCCGGAAACACCCGAGGTGACGATTCCCCTCGATCCGACTTTATCTCCCCCGGAAAACGCGCAGCGCTACTTCAAGAAGTACAATAAATTAAAAGCGGCCAAAAAATGGAACACAGAGCAAATTGAAAAAGCAAAAGAAGAAAACCTCTATTTGGAATCGGTGCTTGTCCAGCTGGAAAACTGCAGTTTGCGTGAAGTGGAGCAGATCAGGGATGAACTGGCTGAACAGGGTTGGTTGAAAAGGCAGTCAAACAAGCGGGAGCGAAAGCGCAAGGATGTCCCTGCCCCGTTGAAGGTAATAAGCGGGGATGGAACCGTGATTCTGGTCGGAAAAAACAACAAACAAAACGATTATCTGACCCACCAGCTCGCCTCCTCGACAGACACCTGGCTTCATACCAAAGAGATTCCCGGTTCTCATGTGGTGATCCGCTCCAAACAGGTAACCGATCAAACGCTTCTCGAAGCAGCGATGCTGGCCGCTTATTTCAGCAAAGGGCGGGAGTCGAGCCGGGTTCCTGTTGACTATACCCTGATCAAGCATGTGAAAAAACCATCCGGTGCCCGTCCGGGTTTTGTCACGTATGAGAATCAAAAAACGCTTTATGTCACTCCTGAAGAAGAACAGATTAAAAAAATCCTCGAACGCCAGCCAGAATAAAAATCCCCTTCCCTCTGCCCCCTGCTTCCAGCCCGAAGCGGGGGCTTTTTGCTGCCCAAAAAAGATCATCACGACTGTTGTCTATTGTATTTAAAATGTTTTATATTAAAATCATTTTGTTTTCTTTTGCTAACAAGAGGTTAAGCAGGAATGAAGTTCCATGTCGCCGAATTATAAATGTCAAGAGAGGAGGAAACGTCATGTTGGGGTTGGACGAAGTACGAAACGAATTGTTGAATGAGATCGATTTGATCAGTGATGAGGATGCAAACCGCAAACCGTTTGAGGATGGATGGTCCATCGCGCAGGTAATCGAACACATCCATCTGGTGGAACGGGCGATCGCATCCCAGTTAAAGCACGGATTATTTGAAGAAAGCGAAACCCCTTTCCCCACAAAGCCGCTTGATCCGTTACTGGATCGGACCAAAAAAGTGAAGGTCTTCTTATCCCACCTGGAACCAAAAGAAGAATTTCAAACACTCGATTCCCTGAAAAAAAAACTGGGCAAATCGCGGGAGCAACTACGGGAGGCATACGAACAGCTGGACCCTCATGCGCTGACGCACAAAGCCGCCGTCTACCCCCCTTTGGGCCTTCTTCCCCTGTCCCAATGGATCGAGGTGGCGGCCGCTCATGAGAAAAGGCATATTAAACAGATAAGAGAAATTAAAAAAACATTGTTTAAACGGGAAAATTAAAGCCTGATCTTATCTGTCCTCATGATGGTCCCGGTTTGAACCCGGGCTCTTCTTTTTCCAAAAAATAAGCGATGCGGCTCAGCACCATCCGGCATCGCAATTTTCCGTATAGTGATCCTTCAGTTTGGTATTTTTTTCACTGGCCAGAATGAGATTATTTTTCATATCATAACCATCATTCATTTGAATCTCTTTGGTTCCGAGATCCATTGATCCGATGGGCTCATGGTTGTGGTAAAAAACCAATCTGCCTCCTTCAAACTTCGCTGACACTTTCTCTGTAATATCCTTCATTCCCATCAAACAAAATCCCCCTCATTCATCAAAATCAGCCAGGGGCCAATGTATGGCCATCTGACACCCTTAGAATATGTTTTTTTCCATGGGAGCATACGGCTTTCACACAACCCCTGTTCACTGACGAAAGCGAAACGGCGGGATTCAACTTTTTTGCAAATACCGCTTATCCTTCAGAAAAAATCTCCAAAAAACAAGGAATCCGGGCAACAGGAGAGCGAGACCGACTGCAAAGACTTTCAACAGCGAATAAAACGTGTCAATATTGGTAAACGCTTCATTGACGGTCATGAACGGGTAAACGATATACGGAAGATGTGCGACGCCGTAAGCGAAGGTGGCCAATGCATATTGGATGGCCACAAACACCACTGCCACCCTTGGCCTGCCATCCTTCCACCACAAGGAAACATAAGCGATCAAAAAGGCGATGATCGAAAGGGCAAACCACTCTTTTTGCCTGCTTAAACCCAATAATAGCCACTGCGCTTCCGGCTTGGAAAAATAAAGAGTCAGCACTGCCACAAGGATGGTGACCGGACCGAAGATCAACGCGATTTTCCGGTAGAGGCGGTAAGCCTCATCGTCCGACGATTCCCGGGAATAATCGGCCAAAAACAGAGAGGACAAAAATAACTCCGATGTCAGACCGAACAACATGTATAAATAGACAGAAGGACTGGACAGCCATTTATCGAACAGCAGGATTTCCCTGTCCGCCAATCTCCTGACAAAACCTCCTTCTGTCACGGGAAGGGCGCTGATCAGAAGTGCCGGGACAAAAAGCCCCGTCAATCCGGAAATAATGCGCAGCGCTTTTTGATACCCCTCCACCGAATAGGCAAAAACCATAAACGCGCTGCGAATGGCGATGAGGAGCAAAATGATGCTGATCGGAACCAGCAACACCGTACCGAGAATATACGCCGCTTTGGGAAAAAAGCCGACGAAGGCGACAACCAGCAACACGAGAACGGTGTTGGTCACTTCCCAGGTGGGTGACAAAAAACGATTGGCAATCCGCCCGGCCCGTGTATTTTTATCCGCGTAAACCATCGCCCAAAAGCTGGCCCCAAAATCAACCGATCCGGCGATACTGTAAATATACAACAGCAACCATACCAGCAAGATTGCAATTGAGGGTTCAATGGGTTGAACCATGTGGTTTCACTCCTGCATGTTTAAGTAGATCCAGATCTTTTCTGAGCGGATTGCGCTTAAAATAGGAAATCAACACCACTGCCACCATCACGCTTAACATGAGATAAACCAGGGAAAACAGGATGTACAAACCCCCCAGGTTTCCCGCCTTGGTCGCCGCTTCGGTCGTTCGTTGAAACCCGTAAATCGTCCACGGCTGCCGTCCGCTGCAACTGAAGATCCAGCCCACTTCAATTCCCAGCATGGAAACCGGACCGCTGTAAGCCAATCCCCACAATAACCAGCGCGGAAACGGCTTTCCGGCCCGAGCCTTTTTCCACCAGTAATAAAGGCTGTACGCTGTGGCCACAAACAACAGAATCCCGATTCCAACCATCACGTTGAACAAAGTATGGACATAAGCAGGCGGCCATGTATCCCGTGGAAATTCGTTCAAGCCTTTCACTTCCGTATCAAAACGGTTTCCGGCGAGGAAGCTGAGAAAATACGGAATTTCAATCCCGTATTTAACCGTTTGTTCCTTTTGATCGACAAAACCGCCGATGACAATCGGGGCATACTTTGTCGTTTCAAACAGGCCCTCTGCCGCCGCCAGTTTTTCCGGTGTATACCGATGCAGGTTTTGGGCGGAGTCATGGCCGGTAAAAATGGTGAAGAACGAAGTGATAAACGCTGTTACCAATCCCAAAATGAGAGCTTTGCGATGGATGGCTTCTTCTTCGCGGCCGCTTTTCAACAGACGGTAAGCGGCGGCCGATACCACGGCAAAAGCCCCTGTCATCAAAGCGCTGATCACCACATGATAGGCTGTGTCCACAAAGCTGGGGTTAAAGAAAGCCTTCCACGGATTTACATGATAAATCGTTCCATCCGGTTTCATGTCAAAACCTGCCGGGGTATTCATCCACGTGTTGGCGGATGTGATGAGAACAGCTGATGCCGTCGCACCCACAGCCACCAAAAAGACGGCAATGACACGCATATAAGGAGAAAGGCGGTCAGCGGCATAAACATAGATGGATAAAGCTAATGCTTCGAGGAAAAAGGCAAAGATTTCAATCTCAAACGGAACCGATATGACTTGACCGACGATTTTCATAAAACCCGGCCATAACAAAGACAACTGTATGGCCACGATCGTTCCGCTGGGAATGGCCACTCCAAGCAAAATCCCCATCGACTTTGTCCAGCGTTTGGCCATCAGTGCATAATCCCTGTCTTTTCTCCAGTTGTGCAGAAGCTCACTCAAAAATACCATGAAAGAGAGCCCGATGCCCAAAGTCGCATAAATAATATGAAAAGCGAGCGATGTTCCGAAAAAAGCCCGTGCCAAGACAACTTGATCCAATCATTTGCACTCCTTCGCTTCTGATCCTAAAATCCAGTTTACCCATGAGATTGGAAAATCTATACAAGCAATTTTCTTTTCAACATAAAAATGCCCAAAACCACCCTTTCCTCCGTCACGGTCCCCTTTCCCTTCTGAACATAGGAAGCGCCTCGACTGGAAAAACTAAAGTCGAGGTGGATGACATGAAATTATTTCAGCCCGATTTGATTTATTTTGAACCCCAGGCGCTTGAGTATCCATTGGGACAAGAACTGTATAACCGTTTCAAAAACTCAAATATTCCGGTACGGATGACTACTTCGCACAACCGCATTACCAACTTGCCCGGAAAAAATGACCTGGAGAAGTATCGGATCGCGAAAAAAACGCTGGTTGTCGGGGTGCGCAAAACACTGAAGTTCGAACCATCCAAGCCATCTGCGGAATATGCCATCCCATTGGCTACCGGTTGTATGGGGCATTGTCACTACTGTTATCTGCAAACAACGCTGGGGAATCGTCCCTATATCCGGGTTTACGTTAATCTGGAAGAAATTTTCGAGGCGGCAGCCAAATATATACAGGAACGATCCCCTGAAATTACACGGTTTGAAGCAGCATGTACCTCTGACCCGGTCGGGATTGAACATCTAACCGGATCGCTGAAAAAAACGATTGAGTTTATGGGAAAACAGGAACTGGGAAGGCTCCGTTTTGTCACCAAATTCGCAAACGTGGACAGTTTGCTGGATGCAACCCACAACGGGCATACCCGGTTTCGGTTCAGCGTCAATGCCGATTATGTCATTCGCCAATTCGAGCCGGCCACCGCTTCCTTTGACGAACGGGTGGAAGCTGCCGGAAAAGTGGCACGGGCCGGTTATCCGCTCGGATTTATCATCGCCCCATTGATTCTTTATGACGGATGGAAAGAAGGATACACGCAATTGTTAAAAAGGCTGAGCCAGGAACTTCCCGAAACAAACGGGCTCACATTTGAACTGATTTCCCACCGGTTTACACAAACCGCAAAGAAAATAATCTTACAGCGGTATCCCAAATCCAAACTGGAGATGGAGGAAGAAAAAAGAAAAAAGAAATGGGGACGCTATGGCAGAGTGAAGTATGTTTACCAGGAAACGCAGATGAAAGAATTGGAAGAGCACATGAGGGAACAAATCGCACGGTATTTTCCAAATGCTTGCGTGGAATATTTCACCTGAGTAAATCCGTTTTTGTCTTGCAAAGGAGTCAACATTATGCTCACGATTGATTCAAGCAAAATTGAAGGATTTCAGACCAGCTTCGGGACGATGACCGATTTGCTTTATCCGGAAGGGTTCGTTCTGGGAGGCGGTTGGACCTACGAGCACGGTTATTTCGACCATCCTCTTGATTGGGAAAATGAACAGGGTTACCGCTACTATTTGCGCATTCCCGTATATGTTGTAAAAGGCGAAATGCAGGAAAAGGATGCCATCGTTCGGCTGGGCAAACCGTTCGTCATCAAGCATGAATTTCGTACCAAAAACGACCCGTCTGCTGATATTGGAGTTGTCAGTTCTCTCGTTAACCAGTTCAGCGAACCTTTGCCCACAGACGACGCGAAAATCGGGGAGGAATGGAGTTCCAGAGCCAGGCAGATTGTCGCCAAAATCGAGAACAAAATCGAAACGCACCTTTTGGAATCATCATCTCCCAAATAAAAACAGCCGGGACCGTATTTCGATCCTGGCTGTCCCCTGACTCCCTTCCTCATTTCGCAGTGCGGCTGCCTGGCTTGTGCACAGGCAACCCTTGCTGACAAAGAGGGCAGTTTTCCGGTTCATAGCTTTCAATGTGAATCTTCGTCAGCGCGCGGAACGGGTAAGCAAAGGGATTTTTCCCTCCGGTGCGATCAACGATGGCGCCCACTCCTGCGATCACGGCACCAAGGGGAAGCAGCAACTCAATCACTTCCTTGACCGAGCCGCCGGTGGTCACGACATCTTCCACCACCAACACCCTTTCACCCGGCTGAATGGCAAAACCGCGCCGCAGCTCCATTTTCCCGTCTTTCCGTTCGGCAAACAGACAGCGAACGTTCAAAGCCCTTGCCACTTCATGGGCGATGATCACGCCCCCGAGCGCCGGCCCGACCACGACATCGATCTTCTCTCCCTTGAACAGAGAGGCAATCGCTTCTCCGGCCTTCCCGGCATCTTGCGGATACTGAAGCAGGGCGGCGCATTGCATATATTTCCCGCTGTGGCGCCCGGATGACAACAGAAAGTGCCCTTCCTTTAAAACCCCTGTCCGTTCAATCGCTTCTTCCACCAGCCATGCCATCTCTATCACTCCTCCAACACTTCTTTTATCTCTTTGACTATCGCTTCAAACGCGGCAATCGGATCAGTTGCCCGGGTAATCGGACGGCCGATGACGAGATAATCGGCTCCCGACTGAATCGCTTCACCCGGAGTCAACACTCTTTTTTGATCTTGAGCCTCAGCGTGAGCAGGCCTGATTCCGGGGGTTACTGCGAGAAAATCATTCGAAGTGGCCTGTTTGACCATTCCGCTTTCCCGCCCCGAACAGATGACACCGTCAACCCCTGCCCGGTAAGCCAATTGGGCATAGCGGATCACACTCGATTCAACGCTGCCCGGAATGCCCAGTTCCTCATTCAACATTTTCCGGTCGGTGCTGGTCAGTTGCGTCACCGCCAACAACCGGGTTCCGGCCCCCGCTTTCTCACAAGCCTCCTTCGCCGCTTCCAGCATGGCGCGCCCGCCGCAAGCATGAATCGTCAATAAATCAACTCCGAAACGGCTGAGAGATTCGATCCCTTTCGCAACCGTATTCGGGATATCATGCAATTTCAAATCGAGAAAGACGGGAAATCCTTCCTGTTTTCGTTTCACAACCCATTCCGGCCCGACAGCGTAAAAAAGCTGATAACCCACTTTGATAAACGGTTTGTTTTGTGAAAAAGCCCAGGCTCGCAACAATTGTTCGGCTTCGTTCGCACCCGGATAATCCAGTGCGATGATCACCCGCTCTTCTGCCCGCACGCTGCTCCCTCCTTGAAAAATTCAGATGAAAAGCGGGTTCGCAGTCGTCCGCACAGGCGCAACCCTCTTTTCTCCATCGGTTTAAACCATCAGTGCCTCTGCCGCTTTTTTTCCGGGTACTTGCGGCGCACCGATCGGTTCTGCATTGAGATGGATTGACTCCAGCGTCGTGAGGAGCGCATCCACTGTATCCAAAGAAGTGAGACAGGCGATGCCGTGTTCGACCGCCTCACGGCGAATGCGGAACCCGTCGCGCTCCGGTGTTCGCCCGCGCGTCCAGGTGTTTACCACCAGGTCCGCTTTTCCGTTGCGAATCAGATCGAGAATGTTCGGAGAGCCTTCTTTCAATTTGTGCACGCGTTCGACCGGCAATCCCGCTTTTTCCAGCATGTCTGCCGTACCGCTGGTGGAGACGATTTTATACCCCAATTGATGGAAGCGGAGCATGAGCGGAATCGCTTCCTCCTTCTCTTTGTCCCCGATCGTGGCTACGACTGTGCCAAAGCGCGGCAAGGCGATTCCCGCTGCCAGGAGCCCCTTGTAGACCGCCCGGGCATAATCGCGGTCGCGCCCCATCACTTCTCCTGTGGACTTCATTTCCGGGCCCAGCGTGATATCGACGCGGCGCAATTTGGCGAAGGAGAAAACCGGCACTTTGACAGCCACCTCCGGACTCTCCTGCCACAGGCCACTGCTGTATCCCTGTTCTTTAAGCGATTGACCCAACGCGATTTTGGTGGCCACTTGTGCCATCGGGATGCCGGTCACTTTGCTCAAAAAAGGTACCGTCCGGGAAGCGCGCGGATTTACTTCCAGCACATAGATCTCCCCTTTGTACAGGACGAATTGGATATTGATCAGCCCTTTGATGTTTAATGCTTTGGCAATCTGAGCCGTGATGGTGACCAGCTGTTCCCTCTGTTCTTGCGTAATCGATTGCGGAGGGTATACGGCGATGGAATCCCCGGAATGGACACCGGCTCGCTCGATGTGCTCCATGATGCCTGGAATCAGGACATCGCTGCCATCACTGATGGCGTCCACTTCCAGTTCCTTGCCGAGCAGATAGCGGTCGATCAGGACAGGATGCTCCGGATTTACCTTGACCGCCAGCTTCATGTAACTGCGCAGTTCCGATTCATTGTAGACAATTTCCATTGCCCGTCCGCCCAGTACGTACGAGGGACGCACCAGCACCGGATAGCCCAGGTGTGCGGCAGTCTCCACCGCAGCTTCGACCGAGGTGACGGCCGATCCCGGCGGTTGCGCGATATTGTTTTTGCTCAAAAGCTGTTCAAATTTCTTGCGGTCTTCGGCACGATCGATTTCTTCCAGGGAAGTGCCCAGGATGTTGATCCCCTCATCGCGCAGATCCCGCGCCAGATTGAGCGCTGTTTGTCCGCCGAACTGTACGACCACTCCATAGGGTTTCTCTTTTTCAATGATGTTGAGCACATCTTCTTTATAAAGCGGTTCAAAGTAAAGGCGGTCAGACGTATTGAAATCGGTGGACACTGTTTCCGGGTTATTATTGATAATAACCGCTTCATACCCGGCATTGCGGATCGCCCAGACGGCATGGACGGTGGCATAGTCAAATTCCACACCCTGTCCGATGCGGATCGGGCCGGAACCGAGGACGATGACGCTTTTCTTGCCGGCGGAAACCACTTCATCTTCCTGTTCATAACTGGAATAGTAGTAGGGCGTTTCCGCTTCAAACTCGGCCGCACAGGTATCCACCACTTTATAGACTGGCTGAATCCCCCATTGCTTGCGCAACTGACGCACTTCATTTTCCGGCATCCCGCGCAACTGACCGATCGTCCGGTCAGCGAAACCCGTTTTCTTGGCGGCAAGCAGCAGCTCCGGCGTCAGTTCCTCCGCTTGCTGCAAGGTTTCTTCCAACTCGATGATCCGCTTCACTTTATGGAGGAAAAAGCGGTCAATTTTGGAAAGCTCGTGAGCTTCCTCCAGGCTTCCTCCGCGCCGGAACCATTCGGCCACGAGGAAAAGCCGTTCATCATCCGCGGTCACCAAACGCTCTCTCAGCTTTTCGTCAGGAATTTTCCCGCTGTCCGGCACCTGTATATGATGCAGACCTATTTCCAGCGAACGCACGGCTTTCAGAAGTGATTCTTCCAGAGTGCGCCCGATGGCCATCACTTCTCCGGTCGCTTTCATCTGCGTTCCCAGCTTGCGGTTGGCGGAAACAAATTTATCAAAGGGCCAGCGCGGAATTTTGCTGACAACATAATCGAGCGTCGGCTCAAAGCAAGCATACGTTTGGCCCGTTACCGGATTTTTCAGTTCATCCAGCGTATAACCGACGGCGATTTTGGCCGCGATCCGGGCGATCGGATACCCCGTCGCTTTGGAAGCGAGTGCGCTGGAACGGCTCACCCGTGGATTCACTTCAATCACATAGTATTGGAAACTGTGCGGGTCGAGGGCAAACTGGATGTTGCAACCGCCCTGAATGTTGAGCGCCCGTATGATTTTGAGCGCTGAGGTGCGAAGCATATGATACTCGCGATCGGACAAGGTTTGGCTCGGGGCAAACACTATGCTGTCACCGGTGTGAACGCCCACGGGGTCGAAGTTTTCCATGTTGCACACGACGATACAGTTATCGGCGGCATCGCGCATCACTTCATATTCAATCTCTTTATATCCGGCGATGCTCTTCTCGATCAGGCATTGGGTGATCGGACTGTAGCGCAGCCCGTTTTCAACAATCTCTTGCAATTCATTTTTGTCCCTGGCGATTCCGCCCCCCGTACCGCCCAGCGTGTAAGCAGGGCGCACGATGACCGGATAACCGGCTTCATCGGCAAACGCTGACGCCTCCTCGACCGTGTGAACAATTGCGCTCTCCGGCACCGGTTCATCCAGTTCCTTCATCAGTTTACGGAACAAATCCCGGTCCTCCGCACAGGTGATGGCATGGAGATCCGTTCCCAGCAGTCGTACTCCTTCCCGTTCAAGAACCCCTTGTTTCGCCAGTTCCACCGCCAGGTTTAAGCCCGTTTGCCCGCCAAGGGTGGGAAGCAGTCCGTCCGGGCGTTCCTTGCGAATCACCTGCGTAATAAATTCGGCGGTCAGCGGTTCAATATAGACGCGGTCTGCCATGTTGGTGTCGGTCATGATCGTGGCCGGGTTGCTGTTGACCAGAACCACTTCAAGTCCTTCCTCTTTCAGAGCCTGGCAGGCTTGTGTGCCCGCATAATCAAATTCGGCCGCCTGCCCGATTACAATCGGCCCGGAACCGATCACCAAAATTTTCTTCAATGTCGAATCTTTAGGCATTCATCGTCTCTCCCTTCCGTGCAAAAGACTCCATCATCTCAAGGAAGCGATCGAACAGGTAACCCGAATCGAGCGGGCCCGGGGCCGATTCCGGATGATACTGAACGGTGATGACCGGCAGCGTTTTGTGCCGGAGCCCTTCCACCGTGCCATCGTTCAAGGCAATATGCGTAATCTCCAGCTCAGTATTTTTAACGGAGTCTGCTGTCACGGCAAACCCGTGGTTTTGCGCGGTGATCACCGTACGGCCGGTTGAGAGTTCTTTCACCGGGTGGTTTCCGCCGCGATGCCCGAACTTCATTTTCTCCGTATCCGCTCCGGCGGCGAGGGCGACCAGCTGATGCCCCAGACAAATTCCAAAAAGAGGAACTTTTCCCATCAGTTTTTGAATCGTGCGAATTCCCTCAGGCACATTCTTCGGATTTCCGGGGCCATTGGACAGCATCACCCCATCCGGACGGAAGCGCAGGATTTCCTCGGCTGTGATATTGTAAGGCACTGTGATCACTTCGCAATTTCGCTCCACCAATTCCCGCACAATATTGTGTTTGGCTCCAAAATCGATCAGCACCACCCGTTTGCCGACATTGGGAGCGATATGAATGCTTTTCGTACTGACGCGTGCCACCTGATCCCGCATCATCGGCGAAGACAGAGCCTCCTTCAGCTCTTCCGGCGATTCGTCCCCGGTGGTGATCACGCCTTTCATCGTTCCGCGGAGGCGAATTTTCCGGGTCAGCATCCGTGTGTCGATGCCGGCGATCCCGATCAATCCGTATTCTTTTAAAAATGTGCCCAGAGACAATTCGTTGCGCCAGTTGCTGGCATACTCAGCGTATTCGCGCACGAGCAAACCATGGGCGTACGGGCGCAGTGATTCATTATCGTCACGTGAAATCCCGTAATTCCCGATCAGGGGATAGGTCATCGTGATAATCTGCCCACAGTAAGAAGGATCAGTCAAAATCTCCTGATAACCGGTCATGCTGGTGTTAAACACAATTTCACCGACCCTCTTTCCCTCCGCACCAAATGAGGTTCCCGTGAAAAGCGTTCCATCTTCCAAGAGCAACCTTGCCTTCATCGCTGATCCTCCTTCTGTTCCGTCCATTTTCCCGGTCCGGTCAAGGATTCCGGTTTTGCATCTTCCCATGTGATCCGGCCGTCCATGATCGTCAAAACCGGCCATCCTTTCACATTCCACCCTCCAAATGGTGTGTTTTTCCCTTTGGAGAGAAAGGTTTCCGGCTCAATCGTCCGTTCCGTCTCCAGATCGATTACCGTCAGGTCGGCCGCTTTCCCTTCAGCGATCTCACCGTAAGGAAGACCGAACACTTTCGCTGGTTTGCGGGTCATTTTATCAATCAATTCCTCCAGGGTGAGAATGCCATCCTTCAGCACCAGGTGGGTGTAAAGCAGGGGAAAAGCTGTTTCCAGGCCGACGATGCCGAAAGGGGCTTTTTCCATGCCCAGCGCTTTTTCTTCGCTGGTGTGCGGGGCATGATCCGTGGCAATGATGTCGATGGTGCCGTCTTTCAATCCGGCAATCAGCGCTTCCCTGTCCCGTCGCGAGCGAAGCGGGGGATTCATTTTCCAGCGCCCGTCCGGTGCCAGAATATCCTCATCGCACAAGAGAAGATGGTGGGGAGTCACTTCCGCCGTCACACGCTGCCCCCGCGCTTTGGCTTCGCGCACCAGACGAACGGATTGTTCGGCACTGATGTGGCACACATGGTAATGAACGCCGATCTCCTCAGCCAGCAAAATGTCCCGCGCCACATGAACCGACTCCGCCTCGGAAGGAATCCCTTTTAATCCGAACCGTTTGGCTGCTTCACCGTCGTGCATCACCCCGCCTTTGGCCAGGCTGTCATCTTCGCAGTGGGCAACGACCGGCAGTCCCAGTTCATGGGCAAGCAGCATCGCCTCTTTCATCATCCCGGCCGACTGGATCCCGACACCGTCATCGGTTACCCCGATCACTCCCGCTTGCTTCAGGCTTTTCATATCGGTCAGCTGTTGCCCGCATTCTCTCACTGTAATCGCACCGTAAGGCAAAACGCGTACCAGACCGACTTCGCGGGCGCGGTTGATCACTTTCTGCACGATTTCGGACGAATCGGTCACCGGCCGGGTGTTCGGCATCGGAGCAATCGTCGTAAAGCCGCCTTTCGCCGCAGCCTTCGCTCCCGTTTCGATCGTCTCTTTTTGTTCAAATCCCGGTTCCCGCAAGTGGACATGCATATCGATGAGGCCCGGAACCACCCGTTTGCCGCCGACATCAATCACCCGCGCCCCCTCTTCTTCGGGTGCGTTGTCAACCATTTGCACAATCCAGTTTCCTTCGATCACGATATCCTGTTTGCTCCATCCCTCGGAAACGGACCGGAACACCAGGCCATTTTTCAATATCGTTTTCATTCCCTACCATTCCCCCAATGCTCGTTCCAAGATCGCCATCCGAATCCAAACGCCGTTTTTCATCTGTTCAAATATTTTCGAGCGGGGATGCTCCACCAGCTCATCGGCAATTTCCACACCCCGGTTAACCGGAGCCGGATGCATGATGATCGCTTCCGGTTTCATGATCTTGAGCCGCTCGGCGGAAAGCCCGTAACGGCGGTGATACTCTTCCCGCGAGGAAAAAAGCTTCCCTTGATGCCTCTCCAGCTGAACCCGGAGCAACATCACGACATCCGCCGTTCTCAATGCTTCTTCAAACGAAACATACGGGGCGATCCGCTCCACCTCGGGATCGCGCATTTCCTCCGGCCCGCTCACAATCATCTCCGCACCGAATTGCTTCAGGGTCCAGAGATTGGAACGCACCACACGGCTGTGGGCAATATCGCCGATCACTGCCACTCTTTTGCCGGTAAGATCCCCGAAATGCTTGACCAGAGTGTAAAGATCGAGCAAGGACTGGCTGGGATGTGCAAAACTGCCTGCCCCTGCATTGATAATCGCACAGCCGGGGTTCTGTTTGATCAGAAAGAGCAATTCCTGCTCGTCCGTCAGGCGAATCACGGCTACTTCCACTCCGATCGAAACCAGGGTTTTCACCGTGTCAAACAGGGACTCTCCTTTGGTGCTGCTTGAAACATCCGGGGTGAAGTTGACTACTTGCATCCCCAATCTCTTTTCCGCTACTTCAAAGGAAAAGCGGGTGCGGGTACTCGGTTCAAAGAACAGGTTGGCAGCAAATCTGCCCGTGAAAGGAGCCAATCCGCTGGCCTGATGTTCCTCCCAAAAATGGGCCCGCTCCAGAATCCGTCTGATCTCCTCTTTTGTCAGTTCGCTCGTATCCATCAAATGACGAAACGGTGAACGGGTCATCGGTGCTCTCATTGTTTATCCTCCATTGTCAGGCGGCTTCCGCCACAGTCTTCTCTTCCTTTGCCCGCTTGGGCAAAACCAGATTCAACAGGATGCCGATCACGGTGGACAAAGCCATTCCTTCCAATTCCAGATGGATGCCGCTGAAGCGGAGCAAGGCTCCACCCACGCCGATCACCATGATGACAGCAGCGATCACCAGATTGCGCCGGTCGCTGAAATCAATTTTGTGTTCGATCAGCATGCGCAAACCGGCCGAAGCGATAATCCCGAACAGAAGGATGGAGACACCGCCCATGACCGGAGTCGGAATCGTTTGGATCAGGGCCGCAAATTTGCCGATGAATCCGAAGCTGATCGCCAGCACCGCTGCCCCTCCGATCACCCACACGCTGAAAATGCGCGTGATGGCCATGACCCCGATATTTTCCCCGTACGTGGTCGCCGGCGGTCCGCCGATCAGGGATGCGATGCAGGTCGCCAGGCCATCTCCCAGAAGGGAACGATGCAACCCGGGGTTTTTTGTCAAATCCCTTCCCATCAACTCTCCCTGCACCAGCAGATGTCCGATGTGCTCTGCCAGGACAACCAGTGTGACCGGCAGCATAACCAGGGCCGCATGCCAGGAGAACGAGGGGGAGACGACATGGGGAAGCTGAAACCATTTGGCCTCATGAACCGGTGAAAAATCGACCATGCCCGCTGCCAGCGCCACCAGGTACCCCCCGCAAATTCCGATCAGAATGGGGATGATGCTGAAAAATCCGCGGAAAAACAGGCTGGCGATTATGGCGATGGCCAGTGTGGCCAAGGCGACAGAAAAGTTTTTCAGCGAGTACACATGCACCGTTACCGTACCTTTTGCCGAATCGATGCTTTTAATCGTTCCGTCCAAGTGTTGCCACCCGGCTGCTGTATGCGGCAGGGCTTCGACCACATCTTTTTTGCTGGCCATATCGACGGCTGTTCCGGCCAACGCCAGCCCGATCACGATTACGACTGACCCGATCACGACCGGCGGCAAAAGCGAATCCAGCCATTTCACCCCGAACCGGTAAACAATCAGCGCCACCACACCGTACATCAACCCGACAACAAAACACCCGAACAGGGCATTGCCCAGATATTTTCCTCCTTGTGACACAGAGATAATGGGAACAATAAAGGCGAAGGAGGATCCGAGATATGCCGGAATTCTGCCTTTGGTGACGATCAGATAAGCCAAGGTCCCGATTCCGCTGGACATCAGGGCCACGGACGGGCTTAATCCGGTCAGGATCGGAACCAGCACCGTGGAGCCGAACATGGCAAACAAGTGTTGGAAACTGAGGAACAGCCAGCGATGCCATTTCGGCCTTTCATGCACATCCATTTCAATCAAACGATTCATTCACATTCACCCCTTTTTTTGATATAAAAAAAGTCTCTTTACCCGTATGGCAAAGAGACGCAGGATAGATACACCGTTCATGCGCAGCACGATTCCGCGTTCCCTTTGCCGGCCTCACGGGACCGCCTTAAAAGGGAAAACTCTTATTTTGTTTGCAGGCTGACGCGATCTTCTCCTTCATCGACCTCAGTAAGAAAAACCGATACCATTTCGCTTTTGGAAGTGGGGACGTTTTTTCCCACATAATCCGGACGAATCGGCAGCTCGCGATGCCCTCTGTCGATCAGAACAGCCAACTGAATCATCTGCGGCCGTCCCAGGTCGACCAGAGCATCCATTGCCGCCCGTACCGTTCGGCCTGTATAGAGAACATCATCAACCAAAATCACTTTTTTTCCTTTAATATCCGGAACATCGGTTTTCTTCACTTCCGGATGTTCATACTTCTCCGTCAGGTCATCCCGGTAAAGGGTAATATCCAGATCCCCGATCGGAACTTTTTTTCCTTCGATGCTGTAAATGCGTTCCCTCAGCCGCTTGGCCAGAAAGACGCCTCTGGTTTTGATCCCGACCAGGAGGCAATCATCGACGCCTTTGTTTCGCTCCAAAATTTCGTGAGCGATCCGGGTCAACGCCCGGCGAATCGCTGCCTCATCCAAAATGATTTTCTCTTTGCTCATCGGATGCCCTGCTCCTCCCTTTTCCCATCTTTTTACGGCCATAAAAAAACTTCTTGTCCAAGGGCAGACAAGAAGCGTAACCAACCCGCGGGCATACTCCTCCCGCGGACATGCAAATCCTATATCACTTCCGTGCCCTTGCCAGCCTCTCTGGACTGGATTTAAAGGTCCAATATGCTCAAGGAGTATTATGCATCAGCAGATGGAAATTGTCAATGCTTATTACGATTTTGCGGCCAGGCGCTCGAGCAGTTTTTGCATATCCTCGGGCAACTCCGCTTCCAAACGAATGCGTTCGCCGGTGCGAGGGTGGGTAAAACCGATGATTCGCGCGTGCAAAGCCTGCCCGCTGATGGCATAGGAATTTTTCTTCAGGCCGTAGACCGGATCGCCGATCAGCGGATAGCCGATATACTTCATATGAACCCGAATCTGATGGGTTCTTCCCGTTTCCAGACGGCATTCGACCACACTGGCATCGCGAAATCGCCGGCGTACGGTAAAATGGGTAACCGCATGTTTGCTGTTTTGGTGGACAACCGCCATCCGTTGCCGGTTCGCCGGATCTCTGCCGATCGGGGCATCAATCGTTCCGTGATCATGCGGGATCACCCCGTGAACAATCGCCGTATAAGCCCGTTCCACCGAATGCTCCTTCAACTGGGCTACCAATGACTGATGCGCAAGATCGGTTTTGGCGACCATAATCAGACCGGAAGTATCTTTATCAATGCGGTGCACTATTCCCGGTCTCGCCACGCCTCCGATGCCGGACAACTCTCCCTTACAATGGTAAAGCAGGGCATTGACCAGTGTGCCTGCAGTATTTCCCGCACCGGGATGCACCACCATTCCCCGTGGCTTATTAACGACGATCACGTCCTGATCTTCGTAGCGAATATCGAGCGGGATCGCTTCCGGTGCGACTTCCAGTTCTGCCACCGGCGGGACATCCAATTCCACTCTGTCCCCCGCCTTAAGCCGGTAATTTCCCTTGCGGGTTCGATTATTGACCCGTACCCGTCCTTCCTCAATCCATCCCTGTACCCTGGTTCGTGTCCATTCTTCATTCAAAGATGAAATCCATTTATCCAGACGCTCACCTGCTTCTTCATCCGGAAGGTTCCATTCATAATGTTCCATTTGCCCGCTTTGTTCCGTCATCATGAGTCCCCCGCCTTGGTCAACTCATTGTTGTTCTGGGCCGCGGGACTAATCAAGGTGATAATCACTAGTACAATCACACCCACCACAATAGCCGAATCGGCACAGTTAAAAATGGGAAACTGATAAGACCCGAACTGGAAATGCAAAAAATCGACGACTTCCCCGTTTTCCACCCGATCGATCAGGTTGCCAAACGCTCCGCCCAAGATGAGGGAAAAGGCATAGGACATCATCGGACGGTCATGTTTCAGCTGCCAGAGATAGTAGAGAACAAACGCAATCACGACGACCGTAATCAGAATAAACAACCACTGCTTGTTCTGAAGAATCCCAAATGCCGCGCCGCGATTGCGATGGGAAGTAATATAGAAGAAATTGTTAATCACCGGGATCGATTCATATAAAGACATGTTGTGAACGACCAACCATTTCGTCCACTGATCCAATAACAAAATGGAAAATGCCGTTATCAAATATCTCAAATGCCTTCCTCCTGTCTCCCACAGTAGAGCATCTCCACATTATTTCTCTCCGATTGTAGCACAGTCAAGCCTGGTCAAACAAGGCAACGCGAAGCCTCGCATCCGGTCATCCGGTAAAGTCTGCATCTCTTTCCTCCAAGGATTCTTCCTTGTCCTTCTGCTCATAAGACTGATTGTGGGTAATCTCGGTGATGCCGCTGTCATTGCCGGACTGATCCGTAATTGAAAAGCCTTCCAACAGATCGATATATCCCCTCTGTTCATCGTGATCCACTGTCAATTCGTTGTAATTTCGGCCGCTGGCAAAAAAATCCGGGGGATTGGACGTTCCGTATTGCTCCACTTCCTGCCAAGCATCTTCCCCATCATAAAAGTTGGATTCGCTGTGATCGTTGTTCATCTGAATCCGGTTAAGAACTTTCTCTTCAACCGGCCTGCGCATCGAGGAATGTTGCTGCGGATTGTGCTCCACACAATATTCCGTGACCGGAACCGCCTCCAGGCGCTCAAACGGAATCTCCCTGCCGCATTTCTTGCAAATGCCGTATTGGCCCGTTTCCATCCGTTCCAGCGCAGCCTCAATATCCTGCAAATGGCGTTCATCCGCTTCATTCAGCGCAAGGTCCTTTCCGCGCTCAAACATTTCTGTCCCCAGGTCGGCCGGATGGTTATCATAGCCCGACAATTCCCCGACGGAATTGTTCATCGACACTTCCATGCCATAATTGTCATTCCGGCTCAACCGCCGGACAATTTCTTCCTTCTCTTTGATCAACTGGCTTTTAAGCTGTTGCAGCTGGCTTTCATTCATGCCCGTTTCCTCCAAACTTCCTCTGGATTTCAACAAAACCTCTTTATTTTCCTAGGCTGTCCTCTTTCCCGCATTTCATGTGCAAAAGCAGGTAAAAGTAAATGGGAACAGGCATTAAAATCGTTAATTATATTATTGCGAATTCATTTGCTTTTTTTGTTCATCTTCCAAAAATACTTCAGCGCTGTTATGCTTTTGGGTAATAAAGAAAAAAGTGGGGGGGAAAAAATGAGCGACCATTTACAAAAACAGCTGCTCCCGCGCCACGTACAAATGATGGCCTTGGGAGGCGCGATCGGAGCAGGAATCTTTCAGGGAAGTGCAGAAACCATTTCTGCCGCCGGGCCCGGGGTGATCTTTTCTTATGCGCTCGCCGGTATCCTGCTCTATATCGTCATGAGCGCCATGGCCGAAATGGCATTGGGATTTGCCGGAACAGATTTGCGCGGTCTTGTTCATAAAGCGTTTGGCACTCGTGTTTCCTTTATTTTGGGCTGGCTTTATTTTATTCAATGGGTGTTGGTGATGGCCGTCGAGATCGTTACGGCCGGAACCTTTTTGCAATATTGGTTTTCCGTCCCGGTCTGGCTGCTCAGTCTGATCGTGACGCTGGTGATCATCGCGATCAACCTTTTCAGCGTCCGCTTGTTTGGCGAAATCGAATACTGGCTGACCAGCGTGAAAATCGTTACCTTAATCGTATTTGTCATCCTCGGGGCGCTTTTGCTGTTTGGCATCATCCCGTCGGCCCAGGCGCCCGGACTGACCAACTACCGTGTGCATGGCGGCTTTTTCCCATTGGGTTGGCAAGGAGTGCTTTCCTCATTGCTGATCGTCATTTTCTCCTATGGCGGAACGGAAATGATCGGCTTGACCATCACCGAAATGAAGGACGCAAAAAAAACGCTCCCCCGCGTGATTAAAGGAGTGATTTTGCGCATCTGTCTCTTTTACGTGCTTCCCCTTCTGATCATTACGGGCCTCATCCCCTGGGATCAGGTAAAGAGCAGCGGAAGCCCGTTTGTCGAAGTATTGTCCGCCGTCGGCTTAAAAGGAGTAGCCAACATCATGAACTTCATTTTGCTGACCGCGGTCATATCCGCTGCCAATTCCGGGATGTATGCGACGACCCGCATGTTGTATTCACTGGCCGGCGAAAAAGAAGCACCCGCCTTTTTTACCCGTTTGGGAAAAAGAGGTGTTCCCATCTACGCCCTGGCGGCAAGCTCGGTCTGTCTCTTTTTGGGATCGCTGGTGGCCTTCATCGCTCCCGAAAGCGTCTTCCAGTATCTGATGGGGATTCCCGGATACACTGTGATACTCACTTGGATTCTCATCTGTCTTTCCCATTTGAAACTGCGGGGAAAATATGAACGAACGCCGGATTTTCGGCTCTCTTTCTTCCCTTTTACCACCGGCATCACCGTAATCGTCCTGGCAGCCATTATGATTTTTGTCCTGCTGTCTCCCAAAAATCTGATCAACACCATTGTTTACCTGGCCATTATTCTCGTTCTTACCATCGCCTCGCAATGGCTGAAACCAAATCAACGCATTTTGACCGAATAGAAACATCGCCGCGGAAATACGGTTGGGCGGCGATCCCATAAAAAAAGCCTGGCGTTTTTGATTCGCCAGGCCTTTTGTTTTGTTTAATTGATCTCGACATCAAAATGGGCTTCTCGCAGAATTGAGGCGCAGCGGTTACACAAGGTCGGATGGTCTTCGTTCTTGCCGACGCTCGGGGAAACCACCCAACAGCGTTCGCATTTTTCCCCTTCCGCCACACGGACAATCACGTGCACTTTCTGCTCTTCCGTCACCTCATGCGACGGAGGATTCAATTTTACGTCGGAAACGATGAACACCTGTTCCAGCTCATCGACACTGGAAAGAAGTTGATACGTTTTTTCCGACGGAGTCAGTTCCACCGACGCCCCGAGGGAGTTGCCGATCAATTTGGCTGCACGCGCTTCTTCGAGCGATTTGAGGACGACATCGCGAACATGCAGCAATTGATCCCACTTTTGTTCCAGTTCATCATCGAAAACAGAAACTTCCACTTCAGGGAAATCCGTTAACTGAACGCTGATTTCCTCAACGCCCGGAGTATGTCGCCAAACTTCCTCGGAAGTGTGGGGAATGATCGGATTCAGCATTTTGTTCAAGGTAACCAGCATTTCATACAGGACGGTTTGCGCCGACCGACGAACAGGAGAATCAGGCAGCAGAACATATAGCCGGTCTTTTAGGACATCCAGATAGAATTGGCTTAAAAAGACGTTGCAGAAATGATGGATGTCATAATAAACCTGGTGAAAATCGTAATCGTCGTACGCTTGATTGATACGGCCGACCAAACGGTTCAATTTGATCAGGGCAAACCGATCCAATTCAGTTAACTCCGCCAGCGGCACACGATCTTTTGCCGGATCAAACCCATTCAGGTTTCCGAGCAGGAAGCGGAAGGTATTCCGCAGTTTGCGATAAACCTCGGCGATTTGCTTTAAAATCCCATCAGACAAACGCTGATCCGCCTGATAATCGGAGGAAGCAACCCAAAGGCGCAGGATATCCGCCCCGTATTGATTAATCACCTTGGCCGGTTCGATCACATTACCAAGGGATTTGGACATTTTGCGCCCTTCGCCGTCCATCGTAAACCCGTGGCTCAAAACGCCTTTATACGGAGCCTGCCCTTTCGTGGCAACCGAGGTGGAGAGGGATGAGTTAAACCAGCCGCGGTATTGGTCAGACCCTTCAAGATACAGATCAGCCGGCCAGGCCAGTTCCTCCCTTTGCTCCAGTACGGCGATATGGCTGCTGCCGGAGTCAAACCAAACATCCATCGTATCTGTCTCTTTGCGGAAACGGTTGCTCCCGCATTCGGAACAGCTTTGGTTTGCCGGCATCAACTCGTGCACTTCTTTGGCATACCATGCGGACGAGCCTTCCTTGGCAAAAAGGTCGGCAATAAAATCGATCGTCTCGCCGTTGATGTGCGGATGCCCGCATTCTTCGCAATAAAAGATCGGCAGCGGCACTCCCCAGATGCGCTGACGCGAAATACACCAGTCTCCCCGGTCGGCAATCATGTTGTGAATCCGTATTTCACCCCATGACGGCGTCCATTTTACGTTTTTGATTTCTTCCAGCATCTCATCGCGGAAGCCGTCAATCGAAGCGAACCATTGCTCTGTGGCCCGGAAAATGACCGGTTTTTTCGTGCGCCAGTCATGCGGATATTGGTGCGTGATAAAGGTGAGCTTGAGCAGACACCCGACTTCTTCCAGTTTTTTCGTCACTTCCTTGTTGGCATCTTCGTAAAACAGCCCTTCAAACCCGGGAGCTCCGGCAGTCATTTTACCCTTGCCGTCGACCGGGCAGAGGACACCCAACTGATACTTTTGCCCGAGATAGAAGTCCTCTTCCCCATGGCCTGGTGCCGTATGCACACATCCTGTCCCGGCATCGAGGGTGACATGGTCACCGAAGATGATCGGGCTTTTCCGGTCATAGAACGGATGGCGGCAAATCACTCCGTTCAGGTCCTTTCCTTTGTAGGTGGCAATCGTTTCATAACTGTCGATCTCCGCCGTCTTCATAACCGAATCGACCAGCTCTTTGGCCATGAGCAGCTTGCGCTCACCAGCCTGGACAAGGCTGTAATCGAAATCTTCATTGAGCGCGATTGCCAGATTGGCCGGAATCGTCCAAGGTGTTGTGGTCCAGATCACCACATAGGTATCTTGTTCCGGTAAAACTCCATTGCCGTTTTCCACCGGGAAAGTGACATAAATCGATGCAGAGCGCTTGTCGTAATATTCGATTTCCGCCTCTGCCAGAGCAGTTTCCGACGAAGGGGACCAATAAACGGATTTCATCCCGCGGTAAATATGCCCCTTCTCCACCATTTTTCCAAATACGCGAATCTGCGCTGCTTCATACTCGGGAAGCAGGGTGATATATGGATGATCCCAATCCCCGCGCACACCGAGCCGCTTGAATTGCGCTTTTTGCTTTTCTATAAACGAAAGCGCATAATCTTTACACATCTCGCGGAATTGCACCGGGTCTACATTTTTCCGGTCCACTTTCTTTTTCGACACAATGGCGTGCTCAATCGGCAGACCGTGGGTATCCCATCCTGGAACATAAGGGGCGAAATAACCCTTCAGCGATTTGTAGCGAACGATGAAATCTTTCAATGTTTTATTCAGCGCGTGTCCGATGTGAATGTCGCCATTGGCGTAAGGAGGGCCATCATGCAGGATAAATTTTGGATTTCCCTTTCTCTTGGCCAGAACCTGGCCGTAGATGTCGATTTCTTCCCACCATTTTTGCACTTCCGGCTCTCTTTTCGGCAAATTTCCCCGCATGGGAAAATCTGTTTTGGGAAGGTTTAATGTTTTGCTGTAATCAGCCATCTTCAACTTCACTCCTTTATTGGGAAAAATAAAAAAACCTTCTGCATCCACTTAGGGACGAGAAGGTTTCCCGCGGTACCACCCTACTGGTTTATGCCGCCGCAAAAAGGACAGCAAAACCTCTTAACCATCCGTAACGTAGATGACGCGGTCGACCTTACTCCAATTTCAGGTGACAGTTCCAGGGTGATTTTCGATAGAACTCGGATTAGGCTTACACCATCCCTAATTCGCTGTACTCGAGTTTCCCTATCTACTCTTCCCTTTCCTTACCATTACCAGACTCAATTTTGAAACTATGTTTCAGAACGATCGGGGGCCCGTCAGAACATCGCTTTTTTCTTAAATTTACGGGAAGTTCTGCGCAATTCGCGACGCGGTTCCTCTTCATCCTCATAATAGGAAGAAGTCGCAGCAACCTCGTCCATCATGGCCGTGTCATCCATCGCGTTATTGAGCGCATCGCTGAAATCTTGATATTCCTGAGTCGACTGATCCATCAGCAAGTCGTTGGGCTGGGTATGTTCAGCATATTGCTCCAATTGCTTTCCTTGCTCTTCCAAGCCGTTCTCCAATTCTTCCAAGGACTCCCAATCGGAGTTTTCCAGTATGTCCAGATGAGATTGCACCAAGGTGCGGAAACGTGCCCGATAAACGGTCGCTTTTTGCTTGAGATCAAGCAGCTCGCTGTGGATCGCACGCGCTTTCTGCAATGCTTCGTTGATGATGCGATCGGCATTCTTCTCGGCTTCCTGCACGATGAGCTCGGCTTCTTTTTTCGCGTTCAAGCGCACTTCTTCGGCCACTTCCTGCGCAACGCGAATCGACTTGTGAATGCTCTGCTCCATCGATGTGAGAGCAGCCGTGGACGGTTGCAACTGCGGCATCGGTTCCGGATATCGTTGCACCGGTTGCGGTTGCGGTGGGGCCGGAGGTGGTGTCTGCTGTTGTTGCGCTTGCTGCGGTCCGGTTTGGAACATCGATTCGCCTTCCATCAACCGTTCGATCTCCGCCTGCAACTCCTCTACCTGTTGCTCCAGTTCCAATTTTTCGCGGGTCAAGAGTTCAAAGTCTTTAATAATTTGATCAAGAAAATCATTTACTTCATCTACATCATAACCGCGGAAAGATCTTTTAAACTCTTTATTGTGTATATCGTAAGGTGTAAGCGGCATCGTCCGCACCTCCTAGATAAATTGCATTCTTTCCTATTCGACAATATTACCAGATATCCTGCCAGATTGCCATAAGCTTGGATATCGTTCAAATAAAAGATACGATTTTAATCCAAAATCTTCCTTTTTTGCTTGTTCCGTCAATACTTTCTACACGTATGCGTCCAATTCCTCTTACTGACAGGAGATCGCCTGCTTCCACAGGATAATCAGGTTGATCCACCAACTTCCAATTTACCTTACATTTTCCATTCTTCACCAATAGCGATGCCTTCGTTCTGGAGATCCGGCAACTTTCCGCAACGACCGCGTCGACTCGCAAAGAAGCGACCGAAATGGAACGAACCGCGTACGCTTGTTCGGGCGGAGTCAATTCTTCGCGAGAAATCTTTATTATGTTAACACGTTCCCGCCCTACCTGTCCAACATGCATCCGGACATACTCCGCCATCTCTTCCGCCACCACAATATCCGCTCCATCCGCGTGCGGATAAATATCTCCCGTTTTTTCCCGTTTGATTCCCAGACCGAGAAGGGCTCCCAAAACATCCGGGTGCTCCAGGCGTTTGCCGCTGGCAGATTCCAGCCGAAAAAACGCCAGGCCACTCATATGCTCATCCGGGGCATAATAATCCGGAGCGATCACCGCGCGACGTCGCTCGCTGTCTGCTGCCCCTCCATCCGCAAAGAAAACCAGATCGGGGTGGCGCCGCACGATCGTCTCAAGAATCGTCTGCTCACGCGGATCCAAAAACGGCGTCAACACCATCTGGTTTCTGTTTGAAGCCCGCTCGGCCCAATCGAGGCAGCGCAGGACAAACGGGCGCTCATCCGGGCGGAAATGCATCAGGATGTTCTCATGTGCCTGTTTCAAATGAGACCCACCCATCCCAAAATCGCATAAATCCCCATTTGGACAAAATGCAAAGCAAATAAGGCCACGATCGGTGAAATATCGATCATGCCGATCGGCGGAATAAACCGGCGAAATACCGACAGATAGGGCTCCACAATCCGCTGGAGCAAGATCCCTACCGGTGACCCTTGCAGGTTTGGCACCCAAGACAGGAACACGTAGATAATAATCAGGATGTAATAGATCTCAAATGCCCAATTTAAAATTGAAAGTATCATGTGTACACGGTCACCTCAAATCTTTTGCCTCGTCTTCTCTTAAGAAATCCGTGATCGTTCCTTGAATGTCAACATTGGCCGGGGTGCATATAAAAATATTATTGCCCAATTTTTGGATATTCCCCCCCAGCGCATAAACAGTTCCGCTCAGAAAATCGATAATGCGGATCCCTTGATCCCGCCGTACCAGCTGGAGATTGACAACGACCGGGCGATGGCTTTTCAGGTGATCGGCGATTTCCGGAGACTCTTCGTATGTCTTCGGTTCAAACAGAACCAGGCGAATATTCTTTTGTGTATGCAAGGAAACGATGTTGCTCCGTCCCTTTTGCACGGAAGGAGCTGATTCGTCTTGCTCCTTCGTCTCCTCTTCATACAGATCCTCGTCGGTCACACCAAAAAAACCCATAATCCGATCCATGAAAGTCATGGGAGATCGCCTCCTTAAGGCTTCCATCCCCGTTTGCCTCTTCCAACTAACACGGATCCCAACCGAATCCATGTCGCCCCTTCTTCAATGGCAATATCAAAATCTTGAGACATGCCCATAGACAAATGTGGAATCTGTAAACGGGGCTGGTTCAACCGTTGTATTTTTTCTTGCAAACGTTTCAGCTCGCGAAAAACAGGACGCACTTCTTCCGGATGTTCCGCGATCGGCGCCATCGTCATCAGCCCGACCACATCGATAGTAGAATAATTCGCCACGTGGAGCGCAAATTCTTCTAATTCCTGTGGTGAAATTCCCGATTTTGATGTTTCGCCGGAAACATTCACTTGAATGAAGCAACGGAGCGGTTCGCACTGGCGCGAACGGATGCGGCGGTCAAGCTCTTCGGCCAGTGAAGGCCGGTCAAGGGAATGCAAATAACGAAACCGTCCGATCACGTCTTTGACCTTGTTGCGTTGCAGGCGGCCGATGAAATGCCAAACGCCCCTGTCTCCGATGGCCTCCATTTTCGGCAACGCATCCTGAACCTTGTTCTCTCCGATGTGCGATAATCCCAAATCAAGGGCACGCTTTGTTGTCTCAAGATCCACATATTTGGTCACTGCCACGACGTTTATTTCCTTCGGGTTCCGGCCGACTCGGTGGCAAGCCTGCTGTATCCTTTTCTGCACATTTTCCCAACGATTAGCAAATTCGTCCATCAGGATCTCCTTTCCTTCTTTCCAATCCATGCCACCATTCTTCCCGTTTTTCCACGGTCGCGTCGGTGAGAGTAAAAATAATCTCTGTCACAGCTTGTACACCATTTGGTCACAGAAATATGCTCCGGTTTCACTCCGGCTTGTTTCAGCAACTCCGCATTGGCTTTGCGCAAATCAAGCTGCCACTTGCCGGGGATGTGGCTCACGGCAACCCGTTTCAGGGCGAGGGGATCGGCGATCGCCCGCTCGAGTGGCTCATAAACACGGTCATCCACTTCATAGCAGCAAGGACCGATCGAAGGACCGATAGCCACGCGAATGTTGCCGCGGTCCGCCCCCGCTTGGGCAAGCAGATCGATCACTTTTGTCCCGATCTTCCCGACCGTTCCCTTCCATCCCGCGTGGGCAACCCCCACCATGTCCAATTCCGGGCTGTAGAAATAAAGAGGAACGCAATCGGCAAAAAAAGCGGTAAGCAGCACGTCTGTTTCCTTCGTCAGCATTCCGTCTGTATTTTCAAAAGCAGATTCGCGCGTGGTGTTGCCTTTGCCGCGATCTTCTCCCGTCACATGAACCACTTCCACCCCGTGCACCTGCTCCGCGCAAGTCCACGCGGCAAAGGGCATTCCCAGCATTTCGGCCAATTGGCGACGATTTTGCACCGTCAGCTCCGGACGCTCCCCGACATGGAGTGCATAATTGCGACAGTCCGGATCTTCCCCTTTTCTCCTGGCACTGAATCCAACCACGAGATGCGGAAACTCTTTTTCCCACTCTTCCAGTGTAAAACAAGGGATCGCGGCAAAATCCTGGTATTTGAATGGTTCCATACACTCCCTCCTTCGTATCATATTATCATATCTTTGCATATGGACAAATACTTCCTCTTCAGTCCCGCTCCTTCAGCTTTCCTGCGGCAGTTGGGCGTAATAGGGATCGCGTTCCCGGCCATCCAGCCGCACCAATATCACATCGGAGCCGATCTTGACGATCTGTCTCCAAGGTATCACCCATTCCTGTCCGCTGCTGACAAAGCCAAACCATTTGCTTTCACCCGGTACAACCAGCGCGCGAATGGTTCCCTGCCGCAAATCCAGTTCCAAATCATAAATTTGCCCCAGTTTTCTTCCGTCTGCGATATTCACCACATCTTTCGCCTGCAACTCCGAGATTTTCATATAGCCGCCCCCGTTTACTCAGATTGTTTATCTTATGTATATGACGAAGTCCGACAAAATGTACAGCCCGAAAAAAGCCAAAAAATAAAACCCAATCGCCGTCGGATTGGGCCTCATATCATTTGTTCACATTAATTGATAAATTTGTTCATCTGATGGATTGCCGCTTTTTCCAGACGGGAGACCTGGGCTTGGGAGATCCCGATCTCCTCGGCCACCTCCATCTGTGTCTTTCCTTCGAAAAAGCGCATGGACAAAATCATTTTTTCCCGGTTATTCAGTTTTGCCATCGCTTCTTTCAGCGCAATCTCTTCGAGCCATTGGACGTCTTTGGTTTTATCGTCACTTAATTGATCCATCACAAAAATCGGATCGCCTCCATCCTGATAAACAGGTTCAAACAGCGAGACAGGGTCCTGAATGGCATCCAGGGCAAACACGACATCTTCTTTTTGCACGTTGAGAGCTTCGGAGATCTCCAGGATCGTAGGTTCCCGGGAATAGCGGTTTGTCAATTGGTCCCTGACTTGCAGTGCTTTATAAGCGATGTCCCGCAGTGAACGGGATACGCGAATGGGGTTGTTATCCCTCAGATACCGCCGTATTTCCCCTATAATCATCGGCACGGCATAAGTAGAAAATTTCACGTTTTGACTGAGGTCAAAGTTGTCAATCGCTTTCATCAATCCGATGCAGCCCACTTGAAAAAGATCATCCACGCATTCTCCGCGATTATTAAAACGCTGGATCACACTGAGAACCAGTCGCAAATTTCCATTCACGAGTTTTTCACGAGCGGTCAAATCCCCCGCCTGAAGCTCCCCAAACAGCACTCGCATCTCCTGGTTTTTGAGAACAGGGAGTTTCGAAGTGTCTACGCCGCATATTTCCACTTTGTTTCGTGCCATGACTTCCCCTCCTCAGGATGGAACTAAAAGACAGTATGTCCTGAGGAGGGAAATTTATAATGACATGGAAATTAAACCATTTTATTGAATTCTTTACGCAATCTCTTAATAATTCTTTTCTCAAGGCGGGAAATATAGGATTGAGAAATTCCCAAAAGGTCTGCCACATCCTTTTGCGTTTTCTCTTCGCCCCCATCCAAACCAAACCGCAGCACCATAATTTTGCGTTCCCTGTCTGATAGATTGGAAAGGGCCGTTCGCAAAATTTTCCGGTCCACTTCGTCTTCAATGTCCCGGTAGATGGTGTCATCGTCCGTCCCCAAAACATCGGACAACAGCAGTTCATTGCCATCCCAATCCATATTGAGCGGCTCGTCAAAAGAAACCTCCGACCGCACTTTGTTGTTGCGGCGCAAAAACATGAGGATTTCATTTTCGATGCATCTGGAGGCGTAGGTCGCCAGTTTGATTTTTTTCGTCGGGTCAAATGTGTTTACCGCTTTGATCAAGCCGATCGTTCCAATGGAAACGAGATCCTCAATATGAATCCCCGTATTTTCAAACTTTCTGGCAATATAAACGACCAGCCGCAAGTTTCGCTCGATCAGGATGGCACGTACGGCTGCATCGCCTCCGGGCAGTTTTGCCAGCAGATGTTCTTCTTCTTCACGCGTCAGCGGTGGCGGAAGTGCTTCACTGCCACCGATATAATAGATTTCCTCCCCTTTTGCCCCGATATACAGCAAAAGCCGATACCAAAGCAGCTGTAAAATAATTTTCCACTTGACCAGCATGTATCTGCCCCCTCATTCATTTAGGAATGAACAGCCCGAATACAAGACGGATGAATAATCGCCTGGTATGTTCCATCGGACGACAGACGCCCGACATCTAAACCTATGAGAATTTTCTCCATTTTATTCCACCCGTTTTCCTGCCGCACTTGGACATGATCCGGCTTGATCGCCACCATCATGCCATTTTCCTTGCCTGCTGCCCGAAACGGGATTACCCGGATGCGTGTCGCCCACTCCGGAGGGAGTTCACTCCATGCCAAAGCAAAATCGTCCTGTTTCATCAACCGCTTGAATTCCGGAGGAAGCCGCTCTTCCAGCTGAGCGAACTCAATTAACATGACAGGCACGCGTGTAATCGGGTCCCTCAGCTGATTTCCCGTATCAATCAGTCCCGTGCAGGCGATTTCGTGTTCTCCCAACCGGATTTTGACCTCGGTCAAATAGCGATGCAAGGCTTGCCTCTCTTCCAGCGAACCGAGAGAGACCTTGGTGTAAATCCAGACAAGCGGAAACCCGAACAGGATCAGCCCCCACGAAACCGGGGAACCCCAACCGTACTCCGACTCGGTGAAAAAAATGCCACCAGCCACTTTGCTGTCCCCTGTTACGATGTAGTGAAGCGCGATGAGCGCTCCCCCGGCGATAAAACAGGCCAAATAAAAGACACCAAGTGTACGCAGATAGGCAAGCGGATGGCGAAAGCCAAAGGCAATCCAAATCATCAGCAACGAGACGATGATTTTGACCGGAAAAAAATAGGCAAGCGAGAAAGCCGACCACAAATAAAGGGTTGAATACAGCCCGCCCAGCAGCGCGGCAACAATCAACCGCCAGTACGGTGTACGTTGTTTGCGAATTCCCGACGTCAGCCACAGGAGGAGAAAATCCATACAGCTGTTAAGGAGGAAAACAACATCAGCATAAACCACCAAATCCGTTTCCCTCCTCCCCAAGTTTGAGTGAAACTAGTATATCTCAATCTATATTTCAAAGTCTGTCTAAACTTGCCAGGAAGAATTGGCTTTTTTCGTCGAACAAACAAAAAAAGGGAGCGGTGGCCCCCTTCCCTCCCCGCCATTCAGATGGCCGAGTCAGTCAGGGGTGCCCCGCTCCTAAAACTGCGGTGCACGTCATGCAAAAAAGTTGACAAAGTCTCAAACCAAAAGCCTGTCGGGTCCGGGTGCTTTTCTTTGCAGAAAAACAACCCTCTCCTCCTGTCGAAGCTTCTCAACAGCTTTAGATGTCTGTTGCGGAAACATCAGTTTTTGTTCGCTTGGGTTTATTTATTATTTTTAGTCCGGTTGCGCAAGAAGGTGGGTACCTCCAAATGCCCGTATGGATCGATAAAGTTTCCGTCCGTCGGTTTGGATTCTTTTTCCACGCGGCTGAACGGCGGAAAAACGGGTTCCTCTTTATGCCCAAAGTACGGTTTCCCATGCGTTTTGCCCCGTTCTTGCGGCTGTGATGATTGCTTCGTTTGCTGCTCGCCATCAAATCCGGTTGCAATCACGGTAACCAAGATTTCATCTTTCAAATCTTCATTGATCACCGCACCGAAGATCATGTTCACCTCTGCATGGGAAGCCTGGGTTACAATATCGGCTGCTTCATAAACTTCGTACAGACTGAGATTGGTTCCGCCCGTAATATTCATCAGCACCCCGCGGGCACCATCGATCGAAGTTTCCAGAAGAGGGCTGCAGATCGCCTTTTTGGCCGCTTCGGCGGCGCGGTTCTCCCCGGTCGCCGTCCCGATGCCCATCAGCGCAGATCCCCGTTCTGTCATAATCGTCCGCACATCCGCAAAATCGAGGTTGATCAGTCCGGGTACGGCAATTAAATCAGAAATCCCCTGCACACCCTGGCGCAGAACATTGTCCGCTTCGCGGAAAGCTTCGAGCATCGGTGTGTTTTTATCGACGATTTCCAGCAAACGGTCATTGGGAATGACGATCAGGGTATCGACATTTTCCTTGAGAGCGGCCACACCTTGTTCCGCCTGGCTCGCCCGGCGCTTTCCTTCAAAAGTGAACGGCCGGGTTACCACGCCCACCGTCAGCGCTCCCAATTCCCGGGCGATCAAAGCGATTTCCGGAGCCGCCCCTGTACCGGTTCCGCCACCCATCCCTGCGGTGACGAAAACCATATCGGCTCCCTTCAAAACACTTTCAATTTGTTCCCGGCTCTCCTCAGCCGCTTTTTTGCCGATCTCCGGTTTGGCTCCCGCTCCCAGTCCCCGCGTCAGTTTTTCCCCGATTTGCAAACGAATCGGTGCTTTTGAACGATTGAGCGCCTGAGCATCGGTATTGACCGCGATAAATTCCACTCCTTGCACTCCGGCTTCAATCATACGGTTAACCGCATTGCTACCGCCACCACCGACACCAATGACCTTTATCTGGGCAATCTGTTCCATTTCCAGATCAAAATCCAACATATTCTTGTCCCTCCAATAATCAAACTTCTGTTGTATCCGATAGATCGGAACTAGATAAATTCACTTAACCAGCTTTTCATTTTTTCGAATGCGGAAGGTCCGCGCTGTTTTTTCTGCCGGGGAGGGTGGTGAGCCGATCGGGGTTTGTTCAGCTGCAAAATCCCGCGTTTTTGCAAATAATGAACCATGCCAACGCCTCCGGTATAGGCCGGGTCCTTCACACCGATATTTCCCGGAACGGCAATTCGCACGGCGGAACCCAGCTGTTTCTGTGCCACATGCAGAATATGCTCGGTTGCCATTACGCCTCCGGTCAAAACGTATCCTCCTGCTGGTTCATCGGAATACCCCATCGCTTTCACTTGCTGGCGGATGAGTTGAAACATCTCTTCCAAACGCGGTTCGATAATTTGAGCCAGTTCGATCTGGGTTACAATCCTCTCCCGGGTCGTGCCAATGGTTTGTACCTGGAATGTTTCCTTTATCTCAGCAAAATCCTTGCTGGCAACCCCGTATTTGCACTTCACTTCTTCCGCAGTTGTCGTCTGGGTGCGCAAACCGATGGCGATATCATTGGTAATATACTCGCCGCCGATGGGGATCACAGACGTGCCGGCCAGATGCCCTTGCCGGAAGACGGTGATCGTCGTCGTTCCCCCACCGATATCAGCCACAACCACGCCCAGGTTTTTCTCATCGGCGGACAAACACAACTCGCTGACGGCAAGCGGCAAAAACACCATGCCGGCGATATTTAGATTCGCTTTTTCCACGCACCGGAGCAAGTTATGAATGATCGTTTTCGCTCCCGTGACGATAATGGCATCCACCTCCAACCGGACTCCGATCATCCCGTTGGGGTCATGAATGTCATCCAAACCGTCGACAATGAACTGTTTTGGTACCACTTCGATGATGGCGCGTTCCGGCGGAAGGGCGATGACCCGTGCCGCCTGCAGGACGCGATCGATATCGTGAAAGCTGATTTCCCTGTCTTCGCTTGAGACGGCGACAACCCCATGGCTCGGTTGCAAAGAAACATGATGTCCAGACACACCGACAAATACCTCTGAGATCTCTATTCCAACCATGCGCTCTGCATGGTCAACCGCTTCGCGAATGGATTGTACCGCTTGATCGATATTGATGATGGCTCCCTTTTTCATCCCTTTGGATTCGGCAGTTCCGACGCCGACGATTTGCGTGGTACCATCCTGGTTAACTTCGGCCACGATCACGCGAACTTGGAAAGATCCAATATCCAATGTAATAACGAATTCTTCATTGCTCAATCTTGGGCACCTCCTTGCCCGAGAATCAAACTGTGCTAAAGTCCAATATGCGCAATGCTAAGGGAAAGGGAGGAATCACTTACAAACCATATTCAACAGCCAAGGAAGATTTACCTTTTAAGCCGCTAATTTTTCTTCTTGTTATACTTGCATATTTTTCCAATTAAAGAAAAAGAATGACACCGCTAAGCTCCTTCCTTAGCCTTATGATCCGGTATGAACCAGACGCTTTCCAATAAAAAAAGCGTTCCGCTGGGGTGCTTGTAAAAGGAAGGGTAATAGAGCATCATTTCGGAAAGATTGCGGACCCTGACAAAAATCCGATGCTTCCGTTTGCTGTCAATCTCAACCTGGTCTGCCTGCCCGGAGACAGGACGAACCGTCTCACATTCTCTGCGAATGCTACCCGGCAGTTTGGCCAGTTGGAGAACAGCTTGTCTCAACGTCGAATTTGAAGGCTTCCATCCCTCAAAGACAGGTACAGACGCTTCCACCGAAGCCGTGCGGTTCAGGAGAATCGTTCCGTCGGAAAGGATGGGAAAAAGTTCCTGATCGCTTGACCGGAACATGGCTACGGGCGTTTTTTCCTGAACCTGTATGTAGATCTGATTGGGAAATGTGGTGGTCACCGTGGCGTTTTTAATCTCCGGCATGGTTTCCAAACTTTTCTCTATGTGTTCTCTGTTTACTCCAAAATAGGAAATTCCTTTGAAAATCTTTGCCTTATGAAGAATTTCCCCTGAAGAAACCAGATGATTCCCAACAATGTCAATTCGCTCAATTTTACTCAGCGGTGACCGCAAGAATAGGACAATGAACATTCCCGTAAAAAAGAGAAAAATGAAAGCGAACATCCAAGGAGCAGGGGAACGTTTCTTTCCTACCCGTGAGCGAAAAGGGGGCACACGCTCAACCATGGTAGAGATCTCCTTTCCCGTACTTCACCTTCACACTCTTAAGTAAGCCCTAAGTAGTAAAAAAAATTAATCTTCCCTATATATTACCACAAAAAAAGTGCGTTAAAAGATTTTTTACACAAAAAACAGCGGCACAAATCATGTGCTACTGCATGATGAAAAGCCAGTTTTTCTTTCCATGATCCCGCCCAGTTTGTTGATGACGGTTTCGAAGCGTTCATAGCCCCTGTCAATATGTTCCGCTCCGGTGATATGCGTGGTCCCTTGCGCGACCAGTCCGGCAATGACCAGCGCCGCTCCGGCTCTCAGGTCGGTTGCGCTGACAGAGGTTCCGTTGAGACTTTTCCCGCCGCGAACCCAAACCGTGTTGTTGTCCAGCGTGACATCCGCTCCCATTTTTCTTAATTCATCCACATGTTTGAGCCGTGATTCAAAAATCGTTTCGGTCAGCATGCTGATCCCTTCCGCCTGGGTCAGCAGAACAAGCATTTGCGGCTGCATATCCGTGGGAAAACCGGGATAAGGTGCGGTTGCGATGGCAGGAATCGGTCTTAGCCTTTTCGGCCCTCTGACGCGAAGGGAGTTTTCCCCCTGTTCGATTTCGATCCCGAGGCGTTGCAAATGCAAAATGATGCTGGTCAAGTGGGAAGGAATGACATTTTCCAGGAGAACTTCCCCACCCGTTGCACCGGCGGCCGCGGCTAGAGTGCCAGCCACGATCCGGTCGGGGATGATCGTGTGGCTGACCGGCCTCAAAGAACGCACTCCGCGAATGCGTATTTCCGGGCTGCCCGCTCCCGTTATCTGCGCCCCCATCTTATTTAAGAAATCCTGCAAATCGCTGATTTCCGGTTCACGGGCAGCATTTTTCAGCACAGTGGTTCCCTCTCCCAAAACGGCGGCCATCATGATGTTTTCCGTTGCCCCGACGCTTGGAAAATCCAACACGATCTCATCGCCGATCAATTTCGAGGCATAACAGTGGATCACGCCCTCTTTTTCGGTCATTTGCACACCTAAACGCTTCAAACCGTTCAAGTGGATATCAATCGGCCGTTTGCCAATCGCGCAACCGCCGGGATGGGATATGCAGACTTGCTTCAATCTCGCCAAAAGAGGCCCCATTAGAAAAATCGAAGAACGAATTTTGCTCATCAAATGATCTGGAATCACATAGTTATTGATCAGGCGGGTATTTACACGGATGCTCGTTTGGTGGCGTATTACTTGCGCTCCCAACGCCTCGAGAATTTGGCACATCGCCTCAATATCCGAAAGGCGTGGTACATCGTGGATCTCAAATATGCCTTCCGCCAGCACGCACGCGGCCAAAATCGGCAATGCCGCGTTTTTGGCGCCCTGAACGCGGATCGATCCAGACAGAGGTTTACCACCTTCGATCACAAACCCTTCCAAAGTGTCACCTCCGTTACCCTTCACCCACCACCTGCACTTCCGGTTCCAAACGAACGTTAAATTTTTCCTGCACTGTATCCATGATATAGTTGATCAAATTTAAAACATCCTGGGCCGTCGCATTGCCGCGATTGATGATGAAATTTGCATGCTGTGTGGAAACTTCCGCTCCGCCGATCCTGTAACCTTTCAGGCCCGATTCCTGAATGAGCCTGCCGGCATAATCCCCCGGCGGATTGCGGAATACACTTCCGGCACATGGAAATTGCAGTGGTTGAGTTTGTCTTCGACGATCCTTATATTGAGCCAGTCGCGAAGCAATTTCTTCCTTGTCACCATATGCCAGCTCGAAAGTGGCTTCTGTCACAACACCCTTGATCCCGGTCTGCAAAATGGACGTGCGGTAACTGAACGCCATTTGCTCATTGGTCAGAGTCAACCATTCTCCATCTTCTTTTAACACTGTGGCCGACTGAAGAACACGGGAAATTTCGGAGCCGTGCGCTCCCGCGTTCATATAGACGGCGCCGCCGACGTTCCCCGGGATCCCTCCGGCAAATTCCAACCCTTCCAGTCCCTGCTTGGCGGTCATGGAGGCCAGCAAGATGGTGGAATAGCCACCCCCGGCCGTCACTTTTGTTCCCTCGATCTGCAGGTAGTTAAATCCTTCATCGAGCTTGAAAACGGCGCCGCGAATCCCGCCGTCACGCACCAGCAGGTTGGAACCGCGTCCGATCGCGCGCCAGGGGATCTGATGCTCATATACAATTTTCATCGCCAGTTCCAGCTCTTCTTTGCTCCGCGGATAAATCAAAAGATCGGCTGGACCACCAACTTTCCAGGTGGTATGGCGGGACAATGGCTCATTGACTCGCACATCTTTTACACCGCTGTTTTTCAGCTCCTCGACAATTTGTTTCATCAGTCTGTCCCTCCTATCCTAGCTGAATCATACAATCCACCCGAAACTGGTTTAACATAGTTTATGCCGCCGTGTTTTTTGTGTGACGGGAGCCCAATGCAGCCCCCGTCCTTATCGGTTAATGCCGGCAAATGCAATTTTTTCCAATTCATCCACCAACACCTCGGCTGCCTGCGGACGCCCCAGACGGCGAGCCGCTTCACTCATCTCATGATGCTCATCCGTATTTTCAACCAACCGCTTGATTTCGGTCCACAAATTTTCCCCCGTGCATTCGCTCTCGAGCAACATCTTGGAAGCCCCTTGCTCTTCCAGCCAGCGGGCGTTGGCTTCCTGATGGTTATTGGTTACATAAGGGGACGGAATCAGAATAGAAGGTAATCCGAGCGCTGTCAACTCGGCAATCGTCGACGCCCCGGCCCGTCCAACCACCAAATAGGTCGAAGCCAGCACATCGGGCATGTTATAAATAAAAGGCTTCACATCCAGATTTTCCATCTCGGGAATTTGCGCCCGGATCTGCTCGTAATGAACTTCACCGGTCACATATACAAAATGGGCTTGCGGCATCTCCTGCACATGCGGAACCATTTGCAGGACGGCCTCGTTGATCGCTTTGGCGCCCCGGCTCCCGCCGAAAATAAGGATAATCGGACGATGCGGGTCGGTGATTCCCAGCGATTTGCGGCCGGCAGCGGCATTGGCCTGCACCACTTCCGTCGCACGAGGATTGCCCGTAAACACAATCCTGTGAGCCCGTCCCAGATATTTTTGCGATTCTTCCAAGCTGATCGCCACGACATCGACAAAACGGGACAAAAATTTGGTCGTCAGCCCGAGCACCACGTTTTGTTCATGAATCAAGGTGGGAATTCCCAGCTGATGAGCCGCGTAAACTGCCGGTCCGCTCACATAACCGCCTGTTCCCACCACCACATCCGGTTTAAATTCTTCTATGTATTGTTTTGAATTCCGTACGGCCCGCAAGAATTTGCGAATCGTATTGACGTTTTCCCAAGAGATGCTCCGTTTAAACCCCTGGATTTCCACAGTATAAAAACGAATGTTCCCTTCTTTGGGAACAATGCGCGACTCTAATCCTTTTTCCGTACCGATATAGGCGATTTCCACCTCGGGATAGCGTTTTTTTACCGCTCTGGCAATGGCCAGTGCCGGATAAATATGACCTCCCGTACCACCGCCGGATAACAAAATGCGTTTCATCACTTTTCCCCCTTCAAGTTGATTTTATCGTTCAGTAAACCGGGAAAAATTGAGCAAGACCCCCACTGCCGCCAGCGTTAGTGTTAAAGATGATCCTCCGTAACTCAAGAACGGCAGAGTAATCCCTGTCACCGGGAACGCCCCGGAGACCACACCGATATTGATCACCGCCTGAATCATGACCATCGCCGTTATGCCGGCAGCCACCAGACTGGAGAACAGATCCGGCGAGCTGATGGCCACGCGGATTCCACGCCAAACGATCACCGCAAACAAGATCACAACGGTTGCGGCACCCAAAAAACCAAGCTCTTCCGCCAAAATGGAGAAGATGAAGTCTGTATGCGGTTCAGGAAGATATAAGTGTTTTTGTTTGCTCATCCCGAGGCCGAGCCCCATCAAGCCACCCGGGCCGATCGCGTAAAGGGACTGAATCAGGTGATATCCCGCTCCCAAAGGATCCTGCCAGGGATTGAGAAAGGCGACAATCCGCTGAATTCGATAGGGGGCAGCCAGAATCAGTCCGGCAAATCCGGCAACGCCGAGCATGATGAAAGCGAAGATGTGTTTCATTCGTGCCCCGGCTGCGAAAATCATCGTCAGCCCCGTTCCCATCAGAACCGTGCCGGTACCGAGATCCGGCTGCATCATGATTAAGCCAAAGGCTCCCCCCAGCAATAACAATCCCGGCAAAAAACCCTTCCAGAAATCGGAGATTTTATAGCCGGGATCGGCAAACATCTTTGCGAGAAAGATGATCATCGCCAGCTTCATAAACTCGGACGGCTGAATGCTGAAAGCTCCAATGCCCAGCCAGCTCCTCGCTCCGTTACGCAAAATCCCCACGCCGGGGATCAAGACGATGATCAGCAGAATAACACAGAGGATAAGGCCCGGTTTAGCCCACTCTTTAAACCGTCTGGGATCGATTTGTGAAATCCAAAACATCAGGAAAACGCCCAAAGCCGCAAATAAGAACTGCCGTTTGGCAAAGTAAAACGCATCTCCGTATTTGTGATAGGCAAAAGCGGCACTTGCGCTGTATACCATCAGCACTCCGATTGACAAAAGCAGCAAGATCGCAGCAACAATCACAAAGTCAGGAGTCAGGTTCCTTTTGTTCATGGGCGTTTTCACCTCTTACCGATTTGGGAAAAGCGATTTATATTTGAAGACTATGCACAGCTTGTTTAAATATGCTTCCCCGTTCTTCAAAAGAGGTGTATTGATCCCAGCTGGCACACGCCGGTGAGAGGAGAACGACGTCCCCTGCCGATGCCAGACGGTTTGCCAGGACAACTGCTTCATCCAGTGTGCTCACAGTATAAACTTCTTTAATATCTGCTTCTTTCCCTCGTTCTAATAAAATATCTTTGGTCTGCCCGTAAGCGACCATTGCTTTCACTTTTTCTTTCAACACAGGAACCAACTCTTTAAAATCGACGCCGCGGTCCAGACCGCCCCCGATCCAGACGACCGGTTCGGCAAAGGATTCCAACGCTTTCGCTGCCGCCTGTGCATTGGTCGCTTTTGAATCATTGTAAAAGCTGACACCATTTACCGTCGCGACATATTCCAGACGGTGCTCTACTCCCCGAAAAGTGCGGAGCACATCGGCAATTGCCGAAACCGGGCAACCGGCCGCCAGGCTGATCGCGGTTGCCGCCAGCGCATTTTCCAGATTAAACGTCCCTTTCAGAGCCACTTCGCTGACCGGCAATACGGGAAATTCCCGTTCATCCATTCTGGCCGTGATCATGCCGGACGATACAAATACGCCCCGCTCCACCTCCCGGGACCGGCTGAACCAATAAACACGGCCGGGACAATCGGCTGCAACCTGACGGCAGATTTCGTTCTCCAGATTAAAAATGGCCACATCCTCTTTCGTCTGGTTCAAGAACAATTTTTGTTTGGATGAAATATAATCCTCCAGCGTTTGATGATAATCCAGATGGGCCGGAAACACATTCAAAAGGGCTGCTATTTTCGGAGCGAAACGTTCGGTTCCTTTCAGCTGGAAACTGCTCAGTTCCGCGACGAGCCACTCATCCGGTTCAATGGTTTGCACCACATCCGACAACGCTTGTCCAATATTGCCGGCCACGGTATTTTTCACCCGGCCCTTCGTCAGCATTTGGCCGACCAGGGTGGTGGTCGTCGTTTTTCCGTTGGATCCGGTGATGCCGATGATCGGCCCTTTTGAGAGCAACCCGGCGATCTCTACTTCGGTAATGACGGGAATTCCTTTGCCGAGCGCCTGTTGCACCGGTTTGGCCCGATAGGGAATACCCGGATTTTTGACCACCAGATCGACTTCATCCGAAATCAGGTCATCGGGATGCCCGCCGCAAATCACTTGGATTCCGAGCGATTCCAACTCGTTTGCGGATTCGCATTCCGAACGCGGTTTCAACTCATTCACCAACACCTTTGCACCAAGGCGGTGAAGCAGCTTGGCGACCGCAGCGCCGCTTCTGGCAAGGCCGAGCACAATGACAAAACGGCCTGCCCAGTTTTGCACATCATTCATGATCTCATTAACACCTCGAGTACCACGCCGATTGCAGCGAGAATGAAGCTGATAAACCAAAAGGTGGTGACCACGCGCCACTCCGACCAGCCGCACAATTCAAAATGGTGATGGAGCGGACTCATGCGGAAAACGCGTTTTCCCCGCAATTTGAAGGAAGTGACCTGAATCATCACCGACAGGGCTTCAACCACAAACACACCGCCGATAATTGGCAGGAGCAGCTCCGTCTTGGTAATGACGGCCAGTGCGGCAATTCCTCCTCCCAAGGCAAGCGATCCGGTATCCCCCATAAATACTTTGGCCGGATGCGCGTTAAATACCAGAAATCCGAGCAAGGCGCCGACAACGGCAATGGAGAAAATAGCCACGGTCTGGTTGCTCTGCAACATTCCGATAATCGCATAGGCTCCGTAGGAACAAGCCGCTGAACCGGCGAGCAATCCATCCAGCCCGTCCGTTAGGTTTACGGCGTTGGAAGCGCCGATCATCATCAAAAGCAGAAGCGGCAAATAGAGCCAGTTGAGCTGAATCGTATAATCCGTTCCCGGAATGGTCACATCGAAAATATAGATATGCGCATGGTTGGTCCGTACCTGCAACAAAACCCAGAACAGCACCAAACCGATGAACAATTGGCCCAGAAGTTTCTGGTTGGCCGTCAAACCAAGGCTTCTTTTCATTACCACTTTAATATAGTCATCCAAAAAGCCAAGCACTCCATATCCCATGGTGGCGAATAACAGAAAAAATAAGTCAGCGTTCACAACAGGCTTATCACTGTTTAAAAGGGTAATACTGCTTAGCGGAATTGCCGTCAGAACAATGGAGGTAAGAATCAAAACACCGCCCATCGTCGGGGTTCCCGCTTTTTTCAAATGCGCTTGCGGACCTTCCTGTCGAATGCTTTGTCCAAACTTCAACCGTCTTAAAATCGGAATAATCATCGGCCCCAGTATAACTGCTACCCCAAACGCTACCGCGAGCGGGACCAAAATGATGCGAATATTGATATCCCCCATATTCCTTCCCCTACTCTCCTTCTGTTAATTTTTTTATGACACGGTCCAATTCTACCGCTCTCGACGCTTTGACCAAGAGCAGAATATCGCCGTTTCCTTCTCTATTTAAACGATCAGACGCTTCTTCAATCGTATCGAAATGATCTATCACTATCGGGCGGACCGGCACGGCGGATTTGGCTCCTTCCCCGATCCATTTCCCCCGCTCCCCAAGCGTGTACAGCCGGTCGATTCCTTTTTTCACCGCATAGACGCCGAGGTCGGTATGGTACATTTTCTCTTCCGGCCCGATTTCGCGCATATCCCCCAACAGAGCCCATTTCTTCAGCCCCGGCTCCAATTCGCTGAGGAGATCCAGCGCCGCTCGCATCGATGTCGGGCTGGCATTGTACGAATCATCGATGATTTTCATACCGTTGGCAGCCTGCTTCAGTTCCAGCCGCATCCCGGTCAGCTTCACAGCGGCGAGGCCCTCTTGGATCTCTGATTCGGCCATTCCGAGATAACGGCCCACCTCAACCGCCAGCAGGGAGTTTTTCACGTTATGCCGGCCCATCAGAGGCAGGTAATATTCGGTTTGATATTTCCTGGAGCGGAATCTCATTCCCCGTACGCCTTCGATTTGAACGTCCACCGGGGATTCGTCCGACTCTTCCCCCCAGCCGACGCGAATCTGCGGGTGGTGATCCTCTTTCAAGAACTGCCGCAGCAAAGGCTCATCCCCGTCAAAAATCAGGGGGCCATTCTCTTTAAGTCCTTCTTTTATTTCCAATTTTGCCTTGGCAATTCCTTCCCGGCTTCCGAGATGCTCCAGATGGGATTCGCCGATATTGGTAATCACCGCCACATCAGGGCGAGCGATCCGCGAGAGAACTTCGATTTCTCCGGCGTGATTCATCCCCATTTCAACAACCGCTGTTTCCGTTTGTTCCGGCATGGACAGCAGTGTGAGGGGGACTCCTATATGATTATTTAAGTTTCCTTTGGTTTTATGCACGTGATATTTAACGGACAAGACCGTTGCAATCAGATCTTTCGTCGTGGTTTTGCCGTTGCTCCCGGTTACGGCAACCACCTTGACCCCGCTCTCTTCACGATACCTCGCCGCCAGCTGCTGCATGGCCAGCAACGGTTCCGGGACGAGAATAAACGGAATTTCCCGGTTCTCCGGAACAGGCCGATCCTGACTCCACAGGGCAGCGGCAGCCCCTCGCTCAATCGCGTCGTCGATAAACCGGTGGCCGTCAAAACGCTCACCGCACAGCGGAACATAAAGCTGATTTGGCTCAAGCTGACGGGTATCTGTCGACACCCCGCGAATCATCCGATGTCGGTCGGCTGCATTGCCCGCCCATGTTCCACCGGTTACCTCGATAATCCAGTCACATGTACGTTCAATCATGCTTCTCCCCCACTTTGTCTTTCACGCGCTGTAATCGCTTCGCGCGCAACTTTCCGATCATCAAACTCGTGGCGGACTCCGTTAATCTCCTGATAGGTCTCATGTCCTTTTCCGGCAATCAGCACGATATCCCGTACTTCCGCCCGGTCAATGGCAAAGCGGATCGCCTGCCGACGGTCGGTGATCTTCACATAACGATCCTGAGCATCTGCAGGAACCCCTTTGATCATATCAGACAAAATCGCATCCGGGTCTTCTGAACGCGGATTATCCGATGTAAAAATAGCGAGATCGCTGTATTTTGCCGCGATGGCAGCCATGATCGGACGTTTGCCGCGATCCCGGTCCCCGCCGCAGCCAACAACGCAATAAACCTTGCCGGTGGCAAATTCGCGGATCGTGGTCAACGCATTTTCCAGGCTATCCGGCGTGTGGGCGTAATCGACGAGAACGGTATACGGTTGACCGAGTGAAACCGGTTCAAAGCGTCCGTTCACACCGGGAATATTGGCCAGACTTGATTGAATCACCTCCAGGGAAACGCCTTCGATCAGGGCTACACTGATCGCCGCCAGCGCATTGTAAACGTTGAATTTGCCGATCAGTTTCAAGCTGATCTCCGCTTCACCGCGGAATGATTTCAGGGTAAAAGTGGTGCCGTCCTGTGTAATGCGAATGTTTTCCGCCCTCACATCCGCAGGGTTTTCGATGCCGTAGGTCACAACCTGCGCAGGGGTGATTTTCTTAAAATAAGGTGTAGCTTCATCATCCGCATTCAACACCGCACAGGCATGATCTGCGGGTTCGGAAGCATAGTGATTGCCGAGCTGGCTGAAGAGCAACCCTTTTGCTTGGCGGTACTCCTCCATCGTCTTGTGATAATCCAGATGATCCTGGGTCAGGTTGGTAAAAACGCCGATATGAAAACGGCAGCCTCTTGTCCTCCCCTGATCGAGGGCATGGGAGGAAGCCTCGATGACTGAATACTCACAACCCTCGTCACGCATCATCCGAAATGTTTTCTGCAAATCGACGACCTCGGGCGTGGTATTTTTCGCCGCGAGAACCCGCTCGCCGATCTTCGTCTGAATGGTGCCGATCACCCCGGACTTATAGCCGGCGCCGGCCAGCAATTGCTCGATTAAATAGGTGGTAGTCGTTTTCCCGTTCGTCCCGGTAATGCCGATCAATTTCAATTCCTCGGTCGGATACCGGTAAAATTCTGCTGCCACGATCGCCATGGCGCGCCTCGAATCCGGAACCATGATGACCGGCACCGGCGCAGTGACCGGTTTTTCCACCATGAGCGCAGCAGCTCCATTGGCCACCGCCTGCTCGACAAACCGGTGTCCATCAACGTTAAACCCTTGCAGGGCAATAAAGAGATCTCCCGGTTTGACCTGGCGCGAATCGATCTGGATGCCGGTGATCTCGGTATCCGGGTCTCCACCCGCCACCGTATGTAATATTAGCGGTCGGATCAACTCTTTAAGCAGCATGTTGTTCCTCCTTTGAGAAATACAAAAGACAAGACAAAATGCCAGGGTTTAAACCTGGCATATGTTTATAACACATACCCTATTTTAATCCCCTTTGCTGGTTTTGTCACTTCCAATGACTACTACTGCGGTGAACAGCCAAAAACCGGATCTGCGCCAATAAACAAAAGGGCCATGCCCTATGCAAATTCTGGCGTTTGCATTTTGTTTGCAAATTGTTTGCAAAGAGATCACAAAGATTCCATCCTGTATTTGTCTAATTCCCTAAATAAATCTTGATGGTTGATCCTTTCTTTACACGAACGCCGGGCTTGGGCATCTGATTGATCACTTTTTCTCCCGTTCCCACTACCTGGAGCGGAAATGAAAATAAACTGTTGCGAATCCGGTCGATATCTTGTCCGATCAGATTTGGAACGGATACGATCGGGGTCGTGAGCGGAGTCTGTTCCAGCGGGATTTGCTTTGTCCGCTTCGGGATTTTCAAATAACGAAGCGAATCTTCCAAAATATTTCCCACGATCGGGGCTGCAACAACACCGCCGAACTGGATCCCCTTTGGATTGTCGACAGCAACATAGACGACGAGTTTGGGATCGTCCGCCGGGGCAAAACCGATGAAGGAGACGATGTGATTGTTTTGCAGATAATGTCCGTCAGGCCCCACTTTCTGTGCCGTACCGGTTTTCCCGCCGACACGGTAGCCATCGATATACGCTTTGTTCCCCGTCCCGCGCGCAACAACGCTTTCCAGGGCACTCCGGACAATCCGGGAAGTCTCTTCCGAAATCACCCTGCGCCTCATCTTCGGCTGAACCTTTTCAATTATTTTGCCGGTTTCAGGATCGATCCAAGCCTTCGCCAAGTGGGGAACCATCAATTTCCCTCCGTTGACCGCAGCGGATACGGCCGCCACCTGTTGAATCGGCGTCACCGAAACCCCTTGCCCAAAGGAGGTCGTGGCCAGCTCAACCGGGCCGACCCTGGATTCCTTAAATAAAATCCCCTTCGCTTCTCCGTTTAAATCAATCCCCGTTTTCTGTCCAAAACCGAATTTGCGGATATAAGCGAATAAATCCTTCTTGCCTACGCGCTGCCCAAGCGTCACAAAGCCGGGGTTACAGGAGTTCTCCACCACCTGCAAAAACGTTTCGTGCCCGTGTCCGCCCGCCTTCCAACATCTCAGGCGCGCTCCGCCGACCATGATATAACCCGGATCATTAAACCCTTCATTCAAGTTGACCTTATGCTCCTGAACAGCGGCAGCCAGGGTAATGATTTTAAAAGTGGAACCGGGTTCATACGTTTTCCAAATTGGCAGATTGCGGTTGTATACCAGCGGATCGGTTAACTGATATTGATCGGGCCGGTAGGTGGGGCGGCTGCTCATCCCCAAAATTTCTCCCGTATTGGGATCCATCGCGATCGCCAGGACACTTTCCGGCTGATACTTGGCCATCGCTTGATCCAGTTCCCTCTCGATAAAGGTTTGGATATGATAATCGAGCGTCAGTTCCAGATTCAGTCCATCTTTCGGCGGTGTATACCGGTCATGCCCGCCCGGCAGCTTATCTCCGCTCGCTGTCGCGCTAAATGAAACATACCCGGGGGTTCCTTTCAATTTATCATCATAAACCAGTTCCAACCCTGCCAATCCCTGATTGTCACCGCCTGTAAATCCCAGAACGTGGGCCGCCAGGCTTCCGTAGGGATAGTATCGCTTGCTGTCCTCTGTCACCGCGATTCCCGGCAAACGAAGCCCTTGAATTTCGCGCGCTTTTTCTTCTGATATTTTCCTGCCCCACGGCCGGATCCAATTAAACAGCGTGCGCTTTGTGATCTGCTGGTAGATTTTCTCTTCCGGCGCATCCAGGATTCGGGCCAATTTTTGCGCTGTTCCTGCCGGGTCCTTGATCTGGGCCGGTATCGCGATCACGGAAGGAGAACTGATATTATAAGCCAGCTTTTTTCCGTGCCGATCCAAAATGTCCCCCCGTTTTGCCTGAAATGGGATATCACGGCTCCACAAGTCTTTCGCTTTTTCAGCCAACCATACTCCTTCAAACAATTGAACATAGGCCAATCGCCCCAGGAGGACCATAAACACGAACAAAGCGATCAGAAACAATGAAAAGAGCCGCCTTTTCGACGTCATTCTGCCGGCCATTTTTCCCCTCTCCTTCTCAAAAGCTCCTTTATCAAAAACTATGAAGCTAGAATAGAAAAAATGACGCCGGCCCATAAACACATATGTTCTTTCAACGCAACCGCAGTAGGGATGCACTGCAAAGAGGCCATCAGCATCAAGGGGGCACCACGCACCGGCTGCAAAGCTGACGCAGGTGCATTCCCGACAAAAAAAGCCCGACCCCCTATGGGCCAGGCTGGAAACCTCTATTTGATTGACTCGGCGAAGCTCTGATCTGGCTGAACATGCCTGATTTGCAATGCCGCTTTCATAATGTTCCGCGCAACCGGTGCGGCCACGGTTCCTCCCGAACCGGAACCGGTCGGGGTTGTCGGTTGGTCAATCGCGACATAGACGACCAGATTTGGATGATCATAAGGAGCAAAACCGATGAATGAGACCATGTATTTCCCTTTGAGATAACCTTTTCCCTCAGGATCGGGAATCTGTGCCGTTCCCGTTTTCCCCGCTACCTGATAGCCGGGAATTTCAGCTTCAACCCCCGTTCCATGTGCCACAACATCACGCAAAAGATCTCTCACCTGTTTTGCCGTTTCCGGCTTGATAATGCGGTGTCCCTCAGGTTTGTACTCCTTCACTTTTTTCGACAATCCGCTGTCCCACTCTTCCTTAAGCACATGCGGTTTCATCAGGATCCCGCCGTTTGCGATCGCACTGACTGCTGCCACCTGTTGAATCGGCGTAACCGAAATCCCTTGTCCAAAAGCGGTTGTTGCCAACTCGGCCGGATACAAGTTTCGGCCGTAATAAACGCCGCGGGCTTCTGCCGGCAAATCAATGCCGGTGCGTTTTCCAAAAGAATCGGTAATATTGCCGAAACCAAAGCGCGCAATATAATCGACCAGCTTGTTGCCCAGCATCTGACCGAGACGCACAAAAGCTACATTGCTTGATTCTTCGATTCCCTGACGGTACGTGATTCTCCCCCAGCCGGTTTCGTTCCAATCCCGGATCACCTGATCCCCAACGCGGATTGATCCGGACTGGTACAAGGCATCCGGATGAAACACACCCTCTTCGATCGCTGCAGCCAATGTGACAATTTTAAACGTGGAACCCGGTTCAAATTGGCTTTCAATCGCCCGGTTCCTCCGGTTATCATCGTTGATCGTTTCCGCATACCGGTTAGGATCAAACGTCGGTCGGCTGGCCATCGCCAAAATTTCACCCGTTTTGGGGTCGGCCACAATCGCCGTTCCGCCTTTTGCCTGATAATTCCGAACTGCTTCATCCAGTTCCAGTTCAACCTGCTGCTGAATGCGGGAATCAATCGTCAACACCAGATCTTTTCCCGGTTCCGGCGGAGTATCTTTTGACGGCTTATCGGTGATCATCATTCCGTTACGGGCTTTTAAATACTTAATATAGCCCTCTTTGCCCCTGAGCAAGCGATCATAATATTGCTCCACCCCGCCCACCGCAACATCATCATAGTTTACATACCCCAATACGTGCGCCGCTTCGTTCCCGTTATATTGGCGCATCGTTGTCGGGAAAGCATAAATGCCCTCAAGCTGCCCTTGCTTGCGCAACGCCATGACCTTGTCGTAAACCGGCTCCGGGTATTTATAATGACCGTCCGCTTTCAACTCAACGGATTTTTTGGATGAAGTCAACAGTTTATACAGGGAACTTTCGCTGATCTTCAGAATCGGAGCCAAAACCGATGCTGTCTTGTGCGGATTTTTCACTTGTTTCGGATCTGCCAGAAAGATATAAGCGTCCACTTCCCAAGCCAATGGTTGCTCTCTCGTTCGGTCGTATATGGTGCCTCGTTTGGGTCTAAGCTTATCGTCATAAATCCATTTTTTTTCGGCGTCTGCCAACAGTTCATTATGATCGAAGGTCTGCAACCAAAACAATCTCCCGATGATCACGCTCAAACAAAGGATCCAAACGAGCCCGATGAGAAGAGAACGCTTTTTGCTCTCCTTGAACATCGAACCCATGATTCAGCCTCTCCCATCTTCGACTAGCGTCAGTTTGGTTTGTTCGCTGCCGTTATCCGGCTACGGCCGAATCGAAGGCAAATATTTTGGAGCGGTCAACTGGAGCCCTTTGCTTTCGGCAAACTGCTGAATGCGCTCCACACTTTTCAACTTCAGAATCTCTGACTCTAACTGAAGGTTTTCCTTCTGTGTCTGGGAAATCTCGAGTTCCGTATTGCGGATGGCCACATTTAGCTCTGTCGCCTTGGCATATCTCGACAGAACGGAGACCGCCAAAGCGACGCATATGATCACGCTGAACAAATAGAGCATTTTCTCCCCGACCGGGAGTGCTTTGCTCGGAGATGTTGCCCGTTTCTTTTTTGTTTCTGTGTAAGGCTTCTCGAGCGGACGGGCCGTTGCAGCTTGAAAACGATCCTCTCTCATTATATAAATCCTCCTTACACTGCCAGCTTCCTTTAACCCTCTTTTATTCTCTCTGCTATGCGCAATTTGGCCGATCGCGCTCTCGCATTTCTCTCTATTTCTTCGGCGGACGGCAAAATCGGCTTCTTTGTAATAATGCGCAAATCCGCTTTTTGATTGCATGTGCAAACCGGAAAATCAGGCGGGCATATACATCCTTGTGCATGTTTTTGGAAAAACTTCTTGCAAATCCGATCTTCCAATGAGTGAAAGGTGATCACGGCAATTCGCCCGTTCGGGCCGAGCACTCGGAGTGCAGCTGCCAGCGCATCTCCAAAGGCGTTGAGTTCATCGTTTACGGCTATGCGAATCGCTTGGAAAGTACGGCGGGCTGGATGGGGACCTGTTCTCCTTGCAGGTGCAGGAATCGCTTGTTTGATCACTTCTACCAGTTGATGAGTGGTTGAGATCGGCATTTTTTCTCTTGTGTTTACGATCTCTTTGGCAATTCGCCGAGAAAATTTTTCTTCTCCATATTCGAACAAAATCCGTGTCAGCTCTTCCTGGGACCATTCATTGACGATGGTGTAGGCGGTGAGCTCACTTGTTTCATCCATTCGCATATCGAGCGGTGCGTCGTGCTGGTAACTGAATCCGCGCTCGCCAATGTCCAATTGGGGCGAAGAAACGCCCAAATCAAACAAACATCCATCCACATGGTCGTATCCCAGCTCTTTTATCACTTGATCCAGGAAGCGGAAATTGCTTTTCACCAAATGAAGGCGGCATTGCGCATCCTGAAGCCGCTTCCGGGCGTGATCCAGTGCCATCTGGTCTTGATCAAGGCCGATCAGAACCCCATTCGGTTGAAGCCGCTCGGCGATCATCCTGCTGTGCCCGGCACCGCCCAGGGTACAATCCACATAGATGCCATCCGGTTTAACGCGAAGTCCATTTACTGCTTCTTCTTTAAGTACCGTTTCATGCAAAAACACATTCATACATCCTTCATTTACAAATCCAAATCCACGATGCTTTCCGCAATTTCATTAAAAGACTCTTCCGAGCTGCTGTAATAGTCCTCCCACAGCTCTTTGCACCAGATTTCCACACGGGTGGAAACCCCGATAATCACGCATTCCTTTTTAAGCTTGGCGTAGTCTCGCAGATGTCCGGGAATATTGATCCTTCCCTGCTTATCCTGCTCGACTTCGCATGCTCCAGAGAAAAAGAAACGGGTAAACTTGCGTGCGTCAGCTTTCGTGAATGGAAGTGATTTAAGTTTCTGCTCTAATTGTGTCCACTCTGAGCCGGGGTATGCAAATAGGCACTGATCCAGTCCACGGGTGATCACAAAGGTTTCGCCCAATCCATCGCGAAATTTGGCAGGCACGATCAATCGGCCTTTATCGTCGATGTTGTGTCGATATTCACCCATGAACATGCCAGTTTGCCTCCCCTCGCTCCCCCTTTTCACCACTTCCCTCCACTTCCCACCACATTGCTAATTATACCACACGCCCATTAAAAAATCCTGCACCCGCGTGCAGGATTCCAGAAGTTTATTGCCATTTTTTGGATAAATTATAACTGCCAGCTGGCCAAATATTTCTCTTGCTCTTCGGTGAGACGGTCGATTCGGATTCCATTGGCCTCCAGGAAATACCGGGCCACCTGTTCATCAATCTGGTAAGGAACATCAATCACTTTGCGCCCGATTTTGTCATGGTTTTCATGCACATACAACAGGCAAAGGGCTTGCAGGGCAAAAGTCATATCCATAATTTCCGCCGGATGACCGTCGCCCGCCGCCAGGTTGACAAGACGCCCTTCGGCCAGGAGATACAACTTGCGCCCGTCAGGCAGCAAAAACTCCTCGATATCTTTCCGCACCACCCGTTTGCTGACCGCCATTTGTTCCAATGCCGCCACATCGATTTCCACATTGAAATGACCGGCATTGGCCAAAATCGCACCTGGCTTCATCACGTGGAAATGATCAGCGCTGATCACTCCTTTGTTCCCGGTGGTGGTGACGAAATAATCCCCGAACTTCGCCGCTTCTGCCATCGGCATCACAATAAAGCCGTCCATATGGGCTTCCGTCGCCTTAATCGCATCCACTTCAGTGACGATCACCTGCGCGCCAAGCCCCTTCGCACGCATTGCCACACCGCGTCCGCACCAGCCATAGCCGACGACAACCACTGTTTTGCCGGCAACGACCAGGTTGGTGGTGCGATTGATCCCATCCCAGACAGACTGCCCGGTACCGTAACGGTTATCAAACAAAAATTTGGAGTATGCGTCGTTCACGGCCACCATCGGGAATCGCAGCTCATCCGTTTTTTCCAGCGAACGGAGGCGCAGGATTCCGGTGGTCGTCTCTTCACATCCTCCTTTGACGTTTTCCAGGAGATCGGGACGTTCCGAGTGCAGAATGCTGACAAGATCCCCGCCATCGTCAATAATCAGATCCGGTTTCGTTTCCAATGTTTTGATCAGGTGATCTTTGTATTCTTCCGGGCTCGGATTATATTTGGCAAAGACGGTAATCCCCGATACAGCGAGAGCAGCAGCGATGTCATCCTGTGTGGACAGCGGATTGCTCCCCGTAATAGCAACATCGGCGCCTGCATCGCGAATCAGTTCCGCCAGGCAAGCTGTTTTTGCTTCCAGATGAAGCGAGATCGCCACTTTTTGCCCGGCGAGCGGTCTTTCTGCCGACAACCGTTCACGCAGCCGATTCAAGACCGGCATGTGCTCACGGGCCCAGTCCATTTTCAGGCGGCCATTCGGAGCCAGATTGAGATCGCGAACTATGCTTTTTTCCACAGGATTCATCATAATCCCCCTTATGTATGAGATAACAAAACTGAAACGGCGATTTTACAAGATAACAAAATGATGCCGCAAAGCTCGATCAATGTCAACGAAAGATGTTTCCACCAATTCATCGATCCAGTTGATCCCGTATAAGTTCCAATACTGAATCACATTATAGACCCGCTCTTGCGGTTTCCTGTCCGGCCTGACCGAGGCAATCAGCTCATCCCATTGACGTAAGCCTGCCCCGTGCTTCGTTTCGATCGCTTTTTTGGCAAAGCGGTAGAAATAGTCTATCTGCGCCAAAACCTTCTCCTCGTTTTTACGGCCCATCTCCCGCATATTCATGCCGATTTCCCCAGCCAGTTCATCGGTCAGCCGGCGGTGGAGAGCCTGAATGGACTCTTTGGCATGCAAAAACCGGCTTTCCAGCTCCGGAGGCTTTCTTTCTTCCAGCCATTGGGCCCTCTTTTCTTCGAGACGGCTGAAAACATCCATCCAAGACAGGGAAAAATCATTGATTCGCTTTTCCGCCAGCCGGTCGATTAACGTCAACTGTTCACGCGGCAGCACAATGGGCATCTCCAGCCCCATTTCGCGAAAAGCTTCCCGCAGTATTCCCCAATAGGCAATTTCACCGGGCCCTCCGACAAAAAAGAGAACCGGGAACAGATACTCTTGCATTAACGGCCTTGTGATCACATTGTTGCTGAATCGTTCAGGGGCCGTTTCCGCCAGATGGAGCAATTCTGCTTCCGTAAAGCGGTGACCCGTTTCTCCTGCCTGCCAGACCTCCCCTTCCCGGTACAACGGATAGCGTTCGCCGTCAATCAGGATGAAAAGGTTGGCTTGATTGTCCTTCAGCTCGACCGGAGCCGGGAATCCCCACTGCTCCAGCATGATCGTTTTTTCGGCAACGTGTTGCAGCAGCCGGGGGCTTTTCATAATCAATTCCCTGAAAAAGGGGCTTTCAAGTTTCCTCAGCCCCGGGTCCGCCGAGTCGATGAGCACAAGCCCCCATTTTCCGAAGAAATCGTGCATCACTCTCGCAAAAAAACGGGTCCACGAAAGCGGCTCCCCAATCAATTGCTTCATTCTGTCAAGCCACTCTTTTTTATGCTCATGATCAGGCAGCAGACGTGCGAGCGACTCCAGCCAGGAATGGGTTTCCTCCGGGGTGAGAACGTAAGCAGAGACCGGCTGTTTCGGTTTCCCTTTAACTTCCAGTTTCACTTTGCGCGATTTGTTCTCCGGGTGATCAATCCAAATATGATTGACCTCCTCAAAATCATGATCTTCGCCGGCAATCCAAAAGACAGGGATCACCGGGCGGTTCAGCATTTCCTCAGCCCGCCGGGCCCATTGGATAACGGTGATCGCCTTGTGGATCGTATAAAGGGGACCGCTTAACAGACCGGCTTGCTGACCGCCGATCACAACCAAGCTGTCCGGATTTTTCAACCGTTCCAGATTGCGGATAACCGCCGGATGAGACAGCTCCGGTTCCAGATAAGATTGAAGCGCCTCAACTAATCTGAGGCGCGGTGCAGCCAGCCCAGGCCGCATTTGATCCAGGTAGGAAACGCGTTTGCTGATGCTTTCCTTCTCCCAGGGTGTATATGCATAAAAGGAACGAACAAATGCCTCATTTTCAAGATAAGAATGAAATAAACCCGTTCCTTCTTGAACGTTAATGGTTTCCAGCTTCATATGGAACTCCTTCTTCAAAATAAGCTTAAAAACCTACATTTATAGTATATCATGAACAAAATGATCAGCTGAAATGACTTATACCTCTTTCTGTCTATTTAAAGGCAACAACAAACTGACAACCAGCCCCAGCAACGACACGCCCGCAGCAAACAAAAGCATATTGCTCTCGGCCGCTCTCTTCAACGGATCGGTCAAAACCGCCGACCTGATACTAAATGAGCTGAACAGCCTCGCCAGCGCCGTCAAGCCGATGGCCCCGCCCGCCGTGCGAAACATCCCCAAAGCCGTTAATCCATTCCGAATCTGCCTCGGCGACACCCAGGAAAATAAAAACTGGTGTACAGGGGCAACCAATGAAAAGCTGAAACTGAATCCCAGCATAACCAAGGCGGAAAAGAACCAAATCCCGTGATTTCCGAAAGCCAGAACGAGATAGGAAACCGCCGCCAGACTGAATCCGAGCGACATGGTTCGCCTTAAATTCCATTTGCGGGTCAGACCGTGTATCAGCGGCAGCGAAAACAATACACAGAACAGGATGAAAGAGAGCAGTGCCCCGATGCCGAAATCATTCGACCGGGTCACCCGAACCAGCCATACCGGCACCAAAAGCAGGGCCACCCAGGCAAAGCCGCACAGCGCCACTTGTAAATATAACAGCCAGAGCCGCCAGTGGGCAAACAGGTGGGGGTCAAAAAAAGGCTGTCTCTCCTGGCGTTCCACCATAAACAGAGGGACAACCATGCCGATGGCCACAATCCATAAGGGAAGAACATCCCGGTCGAAAAAAGCGGGCAGGCCTTCCAAAAAATCGGTACTGGACACCGCCGTCATCAAAAACAGGATCGTCAGTCCGAAGAAAAGAATCGACTCACCCGAAGCTCCTTTTACCCGCCCCGGTTGATCGGGCAGGCTCCATCGCCTGACAATCAGGAGGAGCAACAGGAGTAAAAGCAGGTGGACAAAAAAGACTGAACGCCATCCCAGTTCATGCGCGAAGGAAACGGAAAGCAAAGGCATGAGAATAAACCCGAATCCCAGTCCGAACAGGATGACCCGCTTCCCCCATTTGCCGGGGCGGTTCAAAAAACGGCGGGCATAGACGGAAACGCATGGAACCAGCCCGCTGGCCCCGACAGACTGAATTACCCTTCCCCACATAAACCAAACCCATTTTTTCGCCAGAATCGCTGTCAGTGACCCAAACGCCAGAAAAGCGACCGAGAGAATAAACACCTTTGTGCGGCTGGTATTCACCGCCCAGCTGTCCATGACTGGAAGCGAAAAAGAGAAAAAAGCCATATATAGGGAGATCACCCATATCGTCCAATGGATGGGCAATCCGTACTCCTTCATGATAAATGGCAAAACCGGTGTGACCAAAATGGCATCCACCGTACCCAATATAATTGCCAGGACAAACGTTTCAAATGAAAAAAACCGCTTTGAACGCGCCAAAATACCCCCTCCACGATCAATGGCAAACCGAAAGCCCGGCTTCATGTACGGATAACAGTTTGATTGCTTTTCGCTGCTCAACCTTTCTTATTATAACATTTGTTCTTCCTTTTCATGGATCAGATTCACAAGACGCAAATTGACCGGTGTATCGATCCGGTGTTTCCGGCCAAGCCGTACAATCGCCCCATTGATAAAATCGACCTCCGTCTTATTCCCCCTCATGACATCCTGCAGCATTGACGAAAAGTTTCCTGCCGTTTGTTTGCAGACGCTTTTCACCTTCTCGTCCAGATCCGCATAGGATAAGGGAATTCCCTCCCGGTTCGCCACCAAAACCACTTCATGTAAAATCTCTTTCCACTCCGCTTGATACTCGGGTGAGAGGAGTGCTCCGTTTTTCACCCCGTAAAGCGCCGTCAGTGGATTGATCACACAATTGACAGCCAGCTTTCCCCATATCTTATGCAATATTTGCCGATCATATAGGATGTTGCACCCAGCTTGCTCCTTCAATATGTTTATCCAGCGCAAAAGCAGAGGGTGAGGTTTTTCCTCTGACGGGGGATATAAACCGATGGACGTCTCTCCCCTTCCCGTTCCGCGAATCACGTTGTCTCCTTCCCTCAATGCCCCCTCGGTGGTCACCGACAGATAAGTCCAAGGGCGATCTGTCAGTCGGGCAATGTTCTCCTGATGCCCTAATCCGTTTTGCCAAAAAATAATTTGCGATTCCGGGTGAGTTCCTTTTTGAATCACAGGAAGAACGGCCGACAAATGCGTTTGTTTGACCATGACAAGCAACAGGTCGATCTTCCCTTCAGGCATCTCATCACTGCATACGGCATGACAAGCACGTTGTTCCGTTTCTCCGCCCTGGCCGATAAAGCGGATTCCTTCGCGATTCAGCAATTCTGCCTGATCCTTTGTTCTAGTCAACAGAAGCAGATTTTCCCCGAAAAGCGGCTGCATTCGCGCTCCCCACAGCAGTCCCAGTGAACCGGACCCCAGAATAGCCACCCGCATTTTATTCACGCTCCATTTCTTTTGCCCAAGGCAGATTTCTCGTTTCTTCCATTTGAGTATAACAAAAGTAGCCTTACAGGCACAGATATATTCATGTCAAACCTGACAACCCCCGGATGCAAGTAAAATCCGGAGGAAAACGCTGATCCGTCCGTTAAGAAAACATGCCAATTACTTAAACGACTGCCGGAAGTGGTCAACTAGCTGAAGCCCTTTGCCGTATATGGAGCAAAGGGCATTTACTGTCAAATCGCATCCCCAAACCGTCATTTGTCTTTACTGTTCCCTCTCTTCAACAGGCACAGGCAAATCGGCTCAACCAAAGATTATCTGCGGAAGATCGTTTCCACGCTTTCCTTTTTACCACGTTTTCAGAGACTGCATGGCATGGCAGATCCCTTTGGTTTTCGCATAAATTTCCTGATAAATCTCAAAGAGCGCCTGGTATTTCTTCACTGCCTCCGATTGCGGATAAAACGCCGAAGACGGGCGGATAAACTGTTCTGCACATTCCTCGAGCGATGCAAACCAGCCGCAACCGAATGCCGCCAGCATAGCTGCACCCAAAGCAGGTCCCTGCTCGCTTTCCAGTTTGATCACCTCGGCGCCAAAAATATCCGCCTGCATTTGCAGCCAGCATTGGTTTTTGGCTCCTCCGCCGATCGAGATGATCCGGTCAATCGCTTTTCCTTCACTTCGGAAAATCCGGATCGTCTCATGTAGCGAAAACGTGATCCCCTCCATAACAGCCCTCACAAAATTCTCTTTGCGATGAGCCGCATCAACTCCGATGAAACTGCCCCGGATCGCCGAGTCGGCGTGCGGTGTTCGCTCTCCAAACAGATAAGGAGCGAAGAGCAGCCCGCCGGAACCGGGCGGAACCTCGTTAACACCTTGCAACAATCCTTCAAACGTTTCATTTTGGAAAAAAGTCTCTTTAAACCAGCTCAGGCTGTAACCGGCGGAAAGGGTAACGCCCATAGCATAGAAGGAACCGGCTTTGGCATGGTTAAAAAAGTGCACTTTTCCTTTGAAATCCCGCTCCTTCTGATCTTCATGGGACAGAATGACGCCGGATGTTCCGATACTGCACAGCGTGATTCCTGGCGATAAAATTCCGGCCCCGACTGCCCCGCAAGCATTATCCGCCCCGCCGGCAAAAACGTTTGTCCCCCTCCGCAACCCGGTCAGCTGCGCAATCTCAGGAAGCAAGGTGCCGACAAATTCGTGGGACTCCACAAGAGGAGGACAAATCTCCGGCGGAATTCCCAACTGGCGGCAAATCTCCGCACTCCATTTCCTTTCCGCCACATCCAAAAGCAACGTCCCGGCCGCATCCGAAAAATCGCTGCAGATCACTCCGGTCATCCTGAACCGCAAATAATCCTTGGGCAAAAGAAATACCCGGGCCTTCTTGAAAATTTCCGGTTCATGCTCCTTTACCCATAAAATTTTGGGCAGTGTAAATCCCTCCAACGGGCGGTTCTTTGTGATCCGCAGCAAATCCTCTCCCAATGCCTCGGCAATTGCTGTACACTGCGCAGTGGTTCTCGTGTCATTCCAAAGAATTGCCGGACGCAACACCTGATGGTGATCATCCAACAGCACTAACCCGTGCATCTGCCCGGAATAGCTGATTCCTTCAATATCTGCGGGGTTGACGCGGGAAAGGGAAAGCAGCTCGGACAAGGCCGATACCGTTTGCCCGACCCATTCCTCCGGATCCTGCTCGCTGTAGCCGGATTTCATCTGAATCAGCGGATAATTCTTGGAAACCTCCGCGCAAACCTCTCCCCTTTGATTGACCAAAATCGTTTTGACACTGCTGGTTCCCAGATCGATCCCGATTACATATTTCATCTTTTCACCTCTTGCTCCAGCATGTTTCCCACAAAAAAATCGCCCCTTTCCCGACTCCGGCATTTATGTCCGCCCCATGGGTACATCTTCGCCCGGCGGAAGGGAAGGAAACGGATGGACATGCCCCTTTTAAAATAAGGAGCCGGGCAGGGCTCCTTTTCTTGTCAGACCGGGTAGACAGGATGTTTTCGTTTGCTGAATGTCATCTGTTTCGATTCATATGCGGCAAAGCGGGCAATCAGCTCATCCCGCAACCGCTCGGGAGCAACGATATCATCGACGATCAGTTCACTCGCCAAACGATAGATGTCGATATCCTTTTTATACTCCTCCCGTTTCTCCATGACAAATCGGGTTCGTTGCGGCTCCTCCAACTCAGCGATTTTATTGCTGTAAACCGCATTGACCGCCGCTTCCGGCCCCATCACGGCAATCTGCGCCGTTGGCAGGGCGAGGCAGGCATCCGGTTCAAAGGCGGGGCCGGCCATGGCATACAAACCCGCTCCGTACGCTTTGCGCACGATGACAGAGATTTTGGGAACCGTCGCCTCCGACATAGCCGCAATCATCTTCGCCCCGTGACGGATAATCCCGGCCCGTTCCACCTGGGTTCCGATCATAAACCCGGGTACATCGGCAAGGAACAGGAGCGGAATTTGATAGGCATCGCACAGCGTGATAAAGCGGGCAGCCTTGTCGGCCGAATCGACGAACAAAACGCCGCCTTTCACTTTGGACTGATTGGCCACCACCCCGATCACCCGTCCGTTCAAGCGGGCGAAGCCGGTAATCAGTTCACGGGCGAACAGAGCTTTGATTTCAAAGAAAGTACCTTCATCCACCAGGCTGTGAACCAGTTCGAGCATATCAAAAGGCGAATTTTGATGATCCGGCACGATTTCGGCAATGGGTCGCGCTTCCGGCGACGGCTGCTTCGGTTCTGCCATCGCCGGTTTACCGAGATAATTGGCCGGAAAATAGCTCAGATAACGCCTGGCCGCGGCGATCGCCTCTTCTTCGCTCGATGCCAGCACATCACCGCAGCCGCTCACGGAGCAATGCATGCGGGCGCCTCCCATCTGCTCCAATGTCACCTTTTCGCCAATCACCATTTCCGCCATCCGCGGCGACCCCAGATACATGCTGGCATTTTTGTCCACCATGATGACGATATCGCAAAAGGCGGGAATATAAGCACCACCGGCTGCCGACGGGCCGAACAAAACGCAGACCTGCGGAACCATGCCCGAAAGTTTCACCTGATTATAAAAAATCCGTCCCGCCCCTCTGCGCCCGGGAAACATTTCAATTTGGTCGGTGATGCGCGCCCCGGCGGAATCAACCAGATAAATGATCGGAACCTGCAACTTCTCTGCCGTTTCCTGGATGCGAATGATTTTCTCGACTGTGCGGGCCCCCCACGATCCGGCTTTGACTGTTGAATCATTGGCCATCACGCATACCGTTTGGCCGTGAATCCGGCCAATCCCGGTCACCACTCCGTCTGCCGGCAAGTCCCCGGCCATGAAGTTGGCGAACTTTCCGTCTTCCAGCTGAACATCATCATCAAAGAGCAACCGCAGCCGGTCCCGTACAAACAGTTTTTTCTGCTGCTTTAGTTTTTCATGATATTTCGGAGCACCGCCGGCCTCAATTTTTTCAATCCTTTCCTTCAATTCCTCGGACCATGTCTCTTTCATTTCGGATCCCTCCCCGCTTCTATTCGCCAGTATAGCGTGGTTTTCTTTTTTCTTTAAAGGCGGCCAACCCTTCCAGCCGGTCTTTTGTCGGGATCAGCGTCTCGTATGCCTTGGTTTCCAACAGAAGACCCGTCTCCAGATCGGTCTCCAGACCACGGTCGATGGCCAATTTGGCCTGAGCCAAGGCCAGCGGTGCATTCTCTTTGATCGCTTGTGCCCACTCGATCGCCGTTGTCAGCGTTTTCCCCCGGGGCGTTACCTGATTGGCCAGACCCCAGCGCTCTGCTTCCGCTGCCGTCACCTTCCTGGCTGTGAAGATCCATTCTTTTGCTTTCGTTTTTCCCACGAGTCTCGACAGGCGCTGCGTCCCTCCGGCCCCGGGAATGATGCCGAGCGAAACTTCGGTCAACCCCAGCATGGCATGTTCGGCAACGATACGAAGGTCGCAGGCCAGAGCCAGTTCCGTTCCCCCGCCGAAAGCGGCTCCGTTGACCGCGGCGATGACCGGCTTCGGCATTTGCTCAATTTTGGTGAATGTATCGCGGATCAGCCTGATAAAGTGACGAACTTCGTCCTCCGACATCGTACGCCGCTCCTTCAAGTCCGCTCCCGCAGAAAATGCTTTCTCCCCTGCTCCGGTAATGATCACAACACGCGTCTGCCGGTCGTTTGCCAATTCTTCCGTCACCTGCGCCAGTTCGCTCAATACGGTCCGGTTCAGGGCGTTGTGCACTTCGGGGCGGTTGATCGTTACAATGGCCAAGCCCTCTTTCTTCTCAAGCAAAATTGAAGGCATCCTTCTCCTCCTAACTTTTTCGTTTTTTGCTTCCCACATAGCTTTTCAGCACCTTGGAAGGAAGCGCTTTCCCAAGAATCCGCTGGGCGGTCAGGCTCACATCACACAATCGCTCCAGGTCGATGCCTGTTTTGACGCCCATTCGCTCCAATGTATAAACCAAGTCTTCGGTCGCCAGATTGCCTGCAGCACCCGGAGCATAAGGGCAGCCCCCCATTCCCCCGAAGGAAGTGTCCAATGTGGTGATGCCCAATTCCAGAGCCACATAGGCATTGACCAGCCCCGTTCCTCTTGTATCATGAAAATGGCCGGCGAGCGTTTCGGCCGGAAACTGGCTCAGCAGTGCCTTGAGAACTTTTTTCACATCATTGGGGGTGGCCACACCAATCGTGTCGCCCAAAGAGATTTCATAAACCCCCATCGCAAACAACCGTTCGCATATTTTTGCCACTTGCGATATGTCCACATCTCCTTCATATGGGCATCCAAACACGGTGGAAACATAGCCGCGAACTTTCTTCCCTTGTTGTTTGGCCAATTTGGTCACTTCTTCCAGAACCGGGTAGGTTTCTGCAATGCTCTTGTTGATATTTTTGCGGTTATGTGCCTCGCTGGCTGACATGAAAACGGCAAATTCATCCACTTTTGTCTCCAGCGCGCGCGCCAGCCCCTGGCGATTTGGAACGAGCGCTCGATAGACAACAGCCGCATTGGAAGGGAGTTCACTGGCCAGTTGTTCCGCATCGGCAAGCTGCGGCACCCACTTGGGGTGAACAAACGAGGTGACCTCAATATCCCTCACCCCTGCGGCAATTAGTTTCTTGACAAGAATTTTTTTCGCATCGGTCGGCAAGATCACCGCTTCATTTTGCAATCCGTCACGCAAGCCGACTTCAACAATTTTTACCTCCATTGAAAGCCACCTCTAGCTTTCCACGCTCAGCACGAGCAGAACTTCTCCGTCTCCGACAAAAGAACCCTCTTCCACCTTGACTTCGCTCACGATTCCTCCCTGTTCCGCCTGCACGGGCACCTCCATTTTCATCGATTCCAAAATCACTACATCCTGGCCGGCTTCAACGCGATCCCCCGGTGCCACCAACACGGATAAAACAGTACCTGCCATGCTCGCAGTAACCTCTGCCATTCTCTTCACCTCATTCATTTTTTAAATCCGCAATCAATCCAGTATGATAATGGCCGCGCACAAAATCAGGATGCTCCAAAATGCGCAGCAAAAGGGGGAGATTGGTTCTGATGCCTTCAACCCGAAAACGCTCAAGGGCAAACCGGCTTCGCTGAAGCACCTCCATCCGGTTGCAACCGCTTACAATACATTTGGCAATCATCGGATCATAAAACGGGGAAACGGTATTCCCTTCTTCCACCCCCGCATCGACGCGGATGCCGTCCCCCGCGGGAAATTGAAACGCGTTCAGCTTGCCCGGCGAAGGATAAAAGCGCACGGGGTCTTCGGCATAAAGGCGGAACTCGATCGCATGTCCCTGAAGCGGAATCTCCTCCTGTTTTAACTTAAACGGTTTCCCTTCGGCCACGTCGAGCTGCCAAGCGACCAGGTCAAAGCCGGTGATCGCTTCCGTTACCGGGTGCTCCACCTGCAACCGCGTGTTCATTTCCAGGAAATAAAACTGCTCGGACTCATCGAGGATAAATTCAACCGTTCCCAATCCCAGATAGTTGACAGCTTTGGCGGCCCGAATCGCCGCATCGTACAGCTTTTGTCTCGTTTCCTCCCTGATGGACGGTGAACGGCTCTCCTCGATCACTTTCTGGTTTCTCCGCTGAACCGAACACTCCCGCTCATAGAGGTGGAGTATATTGCCAAACGCATCGGCGGCGATCTGCACCTCGACGTGGCGGGCCCGCGGAAGCCATTTTTCCAGGAACAGCTTCCCGTCGCCAAAATAAGCCTGCGCCTTTTGTTTGACTGATGAAAAGACAGAACGCAGCTCTTCTTCTCCCCGGCAAACATGCATACCGATTCCGCCCCCGCCGGCGCTCGCCTTGATCATGACAGGATAGCCCCATTCCCGCGCCAGTCGAACCGCTTCTTCCGCAGAGGATAAAGCACCGCTGCCGGGAACCACCGGAACCCCTGCCTCGATCATCGTTTGTCTGGCCGTCACTTTATCTCCCATCTGCGCAATGGTGAACGGCTTCGGCCCAATCCAGGTCAGTCCTGCTTTCAGCACCTGCTCGGCAAAGGAGGCATTTTCCGATAAAAAGCCGTAACCGGGATGAATGCTGTCCGCCTCGGTCTTTTCTGCCGCCTGCAAAATGGCCTCCACCTTCAAATAACTCTGTGCGACCGGCGGCGGGCCGATCGGAACGGCTTCATCAGCCATCTTCACAAAGGGCAGATCCCGATCCGCATCGGAGAAAACCGCGACGGTCTTCACCCCTCGTTCCCGGCATGTGCGCATAATCCGACAGGCGATCTCTCCGCGATTGGCGACTAACACTTTTCGGATTGACATAGCCCACCTCATTCCCAGCATAAAGTTAAATGATAAAGATATAAAATCCTATTCATCATAATGTTCGACAATAAATAATTTTTGTCCTTCCCAAATCATTCGGCCATTTATGCTAAAATAAAGTTGACTCTGGTAAAACTCTTGGTATCAAAGGGGGAAAAAGCATGGAACCCTTGAAAGTCGAGCAGTTGAAGATCAATTACAAAACCTTGGAGGAGTTCCAAAAATTCAACGAATACGGACTCCCTGAGCTTTCCATGCTGGAAGATCTGGAAGCCAACATCGTAGAAAATAACAGTCAGTCCCCTTTCTACGGCATTTACCGCGACGGTCAGCTGGCCGCCCGCATCAGCTTATATCGGGTCAGCGCCAAATATGACTGGTATTTTCATCCCAGCCAGGACTATTATGAAATTTGGAAACTGGAAGTGTTGCCGCAATACCGCGGGCAAGGACTTGGACATGCGCTCGTCAGTTACGCAAAAAGCTTGTTCTTGCCGATTAAAACCAATGCCCGCAACCGTTCTGATTCATTTTGGAGAAAAATGGGTTTCCAACCCGTTCGCTACAACCCTGAGCGCGATCGCGGGGAAAGCCCGTATGTGTGGCTTCCGCCCGGGGTAGGCCTGAAAGAATAAACCGATTAAAAAAGACCCACATGCGCCTTTTAATGCGGGTCTTTCTTTATCCGGCTATTTATCCACATGCTGCAGATTGTCGCTCTCTTCCGATTGGAACTTCCCTTCTTCATCATTTTCCTCACCGAGCAACGCCATGCGACGGGCCCGCTCCATAATTTGTACCAGGGTGCGGTAGTCATCGTTGACAAGGCGATAATCGCTTTGCACATGGTTGAGCTGGTCTTTCATTTCCATGTTTTCCTGTTCCAGTTTTTTCAGTTGCCGCTCCCGTTCCTCCAGCTCTTTTTCCAATTGTTTTTGCTGCCGTTTCAGTTCGGTCACTTCATTTTTATACTGCCTTAAGAAGCGAATGATATTTTCAATGGAGTAAGCCAGATCCTCCCCGGCAAGCGCACCGCTTTTCATCCGCAGCGAGGCCGATCGCCCCCTTTCCTGGGATCTTTTTTGCCGTTGGGACTTGGCAATCTGAATTGCAGCCTCATACTTTTTTCTCACTGTACTGTTCCAACGAAAACCACAGGCAGCCGGAGTTCTGCCCAACTTTTCCGCTACTTCTTCAAAAGCGGAAAGTTGTGTTCCTCCTTCGCGAATATGCCTGAGGGTCACCTCGGCCAACACCATGTCATCTTCAGGCGTCCAGGCATCTTGGCGCTTTACAGCCATAACGGTACCTCCTATCCTCCTGCAAGGACTCGCAAAACTTCCTTCACTTAACTGTATGCAAATGATATAAATCATAGTATATGGATCTATTAATTTTTATTACCAGCTGGAAGTGGAAGTATACCTGACCTTTCACGCACGATGACATGGTTTTCCCGGCCGTTTTTCTTCGCCACGGATTATTCTTTTTTTGCTCTGGTTCGGTTCAGAAAGGATTCTACCGCCAGTCGATGTTCATCGGATTCCCAGCAGACGGCGCAATGCTCTGCCTCCAATTCATATGTGCCTTGTTCCCGTTCTCTCTCTATCTTGTCAGCCACCTGCTTATACGCCCGAATGACGGAAACAGGCGCTTTCGTCAACTTCTCGACATAGCTTTCCACATGGCTTCTGAATCCATCCTCCGGCAGCAGCGCATCGACGATCCCCCATTCCTTCGCTTCCTCTCCGCTTAAGATCCGTCCGGTTAACAGGCAGTCCAATGCCCGGGTTCGACCGATCTTCCGCATTAAACGGCCGGCGCCGCCCCAACCGGTCGTGATTCCCAGATTCACCTGAATCATGCCGAACTTCGCTTTGGGGGAAGCCAGACAAAAATCACAGCTGACCACAATTTCACACCCTCCTCCGACGGCAAACCCTTCCACGGCCGCCACCGTCACCAGCTCAAGCCGCGCAATCTCTTCCAGCAGTGCTCCCATGCGGCGCATGACGGGAAAAATCTCTTCCTTCTTGGTCCACTGGTGAAACTCGGACACATCGCCTCCGGAGACAAAAGCTCTCTCATCTCCCAAAAATACGATCGCCTTCAGGTTCCGGTCGTTTTTCCATTCCCTGATAACGCTTTCCAATTCACCGATCATGGCAAGGTTCACCGCATTGCGGACATCAGGCCGATGAAAGCGAATCCAACCGGTTTGCTTCTGTTTGTGAACAACAAGTGTCTGCATTATGAACATCCTTTCCGCATTGCTTGATAGCGAATCGCCGCTGAGGGTATAATAATTTTGAAATCTCGGTGAAATGGGATTGCCTTGAAGGAAATACATAGAAAGGAGTAGGGCAGATGGATCAAATGTTTCGGGTCCTGGGATTTTGGACGCTTGTCATCTCGCTGATGTTCCTGGCAGGGCAAATGTACATTCCCGCCATCCTCTTTATTGTGCAAACGATTCTGTTTATTGCTTTTGGCTACATGAAGTTTACAGAAAAAACTTACATGTATCTGTTCGGCGGGTACATGTTTGTCTCTTTTTGCGGGATGGTATGGTATTCGACATTTATGATGCATTAATGCTTCACGGCTCCCATTCACTGCGGGAGCTATTTTTCTGTAAAAGTCCATGATGCCATGCCAGTGCCCTCATGCCCCTCCGGGTTTGATCCGGTTTTCTTCTCTCCGGGTTCCGGCGATTGCCTGCCGTTTTCATTTGCAAAAAAGAGCCAGTCGAATCAAACTGGCTCTCTTCATTTCCTTATTTTTCCTCTATGCTTGGAATCTTCACATCCGGATCGACATCGGCCTCGTAATCGATGCCTTCTGTTTCAAAGCCGAACAACTGGAAGAAATCCCGGCGGTAACCCTCGATGTCGGAAATCTCCCGCAGCGTCTCGTTATTAACACGATCCCATCGGTTGAGCACTTCTTTTTGCACATCTTCCTTCATTTCCAGATCATCGATGCGAATTCTTCCCTGCCCGTCGACCGGCACTTCTCCTCCGGCATAAAGACGATCGGCAAACAGCCGGTACATTTGTTCGATGCAACCCTCATGCAAGCCTTTTTCTTTCATCACCTGATAAAGGAGCGATATGTAAAGCGGTACAACGGGAATTGCGGCGCTTGATTGCGTGACAAGGGCCTTGTTGACGGAAACGTAGGCATGTCCGCCGATTTGCTTCAGTTGGGCATCCAGATCATGCGCCGTCTTTTCCAGATCATCTTTTGCCCGTCCCACCGTTCCTTCGCGATATACCGGATAGGTGATTTCCGGACCGATGTAAGAGAAGGCGACCGTTGTTGCTCCTTCAGCCAGTACGCCGGCTTTCAGCAATGCATCGATCCACATTTTCCAATCTTCCCCGCCCATGACGGCAACGGTATGGCGGATCTCTTCTTCAGTCGCCGGCTCAATGGTGGTTTCCGACACTTGTCCGCTGTGAAAATCGACCGTTTTGTTGGTGTAAGATTGCCCGATCGGCTTGATCACGGAAGAGAAAACCTCTCCCGTTTCCGGATGAACCCGTTTGGGAGCAGCCAGGCTGTAAATAACCAAATCCACCTGCCCCAAGTCTTTTTTGATCAGGTCGATCGTTTGCTCCTTGATTTCCTTGGAAAAGGCATCGCCATTGATGCTTTTGGCAAACAAACCGGCTTTGGCCGCCTCTTTCTCAAATGCGGCGGAGTTATACCAGCCTGCGGTCGCGGTGCGGTTACCGGAGCTCGGCCGTTCAAAGAAAACGCCGATCGTATCGGCACCCGCCCCGAAAGCGGACACAATTCGGGAAGCCAGCCCGTAGCCGGTGGAAGAACCGATTACGAGCACTTTTTTCGGCCCATTGATTTTCGGTTGGCTTTTGGTATATTCGATCTGCCTGGCAACCTGCCTGGCACACCCTTCCGGATGCGAAGTCGTACAAATAAATCCGCGAAATTTCGGCTTAATAACCATCTTTCAACCTCTTTCACTCGTGATTAAAAAAGATTTTGGCCACGGTTGATCTCTAATCCTTTAGACTGAATCAGGATGCGGAAAGATTCTCCCATCGCCTGGGGATGGATGAGTTGTTTGATCGCCCGAACCCGTTTGGCCTCCGGGCTGAAAGGGTCAGTTGGCACCGCCGCAGGCAACAACCCGGCGATTCCGCTTTGGAGCAGGAATTCGGCTTGCGTAAGATTGGCGACCATCATCAACCCTTCCGACTCCCCCCATTCCTCCAGCAGGGAAAAGTTCACATCACAGGTAAGATCGATTTCTCCGGGAGTTTCCAGGATGTCCGGAATCACCCGATGCTTGCGGTAACCCCGGAGCGTTCCCTTTTTTTGTTTCAGAACCCGGGTGGACGCACCGTAATCGATTGTGACCAAAATCCCCTCGTTCAGCCAGCGGGCCACTTCCTGCAGCCATCCGCGGGCTGCCAGCGGAACCTCCAGCATCTCACCGTCGCGAAGATCGCTCCCCAATTTTAACAGATCCGCGGAATCCGTTCCAAGCGGAATCCACTTTTCCGCCAGTTTCCGATCTTCTCCTTTTGACACCCATGATTCCAGGAGCAGCCCCCCATCTTTTTTTATCCGATGAACAGGGAAGGCGTCAACCAGTTCATTGCTATAAATAAAAGCCACTTTTACGGGCGGAATTTCCGGCAATCGCCCGTGAATGCAGTAGGAAACCGGCAAAGCAGCGAGACGTTCACGGGCTGATTGCCGGTGAAACGGGCTTATTTCCACCAGATGAAAGCGGATCTGTTCCGGCGGAATGCCTGCATCGCAGAGCCCTTTTCCCACCTGTTCGGCCAGACGGCCATCGCCCGCGCCCATCTCCACTACGGCCCATTCGCCAACCGAAGCGAATCGCCGGATCCACTTCGCATAAAGCCGTCCCAGTACCAGCCCGTACAGCTCTCCCACATGGGCATTGGTAAAAAAATCGCCTTCACGTCCCAGTTTTACTCGATCACGCTGATAATAACCCCATTCGGGATGATAGAGGGCCAACTCCATATATTGCGCAAACGGAATTCTCCCCTCCGGGCTCTCTTCAATCTGTTTGAGGATTTCTGCCAAAAGCGGATTTTCCATCATGACTCCTGTTCCGAAAAGTCGAAGACGGAAGTGCTCAGATAACGCTCACCGGTATCCGGCGCCATGCAGAGTACGCGTTTTCCTTTCCCCAGGCGTTCTGCCACTTTGAGTGCCGCCCAAACCGAAGCACCGGAAGACGGGCCCACCAAAATGGCTTCTTTGCGGGCCAGATTGCGTGTGGTTTCGATGGCTTCTTCATCGGAAACATGAAAGATTTCATCATAGATATCCTGATTTAAAACCGGTGGAATAAAACCGGGACTCGTTCCGGGAATTTGGTGCGGTCCTGGTTCACCACCCGCCAGTACGGGAGAGTTTTTCGGTTCGACCACGCCGATGAACAAATTCGGCAGTTTTTGCTTCAGATATTCCCCTGTCCCGGTAATCGTTCCGCCGGTTCCGGCCGTTGCGACAAACGCATCGAGCCGTCCCTCCATCTGCTCCCAAATCTCCGGTCCGGTCGTCAGGCGATGCACTTCCGGGTTGGCTTCATTTTGGAACTGGTAAGGCAAAAAGGAATTGGGAATTTCTTTGGCCAGCTCTTCTGCCTTGCGAATCGCGCCGGGCATCCTTAAATGTCCGGGGGTTAAAACCACTTCGGCCCCATATCCCTTTAACAGACCGATCCGCTCACTGCTCATCGTATCCGGCATGACCAGAATCGTCCGGTAACCGCGGGCCGCCCCGACCAATGCCAGTCCGATCCCCGTATTTCCGCTCGTCGGTTCCACGATCGTCGCCCCCGGCTTGAGCCGGCCGCTCTCTTCGGCGGCACGAATCATATTGTATGCCGTGCGGTCCTTCACACTGCCGCCGGGATTAAATTTTTCCAACTTCACATAGACTTCTGCCCAGTCGGGCTTCACCAGCCGGTTTAAGCGAACGACCGGAGTAGCGCCGATCAAGTCCAGAACCTGATCGGCCGTCCGGGCAAAAGGCATGGTTTTGCCTGTTACTCCTTCGTTACGGGACCCGTCCATTCCAGCATTCCTCCCTTTAAGTTATAAAGCTGCGAAAACCCCTTGCTATGTAGAACATGGGCAGCGATGACACTGCGGCGCCCGCTCCGGCAGATGAGCAAAATCTTCTCATCTTTGTGCGGATTCAATTCCGCGAACCGCTCTTCCATCTCGTCGTGCGGAATGTGGATCGCTCCGGGAATGTGCCCCTCCTCATACTCTTCACTTGTTCTCACATCAACCAAAACGTATTTTTTTCGTTCCGATTCATCCACCTGGCTGAATTCGCCCGCTTCAATATCTTTATAATGTTCCATGATATCATCCTCCCAGTCTAATGCCCCGGCAAAACCGAGTTAATATATAATTCCAATTGTCCATGGATGAGCGGACCTTCGACCCTTTTTGTAATTTTACCCTCAGGGTCGATCAAAAGAGAAGTGGGAATGGGACCGACTTTGTACAAATCCACCACATCCCGGTCATGGTCCATCAGGACGGGAAACGTCAGCCCGTATTGACGGGCGAAGGCGGAGGCAGTTACATTCGTCTCCGCGATGTTCACGCCGACAACCGTAAAGCCCCGGTTTTTATACTCTTCGTAAGCTTGCTCCAAGACAGGCATTTCTTTTCGGCAGGGATCACACCAGGACCCCCAGAAATTGAGCAAAACCGCTTTTCCCTTCAAATCGCTCAGTTTCATCTGTTTCCCGTCCAGGGTTTCCAGCTGAAAATCGGGCGCTTTCTCCCCTGCTTCCGGCTTGTCGGCCTGATCCTGGTTCATCGCCTGGTATAAGGCGATTCCCACCAAAGCGACCATGAAGAGAAATAACACGCGGCGGACCCAATATCGCGTCTTTTTGTTCATAATCTCACCCGTCTTCACCCAAAATTGTAACAAAAATTATCGATTTTGTCTGTTTTGGTCACCGGGGCGGGGAACACCGCTCAGAACCCGGTAAATCCGGTGATACTTGTCAACCAGCTGGCCAAAGCGGACATCTGATCCGTATAGAGGAGAATGCCAAACAGCACCATCAATCCTCCCCCGACTTTCATCACTCCCGCCGAATACTTCAAAATCCAGCGAAATCTCCCCACAAAAAACGCCATCACAAAAAACGGGATGGCAAACCCCAGCGTATAAGCAGTCAAATAGGCCAATTTCACTTCAGGATGAAGCGCGGTCATCATAATAATCGAGGCGAGAATCGGACCGACACAAGGCGTCCAGCCGGCGGCAAAACCCATCCCCACCAAAACCGATCCCAAAAAGCTGACCCGTTTTTTCGTTGTCTGCAACTTATACTCCTTCAGCAAAAAAGCCGGCTGAAAGACACCGAGCACAAACAAGCCCATGGCCACGATCAAAACGGCGCCCAGCATGCGAATCAGATCCTTATACTGGCTGAACAGCGTTCCGAGCAGACTGGCCCCAAACCCCAACGCATAGAAAATGACGGAAAATCCCAATATAAAAAAAAGTGTGTGAAACACAACGGTCCTGGTTATGGCCCTGCTTCGTTTTTCATCTTTGAGCTGAGCCACTGATACACCGGTGATGTAGGATAGATAAGATGGGTAAAGCGGCAGAGTGCAAGGCGAAATAAAAGAAAGCACCCCCGCTCCAAATGCGATCCACCAGCTGATATGCTCCACAGAACTCTCTCCCCTTTTGTCGGCGGTCATTTATTTGGCCAGTTCGTCAATCATGGAAAACAGCGCCTGTTCCTTCATCCCGCCTACAAATTTGTGCAGGATTTTCCCGTCTTTTCCCACAATGAAAGTAGCCGGCACTCCGAAGAGATGATACTGATCAATTCCCACCGTCTGTCCATTTTTAGCAGGGTCCATGGCAACAGGAAACGTGAAGTGATTTTGTTTTACAAAGGAGGAAACCTCTTCCGGCTTCCGCTCCATCGCCGTCAAATTGACCATAATGAAGTTGACGCGGTCTTTGTAACTATTGAACGCTTTTTGAAAATAGGGCATCTCTTGCTTGCAATATCCGCACCACGTCGTCCAAAAGTTCACCACCGTCGGCTTGCCCCCGTTTTGCGCCAACTCGACGCTCCGGCCATCGAGGGTGGCCAGTTTGAAGTTCGGGGCGCAATATCCCTCTTCCGGCTGCGGCTCCCCCTGACAATGAACCACTTGCAGGGCCGCCTCATCTTGTCCTTTCGCCGAATAAAACCAGAATGTACCGGCCACCGCAACGACAATCAGCAACAAAACAACCACATTTCTCCATTTCATGCAACAAACGCTCCTTCATTACATCATGGAACGAAATCGCTCCTTTTCACAAGTATTTAACTTTTTTGCGATGGATAACCCTCTTACAACAATCCGGTTACATAAGGATTGTGCATCTGTTCACGCCCGATGGTCGTCTCCGGCCCATGCCCGCACAGGACTCTCGTCTCCTCCGGCAGATCCATCAACTTTTCGGAAATACTGTGCATCAGAGTTTCATAGCTTCCCCCCGGCAAATCGGTACGGCCGATCGAGTTTTTAAACAACACATCGCCGCTGAAAATGGTGGTACCCCATACGTACGTGACACTGCCCGGCGAATGCCCCGGTGTATGCAATACGCGAAAAGTTTCTCCGAGCAGCGAAAGCGTTTCCCCACCGTCAAGAAGGTGTTCCGCCGGAGCGCAGACGATCGCGGGAATTCCCGGAAACAGCCCGGATCCATTTTTTTGCGGTTCCGTCATCCAATCAGCTTCTGCGCGGTGCAAATAAACAGGCGCCTTGGTCAGCGAACGCAATTCTTCCACCCCGCCGATATGGTCAAAATGGGCATGGGTTAATAAAATCGCTTTCACGGCAATTCCCAATTCTCCAATGCGCCGAAGCAAGGAATCCGGCCCCATGCCGGGATCAACCACCAATCCCTCTTTTGACTCCTCATCATACATGAGATAAGCATTCGTCATGGCCGGTCCGAGCACAAACGTTTCAATTTTCATTCTTATGTACCTCCAAAGTGTCCTGATCCTCAACCCCCATTCTACACCGAACGGGGAATGACTTCAAAGTGAGTACATGCCCGCCCGGGGAACAGGACAAAATAGGAACAAATGAAAACGGAAAGGAAGAAAAACGGATGACTTGGAAGCTGAAATGGATCGGCCTGCTTGCTGCTTTACTCGTCCTAACCGGTTGTCAGCAGGAAAACAAGCCGCCAGCGAATCAATCCGCTCCGCCGTCGGGCAAAAAAATCCCGCAAACCGTTGAAGTCAAGCAAACCGCTCCCGAACCGAAACGGGATCAATCCCCGCAGGCGAAAGCGGACCGGCTTGCACAGCTGGCAATGCAGGTTCCCAATGTCAAAAGCGCTTCGGCAGTTGTGATGGGAAAATACACTTTGGTGGGGATCGCGCTTGACCCGACACTTGATCGCGGCCGTGTCGGCACGATTAAATATACGGTTGCCCAAGCGCTCAAGGAGGATCCGTTGGGAGCAAATGCACTCGTTACCGCGGACCCGGCTTTAACCCAGCGCATTCGGGAGTTGAGTGAGCACATTCGCCAAGGGCATCCGGTCGGCGGTCTGATGAATGAACTGGCGGAAATCGCCAACCGGATTGCACCCCAACCTTCCCGCGAAACGGAAAGAACCGAACGGGCGCCAAACAAGATGAACCAGGAACGCCTCAATCAGAGCAGACAAGCACCGGCCAGATAAGCCGATCAAGAAAAAGCAAACAACGAATTCACTCCGTTGTTTGCTTTTTCGTTAAGTTAAAACAGTGCCATGCCAAAACGGTTGTAGTATACTTACTGTTGGATCATTTAAAAAGGGACAAAATAAAAGAAGGAAGATACGGAATGAGAGTGATTTGTATCCTGTGTGAACAGAGTTTCAAACCGGACAAATGGACGGAGAAGAAAATCAAAAAACATCCGCACCTGATTCAGATTTGCCCTGACTGCCATGAACGCATCAAACAGAAAACACTTGAACGGCAGGAAAAAAAGATGAACATCAATCAGTAAACGTTTGATTGTACTTTGGTTCAGCCATGATATCCTTGATCAGTTGTTCCGCCGCTTCCCGCGCAAACGACTCGGTATGTACCTGACCATCCAGCTCGTATTGTACGACATAGCGGTCTTTTTCCGCCGTTTTCTCCAGGTTGGTCACCTGATGGTCTTCCCGCAGCATCTCCTCAAAAAAATAGGCGGTATCCCGGGCAGACCGGTCACTCGGTCTCGCTTCCCAAACAATTTGAATCTGCAACCAATTAAAAAGCGCGTCTTTCAGCTGCATGGAATTTCTCCACCCCTTTTCTGCTCCTGAAGGCATTTTCAATGCATCTTTTCCGTCTTCGCTCTTTCATTTTGCTTGCGAACCGCGTACAATCTCAGCCTTGTCACGGCGATCAGGATCACGGTTACCGCCAAAGCCGGGATCATCGGAAAGTCCATATAGTGAAAGAGCGTCAGTAAGCCGCACCCCACCGCCAGACAAACATAGACCAGCACCGATTTCAAAACGGGAAGCCTGACGGCAAACGCCGTTTTGTAGATAATCGCCGTAAGCGCCAGTATGATCAGATAGGCCGCCAGCGGCGGGAGCGAGTGAAGCCAGGTGTTCACATCGGCAGCCATTTCGCATCTCTCACTTTCTCATGAATTTTTCAACTGGTGAAGATAGCGAATCTCGTCCCCATATTCCGATTCATCGTCAACCGGCGTTTCCAGCACGACCGGAAGACCTTCAAATTGCGGCGCTTTCAGGAACAATGCCAGCGCATCAGCACCGATTTCCCCTTTTCCGATCTTCTCATGGCGATCCTTCCGGCTGTTAAACGGAACCTTGCTGTCATTGAAGTGAATCGCCGTCAAATGTTCCAGGTAACCGGTCTCTTCCATCTCTTTGACTAATTCTGCAAACGTATCGTGATTCCAAATCCCGGCGGCAAACGCATGGCAGGTATCAAAACAAAATCCGATCTTTTCCGGCTCGTCCGTCCGGTTGCGAATCTCGGTCAGTTCGCGGATGGTCAGTCCCAACTCGCTGCCTTGCCCAGCCGTGTTTTCCAGAAGCAGTTTCGTCGGCCCGTCATAGTCGCGCAAAATCAAATTTAACGTCTCGACCATGCGCTCACGGCCAAATTCTTCTCCTTCACCCACATGCTTTCCGCAATGGACAACCGCTCCAACCGCCCCGAAAGCTTCCGCAATCCGAAGATCCTCCTTGATGGAGCGAATCGTCACTTCCTGCAAATCCTCTTTGGGCGTGGACAAATTGGTAATATACGGCGTATGGGCCACGAGGGTAATTCCCTGCTCCTCACAGTATTCCCGCCCGCGGTCCGCATCAACTACATTTAACTTTTTCGGCTTTAGGCCGCGGGGATTCTTCGTAAAGACTTGAAATGATTTCGCTCCCAGCTCATCTGCCCGCTTGGCGGCGTTAAAAAATCCTTTTGAGACGCTGATATGACATCCGATTTTCATAAATGGTTCCTCCTGTTAAAGACAAAAAGCGCCCCCTCTGGTTCAGGCGCTGTCCATCAGCTTCATTTTAGCATCCCCCGCCCGGACTGGCAACTTCAGCGGCGGCTTCGTCAACCGTTCAAAATCCAAAACAATCGATCGGGGACATTGGTAATGATCGCCTCCACTCCCGCTTCAATCAATTCCTCCATCATCCCCTCATCATCCACCGTGTATGGGCGAACAGCGATCCCCTTTGCCCGGCAACGCTCAACGATGGCCGGCGTGATCACGGAAAAGTGCGGGTGAATGGAGCTAACCCCGATCAACTTGGCATAAATCCAAGGAGCAGGCATTTTGTGTTCATAGAGAAGAGCCCTCTCCATCGCCGGACGGTAGGCAGCCAGATGACGCAGGCTCAGAGGATTAAAGGAAGATAAAACCACCCTCCTCTCCAAACCGGTTCGCTCAATCTCCTTCACCACTTTTTCTTCCAGTCCGCGGTAGGCGAAGCGGTTGTTTTTCAATTCAATATTGACCCAAAGTGAAGTCCCGGCCACCCATTCCAATACCTGCCGCAGAGTCGGGATCGTCTCCCCGGCATACGCCTCGGAAAACCAGCGACCAGCATCCAGTTTCCGCACCTGTGCCCAGGTCATCTCGTTGATCAATCCGGAACCGTTGGTGGTCCGGTCCACCGTTTCATCATGAATGACGACAACCTCCCCATCCTTCGTCAATTGCACATCGAGTTCGATTCCGTCAGCTCCCGCTGCCTGCGCCTTCTTGAAAGCAGCCATTGTATTTTCCGGCGCAATTTCGGAAAAACCGCGATGTGCGACAATCTCGACCTGTGGCAACATGATCCTCCTTCACAGAAAAATTTGCCGGATAAAAATCTCGCTTTTGTTTTTCAGGGAAAAAGTTCCCCGTTCCGGGTCAAAGTCAATGATCAATTCAGGCTCAAAATAAAGTTGACTTCCCGGATCGATAACCACGCTCAAGTCTTTCGCAATCTCAAAATGCCGGTCATTCTCCTGCGGCAGATCCCAGTTTACCTCATACATGGCATCATTGCTGCAACCGCATCCCTCCGTAATCGCCGCAATGCGGAGCACGGCCGACGGTTCCGGCTTTTTGCCGACGAGCGTTTGATAAGCCTCATCTGTTACCAATATACGCAACGTTTGGCTCTCCTTTCTTTTCCAAAATACAATCTAACTTATTCGGGATCCCCCAAGGATAACGATTTCCTTTTTTTCAAACAAAAAGACTGGAGACGGTTAGGGTTCCGTGCCCAGTCCTGATGTCTGATCTTTATTATCCCTGGCAGATCGCAAGTTGAATCAGTGTCCGAACCCCGGTTCCGGTCGCTCCTTTGACAAAAATCCCCTTTTCCTCCGGAGCGGTAACCGTCCCCGCAATATCCAAGTGCACCCATGGAACAGGCTCTGCAAACCGGCGCAAAAACAAACCTCCTTGAATGCAGCTGGCCGTGCTTCCGGCATCGTTTTTCACATCCGCAATCTCACTATCCACATATTGCTCGTATTCTTCGTACATCGGAAGTTCCCAGACCCGTTCCCCGGCGATGCGAGCCGCTTTTTTCACTTCTTCGGCCCACTGCGCATCGTTGCTCATCAGGCCGCTCGCTACATGCCCCAGTGCAACCACAACCCCGCCCGTCAGCGTGGCGATATCAACCAGTCGTGTTGCGCCAAGGTGCTTGGCATAGGCAATGGCATCAGCCAAAATCAGTCGCCCTTCCGCATCGGTGTGATGAACTTCAATTGTTTTCCCGCTAAAAGAGCGAATCACATCTCCTGGACGAAATGCTCTGCTGCCAGTCATATTTTCGCAGGCTGGAATGACAGCGATGACATTGCTGTGCGGGCGCAGTTCGCCGATCGCATCCATCGCTGCCAGTACAGCTGCCGCTCCGCCCATATCATCTTTCATCTCGCCCATCCCTTTGCCGGGTTTAAGCTGCAATCCTCCGCTGTCAAAGGTTACTCCTTTGCCGACCAGCCCGATTACATCATCCGACTCCGGTGCCCCCTTATAGGACAAGACAATCATCCGCGGCCGGTTTGCACTGCCTTCAGCCACGGATAACAGCGCATTCATGCCCAACTCCCGCAGCCGGTCCTCGGTCAGGATATCAAGTTCAATCCCTCTTTTTTCCGCTATGGCCCGTGCATGATCGGCCAATGCTTCCGGGGTCATAAAGTTGGCCGGTTCATGCACGAGATAGCGGGCAAAGTTGGTGGCCCGGGCAAAAATGCGACCGCGTTCAACCCCCGCAGCAAAGGCCGAATCTTTTACCTGATCTCCAAAGACGCGAATCTCTTCCAAGCTTTCGCTTTTATCTTCAGATTTATAGGAATGATGCTGATAGCTTCCCAATTCAATCCCTTCCACAATCGACTGAATCACGTCAACCGAGTTATATCTCTCGATCATGAAGGAAGGACAATCGATCCCCAGACTTTTCACTTTTTTATGTTTTGCCGCTCTTGCAGCGGTAGCCACTGCATTTTTGAAGGAATGAAGTTCCAGTTTTCCCTCATCCCCCAGACCAACGACAAAAACCCGTCCAGCGGGGATTTTTCCCCAATTGTGCATGTCCGTAACTTCGGCGAAATCCCCCGAAATTTCTCCTGCAGCAATCAGGTTGGAAATCCGAAAACCGAGAGCCTCATCTACTTCCCGGGCAACCCCTTGAACCGATTTTCCTTCATTTGCATGAAAGACGATGATTGCATCCATTTCCAGTGAAGCCAACGGTTCTCTCGTCAATTTCCACTCCATATGATGCCCTCCCCCAATCGTGGAATGATAAAAATGAAAAAAGTGTAACACGCCAACGAAAATTCAGCATGTTACACTTTCGACAAAATTTGATTTATCTCCTGTTGCTATAAAATAGACGAAATTGTTTTATAAAACTTCAAGGATCATCATTTCCCTTCGGATTTCCTTCAGCCGTGCTTTACACTGGTCAATTTTGTGTGTGCTCTTCTCTTTCATCGCTTCATAGAGTTTGGCCAATTCATAATCCAATTCCATTCTCAACACCTGAATGCGTTCCTCCGCAGTGCGACAACGATATGCCCGAATAACCTCTTCCATGGTTCCGCTGCACCCCTTCATTGTAAGAAATCGGGATTTGGGCCCCAAATTGCTAACCCCATTTTCGTTAGCTTGGCTACAGCTTTGCCCCATAATGAAGGAAATAAACCTGTCGAAAAGAGTTCATCAAAAAATGCATTCAACCCTTGATCTTGCTATAATTTACGCCTCTTAAACCGAAAGGGAAACGGTGATTATAATGATAAACTGAATATTTAAAATAATATTTTTATAGATTTGTACTTATCTGTGGTAAGATATGTACAAAATCTGTTTGCCTGGTGGTGAATGTAAGTGAAAATCCCTCCATTTATCGAAAAAGATTTTACGGTGTTCAACATCGCCGGATTGGAGGCGCGCATGGAGGCAATCCGGCAAAATATCCAGCCAAAATTCGGGGTGCTCGGCGATCGAATTGCTCCCTTCCTGGCAGCGCTGGTCGGGGAACCCGTTTATGTACATATTGCCAAACATGCGCGCAGAACTGTGAATCCGCCGGAGGAAACCTGGGTTGCCTGGTCAACCGGCAGACGCGGCTACAAAGCCCTTCCCCACTTTCAGTTGGGCATCCGTGACACACACCTGTTCATGTGGTTTGCCCTGATTTATGAATGTGACCGCAAGCCGGCGTTTGCCCGAAACTTCAAGGAACAATTCGCGGAAATTTGGCCGGCGATCCCCGATTCCTTTTACTTCTCCAAAGATCATACCGTGCCCGATGTGATTCAAAAACGGGAGCTCAGCGAAGAAGACGCCCTGAAAATGCTCGATCGCCTTGAGAATGTCAAAAAAGCCGAGTTTTTGTGCGGAACGGTTCTGCCACGCGAACAAGCCGTGCAAAAAACGGGAGAAGAAATGGTGAAGATCCTGGAGTCCACTTTTGAAACCTTGCAGCCCCTGTATAAACTGTCCATTTCATAGAATCACCTCATCTTCGCTAAACCCCGGCGGAAGTTTGCGCAAAAATCAGGGATTTGGGGGTTAAGACCGGCCCGGCTTGTCACACTTGTTCACCCCGATGAAATCCTCTCAGAAATGGGAGGATTTCTGCTTGTTGAAGTCTGGAAAACACGGTCCGTCGGGTCTTGCTGCTTCGCTTTGATCCAGTCTTCTTCGTCGCATAAGCCGTTGCGGAAAAGCTCCAACTCTTCGTCCAAAGTCCATCGGCAGATGCAAAACCTCTCAAAAACGGGAGGTTTTTTATTATGCAAATCGATTGTATTATTATTCATTGATTGTACCATTCAAAAATGAATATTTTTCTTTTGTTCCGAAGCCGTTTTTGTTATACTATCGGTCGTGCATGAATTCAAGTAAAGGTAGGCAACGCCCATGGATCGACAAAGAACCACTCCATTGTTCAGCAAATTGAAGGAACATGCCCAACGAAATCCTATTCAATTTCATATTCCCGGACACAAAAAAGGTCGGGGCATGGACCCTGAGTTCCGCCACTTTATCGGGGACAACGCCTTGTCCATCGACCTGATTAATATAGAACCTCTGGATGACTTGCACCATCCGCACGGTATAATTGCCGAGGCACAAAAGCTGGCGGCTGAGGCTTTTGGCGCGGATTATACCTTTTTTTCCGTGCAGGGAACGAGCGGTGCGATTATGACGATGGTCATGTCGGTTGCAGAACCGGGGGATAAAATCATCGTGCCGCGAAACGTGCATAAATCGGTTTTATCCGCCATCATTCTCGCCGGAGCGCTGCCGATCTTCGTCCACCCGGAAATGGATGAAACCCTGGGAATCGCTCACGGCATTACAGCGTGCCAAGTGGAAAAAGCCCTGAAAAAGCATCCTGAAGCCAAAGCCGTTTTAGTGATTAATCCAACGTATTACGGCGTGGCCGGCAACCTCAAGGAAATCGTCGATCTCGTTCATCAGCACGGGATTCCTGTTCTCGTTGATGAAGCCCATGGAGTGCTGACCCATTTCCACGAACGCCTGCCGATGTCCGCCATGGATTGCGGGGCTGATATGGCCGCCACCAGTGTGCACAAACTGGGCGGCTCCCTGACGCAAAGCTCCGTTCTAAACGTGCGGGAGGGCCTTGTGAATCCGCGCCGGATTCAGTCGATTATCAGTATGCTGACCACCACTTCCACTTCTTATATCCTGCTTGCTTCCCTGGATGCAGCACGGCGCTATCTGGCGACGGAAGGTTATGAGATCATTCAGAGAACATTGGAACTGGCCGAATATGCAAGAAGCGAAATCAACAAAATCCCGGGCCTCCTGTGTATGGGCAAGGAATGGCTGGGCAGTGACGCCCTGTACGATCTCGACGAGACCAAATTGCTCATCCACTTGAAAAACTTTGCCATCAATGGACACGATGCTGAAAAGTGGCTGCGCGAATGCCACAATGTCGAAGTGGAATTGAGCGATTTGTACAATCTGCTGTGTCTGGTGACCCCCGGCGATACGAAAGAAACGATCGACCGTCTGCTTGAGGCGCTCAAAGATCTCTCCGGCCGGTTTTACCAACCGGAGCAAACCAAACAGGTGAATATCCGCCTCCCGGAAATACCTGAACTCGTTTTATCCCCGCGCGAGGCATTTTACAGCGACACGGTCTCGATCCCCCTTGCCGAGTCAGCCGGACACATCATCGCCGAATTCATTATGATCTATCCGCCCGGCATTCCCGTTCTCGCCCCGGGCGAACGGATCACTGAAGATAATATCAGCTATATCGTGGAACACATCAAAGCCGGACTGCCCGTACAAGGGCCGGAAGATCCCACACTGAAGACAATCCGCGTCATTCGTTAATTAACGCCTGGCAAAGAAAAGAATCCGGCTCCGGCGAACCCCCCTTTTTGGGATGCGTCAACAAGAAAGACCACCGATAACCGGTGGTCTTTCTTATCAAATAAGATCTGTGGCCCCCTATTGGCGATTGGTTTTTTCTTCTTCCCGATGGTCGCATCCGTCGCAGGTGGAGTAGAGCGTTCCCACTTTCTCCGCTTCAACATACTCGATCACTTTGTCACAGGATTGGCAGACGATGGCTTCCATGAAAAATCCTCCTCTGTCCATTTTCGATCTATGTCATTCACTTTGAATGAAAGCGCTTTTATTATTGTGTCACTTATAGTATATTATGACATACTAATTTTGTCAAAGCGGAAATAAAAAAGAGCAAATCCGAAGACTTGCTCTTTTCATCAATGTTCCGTTTCTGCATCGATGGTAATGGTTGGCAGGTTGTTTTTGAAAAAAATCGATATTTCTTCCGCTTCCTCCATCGATCGCAAATTAAAGACCTTCTGCAAATATTCCAGATTTTCGGCATCTTCTAACGAAAGCAATGAGGAGCGCCCCGTCTGCATACAAACCACCAGCGGCTTGCCAAAAAACATATGCGTGTAGACAATTCCAAAATCATAGCGACCCTGTTCGGAAACAAAACCAACAAACCGAACTTTCGCTTTTTCGGATTCGTCGTACAAACGTTCATAAAGACTCATGTCCTCTCCCCCTCGCTTTTGTATTAGAAGAACAAAACCAAAATCTCGCAAGCGCCGCAAAAGAGAAGGTACACAAAACCGCAGGATCAGGATTGGACCTTAAGACAACTGTCCACCAGCAACCTCCGATCCTGGCCAACCTGCCACAGCGGAATGAAAAACCGCTTTCAAAAAGCGGTTTTTCTGTTTTTTTATTCCCTGTATTTTTCGGTAATAAACCGGTATTTGCATTTAAGAATTGCATTTTTTTACTTTCGATTCAAATAATGAAGCCAACTCACAGAAGAGTGAAATATCCTCATCGTCGATATTTCCACCGGCTGTCCCCGTCACAACCAGCACCCCGACCAAATGATGGCCGTGATAAAAGGGAACATATACCTCTGTCCGGTTCCAGATCCGTTCCCGCACCACGCTTCCTCTCGCAGCTGCCAAACTCATGAATCCTTCCCCAAACGGGATCACCGGAGGCAATTCCGTTTGCCCCCGCTCAAATTTGAGACAGAAGGAGAAGTCTTCCACCAAGTAAATTGAAACCCATTGATAATCCGCCATGTTGTCAAATAACGAATTACAAACAAATTGATATAATTTTTCCAATTCACTGCTGTATTTGTCTGACATGGCGCCAATTTCCGCGCGAAGCTCATCCAAAAGATCGGCCTTGCGCATCAAAACTCCCCCAACTTAGTAAATTACATCAAAGTGTAGCATAAGTGCGCAACGGCCGCAAGCCGTTTTTTTCCAATATTTTTAAAACTGTTCTCTTCACGATTCATCGTCAAGACTTCCCGGCGCGCAGGCCATGATGAAACGACGGGCTTGCCCTTCCCTTGTCTGACAATTGGAAATGATATAAACTTATTTTAGTTGCAGTCGGAGCAAAAAAAGCGAGCATGGGAGAGATTTGCTTTGAGCAAAAGCGCCTACATAAAGTTGGTAAAAGGGTCGAAACAAGAAGACATATCCCTTGAGGAAGTGAAAAACCTGTTCCTCTACTACCAGGAGATGGTGTCGCTCACCGGAAAACAGCTCGGCTGGGGCTACCAGGAAGCCGCTTTTCCTTACGATCTTCAGGAACGCGAGCAGGACGGGATTCCTTATCTGCTCCTGAAAGGAAAAAAACCGAGCCACTATTACGGATTGATCGTCGGTGTCGCCAAGGAGGCGGAAACGAATATCCCCTATATTCAAATTGTGTTACCCGATCAAGCGACCCACGGGGATACAGCCAAAGGGAATGAATACGGCAAATTCCTGGCAAAGCAGCTAAAAGGAGAACTGCATCTCTTTAACGGACGCACCATGTACTTTAATGATCGAAAATAACCCGCCCGCAAAAAGAAGACCCCCCGCCGGAGAGGCTGGAGGTCTTTTTTCACAACCCGGTCAAAAGGCAATGGGCATTTTGGCATGCTCCCTGATATCCAACTTGTACAACTGCTCCAGGTAAATCTGAAATTTTTGCTTGTCCGCATTTTCAAAACAACGGGCCAACTTAAGGACAATTTTTCGTTCCTGCTCATAATCCTTCTTTTTCTGCGCCATTTTCAGCGCTTTTTCATAAATTTTGATCGCCTCTGCCGTATTTCCTTGCTTCACATAACAATCGCCCATGAGGATATACGATTCCCGGTAAATTTCCGGATGCGGCGTGCGGTCGCTGATTGCGAGCGCTTCGAGCAATGTCTCCGCCGCCGCTTCGTCCTTATCCTGTTCGAGATACGCGAGGCCCAGGTATGTATGCGCTTTGATCTTCATATGGTCGGACTTGATTTTTTCTTGCAAACTCAACGCGGTGCGAAAGCAGTTCTCCGCTTCTTCCCATTTATGTTGCAGCAGATAGATCGTGCCCAGCCTGCTCCAGAGCTCGCAGGACTGCTCTGTTTTTTTGTTGATGCGCGCCACTTCGATCCCCTGATGCGCATAGGCAATCGCCTCTTCATACAACTTCAGCTTTCTCAGGATCGAAATCCGCACTTTATAAAGCTCCAGCACCACTTCGATGCTTTTGATATGATGGATTTCATCCCAAATTTGATTAATTCTCCGCAGCGCTTCTTCAATATGATCCAATTCGTTCAGATAGGTGATGCGGGCGATTTCCAGAATATAAATATAATACGCCCGTTCCCCTCCGGCTTGAAAATGCTCCAGTCCTTCATTCACGTAGCGCAGGGCCTGCCCCGGGTCATGGTTGCTGAAAGCGATGCGGCTCAGTTCATGGTAGCTCGCAGCCTTGATATTGGTTTTCAGCCATTCTTCCTTTTGGTCGACAATGCGGATCGCTTCCAAAAAATGATTTTGCGCTTTCACCCAATTCCTTTTTTGCAAATAAATCTTTCCGCGCAAAAAATGAACAATTGCCGATAAAAGATGATTGTTGGGCACATCAAGTTTACGCAAGCGTTCGAGCCCCTTGTCCGGACTCATCAAATCGATCATGTTCTCAATGGCAGCCAGCTGCAGTTCCATGTGCGCCTCTTCCTGTTTTTCCTTGGCAATCAAATCATGAATCTGATCCAGGTTAATATTCAGCTTCTCTGCGACATACCTCACTTTATCTTCGTTGACATAGGTAATTCCGCGCTCAATATTGCTGATGGTCGACGGAGAAATAAAATCGTCGGCCAAATCCTCCAGCCTCAATCCCATCTCTTTTCTCCGTTTGCGCAGAATCTCGCCAATCTGGATTGGATGAATGTAATCCATTTTTCCACCTCGTTACCGTTTGCATTTTCTGCAACCATAAAGAAAAAATAAAAATTGCATCTCAATTCTCTGCGCATTTTTGACATCTAATAATATTCCAATGACAAAAAGACAATTGACATAAATTTTTCCGGTTGTATACTCGTATCACAATAAGAAATCTTCTGTAAAATTCAAAAAAGGAGAGAGAGATGCTGAAATTAATTGCAATGGGGAAACCCCATGAACTTCACCCTTTCATTTTTGATCTTACATCCCAGCCGCAGTACAGAGTAAGATTGGAATCTATGAGTCCCGTGGGTCGTCCCGGGCAGGAATCACAAGAAACCAGCGTGCAAATGTCGGTTTCCTTTACCCCGACTTCGCAAACTCCGGTTCAGGTCATTCTTCACACCCGGAACAACCAGGAAATTAAAATTCATTTCACCGATGGTTTTGCCGTCAAGCTGAGTGACACCGTCACCTATATCGGTGGCAAAGCGGCAGATGTATTTGGATAGAAAAAAGCCCCACAAAGACGGAAAATGGGGCAAAAGAAGTCAGTCCAAGTCTAATTGTAGCACAATTAAAACGATTTGGTAAGAATAATTGTACTGCCGCAATGCTTTGCTGCGGCAGTCCCCTTCGTCTTTTGACAGCCCCTCAATACTACCCGAACAAATAGACCGTTCCCGCCGCAAAGCCGCTGCCCAGACACGATCCGATCAATACATCCGTCGGGTAATGCAGCGCCAGATACATGCGCGAAAAACCGATCAGGATCGCATACGGCAACAGTACTCCCCCGCAGAGTGACGAATGAAACATAAATGTGACGGCGATGGAAAAGGCCGCTGTCGTATGCCCTGACGGAAAAGAGTAATCCGTTAGGGGATTGGGAAAAGTATGCAAATGGGCCAGCCGCAAATAGGGACGGATTCGGGGCATCAATTTTTTAAAAAATTGAACAACCACATGGCTGCCGATCAGTGCGATAAAACCTTCAAGCGCCCACGACTTGACAGTGCGCGGCATGAACATGTACCAGAACATCAAAAAACCGATAGTCGCGGTCGGACCGGCCAAATGGGTAACCCGGGGCATCAACCAATCAAACAGACGGCATTTCCACTGACAATTAACCAGCTGGATCAAAAACTGATCCGATCGAATCAACCAAGAAGCCAGATTTTTCAACAGCCTCACCTCTGCCCGTGCAAGACGTGACATTTTTGTATAATACCATGATAACTTATGAAATGAAAGAGATAGTAAATAAGGTGTTAATCATATTCGAACGATTAACACCCCGGGTCTCCTGTCATTTATTTGTCGAAAATTTTATCCAATATTTCCCGGCGCTCCTGCACGGTGTAGCCATCCCAGAACCATTCGCCGTAAAGCAGCAGATCCAGGTGCAAATGAACCCCCTGGTCACTGCCTTTGACACCGTCGCTCGTTCCGGAATTGCCGGCATAGCCGATCAGTTGGCCTGCTTTGATCGTCTGCCCTGCTTTGATCCCCGGAGCAATCCGGCTCAAGTGCACAAAACGGGCCATTACCCCTTTGCCGTACTGCACCCAGACCTGCCGGCCGCGCATCTTGTCCAAAATATAGGCCGGTGTCTGCCCATCGCTTTGGCCGGCCACAGCCATCAACCGGTTGCGCTCTGCAGGCGTCATCTCCTGATAATCAACATCGGCTCTGACCACAACTCCATCGGCCAGGGAATAAACCGGAGTCCGTTTGCTGATCGTAACGCCTGTTCCATAAGTATACCAGTCTAATCCCTCATGTACCCCGTGACGATAAGTACGGGGCGCACCGGGAAGATGCGAATCGTGCGTGCTCACATGCGCTCCGCGAATCGGGCTTCTGAGAAATGACAGATAACGGGCCATTTCCCGGGCCGACATTTTGGGCAAATTTCGCTTGGGGGCAAAAACCGGAATCGACGCAGGATTCACTTGCCATTCCGCGGTTTTGCCGATCACAACCACTTGCTGTTGCAAAACCCGGTCCATGAAGGAAAGAGGCACAAGGGCATTTCCGTTCTGAATGACAGGAGCTTGTTCCATCGGTTCAAAGATTCCGTTGCAATTCAAAACCGGGATTCCCTGCACCATCGATAATGTATCAGACTGATGCCGGATGGTAATTGTGCCGTCACGCGCATCCACCTTTACCTGAAAGCCGAGGCGGTCGGCGATTTCCCCGAGATTTACGAACAAGGTGTCATCGCGTGCAACCGTCGGCAATTCTTCCTGATTTGATAGTTCGCTGAAAAGCGGAATTTGATCGAACGAGCGGTTTTGAGAAAAAATTTCTCCTGAATCGGAAAGATTTTGGCTATTTTGATGATCGTAGGACAATGGTTTAACATCGTTAATTCCCCAGATCAAGGCAAATTCGCTTAACCAGCCGCGATTGCTCGGCGGCATAAACACAATTGCCGAGATCAGACAAAACATCATCAATACCAGTGACGTTTTTTTCATCTTCATCTCCTACAGCATCTTGGAAGCAATGATATGCGAAGAAAGCACTCCTTGTCCGGAGTGCCTGATGTTACGCTTTCATTATTTTAAAATTCGGCTACCCTGCGGTCAAGTTGCAAAGCAAAAATCAGGACAACAACCGCTCCACCTTGGCAATATTCTCAGCAAGGCCTGATGCCGTTTCCCGGTACAGATCCAAATCTTCCGGTGCAGATGAAGCGCCCAGCAAAGTATCATAATAATTCTCCGCATCCAAAATGGCCTTTTCTTTCCATTCCGCTTCTTTTTTCTGCCACTCCTCCAGGTAATATCCGGTCAGCAACCGCTTTTGCTCGTCCAAAAAAGCGGCAATTGCCGGTTCCAGCACCTGTTCCATCTCCTCCCGCATTTTCTCCTTCTCATTTTTCTCAAAAAAGGTTTTGGCATTTTTGAAGCAGGAGATCGCCTTTTTAAAAGAAGCAAGCGAAAGCTCCGCGAGCGGCTCCGGGAAATCAGGTGATGGATACGAGCTTTCCCGCTCCGGCACCAAAGGAATTTCACCGTTCACAGCCAGGCAGTTGTTTGTCAGATTCGCCATAAATGCATCTTGCCGGTCGTTTAACCATCGTTCCATGCGCAAGGAAGTGGCCCTGAGCTCCTGCAGCAAATCGCGGCGCATAAAATCGACCATCTGGAGCACACAGGCACGGAGTTTTTGTTTGATCTGCCCGTCATCGCTTCTCAGAACCGACGGGTTGAAGATCTCCGGAAACTCGTCGCGGTATCGGTAAAACAGACGTTGTTTGACATAATAAAGCAGTTCATTCACTTCCTGCCCCAAGGCATGGGCCAACGCTTGATCCCTGCTGTTTTGAATGATTCTCCGCACCCGGTCCCGTTCGTCAGCCAACTCCCCTTTCCGCTTTTCCATCGCTTCGCGGCCCGCTTCGGCGGTTTGCAGCAGATGGCGGAGAAAGCGGGAACCACGCCGCAACTCTTCGGTCAAACCGCGAATCGACACCACCCGCAGTTCATCCAGAATAAAAGAGGAAAATCGCTGTTCAAACCGCTCCATCTGCGGATCCTGACGCCCGCCCGCTTTTTCCGCCAGCGCCCGTAAGCTGGACAGTGAAAAGAGACGGGGTTCCCGAATTCCATAACCCGAAAGTTGCCTGCGGATATAGTCCTCCACCTGTGCCAGTTCCTCCCGCGAAGCGGCCAGATCGGCGGCATTAATGATAAAAAACATCTTGTCCAGGGAAAAAACATCTTTAACCCGCCCCAGCTGAATTAAAAACTCACGATCCGCCTTGGAAAAGGGATGATTGTAATAAGTCACATACAAAAGCGCATCGGCACTTTTGATATACTGAAAAGCAACATCCGTATGGCGGGCATGCATTGAATCGGCTCCGGGCGTGTCAACGAGGGTAATTCCCTGTCTGGCCAGTGGTGAATCGTAATAAAGATCCACCGACTCTACAAAGCAGGATTTGGTTTCCCTGGCAACAAATTCTTCAATCGCGTCCGCCTTGATCGTCAGTGTGCCGCCCAGGTGCTCTTTCATCGTGGAAAATCCGTCCCTCACCGCCTGGAGAAAAGGCAAAGCCGTCTTTTGCCCCGTCTGGAAGGCAGGCTCGTCCAGCAGCGTTCCGATGCGTGCAACCGCTTCTTCCAGCGTTCGCACCTCCTGCTGTACCAATTTGTACACTTGCCGCAAATCATCCAATAAACGCTCGCCCGTCTTAAAGGTAATCACGGCCTGTCCATGCGGATGCCTGCCCGTCGGGGGACAAATCCGGTTAATCGTCGCCGTGGTCGGGTGGGGGGAAACCGACAGTACCGGCTTTCCGATCAAGGCATTGGCAAAAGATGACTTTCCGGCACTGAAAGCCCCGAACAAGGCGACTGTATACTGCCGGCGTTCAAGTCGCTCCCGCTTCCGGGCCAGGTCTCTCACGATCGCTGTTAATCCCGGAATCCTCTTCATTTGCTCTTCCGCTGCATGTACTTGAGCGAGCACGCTGTCCATCCGATGAGCGGTCGCCCGTTCCTTTCCCTTTCCTGATTCTCTCTCTCCGGGCAACTCATTCGTCTCAGTCACCTCTTCGCGCTGCGGCAGGAAGCGCTCATTTCGCATTACAACTTGTTCCTCCAACGCTTCTCGGGGAATTTCAACCATACCGGGTTCGGTATCCCCGCGGATCAACTTCAAAAGGCGCTCCTCCGCCTGTCTGTGCTCCTCCTTGATCCGCCTGATTTCCGATAAAGCGTTTTCCCACTCGGCCAGTTGCCTCATCCGCCGCTCCAGCTGCTGCAACCGCTCCGCAAACCGCTGCTCCAGTTCCTCCTTAACCGACCCGAACCAGGAACGTGCGGCCTGGCGATAAAACTGTTTCAGCTTATTTGCCAAATCATCGGTATAAGTCAAGACATAGTTCCCGCCAAACCCCGCCCCGGGCTTGATCGTCTGCGCAAGCAGCGGGGCATCGAGATGAACGCGAAAAGAGTAAATTCTCTCTCCCCGATCTTCAGTATACAGGTGATGCTCTTTCAAAAATTGCACCACATATTGCTTTACATGAAGATCAAGCTGTGTCTCAACCGTCTGCCCGAGTTTTTCGAGAAAAGCAAGCGTCCGCCGCTCTTTTTCCTTCTCCGTTTTCCCTTTGGAGAAGAAAAAGCCGACTTTAAAGGAGGTGAGCTGCGTCTCCAGATATTGCTCCGCCAGAGCGCGCACTTCATAGGGCATCAGGTAGGCATTTTGCAATACCGCCTCCAGCCCCTGATCAAATGAGCGCTCGATCGACTGTTTTTCTTCTTTCAACTGAACCATTTCTTTTCGCCGCTCTTGCGCTTCCGCTTCCGGCGATCCTTCCGGCCCATCGGGCTGCACCTGCTTGGCTGCCAATTTTTCCAGCTGTTCCCGATCCCTTTCTTCCAAAAATTGCATATGCTCTTTCAGCAATTGTTCCGCTTCAATTCGAATCGTTTGGTCAAACTGTTCAAACCTCCGTCCGATCAGTTCCCCGATCCGTTTTTTCAATTCGGCAAACTGGTTATGAGGATGGAGGGGATCACGCATGCTCGTGTAAAAAACCCCTTCCGGGTTCACACCCCAATCGGCAAACGACTGTTGCACATTTTGGCAGAAGGCGGAAAAGGACAGTTCCTCTTCCCGGTGTTTATCGATTTGGTTGATGATCAGATAAACGCGCTTTCGGCGGCGGATTAACTGTTTGATAAACTCCAGGTTCCCTTCCGCTTGCACATGGTTATAATCCATTACATAAAAAATCACGTCCGCCAGGTGCAACGAAGAGCGGGTGGCGCGTTCGTGAGCCGCATCCGTCGAGTCGATGCCCGGTGTATCCATCAGCGCCACTTTGGCCGGCAAGCGGTTGGTTTGACGCTGGATGTGCACGGCTAAAATCTCTTCGCCGTTTTTGCACAAATCTTTCAGCTCCTGATCAGTGTAAGTCCCATCGTATGCATGAATTCGCCCATCGCTCAGAAACAGTTTGACCCGGTTCTCACCCGCCGTGATTTTCACCACGTTGGCACTGGTGGGAATCGGACTGGTCGGAAGCAGATCTTCTCCGAGCAAATGATTGAGCAAAGTGGATTTGCCGGCGGAAAAATGGCCGCAAAAAGCGATCGACCATTCCCCTTGCACCGTTTTTCGCAGCAAATCGATGCCCTTCAACCGTCTTTCTTCATCTCCGCTCCGCTCAAACTCCCGCTCCAGCCGGGCCAATCGCTGTGCCCATTCTCTGTGTGCTGTTTCAATCATTCCCTGAATACTCCTTTTGTGGCAATGTTCCGGATTGATAACCCTCTCCGTTTATACCGAAACGGCAGGACTCGCATTTTCAGTCTATGGCAGCGTCAGTCAGCTCATCGGGGCATTCATTGAAAGTGGATCATAGCCGGATCGCGGTGTTCCCTCCCCCGATTTGCTTAATTTATTTTCACCCTCCGGCTGTATTTGACAAAACACAGGTGTTTTCTGTCGTTTCTATCTTAATACAGATCGGGAAGTTAATGAAGGGTTGCGCGGTTCTCGATATAATTAACAGAAGGAAAATTCCCACAAAAAGGTGTGATGTTGGATGGCCACATGGATTGCCACGTTATCTCTTCTGCTTAACGGGATCATCCTCTGTCTCTTTTTATTCCGGCAGCATAACTCCGCCAAAAGTGATTGGCAGCAGATCGAAGAGCAACTGCGCCTGCTGCTGCTGGCACAGGAAAAAACTGAAAAGACGTTGCGCGAAGAAATGGGATACCACCGGCAGGAAGCCAATCATGCCGCTCTCGAAAACCGCAAAGAATTGCAACAGTCTTTTTCCCTGTTGACCAAATCGACGCTCACTACCATTCAAGATGTCGCATCCGGGCAGAAAAACCTGCTTGATTCCTTTTCCCGTCAACTTCGCGATCTCACCGCCATGAACGAACAGAAGCTGGAGCAGTTACGAAACAAAGTGGAGGAGAAACTGGCGCAAATTCAGACGGAGAACCAGAAAAAACTGGAAGAAATGAGACAGACCGTCGATGAAAAATTGCACGCCACCTTGGAACAAAGGCTCGGAGAATCGTTCAAACTGGTAAGTGACCGATTGGAGCGCGTACATAAAAGTTTGGGAGAAATGCAGCATCTGGCGGCCGGGGTTGACGACCTGAAAAAAGTGTTGTCCAACGTGAAAAGCCGCGGTGTTCTGGGGGAAATCCAACTGGAAAACATCCTGGAACAGCTGTTGACCCAGGACCAATATGAAAAAAATGCCGTGATCAAGAAAAACAGCAAAGAACATGTGGAATTCGCCATTAAACTGCCGGCCAAACAGGAAGGCTCTCCTCCCGTCTTGCTGCCGATTGATTCCAAGTTTCCGCTGGAGGATTATGAGCGCTTGCTTCAAGCCCAGGAAGCAGGAAATCCGGAGCTGATCAATGAGGCGGGAAAACAGCTGGAACAGCGCATTAAGCAGGAAGCAAAAAAAATAAGCGACAAATACATTTATCCGCCGGTCACCACTGATTTCGCCATTTTATTTCTCCCCCTCGAAGGGTTGTATGCCGAAATCCTGCGGAGGCCCGGATTGTGGGAAACGGTACAGCGGCAGTTTAAAGTGGCGATTGTCGGGCCGACAACCCTGTCCGCTTTTTTAAACAGCTTGCAGATGGGTTTCCGCACACTGGCCATTGAAAAACACACCACCGAAGCCTGGCGCTGGCTGGGCATTATGAAAACGGATCTGCTCAAATTCGGCAACTATTTGGAAAAGGCGCAACGCAAACTGGATGAAGCCAGCAAAACGATTGGTCAGGCGACAAAGCAAACGGAAACGATGAAGAAAAAGCTGGACCGGGTGGAGAACTTGCCCAGCCTCGATTCAGCTTCTCTGTCCGCATTGCCGGATGGCCCCGGCGGAGAATAGGGAAAAAGCCCCCGGCCTTTGCAGGATCGGGGGTATTTCTCATTAATGGAGAAGCAACTTCACCCAATTCCCGACAGCGATCCCGGCATAGTTTCCAATCGCATAGCCGAGCAACCCCATCAACACGCCCGGTGTGATCAGTGAAACCCACCGTTTGGATGAGGCCAGCGCCAGAGCGGTGGAAGGTCCGCCAACAGTAGCCTGGCTCGCCACAGCCAGCACTTCGACATCAATTTTGAACCAATTGCCAAAGCCAAAGACGATGAAGGCATGAATCCCTACCAATATCACCAGGAACAAAAAGACAACCGGCCCTTTGTCAACCAGAGTGCTGAGAATGGTTCCCGCGCCCATCGTGGCAAAGAAAAAATGCAATAAAAAATTGCCCCACTCTGCTCCTCCGTTTACCCTGTTCATCGGTGTAAACAGGGTGATCAGAATGGCAAAAGTCGTATACCAGATAACCGATGGAATTTCAAATCCGATCCCTTTGTTGATAATGGGCGCCAGCCAGTCGGATACAGCCACAACCACAAAAGCGACTGCAGCCAGGATAACCATGTCGTAAATGGAAATTTCCTTCTTTTTCTGATAATCTTCTTCCGCTTTCTCCACATGGCGGCCCGGCTGGTAAACGGAGGAATAATATTTGCGCAACAAACTCGGCAGAATCGCCGTCGCCACCATCCACAGATTTGTCATGATATTATCGGCCGCCGCACCTGTCGCATACATCGACTGGGAAGTATGAAACGCTGCCCCCACGGCTGCATAATTGACTCCGCCGCCAATATAACTGGCACAAAATTGCCCGGCAATCTTCCACGCTTCCGCCCCGATGCCATCCGCTGTCACCCAAACGCCGATGATCGCCCCGACCGCGGTTCCCAAAGAAGCCAAAGCAAACGAAATCAACGCCGGTTTTCCCATATGGCGCAAACTTTTCAGATCAGCGGATAGCAAGAGCAAGACGATGGAGAGCGGGACGCAATAATCATTGGCAAATTCATAAACCGGATTTAAATCGTCCGGATTTTGGGCAATCGACGGAGGAATAATGCCGAGATTTACCAAAATCGCCCCTCCGGAAATCACCAAAATCGCGGTTCCCAAGTAGGAAAAAAAGCGAAAACATCGATCCAGCCAGAAGGAGATCGCGATTAAAACGGCAAGAACTGCGGCTACCCCTGCCGGATTCATGATCAGGGCTGTTTTTGTCACAAGTACTCCTCCTTGGTGAAAATTTTTATACAATTCTATAATAGAAGTGCAATTTTTACAAATAAAACAGAAGGCCATTTGACTGGCCTTCCTTTCCCCTGCTGCTTTTTTCAGTTCCAAACCCATTTTTGCTCAACTAGCCGGGCACTTTCTTCCAACCGGCTATATACCTGTGCCTCCGAGTCGCCGCATACTACCAGCGTAATCGCATAATCGACGCTGGTATGCGCACCGGTAAAATATTGTCCGGGTCTGGCCAACACCCGATATTCCGTCACCCAGTCCGGAAAATCCTCCCGCCGTGGCGCCAGGCGAAAAACCCCGTGTTTGGGCGGAATCCCGATAAAACCAAACTGGGTTTTCGGCCCTTCCCGTCTGGCGACACGCTCGGGAACATCAACGCTTAACCCGCATTGCGCCTGTATGGAAAGCTTGGTCAGATCCACATCAAATGCTTGCCGGTATTCTTCACAAATGCGTGATCCGCCCGTGCGGCAGGCGATCTCACACAAAACCAGTTCATCCTGCGGTGTATGGAAAACTTCGGCATGAAAAGTGGTATGAGTCGGGGTGGGCAAAGTTCGCAAAACCGAGGAAACATAAGATTGCAAACGGGCTGTCAAGGGGTTTTCTGGAGATAAAAGATAACTTCCCAAATATTTTCCTTCCTGAAAAGCCAAACAATGATTCAGATACTTTGAAGGCCAGATGAGCTTGATCTGTCCATTCAGTACCAATCCGTCAATATGATACATTTCCCCTTCGATATATTCCTCCACTTCCAGGTGCGGGCTTAATCCATGGGCCAGGTACTCCATCGTATCCTGATCCGAATCCAAAACCGTCGTGTTGCGAGAACCCATTCCGTCAACCGGTTTAACGACCACCGGATATCCCTGCTCTTCAATAAATTCGTAAAGATCGACGACAGAATCAACGCGCTGGAAAGCCGGGACGCGAATTCGGGCCGCACTCAGGATCTCTTTCATCTTCACCTTATCGCGAAAGGCAATCGCGCTTTGCAACGATTGGCCTTCTAAGCCAAAATAATGGCGAACATAGGCTGCGCGCAAAATATCCCTCTCCGCCGTCGCGATCACCCGTCTGTAAGGTGACTGCTTGTACAATTGCAAAGCTGTAAACTCGACGGAATTGTTAAAATCATAACGATCGAAAGCAAATACCTGTTTAAAGCCGTGAAAATCCTTGCCTAGCTGATCTGACGTCAATAAAAACAAATCTTCGTTCAGGTCCTCCAACCACTTTTCATAAGGAGCATCATAATAAGGCAGACGATTAAAAATTAAAATGCTCAAGGAACTTCCCCCTTTTTGGTATCAGAAGATCTTCGGTGAGAGTCGGGAAGTAAATCCATCCGTCCGAAATCCGGCGGCTGACCGGTCGTGCCTTTCCGTCTGAGAGGACCTCACATTCCAGTTCAAAAAAGTTGTTCTTTTTAATATTATAAAATACATAATTTTGTGTCAATAAAATCATTAATAATCAATAATTTTTATCATCCCGGATATTCCATTAAAGATGGGCATTTCCACAACGATTTCCATTAAAAAAAATCAGCCTCATTTATTATAAAATTTACAAAATGCCGATTTCTTTTTTAACAAATGAAAAAGCCGAAATCAGCATGAACAGACAGTCGAACAAAAACTGCGCCGGCTAAACCGCGGTCGAAACAAGGGGATTTCCGGGCAGCCAGCTTCCATCCAAAACGAAGAAAACATGGAATGTGCCATTAGGCCCGCTTTCGGATCGACCCTGCCATGATTTCAAATCAAGACTATGGCCTCTACCTTATTCCCTCCCATTTGACAAGCAGTTTTTTATGAATTTTTTATGACAACGTCTCTTCTGGCAGGTATTATTCTCTGCAACATATAATTAATTTATTGTAATATGTTTTTATTTATAAATAACCAAGGAGGCAAATCGCCCCGGAAAAGAGGAAAAGCATGGCTGCATTATTGATCATCTTTATCCTGTGCGTTTTGCTCATTTTGCTCATCCCCTACTACGAAAAGATCGGAAATTGGGTAATCAGAGTTCTGACCCCCAAAAGCAAACAGGATGAGAACCATCCTGATAAACCGGAAGAGCAATAGAAATGAAATCGAAAAAACTAGATTGAGGTGGAAGAAAATGACCCCGATTGTTCGCGGAAGTGGAAAAAAGCGATGGATTGGCTTTATTGCAGTGCTGATCGGGATGTCCTTTCTGCTTATCCTGATCGCTAATTGCACAGCCGTCGTTGAACCAGGTTATAAAGGAGTGGTATTCAGCCTGAATGGCGGCCTGAAACAAACAGTGCTTGACCAGGGACTGCGATTCCACTGGCCTTGGGAGAGCGTGACCCAGTACCCGGTCTCCACGGAAACCGTCTATCTGACCAAAAATCCGCATGAAGGAAAAACAAGGGATGGATCCATAGATGTCAATACCTCGGACGGCAAATCCGTCAACGTGGATGTCGTTTATTCGTATCATATGGAGCCGGATAAATTGCCGCATATCTTCACCAAATTCCGCCGGCGCGAGGCCCCAGATATCGAAGACACCTATATGAAAATCCAACTCAAAACGGTAATGCAATCGGTCACGACCAAATACAGCGTCCTCGGCGTCTACTCCGAACATCGCGAGGAAGTGACGAAAGAAATTGAAAAAAACCTCGGCGATATTCTTAAAAAAGACGGAATTATCCTGGAAAGCTTCTCCCTGTCGGATGTGCGGATCGATTCCAACACGCTGAAAACGATCCAGGCCATCGCTGATGCGCAAAACCGCCAGGAATATTTGAAACGGGAAGAAGCCAATAAAAAACAGGAAGTGATCAATAACAAAATTGAAGCCGAAGGCAAGAAACAAGTGGCGATCATCCAGGCACAGGGACAGGCCGAGGCCAACCGCATTCTGGAACAATCGCTCACTCCGGCCATTGTCCAGTACGAATGGATCAAGAAATGGGATGGCAAAATGCCGACCGTCCAAGGCGGCGCAAGCCCGCTCATCCAGATCCCTTCTGCGGCCGGCGAGAAAAAATAGTCCGTTTGCCCCGCTTTATTGGCGGGGTTTATTTTCTTTTCCGCAGGATCCGGAACATCGCCAAAACCACCTTGGCGAGACAATCCGGCAGAGGATTGCCCCCTGCCATCTCATCCCAAAAGCCGGACGGCCTTTTTAAACACAGGAAAATTCACCAACCTCCCGATAAAATTGATCCCGAAGCTGAATAATGCTTGCGTTCTTGATATCCTCCATTTCCTGTGTTTTCAGCCAGTTGTAAAACTGTATGTGAAGAGGAGTATAGAGACGCCCGTGATCAATCTTGCGCCCATGCTTGTGTGCCATCGCCTCTTTCACTCCTCTCATCTGTTTCCAGAAGAGATAATAAGGGAGCTTTAACTTGGTCATAAATCCTTTGGCGTCTTCAATGACATAACCCTCTTCTTCAATGGAATAGTCGGAAGTGATTTTTTTGTACCAGGAGTAGAAGTCGAGCCAGCTGTCAAAAGTGGTGACCAATTCCTTCGTCGGAATATGAAAGGTCTGACCAAGCTCTTTTACTTCATGAAAAGGCAATTTGTTATAAGCAGGAGTACGATAAACAACATCAAGCAAAATCAACTGATCTCTGTCATACTTGATGATGTGAGGATCTTTTTCGGGAAGAATCACTTCAAATACAAAGCTGAACCCCTCTTTCAGCTTTTCTTCCATACTTTTGATTGTTTCGTCATTGCATGTTTGATAAAAAAGCTCTTTAAACCATTCGGCAAATGGCCCTCTCAGCTCGGATTTGGACGAAAAAACCAATTGCCCCGCTTCCGAATCATATCCCAACATTCCCAAATAGCCGTTTGGCTTTGTATAAACGGAAACGGGAAACTGCAGAGTTTCTGCCAAACGGGCCAGCTTTGTTTCCGGCCTCTCATTGATATTGAAAAATTTATTGTAGGATCGATTGACGATCTCTTTTGTCTTTTTGTTGATAAAAAGACCGCGCGCTCTCACATTCACTGTATCCCAAGCGGCCTTCTGAAAAGCCTTTCTTGAAAAGTTGTAAGAGTAAATGTTCTCTGCCACTTGTTTTTCCTGAATCAATTTGTGATTCGTCATGTATTCCAACAACGTTTCAACGGTCAGCTTATTTTCTTGAAGAGACTCAGGAATATGTTTTTCTTGTTTAAGATAGTTGTTATTTTTTATTTCAATGGGATGAAATCCGTCTGGAGTCAATGTCACTACACGAAGATGACCACCATGCTCAACTTGTCCTTCCAGATTGAAAGATCGAATGGCAGCAGAAACAGGCAGACGATACAAGTTCCGATGCCCGTGAATTTGATAAAATTGCTTCCCGGTATTCCGATCCCAGATCTCATCAATATCCAAATCGAAAGTTCCGGCTCCGTCAATGATCTGCTCAGCAGATATAAACATTAAATTCCCTGGCAAAGCCGACAGACCACCATGGGTGACCAATACCGTTTTATCATGATAAGTATAATAAGCGAGGACGCGTAAACGACGGTAGAACAGACGAAGATCTTTCTTGCTGATGCCGGCTTTTTCGAGATCGGGAAGGGTTCTTTCTTTGAATTCTTTGGATCCGATTTCTTCCCCGTTTGCATAGGACCAGATATAACGTTCATGATTCCCTTCGATCAGAATGACGTTTGGCTGGTTGTATATCTCCAGCATCAGCTTCATCACTTCCGCGTTTTGAGGGCCACGGTCCAAAAAGTCGCCTAAAAAGATATAAAGCTCATCTTCTTTCAGGCCATCTTTGAGATATTCCGCCAAAGCATCATAGCACCCGTGAATATCGCCAATATGGTGAATTTTCCTCCATTTGGAAAAGTCAAGAGGCTTAAACCGGATAAAGTCATCAAAATCCGCAGGCTGAACGACTTGTACCCACCCGGGAACAGATAGCTGCTGATAGCGTTCATATATCTTCATGATTTGAAGCTCGGGAACACGTTTGTAAACAGGCCGTTCTAAATTTTGGCGCAACAAAATATCCAACGGAACCTTGGAGAAATCCACAACGGCACAACGATATCGATACTTTTGACAAAGTTCCTTGTATTGATTAATGGCAGAAGCTGTCGAATGCGTGGCATCCACAATGGTAAAGTCCCCACGCTTCATCCTTTCTTCCAATACCCGGAACAGGAACTCCCATACAACTTTATCATTTGCCGATGTGATCTGGGTTACGCCATCTTTGGTAAGAACCGGATTCTGATACATAACACGAATGGTATCAGGTGACAACGTGTATGGTTCAAGTCCTTTTTCTTTTATAAATGTACTTTTTCCGGCTCCCGGAGCCCCCATCATGAGCACTAATTGCCGCATCGATTATTCTCCTATCGATTGATGTAAATGAGTGATAAGAAAAAACGTCCAAATCTATATTAAACCCTTTTCCCATCCAACGAAAGCGGCTTTGTGCTCCTGTGAATCCTCTTCATTTCGTCTCCTTTTCACCCCGTATTCTCCCCCAAATAAAACCTGTGCGGCACCTGTGCATCTAATGTTGTTGAACACCGGATCATTCATCTGAAACAATGGAACGGCTCCAACCACGATTTCCTTGATAATTCAACAGGCATGCCCCGGTGTTTTGTAAGAAAAAATGTAAATAATTCTTTACATCTATACATCTTGGGGTTATATTCAAAATGTAAACAATGTTTTACATTTCAGGTGATTTTATGGTTACCAATCGTATTCTGGAGTTAAGGAAGAAAAAGCAAATATCTCAACTCAAGTTGGCACAAGATCTCGGTATTACCAGGCAAACGGTTCATGCGATTGAAAAAAATAAGTACAATCCCAGTTTAGAGCTGGCACTTCGTATTGCTAAATACTTTAACAAACAAGTTGAAGAGATATTTTGGTTAAAGGAGGATCAAAGATGAAAACAATTATTTTTTTGGGGGTCTCCTTGGTGTATTCTTTGCTTTTTTTATTGTCAGTCTTGTCAAACAACAATTTAACTGGGGTATTTTAACAGGTCTTCTAGCCGGGCTTATTGCGGCTGAGCTTTATCGATACTTCCGCTTTACACGAACAAACTCCCCCGAACTTGATGAAAGAGTACGATTTCTAATGGGGAAATCTCAAAAATAATTTTGACTCTATCCTATTTTCTGTTTTTTTGCCTATATGGTTGTGAAAAAGTATATTTATCATGAAACAATGATACAAATTGACTACTTATTGGTTTATGTAGTTAGTACATTTTTTATTTGTTCTTTAATAACATTGTTCATAAAGAGAAACTGACCAGCGTTTTACCAAAACAATGTTTGCTTAATAAATACGAAAGATATTTAAGCCTCATTTGAAATGAAAACACAAACGGTTTTCTTTTTTAAACTCCGGACCCGTTCCGTACAACATCAGCTTCTGGATCGTTATAAATTGTATGTTCATGTGGAACAGGTTATCAAAACCTAGCTCTAAATGTAGTAGCCTTGCCTTAACAAAAAGGATTTGAGCAAGCACACCTAAAAATATCAAAAAGCCGCTCCCCATACGGGAAACGGCTTTTCTTACAATTTGGTGGGCAGTATAGGAATCGAACCTACGACCTCTTCCGTGTCAAGGAAGCGCTCTCCCTCTGAGCTAACTGCCCATGTTTGATATGTATGGATGGGAAAATTGGTGGGCCCAACAGGACTCGAACCTGTGACCGATCGGTTATGAGCCGACTGCTCTACCAACTGAGCTATAGGCCCAACCAGAAAGTGGCGGAGCTGACGGGATTCGAACCCGCGATCTCCTGCGTGACAGGCAGGCATGTTAGGCCTCTACACCACAGCTCCAAGTTGGTTGCGGGGGCAGGACTTGAACCTGCGACCTTCGGGTTATGAGCCCGACGAGCTACCGACTGCTCCACCCCGCGGCAATTTGTCATTTCATCATCAGCGACATTTAATACTATACAATAATTTTTTTTCAGGCGCAAGGGTTTTTTTAAGATTTTTTTCTCCAGATATAACGAACCCCGTATCGACCTCGTTTGGAACGGAAAACTTCCACAGTCTCCGGACTGTCGTACCCGTAGAGCCACCAATCCTCTTCCATGCGTGCAGCCAGGCAGCGCGCCTGAAAGCGGCTATCATACAATTTAGCCCAATAAACCCATTTTCCCATGATTGCATCCTCCTCTTTTTCTCTATTTTTTCACTCCTCTTTGGATTTCATGCCTTTTTGGGGATGCGCACATTTTGCGTCAGAGCGAAAGCCTCCCGTTCCCGGATGCATATGATGTACGGAAACAAGCGATTCGCTTGTGAAGGCATCCAGCCTGACATGTTCCCTCCTCAAGCCCGGTTTTTTCGGGCTGATGAGAAAGACCCCGGACTCAGCGGGGTCTTTTTTTCTTGCTTTAATTCGCCGCACGTCTGTGTTCTTCCGCTGCTTCCTCTTCATCCCTCAGCCGATGGGCCAGACGGCTCGCAGCAGAAGCGGCAATGCTGGCAACAAGATCATCCATAAAGGTATGCACGGGACCATCCGGACCGTATTTTTTCGTGTCCAACTGGCGAATGATTCCGATTTTATGTTTGTCCAAATGGCCGAAGGTGGTAACCGCGATGCTCCCATACCCGAACACCGATCCCAGAGCCAGTGTCTCATCACAGCCGAACAATCCTTCATCACTGCGGACAAGGCTCAGTAAAGGTTCAGACAGCAGGTTTTCCTCGGCAAGCCTGTCCAGTTCAGCCCCCACGAGAATGGCATGTTGAACTTCTCTTTTTTGCAAAACGGCTAATACGCTTTCCATACAGATCTCCAGGGTGAGATCAGGCTTATAGGGAAGCTGCATTTCCCGAACGATTTCCGCAATCGCTTCAATGGTGATCCCGCGTTGTTGCAGGCGGTCGAGTGCGGCCATTTTTACTTCTTTGCTGTGTACTCTCCGCATCGGTTTCCCTCCGTTTTATTCGGCGATCAAAATTTTTATATCCTCTTTTTTCCTTGTTGAAACCTGAAATCGAAATAATAGAGATTTTAGTCAGGCGAAACCTTGCTAAGTCTTTTCAACATCGAGAACCCGGATGATTTACCAGCAAACCAGCAATTAGATGCTTTCTTTGCTGAGAAAAGTTATAATAATAATATGTGGCTATTTTTACCCATCAACTAAAGGAGGTATGTTGATGTACTACGGAATTGCAATATTTCCACAAAAACGTGTCCAAGACCTGGTCAATTCTTACCGCAAACGGTATGATCCCCACTACGCCTTGATTCCTCCGCACATCACGCTGAAAGAAAAGTTTGAGCTGTCCGATGATAAATTGGAGAAAACAGTGGCCGACCTGGAGAAAATAGCCAAACAAATGAAAGCGTTTAAAGTCCGTTTTCACAAGGTCAGCCATTTTCATCCTACAAGCAATACCATTTACCTTGCCATTGATCATGAAGAGCCGATAGTCGAGTTGCACAATCAGATCGAGCAGCTGTTTGAACCAGTCGAAGCCCCTTACGATTATATCCCCCATCTGACGATTGGCCAAAAGATGTCCGAAGACGAATTGCACGACGTTTACGGAAGCTTGCGCATGCGCAAATTTGAGCTGGAAACGCTGATTGATCGCTTCCATCTTCTCTACCAATTGGAAAACGGCTCCTGGAGTATTTATCAAACATTTTTATTAGCCAAACAATAAAAGACGGAAAGGAGTTCCAACTTGTCCATTGAGATAAAAACAGTTGAATCAGAAACAGAATTGCAGCAAGCTTTCTCCATCCGCCGCACCGTCTTCATTCACGAGCAAAAGGTGCCCGAGGATTTGGAAATGGATGAGTGGGAACAGTCGGCCACCCATTTTCTCGCTCTGGAAGACGGGAAACCCATCGGTACCTGCCGTCTGCGCTGGATCAGCAGCCAGGAGGCGAAAGTGGAGAGAGTGGCCGTTCTCGCCCATAAACGGAACACAGGGGCAGGCCGAAAGTTGATGCTGGCCGTGGAAGAAACGGCCCGGCTGAAGGAGGCCCGCGCCATTCGTCTGAACGCCCAAATCCAGGTGGTTCCCTTTTATGAGAAATTAGGGTACCGGACAAATGGCGCTCCCTTCTTTGAAGCCGGGATTGAACATATTCCCATGATCAAAGAGCTGAATTAACGCTGCTTTTGCGCCGCTTGTCTCAGCAGTTCCACCACGGATACATCCGTCGTGCAAGTACCGAGCGGTGCATGATACATGGAACCATTTCTCTCGCCATGAAAATCTGATCCCGCAGTTGCGATCAGCCCGAAAGCTTTCGCCATCTCCCGGTATTTTTCTTTTGCATCCTCAGGATGGTCGGGATGATTTACTTCGATTCCGTCCAATCCTTTTGAAACAAGCAGCGGGATAAGGTCGTCTTGCTCATATAATCCTGGGTGGGCAAGAACGGCCGCACCTCCGCTGGCATGAATCAGCTCGATTGCGGCAAACGGGGAAATCCGTTCCGGTGTCGCGTATGCTTTGCCGTCTTTGCCGAGATATTGGTCAAATGCTTCATCCATGGTATGTACAATCCCTTTGTCGATCAGAACTTCGGCGATATGCGGACGACCCACATTCAGATCCTTGCCCTTTCCTTTTTTCTTTTCCATCACCTCTTCCATCGTGATGGAGATCCCAAGCTGGTTCAAATTGTTGATGATCATGCGATTCCGTTCTTTCCGCTTATTGCGCTGTTCCTCCAATTTATTCAGCAGATGAGGATGATCCGGAATCACAAACAATCCGAGCATATGAATTTCTTTCCCCTGCCACAAAGTGCTGATCTCCACTCCCGGCACAACCGTTATTCCCCGTTTCTCCCCTTCAGCCAACGCTTCTTCCACACCGGCCACCGTATCGTGATCCGTGATCCCGACCGCTGCCAGTCCGGCACTTTCTGCCAATCGCACCACATCCCTGGGTGAGAAAAGTCCGTCAGAAGCAGTACTGTGCGAATGAAAATCTACCTTTGCCATTGATTCTCCCTCCTCGATGTTAAAACAGATCGCGAAACAGCGCCATACCTTCCCTCTGCATAAAAATCCGGCACGAAAACGCACTTTGGGCAAGGCGGGATCTTAACCAGGCAATCTTCTCTTCCGCCTGCCTGATCGACAGCGGAACGACCGGCCCGAGCAACAAAAACTTCACTCCTACCTTGACAGGACGCACGAATGCATAATCGACGTCCCGTGCCTGATGCGGCCAGTCCTCGCGGGAAACGGAAAAACGCGGAATCTCCTCCCTCCACTCTGTCAAATGGCAATACTTCTGATCGCGTTTGATTCTAAAAATGGAAAAGTAAGAAGCAATCAGGGTGGAAACATACTCCCATTCTTCCTCTTCAATTTCCGATTCCCGAACGGCCCTTTCGACCACGCGCTCTCTTTGCACATTTACATAATCAAATAAAAACCAGGATTGAAAAACCCTCTCCGGCAAAGAAACCAGGGATGTCTCCTTCCCCCTGCGGTATCCCGTCAAAGTGCCGAATACGTACAGCGCCCGCATTTTCTCGCGAAACGAAATTGTCTTCTCCGCATAAACTTCGATTTGACCCAGCAGTTTAAAAAACGATTCTTCCTTTTTCTTCTGCCACTCATCTCTCCAAGATAAAAAAGGAATCGGTTGATCTCCGGCCATGGGCAAAACGATCTCTCCCTTTCCCCTTTTTCTACTTCAATTTATCATAAAATCATATAATCTCGCATAAAATTAACTGCTTCCTTCCACTTTGAAAAATGGGGATTGTTCATCCCGAAAAAGGGGTATGCAATTGGTAACCACTTGTAAGGAGGGTTTTTCGTGAAGTTAAGAATGAAAGCGCTTGCGGGAATTTCTTGTCCTGACCACAAAATGGATCGGATTTTAAAAGCCCAAGGTTTTCGTTCGTCACACAATCAGCCGCCCGTCTACAATATGGAAATCAGAGATGCCGCTTCGGGAGGCACTTACCGCCTTACCCTCCCTACTTCATTCAAGAAAAAAGAACACAGGACAAAATATTTGGGATTGGACACCCCGACCATTAAGCTGCAATCCCCGATGAACAGCAAATTTGAATCATTCGTACCTGAGCCGGTCGTAACCGCTGTATGGGGGAAAATAGAAGAAATCGCTTCTTATTTGAAATCTTAACGCGCGAGAAAAGAGCACCCGTTGCAGGCGGGTGCTCTTGTACACTCAACAATCAAGTACGTTCCTTGATCTCCTGTTTGATCTGTTCCGCCAGTTCATTCGGGTTTCCTGCGAACGAACGGGATTGTTTGTCCACACCTAACTCTTTGCTGATCTCGTTCATCATCTCTTCTACTTTTTCACCTTGTCCGCCGGGATTTTGTCCGGCTTTTGCCTGACCAGTCCGTTTCTCTTCATTTCCCTTACCGCGAAACAAGTTCAAAAAGCGGAACATAAGAAGATCCTCCTTTTGTCGAGTGTGAAATTAGTATGTGATCTCCCATTTCGTTCCATACCCAAAACAAAAGGAAGCCAAAGATTACCTGTTTTGGCTCCCTTCATTTATTTCCGGACACTTGAACTTGGTTGGCCTGTGACATTGCCGGATATACACCTTCAACACGGGCAAAACAATAACCGGAAGGCGTTTTTTTCACGACTCCTCTGACCCAGTATCTCCTTTCCACCCCTGTGGAAGGCAAGCCGGAAAGGGGGACGGGTTCCCATCTTCCATCCACCAAAACGACCGGTCCGGAGGAGGATACCGCAAACTGCATCATCACGGATTCTTGCTCCTGTGAGTCGCCGGGATCATTTTCACTCAATTCCATCAGCGATTTTCTCATTTCCACTGCTTCCGGCAGGGCGCGGATCAAGGAAATGTAGATTTGCTTATAAATGCGGTAAACGCTTGAAATCTCCTCCTGCTCCAACCAACGGAACAGGTGTTTGAGCGTATTGAGAAAAATGCGCGCCCCGTTCGGGGAGATCTTGGCATTATCCAGATACCAGACGCTCAGGAAATGAACGAGCGCTTCTTCGTTGAGCAAATTCCAGTCAAATGCTTGTCCATATCGAATCGACAGGTATTTGTACAACCATTCGAGGGTGCGGCTGTAAAATTGCTGCGTCCCTTTTTGCAATGGAGCAACAAAGGAAAGAAAAAATTGCTCCAGCTGAAGCATGGTTCGGGGGGGCAGGTCTTCCTCCTTTTCTTTCGCCATCGGCCAGAAGAAGCCGTTGATCGGTTCAGGCGTTGCTGACGGAACAGCTTTTACCTGCTCCAATTCCTCAGCCCGACTGATCGACCATCCGAACACTTTCCATCCTTTTTCCCAAGTGGTCAACTCTTGGCGTTTTTCATCTACTTGGCTGTATTTTTCTAGTTGCACGAGTATCTCCCCTCTCATCTCCTGCACAAAAGAGGTATAAGGGCCGAAAATCTGATAGCGATTGCCGATCCTGAGCAATCTTGTAAACAAAAGGGATTTCTCCGCAATGGCTCCCGCCGGCAAAACGGTAAACTCTTGTCCGGTTTCCAGTTCTTTCAATATGATGTATTCTTCTTCTTTTTTCGTTACTTCAAAGCAGGTAAACTTCGACTCGGAGAAATATCGGGCCAAGCGCTCTTTTTGCGGTGCCTTGCGCAAGGTGGCACTCCACACTTCGACAGGCCGTTTGCGGTTTAAACAGGGGGCATCAAATAAAATCCACAAGCGAAAGGATGTGGAAAATTCTTTTGGTATCGGCTGATCCATCGGAAACTGAAGCAATTTCTTGAAACGATTCGCCCATTCGAGCTGTTTCCCCTCCGATACCCGCTGATTAAACCAGCGGTTAAGCTCTGACAACAGTTCGTTTTTCAATTGGCTTTCACGCGCTTCACGGGCTTTTTCAGCCGCGTCCAGCGTCACAACCCTTTCACAACATTTTTTGAACTTTTTTCCACTGCCGCATGGGCAAGGTTCATTCCGACCTACCATCATGACACCTCGGATGCAGTATTCCTTGCCTTCAGTATAGCTGAAACAGCATCAAAAACAAATATTTACCAATTCATCCTGATTTTCTGATTGCAGGTTCTCGGTCGCTTTTTCATATATCAATAATATATATACCTTTATATAAAGGGTTGTAAACCATTTAATTAAAAATAAAAAAAGGCCGGATTGAAAAGGAAGGAAAGAAAAAATTTTGCAAAGACGCTTGGCATTGGCATTTCAGGTGGATAAACGGAGTCCCTGTTAAATAATTCCCTATCAAACAAAAAAATACCTGCAACGAATAAACATTGCAGGCAATTTTTTGTTTATTATTTTAAAATCTTGATCGTAACCGTCCGTCGACCCCAGTTGATCGCTTCTTGTTCAGAATCGAAAAATAAATCGATAATCTTTCCATTGATCGCTCCACCGGTATCTTCGGCCACACCGTAACCGTAACCCGGTATGTACAATTTTGTTCCCAGCGGAATGACGTCAGGGTCAACCGCAATCGTTCCGCGATGGGGGTATGTGCCCGTAGCCGTTCGGGAACCGGTAGCAGTATATCCTGTTGCCTCAACCGTCAAAGTTCCCGTCTCTTTGGCTGAAGTCAGATTGACGCTTTCCTTTTGGGCCATTTCTTTGTTGGTTCCGACTTTCACGATTTTCTCGACAGGCTCGACAGAATCGATCAGTTTTTGCGTAACGACGGGTTCTCCATCTTCCACGACCGGTTGACCATTTTTGTACAACATGGTCACCTGATAAACCTTTTTCCCTTCTTTCCCGTCCTGTTTCACTTCCGTTTTGCCATCAGCCATCTGGTTGTCTTCAATTTTCTTCGTTTTGTACGGAACCTCTTCGACCTTCTTCTTCACTCGCTGCTCCAATCGATCTACTACGATTTTAGTTCCTTCCTTAATCTTCTGATTAAGCGGAACATTGATTTCATCCCAAGCAGTTAGTTGGACCTTTTTCGACTTTAAAACATCTTCCACGGTCTCTTGCGTGGTTTGGAAAGTTCCCAGATCCTTTCCGGCAACACTTAACGAAACGCGGCATTTACAGGTAAGCTGAACCGTTTTTTGCCCGCCCAACTTCTGATCCCAGGGAATGCTCGGTTCATAGTTCTGTTTAAGCTCTGCGACAGAATAGCCTTGCTTTGTCAAAGAGCTCGCCAATGTATCGTCATTATTTTCCAGATTAATTATTTTCGGTTGGTCGCTAAAGGTTACTTTTACCTGCTGCGGTTCTGAACAACCCGTGAGCAGACTGGGCAGGATGAGGATCATCGCAAGGCTGTTTAGAAGGATCCTTTTCATCAAATACCTCCTTCTGAATAAAAGCCTGAACAATGATTGATTATAGCAGAACTTTACCTACCAATCTATTATTTTGATTGATTGTCATATATTCCTCTATTTTAATACAAATTATGTTTATGCTCACGGGTCGTCAATTGTTCCTTGCTATTCTTCCAAAAAAGTCCCCTGGTGCGGTGCAGGGGGGATGGCTCGCGGATAATAGTGCACATTTTTCGGTCCGTAAATGGAGATGGTCAACCTGCCTCTTTGTATCTCCGCCTCAATTAAAATCGGTTCATTCAACTGATTTTGGAAACGAAAATCCGGCCCGCCCCACGAAACGGTTGCATCGCGATATTTCGGCACATAAGTAACCATTTTACTGTGACTGACCCGTTGGATCACTCTCAGCCCCGCCCGGTCAACTGAGTTGAACAAGGTTGAAGAGGTTTGGCAGATCCCTCCTCCAATCCCCTCGCTGTATTCCCCTTTGACAATGATCCGTGCCGGACGGTATCCTCTTGCCAGCGACCGTTCTCCGACGATGCGATTGAAGGAAAAAATTTGTCCGGGCAGTAAAACCGTATGATCAATCGCTTGGACGGACAGTCGAATATTATGGGTGCGATTCAAATTTCGCGCATTAAAATAAGTTGAATAGGAGGACAGCTTTTTTTGTTTCAGTTGTTGCAATTTTTTTGTGGTAAGCTGCGGCTGAATCCAGATAACCGGGACTTCGAGAGGCCTGCCCAAATATTCATGGATCGAATCGAGCCACTCGTATACTTTCTGCCGGTCCACTTTTCGCCCCAACTGATGAGGAATAATCCGGCGCTGACGGTCAAAACGGGCAGATCGTGCCGGTCGGTTGATCTCATGTTCAACCACAAGTGAAAACCAATTCATAAAGGCTTGGCGGTTTAATGTGGTGGGATCCACTCCGTCAAAACCGATTTCACTGAGCGGAAAGATCCACTCCTTATGCTGGAAGCGAAAAATCATCACAGATGTGTAAAGACGGGGAGATTCTGCCGGATGGAGCGATGCCGGAGGTCGGGTATACGCGTCCGACTTCAAGCTCCCTCCGGGCAAAACAGGACAAATCAGGCACACGGCCAGCAGCAGGGGAAAAAATCGAGTTCTCAACCAGCACATAAACGTCCCCCCTTTTTGTTCCCTAGTCTTTGTCAAAAAAAGGAGAGCTATAATTTCACATCACTTCCATCAATTCTGACTTTCGATACCTATTTGTTCATTATTGAACAAAATTGATTTATTTCCTTTTAAAATTGTTGATTTTTATTGTCAAAGTTCGTGAATAAATGTACAAAGTGATGGCGAATGCGTATGATTAAGATAAAATTAGCTCTGAGCAGGAGGAATTAAACATGGACTCAGTTTTGTGGAGCCGTATTTTGACTGCTGAAACGCTGGCATTCCACATTGTTTGGGCTACCATCGGTGTAGGTGTCCCCATTTTTATCTGCTTGGCCGAAGGATGGGGAATCTGGCGCAAGGATCCCCATTTCATCCTGTTAGCCCGCCGCTGGACGCGCGGTTTTGTCATCACCGTAGCCATTGGCGTGGTAACCGGAACCTGTATCGGCCTGATGCTCTCGCTTCTGTGGCCGAAATTTATGCAACTGGCAGGCAATGTCATCAGTTTGCCCTTGTTTATGGAAACCTTTGCCTTCTTCTTTGAAGCAATTTTTTTGGGCATTTATCTCTACACCTGGGATCGTTTCCAAAAACCGGTCTATCATTGGCTGACGTCAATCCCGATTATCATCGGTTCCTCGATGTCCGCCGTCTTCATCACGACTGTCAACTCTTTTATGAATACCCCGGCAGGTTTCAAGCTTTCTGCTTCCGGACGGGTGAGCCATATCGATCCGATCGCCGCCATGCTTAATCCGTCCACTCCGTCAGAAGTGGGCCATGTGCTCTCTTCCGCATATGCCACGTGCGGTTTTTTGCTGGCCGCCATCGCCGCCTGGCACTTATTAAAGGGAAAGACGCACGTCTATTACAAAAAAGCGCTTCATTTAACGATGGCAATCAGCTTTATCCTGTCCTTGCTCACCTTTGTCGCCGGCGATCTTTCCGGCAAGTTTCTGGCCACTTGGCAACCGGCCAAACTTGCGGCCGGAGAATGGCATTTTGACACACGAACCAATGCGCCTCTGGTGATTGGCGGCATACTCGATGAAAAGAATCTGGAAGTGAAATACGGACTGGAAATCCCTTCGGCGTTGAGCTTTCTCGCCACCGGATCCATCGACGGCAAAGTGACCGGGCTGAAGGAGATTCCGCGCTCGGAATGGCCGCCGCTCTTCATCCACTACCTGTTTGACGCGATGGTGGGAATCGGTTTTTATCTCATTTTCATTTCCGCGGCTTATCTCGCGTATTGGTTGTCGAAAAAGGAGATCATCCAAAGCCGCTGGTTGCTCCGGGGAATTGTTTTGGCCGCTCCGCTCGCGTTTCTGGCCATTGAGTTTGGATGGATTTACGCCGAAGTGGGAAGGCAGCCCTGGATCATCACCGGGTTGATGCGGGTGGATCAGGCTGCAACTACGGCGGATAATGTGGGAATGGTTACCCTGATGTTCAGTCTCCTCTATCTCTTGCTCGCCATTGTTGCCATCAGTGTCCTCTCCCGCTTGTTCAGAGGACGGCCGGCGGAAACGGAACTTCATGCAGTTGAAGGGAGGAGCCGGACATGAACTTGGCAATGGTCGGAATCACGGTTTTGTGGACGTTCTTGTACGGTTATCTCCTGATCGCCTCGATTGATTTCGGGGCTGGATTCTTTTCCTGCTACAGCATGCTGACCGGAAAAGACCATATCATCAACCGGATTATTGACCGCTATCTGTCTCCCGTCTGGGAAGTAACCAACGTTTTTCTGATCTTTTTCATCGTCGGCCTTGTCGGCTTTTTCCCGGAAACCGCTTATTATTACGGGACGGCATTGCTGATTCCCGGGTCAGTGGCATTGATTCTGCTGACGATTCGCGGTTCTTTCTATGCCTTTGCCAATTACGGGGCGCGCAAGAGCAAGTTTTATTTGCTCCTCTACGGGTTGACTGGTCTGTTCATTCCCGCTTCCCTGTCAACGGTTTTGACGATTTCAGAAGGGGGTTTTATTGAAAAAACGGGGGATCGCCTCTTATTTCGGGCAGATCTTCTTTTCACCAGCCACTATTCCTGGAGCGTTGTCTTCCTGGCTTTGGTCAGCATTTTATATATCAGCGCCAGTTTTCTCACCTTTTATGCTGATCGGGCAAATGATCTCCAGGCCAGGGAGCTTTTGCGAAAATATGCCCTGTTTTGGAGCGGGCCTACAATTTTGGCCAGCTTGTGGGTCTTTTGGGAGCTTTCCCGGCACAATCCGGAACATTTCTCCCGTGCCCTCTCTGTCGGCTGGATGTTCGTCACTTCCTTTTTCTGCTTTTGTATTGGCGTCTGCTTAATGTGGAAACGGAAAAATCTGGGCATCGCGTTTATCTTCGTCATGTTCCAGTTCGCCTGCGCTTTTTTTGGTTACGGCATTTCCCATCTTCCTTATCTGTTGTATCCCTTTATCACCATTCATACCGCTTTGACGAATACCACGATGGGTATGGCATTGGTGATCGCTTTTATCGCCGGTCTCTTGCTCCTGATTCCATCCATCGGGCTTTTGCTCTGGCTGTTCCTTTTCAACGCCGGCTATGTTCGCGGAAAAAAATAAAGGAAAACGATGAGGAAAGCATGAAGAGGGCGAAACTCCTTTCCGGAGAACCGCCCTCTCTTATTCGCTTTTACCGGAAAACCGCCGATTTTTCTTTTCTCTTTTCACAAGCCGCTACAAAGGCCCGAAACAATCGTTTCGCATGATCATCTTTTGCCACCATCGACTCAGGATGCCACTGCACCCCCACCACAAACTCATGCGCAATGCTTTCAAATGCTTCAATCACCCCGTCACTGGCGACCGCCGTCACTTTGAGCGGAGACACCACTTTGCGGACAGCCTGATGGTGAAAACTGTTTACTTTAATCAGCGACTTCGCAAAAATCGAGTAAAGAAGGGAATCCTCGGCAATTTGAATCGTATGGGAAGCATGGCTGCGCGGGGCCTTTTGCTGGTGTTGCAATACCGCCTTCTTCTGGCCGGGTAAATCCTGATACATGTCTCCGCCCATCGCAATATTCAAAATTTGGCATCCGCGGCAGATGCCGAGGATCGGCTTGCGTTGCGCATTAAACTGCTCAATGAGGGCAATTTCCATTTCGTCCCGGTCCGGCACGATCTCACCCAACCCGGGATGAGGTTCTTCGTCAAATAAAGTCGGGTCAATATCGCCTCCGCCGGTGAGGAGCAAACCGTCAACCAGTCTGCTCATTTCCGCGATCAGTTCATCATCGACCGTATAGGGAAGCAAAAACGGAATCCCCCCGGCAGCGATGATCACATCGCTGTATTCCTGCGATAAAAATTGTTTTTTGCTTTGCTCAAGGGACATGGTAATCCCGATCACCGGTTTCATCTGAATCTCCCTCTCCTGTTGTTGTTCCTCCTTTTTCGATCTTATCTTATGTTTACAATTGACGAAAGTATCAAAAAACAACGCACACAAAAAACTCCAGACCAAAATGGCTGGAGTTTATTTGGCTGATGCAGGTTCGCGATTACTGAACAGGAAGCTGATCGCATAAAGGCCGGCAATCCCGACAATTGCATAGATCACGCGACTCAGAAATGAGGATGCACGGAGCGATTCACCGCCAAAAATCGCGGAAACCAAATCCCATTGGAACAATCCAACCAACAACCAGTTCAAAGCCCCAATGATAACCAAAATTAAAGCCAATTTTTTCAACGCTGCTCCTCCTTTCCCCACTGTTTACGTTTATTATCCCGCACCGCAGGAAAAACATGCAGGGAAACTAAAGGTCCATCCCGGGCAGCATCTCTGACCGGGGCATGAGAATACAGGATAGGTGCGACCATGCCCCCCGGGCTGTGATGCATATTTACAAAAAAAAAGCAACCCGATGGTTGCGGGTTGCCGGGAACTAGACTCCCAGTATATCCTTTTCTCGGTTTTCTTCTTTTTGCTTTTGATAATATTCTTCCGCCAGTTTGTCGATTTCTTTTTTCAATTCGGCGACCATATCTTTTTCCGGGATTTTGCGAATGATTTTCCCATGTCGGAACAAGAGGCCTTCCCCGCGGGCACCGGCAATCCCGATATCCGCTTCCTTCGCTTCACCGGGACCGTTAACTGCACATCCCAAAACAGAAACCTTGATCGGAGCGCGAATTTTGGAGATATAATCTTCGATCTCATTGGCAATGCTGATGAGGTCGATTTCGATTCGCCCACAAGTCGGGCAGGAAATCAGCGTCGCCGCGTTTGCAGCCAACCCAAACGCTTTTAAGAGCTCCCTTGCCACTTTTACTTCTTCAACAGGGTCAGCACTCAGGCTGATCCGCACCGTATTTCCGATTCCCATCGCCAAAAGCGCTCCCAGTCCGGCAGAACTTTTCACTGTACCGGAAAAAAGGGTTCCCGACTCGGTAATCCCGAGATGTAACGGGTAATTGAATGTTTCCGCCGCTTTCTTGTAGGCGTCAATCGCCAAACGGACATCCGAGGCTTTCAGCGAAACGATGATATCATGAAAATCGAGCTCTTCCAAAATGCCGATATGGTAAAGGGCGCTTTCGATCATTCCTTCTGCTGTTGGATACCCGTATTTTTCCAAAATCCGCTTTTCCAACGAACCGGCATTGACTCCGATGCGGATCGGGATCCCCCGTTCTTTGGCCGCTTTCACGACCGCCTCCACTTTTTCTCTTTTGCCGATATTCCCCGGATTGATGCGAATTTTATCAATTCCGCCTTCGATCGCTTTTAAGGCCAGTTTGTAATCAAAATGGATATCTGCAACCAAGGGGATGTTTACTTGCTTTTTAATCTCCGGAATCGCTTCAGCTGCGCGCATGTCCGGACAAGCGACCCGGACGATTTGACAGCCGGCTTCTTCCAGCCGTTTAATCTCTGCAACCGTCGCTTTAACATCATGCGTTTTCGTTGTCGTCATGCTTTGGATAACCACTTGGTTATTCCCGCCAATTTGAATGTTTCCAACTTTGACGGGCCTTGTTTCCGTACGATGATACATAAAGGATTCGCTCCTTTTGCCGTAACGTGAAGTCGATGTTCGGCATGTTGACCTTCCTTTATGCCGCCAACAACCGAATGAAGAATCATGAGTCCCTGAACTCCATTTACCAAGTATAACATATCACACCAGCAAAGAGAAAAGGAGCACAAACGCTCCTTGTCAATCTTTTTTTGCTTTCTGTTCAATTTTTATTCCACATTGAAACCACCGGTGCTCAAGCGAAAACCATTTTCCACGTGGCAACGGCCACCTGTCGCCCCTGTTGCTATTCATTTTCCCGTCTCAGCCTGGAACGCTGTTTGTCCATGTACATTCTCATGGAAAAGGGGATCATGCCAAACCATTTGACAGACCAGGGTTCTTTTCTCATCTGTTTCAGTTCTTTCCGCTCAGAGCGAGGCGTCTCCATATACCAAATCATCCGCTGAAGCAGAAACTGAATCCATTCTCTAAACGACATTGATTCCACCTCATCCCTTAGCTTAGCCGGTGAAATCGCCGTTTAAACGCTTTTCCCAAAAGGAAACAATCTCTTGCACGACTCCGTCTACACTTCGCCCGGTGGTATCGACGGTGAGATCAGCAAAGTCGTACAAACCTTCTCTCTCCTTCATAATGGTGTATACCTTGGTATGTAACTCTCCCTGCAATAACGGACGCTCATCAGCGGCACGACCGAGACGCCGGATAATCTCTTCCGGTTCGGCGAACAGCTGCACGACAACCCCCTTTTCCCGCATCATCTCCCTGTTCTCTTCCTTTAACACAATTCCTCCCCCGGTGGTGAGGAGCAAAGGGGAACCGTTCAGCAGCATCTTCAGCAATCTGGTCTCCTCTTGCCGAAAAGCAGCCTCGCCGGCACGGGCAAAATACTCTGCGATTGTGCAGCCAAACCGCGCTTCCAGTTCCTGGTCGGTATCCTTCCATTCCAGTTTCAGCTTTTTCGACAATTCCCGACCGACAGTAGTTTTACCTGTCCCCATCATGCCAATGAGAATCAAATGGCTCTTTTCCTGGTTCATTTCTACCTCCACCTGGATTTTTATTCTCTATCTTAGCGGATCCAGCGGTGGATGGCTAGCGTGTGCGGGTCAAGCTCCACTTCGCTCGTCTGCATGACGCCATTTTTTCCATAGGCTGTTGCCTGCACGCGGGTCATCTTCTCCCCTTGTTGAAGAATCCATGTCTCCACATAAATTCCATTGATTTGCAAAAGGCCTTTTTTCCCGGCACTTCCCATCTTCAGCTGCTTCCGAAGCACGGCGATTCCACTCTCCGACGCATATTTGCAGCGAATCTGTTCTTCATAGAGAGCCTGTGCCTGCTTCGTGTCAGCTGAACCGATGATCAGAAACGTGAGCAGCGTAAACAAAACCGTCAGGGAGGCGATCACCACCGGGAGGGCGAAGCCCCGTTCATTCCGCCTCATCAGATGTTCTCACCCTTCCTGCGACATATGTGCTCCAATCCAGGCTCGCATTCCAGTTCTGCATGCCGATTTTCATTCCCACACCGACAGGATCCGGGACAAAAGCGATATAATAAACATCCTGCAACAAAATGGTATTGCCCTTGAATGCTGTTTCTTCCTGTGCGCGGACGCTGCGGATCACCCGGCGTTTTTGATGCCGATAGCAAACGGTGTCTCCGTTCGGCAATTGAAAATACAGGGAGCCGTTATCCATTCGAAAATGGCTGCCCTGCTTCAATTCCTGATGAATATAACCGGAAAAAGCCATCGATTCCATTACCAACCGCTCTTTGCCATCCAACCCTTTGATTTCCGACATAAAGGTGCGTGTGATAAAAAACAGGGCCGGAAGCAGTATCAACAAGACGCTCATGGCAATGACCAATTCGAGATAGGTAAAACCGGCTTCACCTTTTAATCCTGAAAGCGATGCGTCATCCACCTGGCGCTTTTCGTTTTTCCATCTTTCCCTTTCCATTGAACCTCCACTTCCATCTGGTACAAGAACGGCTCAACCGCGCGGCATTTGGTCTGCAAAAGATACACTTGCTTCGGAAACTCTTCGCTTTTTACTGTTTTGCTTTCACCGGCGCAACGATCCGGAAAAGCCGACAGCTGCTTTTCCATTTCATTTTCCATCAGATGATCGATTTCCAGCCGGATGATTTCCTCTGTTTCCTTCATTTTTATTTCGTGCAGGACAGGAACGGCAAACACCATAAACACGCCGATCAGCACAAGCGACATCGTCACCTCGGCCAAGGTAAACCCTTCTTCTCCCCGCTTCATGGCATCAACTCCGCTTTGGGCCGGCCGGACGCCACCTGAATCACCAATTTTCCGACCAGTTTTTCCGCAGACAAGATGCGGATCGTTCCTCCCTGAACCTGCCCGGTCTCCCGGAAAATCACCTGATTTCCCTTATAATTGCTGGCAAGACGATATTTGTCGGGAACCGGGATGGTCCGAATCTCCTCCTCTCCCTGATACACTTCGATTTCACGGGGATTCAGAAAAAGAGAAACTTCGCTTTCACGGGAGACAGCCTCCAACTGGGCCAATTGGATCTGTGTGGCCAGAGAATCCAAAAACATCTCCCTTTCCGCCCGCTCACCCAAAACCGACAATGCCGGCAGCGCAATCGCAGCCATCAGTCCGAGCACGAACAAAATCAACAACACTTCGACCAGCGTCCACCCTTGTTCCCCGACATGCTTCATTTTTGGCATTTCACTCTTTTTTCGGAGGAGATTTGCGGATTACGGTCAATCACATAATGCCCCCCGCCCGGACACGCCGGCACCGATCGCAGATAACCCCGTTTCACCAATTCCGCCACGCTGCCCGGATACTCTCCGTATTCCAGATAGTAGTTATCCGCTTGTGCGCTGATCATCTGTCTGTTCGCGCGATCCGCCCGCTCCTTGGCTTTCTCCCCTGCCGCCTTCAGATTAGGAATCGCAATCGCCAAAATGAGACCGATAATAAACAAAACCACCAACATTTCCACCAAAGTAAATCCTTTTTCACCATTCCCCGTCATGGTTGACATCTGCCACTCTCCTTTCATTAAAGCGCCCGCACCAGCTGCAATACCGGCAGGAACATGCCGATGACCGTCAGTGCGACAAACAACCCGATGGCAAATATAAACGCGGGTTCCAAACTCCTCGTCAGCCGTTCGATCTTGTATTTCATCATCTTCTCCGTCCCCTCGGACAGATGGAGGAGAATATCATCCAATTTTCCTGATTCCTCGGCCAACGTGACCATCTGCACGAATAAAGGCAAAAACAGTGGTTCCGCTTTTTTCTTCACCGCTCCGGCAAAAGAATCACCCTGCATCAAGCACTTTTTCACCTTATGTATTCTGCGGGTTAAAAGAACCCACGGAGTCAGCGTCGCCATTACATCAAGCGCCGTCAGCAACGGAACGCCCGCGGCCAGCAGCGAACCCAACTGAGTCGCAACATAATGAGTGAAACGGTACCGGTAATACTGCCCAATGCCCGGAAGCCACAACAACATCCTGGTAAAAAAAGCTTGTAGCCTGTCAGAGCTCATCCGGATCAATCCACCGCCCACCGACAACAGACATATGGATCCCCCTGCAAACAGCAAAACGGAATGAAAGGAATGAGACAAGAGAAACATCCATTGGGTGATGGCCGGCAACGGAATCCCAAGCGTCTGATACAGTTCGGAAAATCGGGGCAAAACAATCGAAACCAGAAAAAAGACCGCACCGATTGCAATGCAAAAGACCAGCAGCGGATAAAAACATGCTTGCCCGAATTCCCGGCTCCATTTGGCCCTTGCGGCATAGTAGGATGCGCACTGCTTAAACCCGAAGACGTAATCGCCGTGTTCTTCGGCAGCGCGAATAAACGAGATGAACAGATTGGGAAAAGCGCACTTTTGCAAGGCGGAAGACAGATTCCCGCCATTTTCCAATTCTTTTTTTAATTTTTCGTATAAAGAAGATGTAATCAATTGTTGTGTCACCAGCAAATCCAAACAGGTCAGCAGAGAAATTCCGCTTTCCAGCAAATGCCCCATCTGCTGGCTGAACACCATCAACTTTTCAGTTTTCCACCGGCGTTTCATCCGCACCATCAATCACCCGCATCCATTCCTCAATCGTGGTTTCATCTTTCCTTACCTTGTCCATCACAGCGTCGCTGATCCGCTTCATGCCGCTGTCGATCAAGAACGCGCGCAACTCGCGCAAAGAGGCCCGCCCCACGATCAGACGTCCCAGATCTTCACCGGACTCCATCACCTCAAAAACACCGGTGCGCCCATAGTATCCCGTATTCCCGCAATCGGCGCATTTGCTTCCGCGGCAATGTGCACACGGCAAACGCACCAGACGCTGTGCAACGACACCGGCCAGGGCAGCTGCAACCCGAAACGGCTCGATCCCCATGTCAATGAGGCGCATCACGGCACTGGCTGTATCATCGGTGTGAAGCGAGGTGAGGACGAGATGGCCGGTCAGGGCAGCGCTGATGGCAATGGCGGCCGTTTCAAGATCCCGGATTTCCCCGATCATGATCACGTTGGGATCCTGCCGCAGCACCGCCCGCAATCCTCTGGCAAATGTCAAACCGGACTTGGGCAGGATCTGCACCTGATTGATCCCCGGCAACTGCAGTTCGATCGGATCTTCCAATGTCACAATATTGGTTTCGGCCCGGTTTAATTGTTCCAGCATCGCATAAAGCGTCGTCGTTTTCCCTGATCCCGTCGGTCCGGTAACAATAATCAGGCCGCTCGCTTTTTTCAGCAGGCGCTCAACCTTGGCCCGTTCCTCCGCTTCCATGCCCAGATTTTCCAGCTTCCGCGGTTGACCGCGGGTTTTGAACAAACGCAGGACAATTTTTTCTCCGTAAAGTGTCGGAAGCGTCGAAACGCGCAGGTCGAGCTGACCCCGGGCGATTTTCCCGTCTTGCGGAATTCTTTTCTCGCTGATATCCAAATGGCTCAGTAATTTGACTCTGGCCGTGATGGCCGCAGCATGCTCCGCCGGAAGCAAATCATGCTCTTGGAGAAAACCATCGACGCGAAGCCGCACCCTGAGTCCGTGCTGCATGGGCTCCAGATGAATATCGCTCGCCCGCAGTTCCTGTGCTTTTAAAAAGAGATCATCAATGTAATCGACAACATTCAAGCCAGCCTCATTCCTCCCTCCCAGAAAAATCCATAAAAATAAATTATTTTACAATTTCTACCTTTCTTTCTGATATCCTTCCCCGATTTCGACAAATTCGGAATTATTTGTACAACTTTCCCTATTTTCTGCACGCACAAAAAAAGGGGAGGATCATCAGATCTCCCGGCTTTTTTCAAAAACATGCAACCAGTTTGCCAACAGACTCAAAACATTATGAGCTCCCCGAAGTTATTCATGATGATCGGACTCAAGGCAAATCAATCAGCATGAATCGCGCATCGGATTCAGCATCCAACTGAAGTACGGGGGTTTGCGTGATGCGGGCAGAATCGCGTCTGTTTAAGATCGCTTCACCTTTATTAACAACCAATCGTCCCTCAATCGCAAACAGGAAAATTCTCCGTCCCGGCTTTTGCGAAAAGACGATTTCTTTTCCTTTTTCCAGATCAGCCAAGTAAATGGTCAAATCCTGATGAATATGGGCAATTTCTTTGGAAGCAGGATTTTTCGCGACAATCGGCAAAAGACGATTTTTCATCTTCTCAACCGGAAATTCCGTTTTTTCATAAGAGGGCGTCAGCCCTTTTTGCTCAGGCAGAAACCATAATTGCAAAAAATTTACTTTTTCTTCACTGGAAGGATTCACTTCCGAATGGACGATCCCCGTGCCTGCGGTCATTCTCTGAACACCGCCGAATGTGGTGGTTTCCGTCGCTCCCGAGCTGTCCTCATGCCTTAATTGCCCTTGCAGAACAATCGAGACAATTTCCATCTCCCGGTGGGGATGGGGGCCAAAGCCGGTGAGCGGGGCAACAATATCATCATTCAACACCCGCAGGGGACCGAATTGAAGATTGTTTGGATCATAGTAGTCGGCAAATGAAAAACTGTGCGCTGTCTTTAACCAACCGTGATCGGAGGTGTATCGTGATTCAGCCGGATATACTTTCAACATTTTTGACTCCTCTTTCTGTCATCATCTGAATAGAACGGCATCAAGCGAATATGTTCCCGAACCGGTGCAGGCGACACCGACGGCAACGACAATCAGGATCAAATTGTATTCATATCCCCCTTGTGTCACCCAGTAACCATTCTTTCCATGAACTTTAAAAACAGCCACCAGCATTGTCAACACAATCAAAACGGCCCCGACAGGTCCCCCAAGACCGGCGGCAAACAAAAAACCGCCCGCCAGTTCACCCAATCCGGCCAAAAAAGCCATAAATAAACCCGGCTTGATCCCGATCGATTCAAACCATTGTCCTGTCCCTTTCAGACCAGGCCCGCCAAACCAGCCGAACAGTTTTTGCGATCCATGCCCCATAAACGTCAAACCGACTGCAAGCCGAATCAGCAAAAGACCGGTATTCATCAGACTCCCTCCATTTCTGATAATTTCCGTAATGCCATCTTAACCTCATTCACTTACTTTTGTCAAGTAACTATTAATAAATAATTGACTAAAGGTGATTGCATGGAAATGTTTTCGCGTGATCGTGAATAATTTTTTCCGCAGCGGCGATGCTAAGGAATAGAGTCGATGGGGAATAGCCAAGCGGTAAGGCAACGGACTTTGACTCCGTGATGCGCAGGTTCGAATCCTGCTTCCCCAGCCAAAAAACAGCATGAGCAAAGGAAACATTTCTCCTCCTTATGCTCATGCTGTTTTTTGTTTGCTGTTCACCTTCTTCATCACATGACCCCCGACCATGACAAGAATGGCCAAAACAATCGGAACCGCCGTATCCAAATAATCCTGTCCCCCGGACAGATAACTGCGCACCAAAGGATCTCCGATCATTAATTCACCGGCAGTATACCCGAGGATGGCGGTTCCTGCATAGATAAGCCAGGGGAGCCGTTTTAACAGGGAAGCCACCAGCCCGCTCCCCCACATGATAATGGGAATGCTTAAAGCCAGACCAAACAGGACCAGTACAACACTGCCGTGCGCCGCTCCGGCTACCGCCAGCACATTGTCCAGGCTCATCACCACATCCGCCACAATGATCGTCTTAATCGCGCTTTTCAGGGTACGGCCAAGGGACACCTCCGTGCCTTCTTCTTCATCAGCCAGCAAATTGACGGCAATCCATAACAACAAAATCCCCCCAATTGTCATGAGGAGCGGAATCTTCAACAGATACGCGGCGATCGCAGTGAGAGAAGCGCGCAAAATGACCGCCATTCCAGCACCGATCATGACCGCTTTTTTTCTCTGATGCTCAGGCAGGTTTCGCGCCGCCATCCCGATTACCACCGCATTGTCCCCGCTCAAAAGGAGATCCAGGATAATGATGTTAAAAAAGCCAATCCAAAAAGCCATATCCGTTAGCCAACTTGCCATGTTTTTTTTACTCCTTTAAACAGGCATGCTGATACCGGCTTCGCCTTTTTGGCGGACCAACATGCCTGCCCTCTTAACCTTTCACAACTGGCTGAAGAAGCAGAGAAAGCGAACCCTCAATTTGAGATTCGCATACCGCAAAGTGACGCTCCGCCAGACCGGAAAGAACTTTCATGTCCAGTCAGTTGGACACCCTCGTTAACTAAAATTATGAGGAAAACAAGTGCCTGATTACCGCAACCGTCAAATTCGGAACAATTTTCATCGAGTAAGAGATTTCAACCCGTTCCCATTGTTTATGGGCATCTTTGCCATAAGGACCGATATTGATCACGGGGACATCCAGCTGACGGATCGCTTCCAGATCCATCTGGTGCTTCACTCCCCAGACGGGCATGTTCATTTCAAAGGCCTGAATCTCTTTTTCATCATCACTCAGCGCCACAAAGCTCATGTCCGAAATATACGGAAAAAATTTGCGAACTTGTATTTTTTCCGCACAGTAAGGTTCGATTTGCTCCACAGCGCGATGAACTGCTTCAATCAGGCGGAAGTCGCGCGGATCATCTTCGTTCAGGACAACACGGGGGATATACGGAGATGCGAAAAACAGGATGACCGCCGGTTCCGCATCCCCGCCCCAGCGCCATAATTCCTCTACCATCTGCTTGGCGTACTGGCGTATATCCACTGATTCCTTGTTCAGCATATTGTGGGAAAAAGCCAGGATCTGCTGTTCAAACTCCGCCCCGTGTTTTTCCCGGCAAAGGTGGTAAAATTCCTCATATGTGAAAACGCGCGGTTCAATCTCCGGAGGAACATACGAATTTCCGCTTAATCGGCTGTAAAGGCGACCCCGCTGGTGATACTTTGCAATGGCCGCTTCAAACGCTTCACGGGCAATCCCCTTCAACCGGCACAAAACATCGCGCGGCGACCAACTGTGAACAAAAAAGTTGTAGTAAACAAAGGCGGTTTGTGGAGTTTGCACATCATACTGCTTTTTTAGATCAGTCTGTTTCAACGAAACCGGAGGCATCGTCACCTCGCCGAACATTTCATCGCACAGATCAGGATTGTAATCAATGCGGGAGGTAAGTTCAGCCGCAATCAGGTTTGGGTCGAATCCTTCAAACGCCTGACCGACATGCGTCTCTTTGCCGACAATATAAAAGGCGGGGAGCAGTTTGCCAACCGTACCCAAATAAATATAGCGGTTCGGGTCCCCGTCAAAACGCGGGGCCGTATAATCGGAATTCACCGCGGCAATGAACCGGAGTTCTTCTTCCCGGGCCAGCTGATGGATGTCGGCCAGAGCAGATAAAATTCCCCGCGAATTATTCTCTTCATCACATGTGACCAGAAAGAGAAGGTTCCCTTGAAAACGGTGCCTGTTTTCGGCAAAGTAGCGCAAAATCGCCATATTGCCGGCAACCCCGCTTTTCATGTCCAAAACTCCCCTGCCGCCCATGTAATTCCCGCCGGCCAAGTCCCTGGCAACGGCAGCGGGAATTTTTCCTTTGCTCCATTCCCTGAGCAGCTCATCCGGTGAAAAGGCCAGTCCCATCCATTTGCCGTAATCCTCGACACCCACGGTATCCAAATGCCCCATCAAGATCACCGTTTCGGAACAATTTTCATCCCTTCCTCTGACCAGCGCCAGCACATTGTACCGTTCCCGGTCATCATGCCGGGTCGGCGTAATGCGCAAATGATGCGGATGATCAAGGAAATAAGGGAGCTGACGCAATTTTTCATAAATAAAAGCCGCCATGTCCCGCTCCCCGATCGTGCCGACAATGCTGGGATGCTCGACGAGCTCTTTGGTTAAAGCACAGATTTCATCCTGGAAGTTAATCATCGCTGATCCCCTCCATTTCAAAATATCAAAAAATATATCCAGGGAGGAAGATTCTGATTTCATCAAGTTTGAAAGCGATTTTTGAGGAGGCAAACTCAAAAATCGCTTTCTTCAGCTCAGAAGAAGGAAAACTCTTCTTCCGGTTCACCCGGATTTAATTCGATCACTTCCGTCCCTTCAACCGCTTCACGCACCAGGCGTTCCAGATCCAGTTTGGCTTCTTCACGGGCCGCCACCTGTTTATCCGGCCGGGTTTTGGGCGCTTTTGGCAAAAAGACCGTACAGCAGTCCTCATAGGGCAAAATCGAAGTTTCATACGTTCCGATCCGTTTGGCAATCGTCATGATTTCCTGTTTGTCCATCCCGATCACCGGCCTTAAGATCGGCATATTTGTCACTTCATTGATGGTATTCATACTTTCGAGCGTTTGGCTGGCAACCTGCCCCAGGCTTTCCCCCGTCACCAGGGCAAGCGCACCATGTTTTTTGGCGACGGCCTCGGAGATGCGCAGCATGAACCGGCGCATGATCGTAATGGAATAAGAGTCATAGCAATGTTTGTTTATTTCCGTTTGAATTTCCGTAAACGGAACGATGTGCAGATGGATTTTCCCGCCATAACGCGTCAGGATCTGTGCCAGGTCGATCACTTTCTGCTTGGCCCTCTCGCTGGTGAACGGGTAGCTGTGGAAATGGATCGCATGCAGTTCCACCCCGCGCTTTAAAGCGAGATAGCCGGCCACAGGACTGTCAATCCCTCCCGACAAGAGCAGCAGGACGCGGCCGCTGGCTCCCACCGGCAATCCGCCCGGTCCCGGAATATCATTTCCGTAGATATAGGCGTATTTGCTGCGCACTTCCACATGAAGCGTCAATTCGGGATTGTGCACATCCACTTTGAGTTCGGGGACATTTCCCAAAATGAATCCGCCGAGGCGGTGATTCATCTCCTGCGACCGTATCGGAAACTTTTTGTCCGCCCGCTTGCTGTTCACTTTGAATGTCCGGACACCTTCCTGCTTTCGCACCAATTCCAGGGCCGCTTCCTTAATCTTTTCCCAATCGTTTTCCACCCGGATCGCCGGGCAAATCCCGACCAGACCAAATACGGTCTTCAGTTCGTCAATGAGCGCTTCCGGTGCTTCATCTTCCAGTTCCACAAAAATGCGGCCCGGTGTTTTCACCACGCTCACACCGGCAAAACGCGCCGTTTTTTCGCGGATATTGTTTACCAGACGGTCTTCAAAATCCGCCTTATTCTTTCCTTTTAATGCCAATTCTCCGTAGCGGAGCAAAACACAGTTTCTTTTCATCTGTTATGCACCTTCATCACCTGTTGTAACATGGGGATCACTTTGCCCAGCGCATCGGCACACCGCATGAGATCCTCTTCGGTGTTCATCCGTCCCAAACTGATGCGAATCGAGCCGAGCGCTTCTTCATCCGACCGTCCAATCGCTTTCAGGACGCGGCTGGGCAACTCTTTTTTGGAGGAACAGGCCGACTTGCTGGAAACATAGACTCCCTCTTTCTCCAACGCATGAACGATCACTTCCGATTTCAGGAAGGGAAATGAAAGATTGATAATATACGGCGCACCGCCTTCCCTGCTCACATCGCCGTTGATGATCACGGAAGACAACCGCTCCTGGATCTGTCTGAGAAAAGCTTCTTTCCAGTTGGCAGAATCGCGTATAAAAGCATCCCCCTTCTGCCGGGCCAACACGACCGCTTTTGCCATTCCGACAATTCCCGGTACGTTCTCGGTTCCGGAACGGATTCCCTGCTCTTGTCCGCCGCCGATCAAAAGAGGCGGGAGGTGAAGATTTTTGCGTATATATAAACAACCGACTCCTTTCGGTCCATGCAGTTTGTGGCCGGACGCGGAGAGGAAGTCGATTTTCGCCTGGCGGGGCAATAAGGGAATCTTGCCGAAAGACTGTACGGCATCCACATGGAACAGCACTTTGGGATAGCGCTCCAGCCGCCGCCCGATTTCCTCAATCGGCTGAATGGTGCCGATTTCATTATTGACATGCATGATGGAGACAAGCACCGTTTCCTCTGTGATCGCCCGTTCCACATCATCAGGATTCACCCGTCCCTGTGAGTCTACAGGGAGATAGGTAACGTTCCACCCTTTGCGTTCCAAGTATTGAAACACCTCATATACCGACGGGTGTTCAATCTCGGTTGTAATCAGGTGTTTTCCGCGGCCGGCATATTCTTCGGTTACCCCGCGAATCGCCAGGTTATTGGCTTCCGTACCGCCCGAGGTGAAAAAAATTTCCTCAGGGGAAACGTTCAAGGCTTGCGCGATCACCTTGCGCGCCCCGGTGACCAACCGCTCGGCTTTTACCCCCAGTCCATGCAAAGATGAAGGGTTGCCGAACACATCGACCATCACATCAGCCATTACTTTGGCCACTTCGGGATCTGTTTGCGTTGTGGCGCTATTATCCAAATAGATCACCGACTTGCCCTCCTTTCCTCTCTTCATAACTTCACCATTCTATCATAAAACAAAACACCTGACATGAGATTCAGGTGCAATCCATTTCCCTGTTCTTTTTCAAACTCGATTGGCGGATGATGAGTTGTGACGGAATCACATGCTCAGCAGGCAAGCTGCAATGTTCCGGATCGCTCAAAGCGTTCAAAAGCAGTTTCACCGCCTCCATGCCGAGTTCGTACGATAAGATTTTGACACTGGTCAAAGGAGGATTCGTAAAGGACAACAACGGCGAATCGTTAAAACCGACAATCCCGAGTTCTTCGGGGACGCGCAGTCGGTTATGTCCGGCAAATTGCAAGGCTCCCAAGGCGAACAAGTCATCGGCCGCCAGCACCGCGTCAAAGTCGACACCGCGGGATTTCAGTTCCTGCAGGGCATTAAATCCGCTTTCGATGGAAAACTCCGCCGTCACTGCTCTTTCCGCCGCGAAGCTTATTCCCTTCTCGCTCAATGCTTGTTTATACCCGCTGATCCGGTCCTGACTTACGATCAGATTGGGATCGCCGCTGATAAAAACCACTTTCTCATATCCTTGCTCCAATAAATGCAATGTTGCTTTTTTGGCCGCTTGTATATTGTCATTATTCACCGATAAAACCGGGTGTTCACAGCTTCTCCCGATCAAGGCGAAGGGAACGTTTTCGGCAATCAGCAGGTCGATCAGCGGATCCTGCTTGCGTGAAGTGGAGACAATCAACCCGTCGACCCTGCGCTCGCGAAAGAGTTGCATGCATTTTTGCCGTTCCTCTTCCGGTGTCCGGCTGATAGACAAAAGGATGTTGTAATCCCTTGCTTGGGCGATAGTCGACATCCCCCGCATCACTTCTGAAAAAAAAGGATTGGAAAAAGCCTGATCCGCCTCCCGGGCGATGGTAAAACCGATGGTTCGCGAGCGGCTCCGCGCCAGACTTCTGGCGATCGCGTTCGGAACGTAGTTCAGTTCTTCCATCGCCCGTTTAACGCGGAGCTTGGTTTCAAGGCTGATCCGGTTGCTTCCGGCAATCACCCTCGACACTGTCGATGGCGACACATCCGCCAGTTTCGCCACATCTTTAATCGTTGCCATAAAAATACCCCTTTAACAAATGATCAGACTGTTTTTCAAACCAGCACCATTCCCTGATAAGGGGAAAGAATCAACTCCATCCGGTTTCCTGATGCCTGGCCTTTTTCCCCCGTCAACAAATCGGTCCAATTCCTTTTTGCCCATGTATCCAGCGGCAAGGAAACATTTTGCCAGCTGTCGCTGTTATTCAGGACAATTCCTGCATTTTCCCCTTGCCATGAGCGCACAAAGGCATAGACAGGGGAACCTGGATCAGCCAACCATGTCCGGAAACTCCCCCTCCGCAACGGAGCACAACTCCGGCGAATCCGGATGAGCCGTTGATAATAGGAGAAAAGCGCCTGATTTTGCTCCTCTTTATCCCACAACATCGGCCGGCGGCAATCAGGATCTGTCTCTCCGGTCATGCCTATTTCATCCCCGTAATAAATCAACGGCGTCCCCACATAGGTCATCTGAAACAAGACGGCCAGGCGGAACCGTTCTTCCTTTTCACCGCAAGAGGTCAAAAAGCGCTCGGTATCATGGGAATCAAGCAGATTCCATGCCACTTGCAGCGCCTGATCCGGATAAGAGATGCGTGCTGTGGTCAATTCGGCATCAAACTCGCTGGCATCTGATGTTTGCTCTGCAAAAAAACGATAAACGCAGTCGCGAAACAAATAATTCATGACCGAATCAAACTGATCCCCTTCCAGCCATTTTACCGCATTATGCCATACTTCGCCGATGATGAGGGCTTCCGGATTCAGCATCTTCACAAAAGATCGGAAATCACGCCAAAAGGCATGATCCACCTCATTGGCCACATCCAGCCGCCACCCGTCGATCCCCATTTCTGTCCAGTAGCGGACGACCTGGAACAAATATTCTTTTACCTCCCTGTTTTCCGTGCGCAGCTTCGGCATGACAGGAACATTGACAGCAAACGTCTCATAGTTGGGCTGTGGCGTTTGCACAACCGGAAACTGCTCGATGAAAAACCAGTCTCTGTATTGCGAGTCCGCTCCCTTTTCCAGTACATCGCGAAAAGCAAAAAACCGGTCACCCGAATGGTTGAACACCGCATCAAGAATGATTCGCATCCCGTGCCGGTGAGCCTCCCTGATCAGGCGCTTAAACGTGTCCAGATTGCCAAACTGGGGATCAATTCTCAGATAATCCGCTGTATCGTACTTGTGATTGGATGGGGAGGCAAAAATGGGAGTGAAATAGAGCGCATTAACCCCCAGTTTGCGCAAATAGGGGAGGGAATGGATCACCCCCTCCAAGTCACCGCCGTAAAAACTGTCCCTTCCGAGCCGTGCATCCTTGCTCCAATCTTCCGTCCGGGGCGGGTCGTTCTCCTTGTCACCATTGGCAAACCTGTCCGGAAAAATCTGATAAACCACCGCATCCCTGGCCCACTCCGGGGTCACAAACAAGGCTGATTCATGGATATAGGCATACTGGAAAACTCCTGCCCGGTTCCGTTCCTTTGACACTCCCGATTCTCCGAAATAAACCCGCTCTCCTTTTTTTCCTTCCAGGAGAAATACATATTGCAGGCGTTTTGCAGTGCACTCCAGCAAAGCTTCAAAATAATCAAACCGCTGGTCCGAGGCCATCCATTCCGCTTCCGTCTGCTGAAAACAGGAATCCAGTAATTCATAGCGATCCGCGTGGAGCACGAGACAGCGGGCGATTTCTCCTTTCCCGGCACGCAGTCGCACCCTGAGGGAATGCAAATTTTCCGGACAGGCATAGGGAACCCTCGTTTCGTGAAAAAGTGCTTCAATAAGCATGAAAGCTCATCTCCTCCCTGAATCAGCCTTTATTCGCTCCTGCAGTCAATCCGGAGATAAAGTAGCGCTGTAAAGACAGGAAAATCACCGTGATCGGAACGGCAATCAACACGGAACCGGCAGCAAACAACGTATATTGCTTGCCCACATCTTTGTTGATAAAGCTGAACAGCCCGACCGCCAGCGTCTGATTATCCGGGCTGGTCAATATGATTTGCGGCAACAGAAAATCAGTCATCGGTGTCATAAAATTAAACAAAAACATCACCGCCAGAATCGGTTTGGCCAGCGGCATGATCACTTTCCAGAAGATGGTGACATGGCCGGCCCCGTCGATCCGCGCTGCTTCATCAAGGCTGTAGGGTATCGTGTCAAAATACCCTTTCACCAACCAGGTGTTGAACGGAATTTGCGTTCCCGCGTAAAAAATCAGCAACCCCAGGTGCGTATCCAACAGACCGATCCAATTCAGCAACAGATAAATGGCAACCATTGTCATCATCGACGGGAACATCTGCAAAGTCAGAAATAAAACTAATCCGTATTTGCGTCCGAAAAAACGGTAACGGGAAAACACATAGGCCGTACCAGTGGTGATGATCACGGACACAAACGCATTGATCAGGGCGATTTTCAGGGTGTTCCAATACCAGGTCGGATACTGGCTGTTAGGATTGAAGAAAAGCCAGCGATAATGAGCCAAGGTCGCATGTTTCGGAACCAGCGAAGTGGAAAAGATGCCGTCCCCCGGGCTGAATGAAGCCCCGATCACCCACAGCAACGGGTAAATACAAATCACAGCCATGATGATCAGAATCAGGTAACTCAGGAGAAGCCGGAGATACGTTTGCCGTTTGCTGCTGTTCATCGGATCATCCCTTCCTCTTTGAACGAACGGGTTCCCCTGAATTGCAAAACGGCCAGCACGGTTACGATCAAGCCGATGATGACGGAAATCGCCGCGGCATAGTTGTATTTGGAGGTTTCAAAGGTTAATTTGTAAACCCAGGAAATAAGAATGTCCGTCCCCCCGGCCGTTTGTCCCGGGATGGCCGGAAGCCCTTTATTAAAGAGATAAATGACATTGAAATTATTAAAATTGCCCACATATTGAACGATCAGCAACGGAGCCGTTGCATAAAGCGCCATCGGCAAAGTGATATGGCGAAATTTCTGCCAGATCGTCGCCCCGTCCACCTCAGCCGCCTCATACAGATCCGCAGAGATCGCTTGTAACACACCGGTATATAAAGCCATGCTGAAGGGAAAGCCAAGCCAAAATTGGATCAGCAAAATGGCGATTTTGGCCCAAAAGGGATCCGTCATCCACGGCAGTGCCCCCAGCCCGATTCCCTGCAAAAAAAGGTTAACCGTTCCGAAGTTGTTATCAAACAGGCCGGAAAAAACAATGATCGAGACAAACGAGGGAACTGCCCACGGCAAGATCAAAATGGTGCGGAAAAACTTTTTAAACTTCAGTTTTTTCTGATTGAGGATCACGGCCAAAAACAGGCCCAAAATCACCTGAACCGTTGTCGAAACCAACGTCCAAACCACCGTCCAGCAGAGAACGCTGAAAAAAGATGTTTTCCAAAAGCTGAGTTGAAACAGGTGCACGAAGTTATCCAGCCCGACATAGTCGACCAATTTGGCCGGAGGTTGATGATAAAGGTCATAGTTCGTGAAAGCGAGCACTATCATGAACAAAATGGGAAAGAGCACCACAAACACAAGCAATATCATGGCCGGTCCGATCACAAGATACGGAAAACCCTGATCGGTAACATGCCGGAAGGTCTGCATCACTCCGGGAGGTTTGACTCCCCGTTCCCGCAATTTTCCCACTTTGTAGGCATCGCGAATATTGAAACCGTAACAGCCCAGGCCAAACAGGATAAGTAAAATGGAAATAATCCCCTCCGCCATCAAATCGAGCGAATTATCCACTTGCGGAATTGTGCCCAAGGTGGCAATGCCCCAGAGTCCGATGTTAAAAAAAGGATAGAAAACAACGATATAGGCGATCTGCAACCCCAATAACAATCCGCCTTTCACCCACTGTCGATTGTACATTTGCCCGAGGCCCATCGACAAAGCGGATAGCACGGCGGCAACCCTGCTTCTTCTTATTAACGGACATTTTGCTGAATTCATCCAACCTCGCATCCTTTACCCTGTATTCCGTCTGAAAAAGCATGTTGCAGGACGGGTCGTCGGGGCCCCGGCAGTCGGAGGCCCCTGTCTTCCCTTCTGATTTTGCTTATTGTTTCATCGTTTTGATGTTTTCTTTGATCAATCTGACTGCGTCATCCAGTGCTTGTTTGGGAGTCTGTTTCCCTTCCGCGACAAAGGTGTGGGCATTGTTAACCGGTTCCCAGACAACCCCCATCTCCGGAATGCTCGGCATGGGCACCCCTGTTTTCGCCTGCTCGGCAAAGCCATTAATCAACGGATTGTTTTTAATCATCGGATCATTCAGAAGATCCTTGCGCGGAGGAATTTCACCCGTTTCCAGAAATCGTGATTTCAATGCTTCTCTTCTTGTCAAAAATTTCATCAGATCAGTCGCGTATCGGGGATGCTTGCTGTAAGCGGATAAATACCATCCTTTCACACCGACAAACGTCCGTGCCGGTTTTCCGTCAACCTTGGGAAGCGGTGCGACACCCAGATCAATGCCGGCAGCCTGATAGTCCTTGACTGCCCAGGGACCGTTCAGGACGGCCGCCACATTCCCTTCTTTAAAGAGCCCGCTCACGGTATCCCCTTTCAGCCCTTTCGGCAACAACCCCTGACTGAACCATTTTTCCACTTCTTTCATCCCGGCAATCGAGCCCGGGCTGTTTAATTCAATTTTATCCGGATCGGTTTTGCCACCGGTCTCCCCAAAAACGGAACCGCCTTTGGCCGCAAACAGGAAATACGTATAATAAAGATTATTCGCCTCAAACATGATTCCATATTTATTTTCCGCCGGTTTATTGTTCTCTTTTGCGTACTTCATCAGATCTTCATACGTTGCCGGTACGTTGTTCATTAATTTTTTGTTATATATTAAAGCGATACTCTCCGTCACTTTCGGCAGACCATAAACCTGACCGTTATAAGTCATGGCCCGCATGGCGTTATCATCAAATTGCTCTTTGACGGAATCATCTACCTGAATCGGTTGCAAAAGACCTTTGACAATCGCTTCCCCCAGCCGGTCATGCGGCCAGGTAACCAGGTCAGGCCCTTTTCCGGCCGGGCCATCCAGCGTCAGTTTATCTTCCTGTTTCAAGAGAGGAACGGCAACGACATCGACTTTGATCCCCGTTCGTTTGGTAAACTGGGCGGCCAATTTTTTGGTGTTGTTGATTTGCACCCCGTCATCCGCGTTTTCCCAGACTACCAGCTTGTCCGGCTTCCGCTCGATTCCACCGGCCTGAACATGGGGATCGCGCTTCGGCCCGCATCCGCTCAACAGTGCGGTCACTATCGCGAAAACCGCGACAAGACCGATCCATTTTTTCATCTCCGAAGCCTCCTTTGTGCAAACGGTTGCATAAACAAAAATACGTCGATTCCATCTCTATTTTATCGCCTCATCATTTATCTCACAAGAAATTATATTATTTATTTTCGCAATAATATTTTTGTAAAAAAAGATGCCGCCTCTTCAAGAAGCAGCATCGGTCGATTTCAGGATCAGATATGGCACGAGTCAAGGCCGCGCTTTTGCAGGTAGCGTTGATGATATTCTTCTGCCCGCCAGAATGTTGAAGCCGGTGTGATCTCCGTGACGATCGGATTTTTCCAGCGGCCGCTTTTGTCCATCTTTTCTTTGGATGCTTCGGCTAATTTCTTTTGCTCTTCATTATGGTAGAAGATCACGGAACGGTACTGCGTTCCCACATCGGGACCCTGACGGTTTAACGTCGTCGGATTATGGTTGTTCCAAAAGATATCGAGCAGATCCAGATAGGAGACCTGCTCCGGATTATATTCGATTTGCACCACTTCCGCATGTCCGGTGCGGTCAGTGCATACATCTTCATAGGTTGGGTTCTCCAACGTCCCGCCCATATAGCCCACTGTGGTGTTGATTACACCCGGAACCTGGCGAAACGTTTCTTCTACTCCCCAAAAACAGCCTGCACCAAATGTTGCGAGCGCCATTTTTATTCCCCCTTTTCTTCATCAATTTTATCAGAATAAGATTCCACTTGAAAGCCGGAGACCAAACTTATTTCCGCCCGTCATGAATCAGCTCCAGCTCCCCGGTTTCGGGATCAATGATCAAACCGTGAACCTGAATTTCCTGGGGAAGCAGGGGATGATTTTGGATCAGACGGATGCTGTTCATGACCCCTTCTTCCACGTTTGCGCATCCGGCTAACCATTTATGCAGATCCACCCCTTGCTCACGAACGGCTTCAATTTCGTTCTGCGTGACCCCGTGCTCCTCTAAGTGTTCCAGAACCGATCCGGCTCTCAGCCCTTCCATGCCGCATCCTTTGTGCCCAATCACAAAGATTTCTTTCGCTTTCAGCAGCGACACTCCCACCAAAATGCTTCTCATCACGCTGCCATATGGCTCTGTCACCATGGCACCGGCCGTTTTTACCACTTTGGCATCTCCGTTTTTAAGATTGAGCGCCTTTGGCAAAAGCTCAACCAACCGGGTATCCATACAGGTTACGACCAGCAGCTCTTTTTTCGGATATTTTTCCGCCAGATATGGTTCATATTCCTTATTATTCACAAATTCCCGATTATAGGCCAGAATCTCTTCCAGACGGCTCATCTGATCTACTCCTTTGATGTCGTTTTTTAATTGTCCAAAAAGCTGACCATTTTTTATCCCAGGTTGGTCGGGTATACTAATTACGATGACACCCCAAAGCAAAAGGTGGTTTATTGTTCCCCATGAATGACAGAGTAAAACACGTGATCAAAGTCGTACTTGGCTGGACATTTCTCGTCCTCGGGATTATTGGCTTTTTTGTCCCGATTCTGCAAGGGTTTCTCTTTACGCTGATCGGGTTGATCCTGTTGTCGCAAACCACGCCCTGGGCGAAACGCCTGCTTGATCGCCTGCGCCGGCGGTACCCCGAAATAGCAGTAAAATCGGAGAAATGGATTGAAAAATGGGGAAATAAATTCCGCTTTGGCTCAAAATCAAATCCGGAATGAGAAAAACCCATGTGAATAACTGCCGAAGTGAAACATTTTCCTCCGGCAGTTTTTATATTTATTTGACGCGGCAAATTCCCAGACCGTCACCGATGGTAAGCAGAATGGATTCCAACCGGGGATCGGTGGCAATGCGGCGGTTAAATTCCCGTACGGCCACAGGGGACGGACCTTGATAAGACTCATCCAGGATTTTCCCGCCCATAAAGAGATTGTCCGCGGCAATGATCGCTCCCGGTTCAGCCAGTTCAATCGCTTTTTCCAAGTAATGCAAATAATTCATTTTATCTGCATCAATAAAAATAAATTGAAACCGCTCATTTCTTTGGGTCAATTGGGACAAACTATCCGCCGCATCCCCCACCATAAAGGAAACGCGTGTATCCAGCCCTGCTTTTGTCAAGTTTTCCATGGCAAAGTCGGCATGCTTCTGTTTCAGTTCAAGCGATACCACTTTCCCGTCTTCCGGCAAGGCTCGGGCCAACCAGATCGTACTGTATCCACCCAGTGTCCCGATTTCCAACACCTTTTTGGCTCCGGAAATCTTGGTGAGCAGGTAAAGCGTTTTTCCCACTTCCGGCGGTACGGAAATCTGCGGCATGTCGCGTTCGGCCAATCCGGCGGCAATCCCTTTCAAGACCTCGTCTTCCTGGACAAAGAGAGAACGGACATATTCTTTTTCCTGCACAAGCATCCTCCCCGATATTTTTTTAAAAAACACTCTCTTATTTTATCCCAATTTAATGAAAAAAGAAAAGGTACCACCTGACGGTGGTACCTTTTCATGTTGGAGCGGACGACGGGAATCGAACCCGCACTACTAGCTTGGGAAGCTAGTGTTCTGCCATTAAACTACATCCGCGTATCGACATGGTCATTATACCATAAACCAATACACAAAAACAAGCCCCCTTTTTTGGGGACTTGTTTCCACCCGGAAGGTTAAAATATCAAACGAAACGGAAAGAGTACAAACGCTAAAATCAAAGCAACGATTCCCACAGCAATGGCCCACCAGCCCAACGTGCTTTTCCTTCTGACGGCGAACGCACCGACGACGATGCCGGCAATCGACAAAACGAAAGGCCAGAAGAAAAAGGCGAGGACGGACAGAACCAAAGCGGCGATGCCAAGTCCCATACCACCATTTTCGGTACGCGCGCCTCTCTGGTCGTCACGGTCGTTGTCTTCACTGGCAAAGGTGGGATTGGGTGAAAGTTCCGCCGCTGTTTCCTCATCATCCGGTCTATTTGCGACATTCGGTTCGTTCTGGTTTTCTTCTTCCTTATTCAGCTTCTTGTCCTTAGCCATGCCGATCCCTCCATTTGGTTTCCGGGTTTAGGCTTAGTATGTGTTTCTTCCTGTAAAAAAACGTTTGTTAAATGGAGGAAATAAAAATGGAGCGGAAACCGACTCCGCTCCCAAGCCAACAAAGAGGTTTTGCAACAAGTTGTTCCCATTTTCCGTTTTTCCCCAAGCAAATTCCTTATTTTTTATCTGCTTCCGAATAATCATTCGGCCCGACCGGATGGCGGATAATTCCCGTCACGTCCGGCTGCTGCGCATAAGCGATATTGTAGAAATACAGCGGAGTGATCGGCGCTTCATCAAACAAGATCTGTTCAGCATGATGAAGCAACTGGTCACGTTTGTTGATATCGCTCGTTTCCGAAGATTGTTCCAGCAAAGCGTCATATTCTTTGTTGCTCCAATGCGTATGATTCATTGAATGATCGGTTTGCCAGCTCTCCAGATAATTATAGGTGTCGTTGTAGTCAGCTAGGAAACTTGCCAGCTGCATGACGAAGTTCGAACTGCGTTGATCGGCGAAAAACACCTTCTTCTCCTCGGCCTGCAATTGTATCTCCACATTCAGGTGCTGATGGATCATCTCTTGTACTGCTTCGGCGATCTTTTTATATTTCTCATTGGAATTGCTGTACAGCAGCGTGACTGTCGGCAGTTGGCTCCAGCCTTCTTCTTTCATGCCTTCCTGAAGCAATTTTTTGGCTTCATCATACTGTCCGTCCTTAATCAAGTCGCCGCCTTGTTTGCGAAATTGATTCGGGGCGGAAGGGGCCACATAGCCATACGCCGGTTTTACTCCTCCGCCGACGATCTTCTCTGCGATGGTCCGGCGATCAATGGCCAGTGCAAATGCCTTGCGCACCTTAGCATTGGTAAACGGCGGTTTCTTCGTATTAAAGCGGAAAAAGGCAAGCCCGTTGCCGTCCATCGTCTTGATTGTCCCGTTTTTCAGCATGGAGGGAAGCAGATCCGCCGGCATTTGCGCTCCGGCTGCGACATCCAACTTTTTTGTTTGATACAGTTGGTAAATCGTTTTGTTATCACTGACAATCGAATAATGCAGTCCATCGAGTTTCACTTTCTCTTTTTTGTAATATTGGTCATTTTTCTCAAGGGTAAGATGATCATTGTGCTTCCACTCCGTCAGGTTAAACGCCCCGTTGCTCACATACGTTTTTGCATCGGCAAATGCATTCGGATTTTTCTCGACTACTTTTCGGTCAACAGGGAAGTAGACGGGATAAGCCGTCAACTGTAAAAAGGAAGGGGTGGGCTTTGCCAGCCGGACTTCCAGCGTGTCATCATCCAAAGCTTTGACCCCGACCTGATCCACGCTCCCTTTCCCCGTGTTATATGCTTCCGCTCCTTCAATAAAATAGAGCAAGAACGCTGGTTCCGCGGCCGTTTTCGGATCGAGCACCCGCTTCCATTCGTATTCAAAATCATGCGCGGTCAAAGGATCCCCATTGGACCATTTGGTCTTTTTCAGGTGAAACCGGTAAGTCAGCCCGTCGGAACTGACATCGACCTTATCGGCGAGCGCCGGTTGCGGCTGATCGTTTTTGTCCAGACGCATCAAACCTTCAAACAGGTTGTTGGTGATTTCCAGCGTATCCTCATCAAATGCCTTGGCCGGATCGAGACTGGTCGGTTCGCCGGTGGCATTCAAATTCAGGATCTTTTGCTCTGGACCATTGGCTTTTGAGGCGCATCCCGATAAACCGGCAGCCAAAACAAGCAATAAAAGCAGAGAAATAAGGCCGAACTTTTTCAAATCTCTCCCTCCTTCAATACACAAACAAAAAACGGAATGAAAATTACTTCGTCATATCCGTATTAAAAACCTTCCGATAAATGAAATTATACTAATATTAAATAAAAAATATGACTCTCACGATGACAGGCTTGATTTGCAAGGCGGCAACACCAGAAGGACGGATGAGGGGTCTCCAAAGAACAAAATCTCTCCGGGTATCCTGTCTCTTTTTTTGCACAAAAAAAGCGATGGGTATCCACCGCTTCAGATGTACATTTGCCCTGACTGCGAATTCTCTTGTCTCATACGTACCGTTGAATAAATCAATCCTGCCGATGATATAATCAGAAAAATCTGTCAAATAAATCTTCCTTAAACAGCCGGCTTTCGTCCAGAAATTCACCCGTTACTCAAATCTTTGCTCAATCGTCGGTCCAAATATTGATAGATGCTTCGGATAATTTTTCCGTTCCACCCGAAGTCAACAAACTTTGCCCTCAGTGCGGCATGAATATCAACCGCCGTCCGGAGCGGGGTGATATCGATCACGGTGACGACCAAATCATGTTTCAACCCTATACCATTGCGACATTCCAACATAACCTCCCCGCGAGATTCATCCACATGAATCAACCGAAAGGAAGGAAACTGCCCGGGCAACCCTTTTAACGCTTCGATTGCCTCCCATTTTTGATTTCGGTAATATCTTGTCCTCAAATTGGGCTCCTGCTGATCCCCAGTTTCTGTCACTCCGCTGAAAAAACGCTGAATCGCTGACAATCGTCTCCTCCTTATCTGAGCACGATTTGTTCCAATCTCTCCAGGCGCATGAGAATCTGATCCATCAGGTCATCATTCTGATTGGCTGCCGCACCCGAACCCCCTTGATTTTTCTTTAATTTTTTGATCTGATCCTTTAAATATTCATTTTCTTGCAGCACTTCTTCATAATTTTTTATAACTAAATCCAAAAATTCGTTAACCTCTTCAATATCATAACCACGGATGGCATGCTTAAAATCCTTATTAAAAATATCCATTGGGGTTAGTCTGCTCATGGATCACACTCCTCGGCCAACATTTCTTTCACAACCATTATATAAAAAAACAAAGACGAATAAATCCCTATAGAGAAACTTAATTAATTACAAATAAGAAAACCCATTCCCCGTAGAAAATGGGTTTCTAAGGAAAATGGGTTTTCTGCTTATTTTGCTTCCGGGAACGTTCTTCTGATCATATCGCCCAAGTTTTTGATAAACCCGCTGATCGGTCTCCCGTTTCGCAAATCATTGGCATAATTATTCATTTGTTTGACAAAGTTCGGATTGGAGGAGACATAGACGTTGCGCAAGCTTGGATCAACTGCTTTGGCCCTCCTGGCAATCTGTTTTTTTATCCTCTCCGTCAATTTCCCGTCGCCGGTGTTATGTTTCAAAGTGACCGCAACATAAGCGTTACGACCCATCACAATGGCGGCAGCAGTATTCACCTGTTTCAAACCCGCTACCCCCCTGGCAACGTCATCCGCCACCCGCACGTTGCGCGACAAATTATTATCATTGGTATCGGTACGATTCAAGTAGGTATTCCCATTGCGTACATCATTGCGCACATTGCGGTTGCGCAGCGACTCATTGGCCACTTTTTGCGTACGATACCCCGGTTCGTTCGGATTGGGCAATCCTTGCTTGCTTGTGGCACAGCCCACGGACATGGTGATCATCGAAAGCACGACCAAGCCGCTGATGAACAGCCGACGAGTCAGCATTCACAGTTCCCTCCTTCAACTTTTTATTTGCCTTTAGTATGTGAATGCCAACCGTTTCTATTACCCCTGAGCCGCTTCCGTTTTTTTACAACAAAAAACTCAAGCCTTTTCGGCGCAATCCGGGTGAGAAGTCCGAAAAATCGGGGGGAAAGTGGTTCCCGACGGTCCGGCCACCGAAATGCCGGCAAAGAAAAAACCCCTGTAAAAGGGGCTTTGGCTTGTTAATCCCGGTCATTCTGGAAAAAGAGAATAAAGACATATTGCAACAATTCAAGCAAGGCGACCAACGCACCGGCAACGTAGGTGAGCGCGGCAGCACCCAAGACGCGGCGAACGCCTCTTTCCTCTTCAGGACCGTGCACAAACCCTTCAATCGCCATGATTTTCTTGGCCCGGCTGCTCGCATTGTATTCCACCGGCAGCGTGACGAGATGGAACAGCACCACAACCGAGAAAAAGATCAAACCGAGCATCAACAGGCCGGTAAACTTAAAAAAGATCCCCGCCATCAACAAGAAAGGCGCCAGACCGGAGGCAATGTTCAGAACGGGAACCATGCGGTGGCGAAACACCAACGCTCCATAAGCTTCTTTATGCTGAATGGCATGTCCGCATTCATGGGCCGCCACGGAAATGGCCGCGATTGAATCAGATGTGTATACGTGTTCTGACAGGCGAACCGCCCGCGCAGTCGGATCATAGTGGTCAGTCAGACTCCCCGGAACCATTTGCACCGGCACGTGATACAAACCGTTTCGATCGAGAATCCTGCGTGCAACTTCCGCCCCGGTCAATCCCGATCTCGCACGAACCCGCGACCAGATTTGGTAATTTCCCCGCACTTTCCACTGGGCCCATAGCGTGATCACGAGACCGATAATGGAAACTAGCACAAAGATGGGGTTCACACCATACCAAATGGGAAAAAACAATCTGATCCACTCCTCTCATCATCTATTTTAACATTACCCGCTTTTGTTTCATTTCATGACATGTACTTCCCTTCAAAATCAACGCTTCTGTGAAGAGATGATCGAATTTGGTCAAAAAATTTTTGACTTCTTTTCCTATTATTAATGATAATTATGACATTCTCCTCAATCAATGGTTTTATTTACCACCCTTTTTTTTATAAAAAACCCCCCTTGGCCGGATGCCGCATTCCGGCAAGGGGGTTGCACCACTTTAAGCAACAAACGTGTCAAACATCAGTTCATTGCGCGAACGCATGCCGACATTGAGCGCAAAGCCGATGGCCATCATCTGGGTGACGAGCGAGGTTCCTCCGTAACTGATAAATGGCAGCGGAATGCCAGTAATCGGCATTAACCCCAGCGTCATCCCGATGTTTTGGTATATCTGGAAGACAAACATGCCGACAATCCCGGAGGTGAGGTAAACGCCAAACGGATGCGAGGCCCTCATCGCAATTTGGATCAGGCGGTAAAGCAAAAAGAGATAGGCACACATAAGCACACTGGCTCCGATAAAGCCAAACTCTTCCCCGATCACAGCAAAAATGAAGTCATTGTACGGTTCGGGAATCCAATTTCCCTGCGCCTGCGTCCCGTGATGAAATCCTTTCCCTTTCAGCATTCCCGATCCGATCGCGATTTTGGCCTGTGTCGACTGATAGCCGGCCCCGGTGGGATCGGACGCCGGATCGAGGAAAATTTGAATCCGTTGAATTTGGTGCGGCTGCAAAATGAGATGGAGCAGGGGCGAATGCGTGGTATAGAGAATTATAACAGTGCCGGCCGCTATGGCCACAACGGCGATTCCCCCGGCAAACCATTTCCAGTTGAGTCCCCCGACAAGCAACATGCTCGCCGTAATCGCCATCAGAATCATGGCTGTTCCCAAATCCGGCTGTAAAACGATAATCAGGAATGGGATGGCAAAAAAAGCGATTATTTTTCCCAATGTCTTGAGATCGGACCAAGGTGCTCCTTTTTTCACGGAAAGGATTTTTGCTAAGATCAGAATAAAGATCAGCTTCATCAACTCAGACGGTTGAAAGGTTAAACTTCCGATTCCGATCCACTGCTGTGCACCGTTTACTTTTATTCCGACACCGGGAATCATGACGATGAGCAACAACAATATGCCAAACCCATAAAGAATGTACAAAAACCGACCCTGAAGCAAAATTTTATAATCAAAGAGGAGAACCCCGATCATACATAGAAAGCCGATTGAATACCAGAGCATCTGTTTTTGCACAAATGAAGGATCGCTCGTGTAAGTCGCACTGGATATGGCAACAATGCTGATAGCAGCAAGTACGAACAGCGTCAGAATAATAAATGGATCGATTTGCTTAATTCGTTGCATTTTCTTTAACATACAATTGATTCTCCTTTTCGCTTCGGTTTCCATCCTGCCATCATGAACGGAATTGAAAAACATTTCGCAGAAGGAGATTTTCACGATGAAACGTGGCAAACCTGATTTTTGGTTAATTTTGGTTACCTTTATCTTGCTCGGTTTTGGTCTGGTTATGGTATTTAGCGCCAGTTATTTTAAAGGTTATACCGACCCGCATATCCATGATTCCTATTATTTTTTTAAAAAGCAACTTGCCAACGGCTTGGTGGGTCTGATCCTTTTTTTCGTCGTTTCCAATATACCATATGAAACTTATCGGAAACATGTAGGCTGGATATTGGCCGTGAGCGTCATCCTGTTGCTCTTGGTTCCCCTGGTCGGACAAGTGCACAACGGCGCCAAACGCTGGCTTGGATTCGGTTTTCTTTCCTTTCAACCTTCGGAATTGGTCAAGCTGGGAATGATCATTTACACAGCTTCGATCATGGTGAAAAAACAGCCCCATCTCGATAAATTCCGTCGCGGGTTGCTGCCGCCCCTGATCATCATCGGCTTTGTTTCCGCTCTGCTTGTCATCGAACCTCATTTCAGTGCGACGATGATCATTATCCTGACCAGTCTGATCATCATTTTTTGCGCCGGTGCCAGGTTCAAGCATCTCATGTATCTCTTTTTGTCCGGTGTTCCCGTTTTGATCCTGGTGATGCTCTCGGGAAGTTACCGGGTAGACCGGATCAAAACCATGCTGAACCCTTTAAGCGATCCCACCGGGGACGGATATCAAATCATCCAGTCCCTTATCGCGATCGGACCGGGAGGGCTGACCGGCGTCGGCCTGGGGAAAAGCATTCAAAAACTGGCCTACCTGCCCGAGGCGCATACAGATTTTATCTTCTCCATCATATCAGAAGAACTGGGCTTTGTTGGTGGCGCTTTTTTGATCACTTTGTTTATTTTTCTCATTGTGCGGGGAGTATTGATCTCATTGCAGGCTCCCAACTCATTCGGGACGCTGCTGGGAATCGGAATCGTCAGTTCGATTGCCATTGAAGCGATCTTCAACCTGGGAGTGGTGACGGCGCTGCTTCCGGTGACCGGTGTTCCCCTGCCGCTGATCAGTTACGGAGGAACCGCCCTGATCCTCAAACTGACCTCGCTGGGAATTCTGCTCAATATTTCCCGCTATCGCACCAAAAAAACAAAAGCGGCCAAGCCCGATCCGGTCTCCCGACAATTCCGCATCTGAATAAAAAATCCCCTTAAGGATGTCCTTTACCCTTAAGGGGATTTTTGTTATTTTACCAAGCCGGTTTGCGGACTGCTGGCACTGGCTGTCGTCCGTTTGGGAATCCGCCCAGCTTCAAAGCCCAATCTTCCTGCTTTTACCGCCCATTTCATCGCTTCGGCCATTTTCACCGGGTCATCCGCTTGCGAGACGGCGGTATTCAGCAGCACACCATCCGCTCCCAATTCCATCGCCTGCACAACATCAGCCGGAGAACCGATCCCCGCATCGATAATCACCGGAACCGGCGATTCTTCAATAATATAACGGAGGTACATCGGGTTGAGCAAACCTTGTCCCGAACCGATGGGCGCACCTCCCGGCATAATGGCATGGGCACCCGCTTCCCACAATTTGCGGGCGATCACCGGGTCATCGGAAGTATACGGCAAAACGGTGAACCCCTCTTCGACCAGGATGCGGGTAGCTTCCAGTGTGGCGATCGGGTCGGGAAGCAACGTTTTCGGATCAGCAATCACCTCGACCTTAATCATGTCACACAGGTTGGAAGCTTTGGCGAGACGGGCGATCCGCACAGCCTCTTCCGCTGTCGTCGCCCCGGCCGTGTTGGGTAAAAGGGTAAAACGCTTCAGATCGAGTTTCTCCAAAAAGTTGGGCTGATCCGGATTAAAAACATCCAGGCGGCGGATGGCAAACGTCAATACATCTGCTTCAGAGGCTTCCACCGCCTCTCGTTGTACTTCGAGTGAAGAAAATTTTCCGGTTCCCAAAAACAAACGGGATTGAAATTGATATCTCCCGATTTTCAGCATGCTATTAACCTCCTCCGACAAAATGAACGATCTCGACTACGTCGCCTGCCCTGAGCGGAGTTGCCTTGTGATCCTCTTTGGACAAGACCCGACGGTTATGTTCCACAATCACAATCCGCTCTCCCAGATGAAAGTGCTCTAGCAGGTCGCCAATTGTATCGATATGTTTTTCCACTTCATAGGGCTGGCCATTTAATTGAATGGTTTTCATCTTCTCCCCCCTTCGTCCGTCTTCAACAGACGCATCGGTGAAAACGGCAACCACTCTTCCGCTGTTTCACCGAAAACCATCCGCGCCATCCATTCTCCGGTGAGCGGGCTGAGCAAAATTCCATTGCGGTAGTGACCACTGGCGATATACAGGTTATCGTATTCCTCCCATCGCCCGATATAGGGCAGACCGTCGTAACTTCCCGGACGAATGCCGGACCAGAACCGCGTGAGATTGGCATGTTCCAAAGCAGGAACGGCCTTGAGGGCCCATTCGAGGAGTGAACGGATCGCTTCCGCCTGCACCTGGCAATCGAATCTCCCTTTTTTTTCCGTCGCCCCGACAATGATTTCCCCGTTGGCTTTCGGCACCAGATAACCTTCTTCGCCAAACAGGGTGTGTTTCAAAACCAGGTGCGGAGATTGCAGTGCAAGGGACTCACCTTTCACCGGAACCATGGGTAGGGAAATATCCATCCCTTTGGCCACCCATTCGGTCCATGCCCCTGTCGCCAGAATCACCACATCGGCACTTTGGAGTCCGAGACTGGTCGAAACGCCGATCACACGCCTTCCTTCCCTCTGAAATGAATCGACACGGCACCCTTCGGCAAACTTGACGCCAAGACGGCCAGCCGCTCTGGCAAACGCCTGTGTCAGCCTCGGGGCCGATACTTGGTAATCATCGGGAAGATGCAGCGCGCCGACAATCCGATCACTCAGACCGGACTCCAATTCAAAACATTCTGTTACAGAGAGCCATCTGGCTGTCTGCCCGGCTTGCCGCTGCCACTCGCCCCGTTTCTTCAACCTTTCGGCTTCCGCTTCATCAAAGGCTAATTTCAATAAACCGGTCCTGTTTAATTCGATATCCAATCCGGTTTCATCCAGCAAGGCTTCAGCCAACCGTAGAAACATCGCCCGGCTCTTCAATCCGGCATCAACCATCGGTCCGGGGCGATCCATTTCCGCCTGGGCCCCAAGCATCCCGGCAGCCGCAGACGATGCCTGTGCACCAATCCTGTCGCGCTCCAGCACGGTTACCGTACATCCTTTTTTAGCCAGATGGTAAGCGATTGAACAACCGATCACCCCACCGCCGATTACCAAAACGTCACGATGCAAAATTCCACCTTCTTTTCATCTCTTCTGCCACTTTCTCCGGGGCTGGTGCTTGCGAAACTGCGGTAATGACAGCAACCCCGGCACAACCGGCCTTTCTGATCCGGGAAAGGTTGTCCATCCCGATCCCGCCAACCGCGATCACCGGAATGTTCACCCGGCTGACGATCTCCTCAAGGTGCTCTGTGCCAAGCGGAGGAAGTCCAGGCTTGGAGTTGCTCGTAAAGATATGCCCGACGAAGATATAATCCAATCCCTCTGTTTCAGCCCGTTTCGCCCCTTCCAGAGAGTGAACGGAACGCCCCACCCGCATCACCCGTTGCAACCTGCATAAAGTACGCGGAGAAATCTCTTCCTTTTCAGGCAGGTGAACACCGCCACAGTTTAACTGAAGGGCAACATCAATATGGGTGTTGATTACAATGGAAGAGGGCGGGAGATCCGTTTGCTGCAACAAATGATTCGCTATCGCCCGAACGCTGTCGGCGGACCGGTCCTTCAGCCGCAGATGAAAAGCATCCACCCACGGACAAAGAGACGGCCATATCCTGACCAGATCAGCCGGCGATTGCGTCCGGTCCGAAATCACGTGCAATTCCATCATCCATCTCCTCTTTTAACAAAAAAACCGGCATCCGCATGGGGATACCGGTATTTATCCAAAAAACAACGAATACACGAATTTCCCCACTTCCTTTCGCTGGTATTAACCAGTTCAAGTTCAAAGGGTTGGAACCCCTTCCGTTCCTCTCAGCACAATGTGCACCCCTAGTGGCCATATGAATATGAAATTAACCAAAATACTAAATGTATCGTTTTTATTCTATCCCTTTTTTTCACTTTTCGTCAATTGTTTTCTAAGATATATCAATACAATCCCCTCCGGGGTCAATCGTTCGGCCACCCGGACAAACCCGTGTTTCTCATAACAGCGGATCGCCGGCAGATTGGCTTTCCCTGTCGTCACTCCCCACTCCTTCACCCCGTCTTCCTGCAATACTTTTTTTAACAACGCAGACGCCACCCCGCGGCGAAAATGGGAGGGGGAAACGGCGAGACGGCAAATGCGGATAAAATCACCCGTCCGCTTAAAAGCCAAAAAACCGGCCAATTCCTCTCCTGCAAAAAACCCGAGGAACGTTTCCCCTGATTGCTTGATTGAATCTTTTGTATCCTTTAACGGCGGTAACTCTTCACAGCCGATCATTTTGGCCTCCACCCGGTATGCCGCCTGCTGCACCTGTAAAATTTGTCTGACCTGCTCTTCGCTGCCCAAATGAATTCGCTTAATCAAACTCATTCACTCTTTTCCGAATTGACTGAGATTCGAACGTCCCCGTAAACAAACAATTGACAGGCTAACCGGCCTCCTTGAACCAGCTCTTCATCCCCCAGCCGATAAAGCTCTGAATCGGTATAATCGCTTAGATTCTCCATTCCCTCCTGCACATGGACCCTGCAGGTTCCACAGCGTCCCGTCGTGCATTGGAACGGCAGAGGAATCGACCTGGAGGCCGCCTCCAACAATAAATTGGCCCCGTCATAAACCTCGAATTCATAAGATTGATCTGCCAGTTCAATCTTCACTCTCGGCAATTCTTCCAGCTCCTCTTCCCATGATAAAAAACCATCACCTCTTGTGCGATGATGGCAAACTGCGATCGCCCGGTCTATTTGGTATCCAATCCGTTGCTGTTCTGGCTCTGGTTCCACAGAAACCACCCCAGAAAAATCAGGATGACGGGCAACGCTACAAGAAGAATACGGGCACCATATTTGTGCATCACCTCAAATCCTGTCTCCCAATTGGAGCCAAGGACATGTCCCAATCCGATAAAAGTGGCGCACCAGATGACTGCTCCCGCGTAGGCAAACAGCGAAAAACGGGAAAATGAAAGGCGCGATATCCCGGCAAGATAAGCAGTTACATGACGAACCCCGGGAATGAAATACCCGGCAAACAAAAGCCAGTTTCCGTACTTGCGAAAAAGAACCTGAGTAATGCGCAGACGGCGACGGGTAATAAAGATTTTGCGTCCGTACTTTTTCAAGAACGGGTAACCCAATTGCCGGCCCAGCAGGTAGCTGATCGTGATCCCGGACGCCGAACCGATCAAAGCGCTCAAATAAGTCATATACAGATTTAATTTTCCGATCGATGTCAAATACCCGAGAAAGGTCATTAAGATCTCATCCGGTAAAGGGATTCCCACAATTCCCAGTACCAGGAAAAGAAAGATGGCTATATACCCATACTCCTGCAGCATTATGAATAGCGTTTGTTCCATTGTATAACCCCGTTTTTCCCTTTACGTGCAAACACTTTAAGAATATCATACTTTAACCTTGAGCAAAAGATGCACGAATCCTGCGAGAATATGAGAACGTTGTTTCCGGAACTCCCCTGTCCTGACAAAGGAATCAGGACGGTTATAAGAAACCGCCCTATAGATACTGCGTGATTTCTGCCACTTTCTGCTCGTCAAGCCCTTTCACCGCTTCATGCAGGAGGCGGGCTGCATTTTCCAGATCGGTTTTGCTTACCATGGAGACATGGCTGTGAATATACCTTGCCGCAACTCCAATCACCAGCGAAGGCGTTCCTTTTCCATACAGGTGGAACTGGCCGGCATCGGTTCCGCCTCCTGTCATGATCTCAATCTGATAAGGAATATTGTTTTTCTCGGCCACTTCGACGACATAATTGCGCAGACGAATATTGGGAACCATTGTCGCATCCAAAAAGGTGATCAGCGGGCCTTTCCCCATTTTCGGTTTATTTTCTGTTTCCACTCCCGGTTGGTCTTCGGCAATTCCCACATCAACGGCAAAAGCCAGATCCGGTTTCACCAGGCGCGGAGCCGTCGTCGCTCCTCTGAGTCCCACTTCCTCCTGAACGGTTGCCCCGGCAATCACGGTATTGGGATGTGACTCCATTTTCAGCCGTTCCACCATTTGCAGAGCCAGCCAGCAGCCGGTCCGGTTATCCAGCGCTTTGGCCAAAATCGTATCATTGTCAGGCATGATCTCAAACGGGCAGAGCGGCACAACGGGATCACCGACCCGGATGCCCCACTCCTTTACCTGCTCATCGCTGTGGGCACCGACGTCAATAAACATTTCTTTCATCGGATACACCCTATTGCGCTCTTCCGCTGTTAAAACGTGCGGTGGTTTGGAGCCGATCACGCCTGTAAACACGCGATTTTCAGTCATGATTTGCACGCGTTGCGAAAGCAGCACCTGGCTCCACCAGCCTCCCAACGGCGTAAAGCGAAGGTAGCCCGATTTGGTAATTTCAGAAACCATAAAGCCAACCTCATCCAGATGGGCTGCCACCATGATGCGGGGTTTGCTGCTGGTTCCCTGAATCTCGGCAAATATCCCGCCAAGGCCGTCTGTCATGATATGAACATGATGCTTTTTCATTTCGCGTTCCATGATGGCACGAACTTCGTGCTCGTACCCGGAAACGGCTCTCGCTTCGGTTAATTCTTTCAATAAGTGCATTTTCATCCCCCTTATGGTCTGGCCTTTTTATAAGTTCTGCTCTTTTCATCCTTTTTATAACCCTCTTTTTAACCAGTCCCTTTACATATTTCTGCGGATCGTTTTTCAAACTATCCTTAAAAGCATTTGAGGAGCCCGATGCGATGAAAGCATTTTTTGCTTCACTGATGCTGTTTGTGCTGTTGGGGCAATCCTTGCTTCCGGACTCCACAGGCAACCCGGCCGCCGGGACGCTATGGCAAAAACCGTTATACGGCGATTACGGGGCTGAAATCAGGGAGAAAAAACCGCGGGCGGACGGGCTCTTCCACGTGGACACCCCGCAAATGATCCATCATCTCAAAGATTTAAAGGTGAACACGTATTTTTACTTAGTTTGGCATCAACCTTCCGACTGGGACGATTTGCGCAATGAATTTCTTCCTGCAGCGCAAAAAGCGGGAATCCGTGTCTGGGTCTATCTTGTCCCTCCTTCCGAAACGGCCATTCACTCACCGGAACCGTACGGGAAAGATTACGTGGCCTGGGCGCGTGCAGTCGCCCGTTTATCGCTGCGTTATCCCAATTTGCAGGGAATTGTGATGGACGATTTCAGCGAAAATCTTTCTTTTTTCACACCGGCCGTCCTCAAAGCGATCAAAGATGCGGGAAAAAAGGAAAATCCCTCTTTTCAGTTTCTGCCGCAAATCTACTATCCGTATATCACCGATGGCTTGCTGAAAGCCTACCGCCCTTACTTTGACGGTGTGGTAATGAGCTTTCGCGACGACCAGTTTCGCAACACGCAAAAAATCGACCGCCTGGTTGACCAGATTGACACGATGCAGGCACGAACCCGGAAGGTTGGATTGCCGTTTATTCTCATGCTCTATACAAGCAAGTTGTCAGCCACCCCTGCTAGTCCGTCCGTTTCTTATGTGGAGGGGGCTTTAAAACTGGCGCTTCACCGCCTGAAACTGAGACAAATTCAAGGTGTGGTCACGTATCTGTTGCAAAAGGAATTTACGGCAGAAGACAATGAGAATATTGCTCCCTCAGGAATGGGATATGCCAATCTCTTCGTTCCCACCGGCATGAAAAACCGGAACGAGAACAATGTACAGTGGGTTCAGCGGATCTATCTTCCACCTTCGCCTTCATATGAACTCACCTTTTGGCATATGAGCACTTATCCGGCCTCCGGCAAGCCGATCTCCATCCAAAAACAGCTGTGGATTGATGACTGCCTCGTTTGGAAAAAACCGCTGAATGCCACCCCGTCTGAAAAATGGGTCAAAGAGACGGTTCATCTTACTCCCTACCTGAAAGGAAAGCGAACCGCCCTTCTCTCCCTGCGCCTGTCCGTAAAGGAAAAAGATCAGGCAGACTGGGCCTACGCCGGTTTTGACCACTTGCAGACAAAAGGATTCGTGGTTCAAAATGCCGATTTTGAAGAACGGGATAAGCATTGGACGGTGATGTCCACATCCCGGGGGTTAATCGGCGAAATCTTGATCTATGATCCCGGTCGCCGGTACCGGGTTTACCAAGCGATCAAAACTCATTTGACCGCATTTGATCTTTATCAAACAATGGTCGAATCGACAGACCGACCATTGCTCGCCCGCCAGGCCGACCACCTGTTAAACTGTGTCCTGCTGAAACAGGACCAATCCGCTTTGCAAACACTGGAACAGATGACGCAAAACCTCATTTTTGACAAATCGGTCTCCTTGATGGCAAAGAAACGGCTGATTCAGGAAATTTATCAACTCTATCGCATATTGGATGCGCAATCTCTGGGAAACAAGGCTGTTGACCTTTCTTCGTCAACGGCCTTTTTTGATATCCCATGCACGCCAGAAATCCCCATCAACTCCGACACACACTCCCGAGCCGACCGCCATATCGCGGGTTTTACCAATCATCAAAAATCTTTCGGCGAACATGATCGCACCTCACATTCCCATCCAGGCCATAAAAAACAGACCATGGCAAATCGCGCATGGTCTACATTTCTTCCCGATCGATCACCTGCCTGCGAAAATTGTCGGAGGCATCGGCAATGGCCAGGCGGTTTTCAAGAGTGTTGATCACATTGGCATAATAGGTGGCAGCCTGATCCATATGTCCCATCTCAATCAAGTTTTGGTAAGTATCATAGCTTTCCGCGAGCAAACGAAAGGTTTTGTTGAATTCAGGCTCGTCCATGATCGGCGGGCGATTGTCCCCTTCTTCGTTATAAAACATTTTATATCTCTCAATATACGCATCATACGAAGTAAAATCCGGATTCATCTCACTTCAACCTTTTTTAACATATTTAGGGTTAGTTTTGCTTCTTTCGCCCCAATCTATGCGAAATCCGGACATAAAAAAAGACTGCCGACATTCAGCCAATGCCAGCAGTCACGGATGACGCACAAGCGTCTTTTTGCTCCGAACAAGCGATGAGAAAAGCAAACAATAAGCCGAGTTCTGTTCTCCGGGTGGTCCGGTCGACGGCTTGCTCGTCTTCCACCCATTGGAGTGGCAATCATCTGTCTAGGTCGTACATTGCTGCACGACTCATGCGACCAACCCGAGATCACTGCGGGCCACAGTTGCACATCATGTGCTGATCTCCTATCAGGTCTTGCTCCGGGTGGGGTTTACCTAGCCAGCATGTCTCCATGCTGCTGGTGCGCTCTTACCGCACCGTTGCATCCTTGCCTGTGAGGCAAACAGCCTCCATCGGCGGTCTACATTTCTGTGGCACTAGCCTTAGGGTCGCCCCCACCGGCCGTTAGCCGGCACCCTGCCCTGTGGAGCTCGGACTTTCCTCCCGTGGGACCTTGCGGTACACCACCGGCGATTGCCTTGTTTACTTTTCTCCTGTGCATCTACATATTTTAACAAAGCGAGAAATCAAGCGCAACTGGTAATAAGCGGAAATGCTATCCCCCGATAAAGCGGAAGGGATTGGTGTTGACGCGGGAAGCAAAAACCGAAACGGCCTCGCCCAGTTGCCGTTGCAGGATATGGCGGACCCGGTCGACAACATGATGCTCAACATGATGGCCGACATCCAGCAGATTCAGCCCGATGGCCTCTGCCTCCTGCGCTGTGTGATAATCGATGTCTCCCGTGATGTACACATCGGCGCCCGCCTGTTTCGCTTCGTGAATATACCGTCCCCCTGAACCGCCGAGAATCGCCACCCGACGGACAGGATTGGACCACTCACCCACCGCTTTTAAACCGTCCAGTTGATAGGACTGTTTCACCGTCCGCGCAAAATCAAGCAGTGTTGTTTGTTCCGGCAGTTGGCCGATTCGCCCGAATCCCAGCTTTTTCCCTTTCAGTTCCAATGGATAGAGATCGTAGGCAACCTCCTCATAGGGATGGGCAGCCAGCATGGCCTGAATCACTTGTTCCTGCAGATGATCCGGCAAAATCGTCTCCAGGCGAATTTCTTGCACTTTTTCCAACTCACCCTGTTGCCCGATAAAGGGGGAAGTTCCTTCGCGGGGCATGAATGTACCGGTTCCTTCCACATTAAACGTGCAATGGCTGTATTTGCCGATCCATCCGGCGCCGGCCGCACACACGGCGTCGAGCACCTGTTCATGATGGGAAACCGGAACGGTGACAACCAGCTTTTTCAGTTTTTCCTCACGGTAGGAAATGAGCACGCGAAGATGCTGAAGGCCCAACTTTTCTGCCAAAACAACATTTACCCCTTCGTCGGCGGCATCCAGATTCGTATGGGCCACATAAACATTGATGTCATGTTTAAGCAATTTGGCAAACATTCGTCCGGCGGGTTGATCCGTGCGTACGGCTTTAAGGGGATGGAAGATGACGGCATGATGGGCGATGATCCAATTCGCATTTCTCTGAATCGCTTCATCGACAACCTCTTCATTTACATCGAGCGTAACCAGCACTCCTTTGACCTCTGCTTCCGGATCACCCACCTGCAGCCCGATCCGGTCGTTATCCACGGCCAGGCGCGGTGGTGCATAATGATTCATCGCTTTGATCAATTCGACTCCCCGGATAGACATGTGAACACCTTCCTCCATTGTTCCAGTTCGTCCGCGAGTTTTTTCCTGCGGATGACTGCTTCCTCCGACTTTCCTTTTGCCAACTGCTGATACACCTTTTCTTTGGCTGCAAGCTCTTCTGCAACCTTCCGATGCAACAACGGATGCTTTTCTCTCCACAATACCGGTCCGATCTCCAGCAGCAGGGAAGAAGGCAGACCGCTCCTGCCATAAGCATCCTCTTCCCCCGGTTCGGCGACGATGATCTCATACAAAATTCCGGCCTCTTCCACAATCGTCTCGGCGACAATGCGGAAGTGGTTTTGCCGCAGCCACTCCCGAACCCGGTACGCCCCGATATTCGGTTGCAAGATCAAACGACGGACACGGGTCAGCTTTTCTTTTCCCTCTTCGAGAATGTTCGCGATGAGTGAACCGCCCATGCCGGCAATCACGACCGCATCCACTTCCCCTTCCTCCAGGACCGACAGGCCGTCTCCGAGACGAACCTCGATCACTTCCTCATACCCCATAAGCCGAACACGATTTTTGGCATTTTCAAAGGGTCCCCGGTTGATTTCCCCGACGATGCCCTTTTTCAGCCGCTTTTGTTTCGCCAGATGGAGCAACAGAAAAGCGTGGTCGCCGCCAATGTCCGCCACGCGGATCCGGTCGGGAACAAACTCGGCCAGGGTCTGAAGTCGTTTGGATATTTGCCATCCTGGTATGTAAGATGATGATTCCACCATGGCTAAAGCTCTCTCCTCCTGTTCTCGGCCCTCTTATTATAACATCTTCGCCCGCCGCTGAATAAAATGGCATCCGAAGGAGGGATGAAGATGTCCGTCAACAATATTTTCAACTGCAAAATCAGCAATATGTTTACCACCGCCCGGATTCAGGTGGGCAACTCCCTTCAACTCGCTCCTGAGAACAGATCAAAAACCCTTGGCGGTGCGTCAACGATCGGAGACGGAGGCGTCAATGTAAGCGGAGCCGGCAACGTATCGATCGATCCGGATCTGATCGACCAAGTTTACGCCTGGATTTAAAAAAAGCCGGAAATGATTCCGGCCCGAAAAACAAGAGTCCGACGGGTCTGTCGAAAAGGTCGCTGCGAGTTTCCCCGCGATTGAACATCGGACGCTTATTTATGCTTGAAATACAGCCATTCATCGAAAAAGGGAGTGAGATCTTTTCCGGCCACCTCGTTGGCAACACGGATAAAATCCCGGGTGGTCGCCACTTTAAAACGATATCGTTCATAATAGGTGTGCAGAATATCCATCACCTTTTTCTCGCCGATCTCGTCCATCAGCTGAAACATCATCGCCGCCGGACGAATATAAACCATCATGCCGTAGACGGCGTCAGGATAGTCATATAATCTCTCCACCGAGGTTACCCCGACGACGCGGTGAATTTCATCCGTCCGTTTGGCAGCTTTTTTTAACAGTCCCCGCTCATCCTCTTTCATTTTCTTTTGCATGTAGAGGAATTCCGAAAAAGTGGTCAATCCTTCGTCCAGCCAGGGTTCTTTTACCTGGTTGTTGCCGACAACGCCATACCACCATTGGTGGGCCAACTCATGCACGACCACATTGACAGCCGGCACCTGTCCCGACTCTGCCGGCACTGTCGGAATCGATGTCACCAGACCGGGATACTCCATGCCGGCAATGCCAAACCCCGTCTCCCCGAGAACGATGTCGACCTCATCATAGGGATAGGGGCCAAACCGCTCTCCGTAAAATTTCATCCCCGAAACAGCCGCCTCATGCAGCGGTTTCACCACATTTTCCATCCCTTTGAGGTACCATAAATTCACCTGGATGTTTCCCATTTTCCCGCGCGTCACCCGGTAATCTTTGGTCAAAACCGCCGCAAAATCGCGTACGCGCTCCTGTTTTACCGTAATGGGGGAACGAACCTTCCCATCTGCATTATTCCCGGTGGAGATCACCTGATATCCTTGCGGTAAACGAAACGTGACTTCAAAGTCGGACATTTGCGTGTAAAAAGGATCGCCGACGGTTGTATACGGCTCTGTATGCCAACCGTCCTGATCCCTGACCGACAGCATCGGATACCACTGCGCCAGAAAAGCAGTCTGTTTAAAGGTATTTAACCTTGTTCCTCCGCGGGGCAGATTCAAAAGAAAATCCATTTCGATCCGCGCACTCTTTCCCTTCGTCAGCGGTGTCGGCAAAGGAATCCGCATGATAATCCCGCTGATTTTTTCCTTTACCGGTTTGCCGTCGACGCGCACATTGGAAATATCGATGTAACCCGGTTTTTGCGGTTTTGCTTCCCGACCGTATTTCCAGTCGCGAAACACATTGGGATAAAGGTGAAAAAAGGCTTCCGTCTGTGCTCTTGTTCCCTGTGCGGGCAGGATCAGCTCCATATGCGCCTTTACTTCATCCTTTTGCGGTACATACGTCGCATCAATCCGGTATTGCGGCCGTTGTCCTTCCGCCGCAGGGGCAGCAAACATCTTCCCTCTCATGCCAAACAGGAGTGGGAATATCAACACCAAACAAACGCCGATAGAAAAAAAGCGGCTTTTCATCTGTCCGTCACCTCGAATCCAAAGTCAATTCCCGTTTAGGATGACCGATTCTCCCAAAAAATATGACAGACGAAAAAACCGCTTCGCTGATTCACCTGTCTTACAAGTTTCCCCGGCGAGCCTGTTCGCGTTCGATCGCTTCAAACAAAGCCTTAAAGTTTCCATCACCGAAGCCACGCGCGCCTTTGCGCTGGATAATCTCGAAGAACAGCGTCGGCCGATCCACGATCGGTTTGGTGAAGATCTGGAGCAAGTAACCTTCATCATCCCGGTCCACCAAAATGTGCAGACGTTTTAAATCTTCGATGCTTTCATCAATTTCGCCCACCCGGTCAAGCAGTGTTTCATAATACGTATCCGGTGTGTAAAGGAATTCGACCCCATTTTCTTTCAGAGATTCCACGGTGGCGACAATATCCTCGGTGATGAGAGCAATATGCTGAACTCCTGCACCGTGATAAAAGTCCAGAAACTCCTGGATCTGAGATTTTCGTTTCCCCTCTGCCGGCTCGTTGATCGGAAACTTGATCCGGCCTGTGCCATTTTGCATGACTTTTGACATGAGCGCCGAATATTCAGTGCTGATATCTTCATCATCAAAATGGATCAATTGTTTAAAGCCCATCACCTTTTCATAATACGAAACCCATTCTTCCATCTTCTCCACGTTGCCGACCACATGATCGACGCCGATAATGCCGACGGAACGAACGGGCAGGTTGAGTTCTCCCGGCACGAATCCCGGTGCGAACAGCCCGTTGTAGTTTTTTCGCTCAACCAGGGTATGCACCGTGTCCCCATATGTTCCGATCACCGCTTTCTTCACGATTCCATGTTCATCTTGTTCGGCATAAGGCTTCCTGATGGCGATCGCTCCCCGTTTGATCGCCTCGGTGAAAGCGGTTTCGGCATCCTCGACGCGAAGGGCAATATCCTTTACTCCATCCCCGTGTTTTTGCACAAACCGCGCAATCTCATGATCCGGCTGATATGATCCGCTGACCAGGATGCGCACGTTCCCCTGTTCAAGCAGATACGAAACTTTTTCCCGATTGCCGGTTTCCAGGCCACTGTACGCCACCGGGCGAAAGCCATAAGTTTGGCAGAAAAAGTAAGCAGCCTGCTTGGCATTTCCGGTGTAATATTCCAAATAGTCAATGTCATAGATCGGGAAAAAATCAGTTTGCAACTCTTCGGGAAGTTGGAATGATTTGCTCATGACAGAATATTCCCCCTTTTTCGAAATAGTTTCCTAACTCAAGAATATCGTGCAGCCCAAAACGACGCAAGCATCTACAGTGCTGCGCCGTCGCTTTTACGTAATGAAAGGCTGTGAAAATCTTCAGGAATCATGGAATAAATGCAGGTGTTTCGCAAACGAAGATCAGCCGACAACTGGTCATTGCGAAGCACGCCTTCCAATGTATAACCCAGCCGTTCAGCCACTTTGCGACTCCTCACATTTCGCTGGTCGCAACGAATTTCAATCCGGTTCGCCTTCAATATTTCAAAGGCAAACACGGTTAAACCCCGGACCGCTTCCGTGATATACCCTTTTCCCATCATTTTTTTCCGGCACCAATATCCAATCTCGAACTTGCGGATTCTCCAATCGATTCTGTGCAATCCGCTGCTGCCGACAAAGAGATTGCTTCCTTTTTCAAACAGATGGAAACGAAGATCGCTCCGCTCGAGAAACTGGCAGTAAGCCTGGCGGATATTCGCTTCCATCTCCACCTGATCCAGCGGTTTCTGTGCCCAATCCATCCATGGTTTCAGCAACTCCAACGTCTCGGTGGCAGCTTCATATACCAACGCTCCGTCACCAGGCAAGGGGCATCGGATCACAAGCCTTTCCGTTTCAAAGGAGTGCGGAAAATTCATCAAAATGGGCGGCAATGGTTTCATGACTGAAAGATCTCCATTTCCTTAAGATTTTTCTATCCAAATTTTACAGGACTCTTCCAAAAAAACAAACCGATTCCGTTTAAGGAAATCGGTTTGTAACCGTCATGCTTCCGTTTCGCCTGCGCCAGCCTAACTTTCCTGACGGTTGATCATAAACTGCTCCCGTAATTTGTATTTTTGAATTTTCCCGCTTGCCGTCATCGGATAGGAATCGACAAAAATCACATGCTCGGGAATTTTGTATTTGGCGATCTTGCCGGTACAAAATTGCCGGATCTCCTCTTCCGAACAATCGGTCCCTTCTTTTTTGCGAACAAAAGCGACGGGAATCTCTCCGTATTTTTCATCGGGGACGCCAACGATCTGGACATCCAGCACTTTGGGGTGCGTGTACAAAAATTCCTCAATTTCCCGAGGGTAGATATTTTCCCCGCCGCGGATGATCATATCCTTGAGCCGTCCGGTAATCCGATAGTAGCCCTCTTCCGTCCGTATCGCCAGATCCCCCGTATGCAGCCAGCCCTCTTCATCAATCACCTCTTCTGTCTCGCGCGGCATTTTGTAATACCCTTTCATCACGTGATAGCCCCTTGTGCATAATTCCCCCTGCTGTCCGTCTCCGAGCAGCTCGCCCGTTTGGGGATCAACGATTTTCACTTCAACATGGGGCAGCGGCTTCCCAACAGTTGTCACCCGCATCTCCAGCGCATCATCGGTTCTCGTCTGCGTGATCACCGGAGAAGATTCTGTCTGCCCGTAGGCGATGGTCAATTCCCGGATTCCCATCTCTTCGGTCACTTTCCGCATCACTTCAATCGGACAGTTGGACCCGGCCATGATTCCCGTCCGAAGCGTACTGAAATCGGTCCGGGAAAAGCGCGGGTGATTCAATTCGGAGATAAACATGGTCGGAACACCGTGAAGAGCAGTGCATCGCTCTTTTTCCACCGTTTCCAGCACCTTGCCGGCATCAAAGGTAACGAGGGGAATCATGGTTGCGCCAACACTGACACAGGCAAGGGTACCCAACACACAGCCGAAACAATGGAAAAAGGGGACAGGGATGCACATGCGGTCCGCCTGCGTCAGCCTCATGCATTCAGCGATATTGCGGGCGTTGTTCACGATATTCCGGTGGGTCAGCATCACCCCTTTGGGAAAGCCGGTTGTGCCTGAGGTATATTGCATATTGATCACATCGTCGGGGGACAGCGATGCTTCTCTTCGCATCAGTTCTTCATCATCCAGCTCCGCACCCATCTCGATCAGGTCCCGCCAGATGAAAGTACCCGGATAACGTTTGTCACCCAGCAGGATGACATTTTTCAGATGCGGCAGCCGCTTCGCTTTCAATCTTCCCGGTTGCGAGTGGATCAGCTCGGGGCAAATCTGGTAGAGCATGTCGATAAAGCGCGTCCCGTGCACCTGTTCTTCCAAAATTAATGTTTCCGTATCTGATTGCCTTAACAAATACTCCAGTTCACGTACCCGGTAATGCGTATTGACCGTAATCATCACCGTGCCGATTTTCGCTGTTGCAAATTGTGTGATCAGCCATTCCGGTTGATTGGTCGCCCAAATGGAAAGATGATGCCCTTTTTTCAGGCCGAGTTTCATCAGCCCTTTGGCTGTTCGGTTTACCTGATTTTGGAACTTGCGGTAGGTCCAGCGAAGATTTTTTTCCGGATATACCACGGCCTCCTCTTCTCCGAATTTGTGGACCTGCTCAGCCAACAGCCCGCCAACTGTGAGATCCAACAATTCCGCCACTCGCCGCCGCCCCCTTTTTTCTGTGAAAATTTTTTGCTATTCCCTGTTAACAGCCGATCTCCCGCGCGATGATGTTGCGCTGTATCTCCGATGTCCCTTCCCCGATTTCCGTCAATTTGGCATCACGGAAGAAGCGCTCCACTTTATAATCGCGCATATAGCCCCAACCGCCGAGAATCTGCACCGCCTGTGTCGTCACCCACATCGCCGTCTCGGAAGCAAACAGTTTGCACATCGAGGCTTCTTTGGTAAATTTGCGCCCCTGATCCTTCAGCCAGGCGGCTTTATACACATAAGTCCTCGCCAATTCGATTTTCATATGCATATCGGCCAATTTATGGGCAACTGCCTGAAATTTGGAGATGGATTGGCCAAATTGAGTCCGTTCTTTGGCATATTGAAGAGCCAGTTCATAGGCTCCTTGGGCGATTCCCACAGCCATCGCCCCGATTCCGATTCGCCCTCCGTCGAGCGTGATCAAAAACTGTTTAAACCCTCTGCCGATTTCGCCCAGGCGATTTTCATCGGGAACCCGTACGTTTTCCAGAACCAGCTCCGTGGTATTGGAACTGTGAAGCCCCAATTTTTCATAATTATCAATCACCCGGAATCCCGGTTGGTCCGTTGAAACGATAAAAGAAGTGATTTCCCTTTTGCCTTGCGAGTTTCCCGTCACTGCGGTCAGGGCCAAGAAATCAGCGTAACTCGCATTGGTGATAAAGCATTTGGAACCGTTAATAATCCATTCATTGCCTTCTTTCACCGCACGTGTTTTGGTACCGCCTGCATCCGAACCGGCATTCGGCTCCGTCAGACCAAATGCCCCCAGTGTCTTCCCCTCACACAACGGAACCAGGTATTTCTGTTTCTGCTCCTCCGTGCCAAACAGGTAGAGCGGGGCACAACCGAGAGAAATATGGGCGGAATAGGTGATCCCAGTCGAAGCGCAAACCCGGCTCAGTTCTTCCACGGCAATCGCAAAGCTGACCGTATCCGCACCGGCCCCGCCATATTCTTCCGGAAAGGGCAATCCCATCAGCTTCAATTCGCCCATTTTCTCGAATATCTCTTTTGGAAATCGCTTGGTCCGATCCCGCTCATCCGCTCCGGGAGCAACTTCTCCTTCGGCAAAATCACGCATCAAGTTGCGAATCATCTTTTGTTCGCTCGTCAGTTCATAGTTCACAGCACTCCACTCCTCCCAGATGTATGACAGCGCTTTCATTTTCATTATAGGTTGACTTGTTTTATTACTTCAAGAATTTTTAAAAGTCAGTTGGATGCCTGCCAAATTAAACAAAAATTGTCCGAAACTTATTTGCATTGGGGATTGAAAAGGGATAAAATTTAATCAACAAAAAACAAAAAAGCACCCAATCCGTGTGGGTGCCCAGTTTGCGGGAGAGAGTTATTCAAGGAAATCTTTAAGCCGTTTGCTGCGACTCGGGTGGCGCAGTTTCCGTAAAGCCTTGGCTTCAATCTGGCGAATCCGTTCCCGTGTAACACCAAAAACTTTTCCTACCTCTTCGAGAGTCCGGGTACGTCCGTCATCCAGCCCGAAACGCAGGCGCAAGACGTTTTCTTCCCGTTCCGAGAGAGTGTCCAGCACTTCTTTCAACTGCTCTTTCAGCAGTTCGTAAGCTGCGGCATCCGCAGGAGCTTGTGCATCGTCATCCGGAATGAAATCCCCCAGGTGAGAGTCGTCCTCTTCACCGATCGGCGTTTCCAGAGAAACAGGCTCTTGGGCGATTTTCATGATCTCACGCACTTTTTCCGGGCTGAGCCCCATCTCTTCCGCAATTTCTTCGGGAGACGGCTCTCGTCCCAACTCCTGAAGCAACTGCCTGGAAACACGTATCAATTTATTGATGGTTTCCACCATATGAACGGGAATCCGAATCGTCCTGGCCTGATCGGCAATGGCGCGGGTGATCGCCTGGCGAATCCACCAGGTTGCGTATGTGCTGAATTTGTATCCTTTGCGGTAATCGAACTTCTCAACGGCTTTGATCAAACCCATATTGCCCTCCTGAATCAAATCCAGGAACAACATGCCACGCCCGACATAGCGTTTGGCGATGCTGACAACCAGGCGCAGGTTTGCCTCAGCCAGCCTTCTCTTCGCTTCTTCATCCCCCTGTTCGATCCGTTTGGCCAACTCCACTTCTTCTTCCGCCGTCAACAGGGGAACACGGCCGATCTCTTTCAGGTACATCCGAACGGGGTCATTGATTTTAACCCCCGGGGGAGGGGTCAAATCCTCTTCCAGATAATCCTCGGCTTCTACGTCGACATCATCCGCATCTTCAAACTCATCGTCGTTGTCCTCGTTAATCACTTCAATTCCCTGATCGCTCAGATGTTCAAAAAACTCATCGATATGCTGGGAATCCTGCTCAAATGGAGCCATTTTTTCCATAATCAGCTTATATGTGAGAACCCCTTGTTTTTTCCCAAGTTCGACCAGTTGCTCTTTCACTTGGTCCAGAGTTAATTCCAACTCGGTATCCACATTTTGTTCCTTTGCCAAATTCGTCTTCCTCCTTTCTGATGAACTCGCTTACTTCATCCGCATTTGCAACTGCTTTCTGAGCTGCAAAATTTCCAAGGACAACTGGGCGGCTTTGACGGGTTCATCAGCACGCGATAATTGTTCAACCATTTTCTCTTTTTCTTCGATCTCTTTAAGAAGAGGAGCCATTTTCACATGCCGGACATAATCCAGAAGCGCATCCTCCGCAATCTCCTCCGGTAACTCGAGCATAGCCAGTTCGCTCGCTTTTGAAGACAGGCTCTCATCCTCGAGAGAACTTATAAAACGGCCAGGGTTTTCGGGATTTCCTTGGTCATAATAAGCATATAGATAAGCAGCCAGCGCTGCGTAAATTTCATTATAAAAGTCTGCTCCCAAATGATTTTTCACCCATTCGGTAACAGATTTGCTTCGGATCATATGGGCTATAAGAAACATCTCGGATTTTTCGGCAACCGATGCCGGACCACCACTACCGAGCAAATGTTTGCTAACCTCTCGATACCCATTATTCCACTTGGTTCCCTCTTTATCCCTTCTGGCCTCTCTCTTTTTTCGCGTTCGCGCCTTTCTTCTCTCTTCCTTCAGGGCCTCCAGCGACAGCTGAAACTCTTCGGACAAACGGCGCAGGTAGTGATCCTGTTCGATGGCCAGCGGCAGTTCGGCAATCGCATCAATAGCTTCAGCCAAATACTTCATCCGCTGGTCTTCGTCCTTAAGATCATAATTTTTCTTTAGACTTTCCAGTTTAAACGCAGTTAATGACAACGAGGCAGCCAAGATTTCCTCTTTAAAGGCTGTACCCCCAAATTGCCTGATGTAATCATCGGGATCAAGTCCGACAGGCATCTGCGCCACCTTGACGGTCACTTCACTCCCTTTCAGCACATCAAGACCGCGTACCGCGGCATTCTGTCCCGCGTTGTCCGCGTCATAGCAGATATAAACCGTATCGGTGTTTCGCTTGATCAAGCGCGCATGGGCATCGGTCAATGATGTCCCCAGGGTGGCTACGGTGTTGCAAATCCCCGCCTGCCAAGCAGTAATGACATCCATATACCCTTCAAACAAAAGGACAGACGCTTCTTTTCTCATGTGAGAACGTGAACGATGAAGATTAAATAAATGATTCCTTTTATGAAATAACGGTGACTCCGGACTGTTTAAGTATTTTGGACGTCCATCACCAAGCAGGCGACCGCCAAACGCGATCACTTTTCCCTGCGAATCGTGGATGGGAAACATGATCCGGTCACGGAAGAGATCAAAATACCTTTTCTTCGATCCTTTGTCCCGTGAGGTGATTAACCCTGCTTTTTCGAGCAGTTCTTCATGAAACCCTCTTTTTTTAAGAAATGGAAGAAGAAATTGATAAGAAGGAGGTGCATACCCGAGCTGAAACTCGGCAATTGCTTCCGGAGAGACATTTCGCCGGCGCAAATATTGTCTTGCTGCTTTTCCATACTCGGTTGCCACCAAGATGTGATGATAAAGCTTCGCTGCCAAGTCCAAGGCTTTGCGCATCTGCTGGCGTTCATCCTCTTCCGGATCACCAGGATCGGCGTCCGTATCCGGTATGTGAATGCCGGCTTGATCTGCCAAATGCCTGATCGCTTCGGCAAATGTGAGCTGTTCAATCTCCATAATAAATTTTATGCAATCCCCGCCCGCTCCACAGCCAAAACAATAAAAAATCTGCTTGTCCGGCGAAACTGAAAAGGAAGGGGATTTTTCGGAATGAAACGGACATAATCCAAAATAATTTCTTCCGCTTTTTTTGAGCTGAACATATTGTTGGACGAGATCGACAATATCAAAATGCTGCCTCACTTGGTCAATCAATTCGTCAGGGATTCTTCCTCCCATAAAAACCACTGCTTTCTACCCCAGACCATGGTATGACTCCTGATCAAACTCTTCCAGAAACGCGGAACGAATGTTATCATTCGCCACCATTCGGCAAAGTCCTTCCGATTTTTTCGCTCCCGCCACTGGTAATATATAGATATTAAAGTTCGTTCATTTCCTTATCCTCCTATTCTACAAAAAAATAGCTTCTCCTTCTGTTAACCTTTTTTTACAATAGAAGAAAACGAAAAAAATGTCGAGCCTGCCCAGTATGTTTTCTTAACAATTTATCTTACTTCGATCAAAGAATTATTTCAATAAAAAATGCCCAGGATCTGGCTGGGCATTTTAAGGGAATCTCTGTCAATTTTTTTGTTTTTGTTCCTTTTTAACGGATATTGCCGCTTGTGCTGCTGCCAACCGCGCGAGCGGCACCCGGAACGGCGAACAGCTCACATACTGAAGGCCGGCTTCATGGCAAAATTGAATGGAGTTTTTCTCCCCGCCGTGTTCCCCGCAAATGCCGACTTTCAATTCCGGTTTGACCGAACGCCCTTTTTCCACGCCCAGGCGGACCAACTGGCCGACGCCTTTCCGATCCAGCGTGACAAAAGGATTATCCGCCAGAATTTTATTTTCCACATACCCGTGCAAAAATTTCCCTTCCGCATCATCACGGCTGAAGCCAAATGTCGTCTGGGTCAGATCGTTGGTGCCGAACGAGAAGAAATCGGCTTCCGTTGCGATCTCATCCGCTGTCAGCGCAGCACGCGGCACTTCGATCATCGTCCCGACGGAATAGGAAATCGCTTCTCCCTCTTTTACCGTTTCCGCCGCCACGCGTTCGACCAGCTCCCGCATCCGTTTTAATTCGTTCACATGCCCGACGAGCGGAATCATGATTTCCGGCATCACGTTAATTCCTTCCCTCCGACATTCGTCGGCGGCAAGGAATATTGCCTTTACCTGCATTTCGTAGATTTCCGGATGAGTGAGCCCCAAACGGCATCCGCGGTGACCGAGCATCGGATTAAATTCGCTGAGCGCCCGAACTTTTTTCAGCAATTTTTCCTTTTCAAGGTATTCTTCTTCCTTGTCTCTGCCTTGCATTTGCATTTTGGTCAGTTCAACGATCAATTCCTCACTGTTCGGCAAAAATTCATGCAACGGGGGATCAAGCAACCGGATTGTTACCGGCAAACCGTCCATTTCGCGAAAGATTCCTTTAAAATCTTCTTTCTGCATGGGAAGCAGTTTGGCAAGTGCCCGCTCCCTTTCGGCAAACGTCTCCGCCAAAATCATTTCCTGGACGATCGGAACCCGTTCCGCCTCCATGAACATGTGCTCCGTCCGGCACAAACCGATTCCTTCCGCACCCAGCTGCCGCGCTTTCCCTGCGTCGACAGGATTGTCCGCATTGGCTCTCACGCCCAGAACGCGCCGCTCATCAGCCCAATTTAACAACTCCCGGAATTCGGCGGACAACTCCGGATCGATCAGCGGAACTTCTCCCCGAATCACCTGTCCCGTGCTTCCATCGATGGAAATGAAATCGCCTTCCTTGAGCCGAATTTCCCCGAGCACTGCTTCCTTCAGGCGCAGGTCGATTTTTAATTGTTCCAATCCGCAAACACAGGCTTTCCCCATGCCACGGGCAACCACGGCAGCATGGCTGGTCATTCCACCCCGTGTCGTCAGAATTCCCTGAGCCGCCAAAATCCCGTGAATATCTTCCGGCGTCGTTTCCGGACGAACCAGGATCACCTTTTCCCCTTTACCTGCCAACTGCTCTGCCTGATCCGCGTCAAATACGATTTTTCCGGAAGCCGCACCGGGGGAAGCGGGAAGCCCCTTCGCCAGCACCTCCTTGGGCGCATTGGGATCAATCCGGCGGTGCAACATTTGATCCAGTTGTTCCGGTGCGATGCGGAGAAGCGCTTCATCCCGGTCGATAATCCCCTCATACGCCAGATCGACGGCGATTTTCACCGCAGCCTGCGCTGTGCGCTTTCCGGCCCTGGTTTGCAGAATATACAGTTTTCCCCGCTCAATGGTAAATTCGATGTCCTGCATGTCCTGATAATATCGCTCCAGTTCCTGGCAGATCCTCTTCAGTTCTTGATCAATCTCCGGCATTTTCTCCTGCAAAACGCGGATGGGCTGGGGTGTGCGAATTCCCGCCACGACATCTTCTCCCTGGGCGTTAAGCAAAAACTCGCCGTAAAGCTCCTTGTCCCCGGAAGAAGGATTTCGTGTAAAGGCCACACCAGTTCCCGAATCCTCTCCCATATTGCCGAACACCATCATCTGAACGTTGACGGCGGTTCCCAGCGTATCCGGAATCTTGTTCATTTTGCGATAAACCTTTGCCCGGGCATTATTCCATGATTTAAATACGGCCTCGGCAGCCTGATGCAACTGCTCCATCGGATCTTCCGGAAAGCGCTTTCCCGTTTGCCGTAAAATCAGCTGTTTAAATCGAGACGTCACTTCTTTCCAGTCGGCCGCCTCCAATTCCGTATCATATTGAACTTTGGCTTTCTCTTTCCGCTCATTGATGATCTTTTCAAACAGATAATGGGGAATCTCCAGCACGACATCTCCAAACATCTGAATAAAGCGGCGGTAACAATCGTAAGCGAAGCGGGGATTACCGGTGGCACTCGACAGCCCTTCGACGGTACGGTCGTTCAGCCCCAGGTTTAAAATCGTATCCATCATCCCGGGCATGGAGAATTTTGCCCCCGAGCGAACGGAAACGAGCAACGGTGAATCAGGATCCCCAAATCTTTTTCCGCTCTCCCTCTCCAGGTGTTGCAAGGCTTCCTTCACTTGCTCCCACAAACCGTCCGGCAACATTCCCCCGTTGTTCATATAGAAGCGACAGGCGTCTGTTGTAATGGTAAACCCGGGAGGAACCGGGAGGCCGGCCCGGGTCATCTCCGCCAGATTGGCCCCTTTTCCTCCCAGTAAATCCTTCATGCCCGCATTTCCTTCATGAAAATGAACCACCCATTTCTCACGCATGCCTGTTTCCTCCTCTTTTTAAGATATCCAGGATGATATTCGCCGTTTCCTCAACCGCTTTATTGGAAACATCGATCATCGGGCAACCCAGACGGCGGATCACCTTTTCGGAATACTCCAGTTCATACAAAATCCGCTCCATGCTGGCATAATTGGCGCCGGAGGCGAGCCCGAGCGCTTTCAGCCGTTCGCGGCGAATATTATTGAGCTGGTTCGGATCGATCGTTAACCCGATCAGGCGGTGAACAGGCACACGATACAACTCCTCCGGCGGTTCAACCTCGGGAACCAAGGGCACATTGGCTACTTTGTATCGTTTATGCGCCAAATACATCGACAGCGGCGTCTTTGATGTACGTGATACCCCCACCAGCACAACATCGGCACTTAAAAGTCCCCTCGGGTCTTTTCCGTCATCATATTTCACGGCAAACTCAATCGCTTCAACCTTGCGGAAATACTCTTCGTCCAATTTATGAATCAAGCCCGGTTCCATTTTCGGGGTAAGCTGGTACAAACGGGACATTCCCTCCAGCATCGGGCCCATAATATCGACATAGATCACCTGCTTGCGCTCCGCCTCTTCAATCAGCAGCTGACGCAGCTCATGAATAACCAAGGTAAAGGCGATCATCGCATGTTCTTCTTTTGCTGCCTGTACTGTCTCGATAATCGTTTCGCGATCAGTGGCATAGGGGACACGGCGAATTTCAATGTCACCGCAACTAAACTGGCTGGAAGCAGCTTTTACAACAAGTTCAGCCGTCTCCCCGACCGAATCGGAGATGACGTAAACAATGGGTTGATTGTTCATGAAAATGGGTTTCCCCTCCTTCAGGTTTGTTTCTATGGTTGTCCGAGTTCCACAAAAACTTTGACCAGTGTTGTTTTGCTGATGCGCCCGATTACTTCCCATTCACCGGGCCTGTCGGCGAAGGGTCTGACCACGGGCAGCGAATCCACCTCGTGCCGCATCATTGACAGTGCAGCTTCAAACAGGGTGTCATCCGGCTGGCAGGTGATGATGTTGGGCATCCGGGTCATGACCACCCCCACCGGCATTGTGTGCAGATCCTGTTTTCCCATGGCCGCCTGCAACAAATCCTTTCTGGAAATGACCCCCGCCAGCTGCCCTTCTTTTTTGATTACGTAAAGGGAACCCACATCTTCCAAGAACATGCTGCAAATCGCGTCGTAAACAGAAGTATCCTCCTGCACAACAACCGGCATCGATTTGTAATCTCTGACGTAGAGATTGCGAACATGTTCACCCATCAACTGATTTGCTGTTTTTCCCGAATAAAAATAGCCAACGCGCGGACGCGCCTCCAATAAGCCGGCCATCGTCAGGATCGCCAGATCCGGTCGCAGGGTTGCACGGGTCAGATTCAGCTTTTCAGCAATCGATTCACCAGTGATGGGCCCCTCCGCTTTTACGATTTCAAGGATTTTTTCCTGACGTTTCGAAAGTTCGATTTCAATCGCACCTCCAGATCACGGGGATGTAGTTAATTGTGACATACTTTTATTTTGATATCCACATATAGTATATACTAATCGACGAGCGAATTACCACCGTAAATTTTCTTCGGGAGAAAGAGCCCGTTTCACATCCTGCTTTGAATGGAATTTTTGTTTTGCGATCATCCTAACAAAAGAAGTTCGCAGCTCTTATTCTGCCTCGGCGATATTTTATCCCGATCGCAAGGGAAGCTATCAAAACAAATCATTCCCGATCAACCCACACCCTCTAATAACCTACAATCATACAGGCAGGTGTAAAACACATGATGAAAAGCAATCAAGACTTAAAACACACTCTTTCCTATCTACACTCTGAACTGAACCGCATTGAAACGATGGCGGGAACATTGGCCACGATTGAACAAGAACACTACGGCAAACTCACCAACTATGATCATCGTGAGTTGGTCGACATTGCCGTGGAAGAGCAACATGCGGCCCGTCAGCTGGGGACCATCAGGCAAATGTGCCTGGCGATGGCACAAAAGGTGGAAAGCCTCAAAAACGGGATCGACCGCGTGGGACCCAAGGAGCATACGGATCATGCTGAAATTCATTGAACGATGGATTCGGGCCACGATCAACGAAACAATCGATCAGGCGATTCTCCGGACCATTCGGGATCAGTACATCGAAAACCTGTTTGAAATGGTTCCCGCCACGACAAAAGTGGGGGTCACCAATCTGATGGAAATCGCCATGAGGGCAAATCAGGGCACTCCGGTTTCCCGTCCGTTGGGCAGCCCGATACACTTGTCCCCGTGGGAGAAAATCCTGTTTAATCCCGTCCATCTCTTCCGCTTCCCCACCCCTGAAAATGTCGGAATCAACACTTCGGTGACCATCGGCCCCCGCGCCAAAAAACCGATGACCATCTCCATTCCGATCATGATCGCCGCCATGTCGTTTGGAGGAGCACTGAGCAAACCGGCCAAAATCGCGCTCGCCAAAGCAGCCACTATGGTCGGGACAGCGACCAACTCAGGGGAAGCGGGACTCATGAAAGAAGAACGGGAAGCGGCCAATCTGTTTATCGGTCAGTACAATCGGGGCGGTTGGATGAATCAGCCCGAAAAATACAAGCTTCTGGATGCGGTGGAGATCCAGTTGGGGCAGGGGGCTCAGGGTTCGGCCCCGCAACGTACCGCCGCGCATAATATCGGGGAAGATTACAGGGAAGTGTTTGGTTTGCGACCGGGGGAAGATGCACGAATCCACTCACGGCTACCCGGTGTCAATTCCAAAGAAGACTTCATCCGGCTGGTGAGAAGGTTGCGCGAGGAGACCGGTGTACCTGTCGGTTTGAAAATCGCCGCTACGCATCACTTGGAAAAAGAATTGCAGATTGCTGTCGAGGCAGGAGTCGACTTTATCACGATCGATGGTGCGGAGGGGGGAACGCATGGGGGAGTTCCCACGTTGCAGGATGATGTCGGTTTGCCCACTCTCTTCGCCATCACCAGAGCTTCGGATTTCCTGGCGCGAAAAGGAGCCACACGCAAGATCAGCCTGATTGCCACCGGAGGGTTGGTCACTCCGGGTCAAATGTTGAAGGCACTCGCCCTGGGCGCAGACAGCGTTTATATCGGAACGGCGGCTTTAATGGCACTGGCGAGCGAGCAAATGGTAAAAGCACTTCCCTTTGAACCGCCAACCAGCCTGCTCGTTTACACAGGCAAAAAGACGGATCAACTGGATGTCGAGCAGGCGGCACGAAACTTGGTACGGTATCTGAACGCCGTGGTCCGGGAAATGGAATTGGTCATCCTATCGTTGGGCAAAACGGCTGTCGCCGACTTGTCCAAATCGGATTTATGCACGATTGATCCTTTTATCGCCAAAGCTACGGGAATCCAGTTAGGCTATGTCTCTCCCGAAGATCAATCCCGTTTCTTTGCGGAGACGGAACCGGCGTTTCATCATTTCCGCGATTTCCCTCAGCCGGAAAAGGAGCAACCTGTTATTCCCCCACACTAAACGTCATTGATCCGTTGCAGGGATATTCCTGCAACGGATCAATCAATCATAAAATTGGTTCCTGTTATTCGGGATTCACTGCTGCATCCCCAAAAAAGCTTCATACAGCCACTCTTCAATTTGTTCTGCACTCTGTGTGCCATCGGGGTTTTTCACAGCTTCCGCTTCTTCCCTGGTCACACCGTAAACTCTGGCCTCGCGATTGTTGGCTATCCCTTTGCTTATGTAATAAAGCTTGCTGTTTCCGAAAAAGGTTTCATCAAAGCCAAAAAAATCAGGCAGCTGATAGCTTTTTTCATCAAAAGCAACATGGCCGACCCTTTTCCATTCTCGTGTGGCTAAAGGCGCCCGGTCTGTGCAAAGAGTCCATAATATCGTTTTCTCTTTGTTTTTGAACTCGGTAAGCGTCCATTTCTTTTTGCTGAATAACGAGTAATATTCCAAATATAAATCCTCATCCTGTTTCCCGCCCCGAACGATCATGCCATAACCATAAACTTTTTTCCCGAGCAGTGGAATGGCCACCACATCGCCCGGTCTCCATTCAGCCTGCTTCGTCAGCTTTTTCTTCTTCAATTTTCCTTCCGTGATCTGATACCCGGTCAAATCAGCGATCACTTTTTCTTCCATCCCTTGGAAACCCAGGGCAATCATGCGCTCCCACTCTTCCAGAGAGGGAATCCTCCCGGTCAGGCTTTGGTACAGCTTTGCTGCTTCCAGAAAAGACTTTTGCAGAAATGTGCGCAATTCTCCCTCAACTGCACTGTTTAAATGTAGTTCGCTTTTGCTTTTCTTTTTCTCTCCCATCATGGTGCCTCGCTTTCCTGACTAGATCGTAAAAAAGCCCCTACGCAGAGGAAGGGGATAATTTTACCATGACATGAATCCCGACTGACTGCAAGCGGTTTTTGTGAATAACGATTTCCCTGGAAATAGTCCAGACGGGCCTCTGAAAAGAAAAGCGCATATCATCCCCGTGGACGACATGCGCTGATCGTTTTAAGCAAATACCAGATATTCAAAGGAAGCGAATCTCCTGGTCAACCGCATAATCCCGGCAAGCAGGGCCAACCGGTTAAAGCGGACTGCCGGATCATCGACCATTACCATGATCTCATCAAAAAAGCGGTGAATTTCCGGAACCATATGGGCAAGCGCACTGTAGAGAGCCGCCGGATCCTTTTGCTCGGCCGCACGCTCCCATAGTGCTTCCGCTTCTTCAAACGCCCGAAGTAAAGCCTGTTCTGCCGGTTCCGTGAGCGCCTCTTTGTTCAATTCTGCGCCATCTGCTTTGGCTGCGAGATTGGCAACGCGCGTAAACCCTTCAACTTCCTGTTTGAACGATTCGCGCGAAAGCTGATCCATCAGCACTCCGGCTTTTTCCAGCACTTCTGCCGGATGGGAAATGCCGGAAGCAATGACGGCATCGATGACATCATAGCGGATTCCCTCTTCCTGAAGCACCGTTTTGATGCGCAGGGAAAAGAACTCCGTCAGATCCTTTTTCACACCAGCCCTATCCTGTTTTAGCAGGCCTGCTTGCTCCAATTGTTCCAGAGAAAGCTCCAACAGTTCATCCAACGACAACGAACGGTATGCCGGAGACAGCAAAATTTGCACAATTCCTGCCGCTTTGCGCCGCAATCCGTATGGATCCTGCGAACCGGTCGGCTGAATGCCGATGCCAAAGCTTGAACAAATCGCATCCAGTTTATCGGCAAGGGCCAGGATCCCTCCGATTTTTGTTTGCGGCAGTTTATCGCCGGCGAATCGGGGCAAGTGATGTTCAAAGATCGCTTCGGCAACCGCCTCCTCTTCCCCTTCTTTCCGCGCATACGTTCTTCCCATGAAACCTTCCAATTCGGGGAATTCTCCAACCATTTGCGTGGCCAGGTCAAATTTGGCGATTTGGGCCGCACGGCTTAATTGCTGCAACTCTTTCTGCTCAAGGTTCAAGCGCTCACCGATGGCCGATGCAAGATTTGCCATCCGCCGAATCCGGTCTCCGACACTGCCCAAATTCTCTTGGTAAACGATCTGTTCCAGTTTGGCAACCGCTTGCCCGATCGGCTGTTTCAAGTCTTCTTCATAGAAGAAACGCGCATCGGCCAAGCGGGCGCGGAGCACCTTCTCGTTCCCTTTGACCACTGTTTGCAGATAACGGTCATCGCCGTTGCGCACCGTCACAAAATAAGGGAGCAAATGCCCGTCCGCATCTTCTACGGGAAAATAGCGCTGGTGTTCCCGCATGGTGGTGATCAGCACTTCCTTGGGAAGCGTCAAAAATTCTTCGTTAAACGTTCCATACAGCGCTGTCGGGTATTCCACCAGATAAGTGACTTCCTCGAGCAGACCGGGGTCAACCGGAATAACCCAACCCCGTTGTTCCTGCAATTGGCGCAGTTGCTGCAAAATGAGCTCGCGCCGTTCGGTCGCGTCAACCAACACATATTGCTGTTTCAACGCATTCACGTATTCCGCCGCATGGGTGATCTCAATCTCATGCCCCAAAAAGCGGTGTCCACGCGTCTTGCGTCCGGCTGTCAACCCTGCCCACTCAACCGGTACAACCGCGTCATCGAAGAGGCAAACCAACCAGCGAACCGGGCGGATAAACCGGGTACGCCCCTGCCAGCGCATCGTTTTGGGGAAATGCAACGCTTGAAGCACCTCCGGCAACCCTTCCTGCAATTGGCGTACGGTGTCTGCCCCTTCATGGTGCACTTTGGCAAATACATAATTTTCTCCCTTGATCTCTTTAAACACGAGGTCGTCGACCGCCACTCCCTGTTTGCGCGCAAACCCCTCCGCTGCTTTGCTCCAGCTTCCATCCGGGGTTTTGGCAATCCGCTCGGCGGGCCCTTTTACTTCTTCATAGAGATCTGCTTGCCGTTCGGCCACTCCGTGAACGTGCACAGCCAAGCGGCGCGGTGTGGCATAGGTATGGTACGTCTCATATGAGATCCTCTGTTCATTGAGCCAATCGGCCAGCTTTTGGCCAAGTTGCCTGACTGCATCGCCGACAAAGCGGGCGGGAATTTCCTCACAACCAATCTCCACCAGCAGGTCTCGCTTATTCATTCTCTTCCCCTCCCTTTCGGTTCATCAATGGGAAGCCCAGTTTTTCTCTCTCTTCGATGTACGCCCGGGCAATTTTGCGTGCCAGATTGCGGACGCGGCCGATGTAGCCCGTTCGTTCCGTCACACTGATCGCTCCGCGCGCATCCAGCAGGTTAAAAGTGTGGGAACATTTCAAAGCGAAATCATAAGCCGGAAATACCAAGTTTTCGCTCAATGCCCGTTTGGCTTCCCGCTCAAAATCATCGAATTGCCGGAACAGCCAATCCGGATCGGAAATTTCAAATGTATATTTGGAATGCTCATATTCCGGCTGGCCGAATACATCGCCGTACAGCACTCCGGGAACCCATTCCAATTCAAACACATTTTCTTTGTCCTGGATATAGGAAGCCAACCGCTCCAGCCCGTATGTCAATTCAACCGAAACAGGATCGACATCCAGGCTCCCTACTTGCTGGAAATAGGTGAATTGCGTCACTTCCATCCCGTCGAGCCAAACTTCCCAACCGAGGCCTGCCGCGCCAAACGTGGGGTTTTCCCAGTTGTCTTCCACGAAGCGGATGTCATGTTGCAACGGGTCCACACCCAGGGCGCGCAAACTGTTCAGATAAATTTCCTGAATGTCGGCCGGTGCCGGTTTCAAAATCACCTGGAACTGATGGTGCTGATACAAGCGGTTGGGATTCTCGCCGTAACGCCCGTCAGCAGGGCGACGCGAAGGCTCCACATAGGCCGCTTTCCACGGTTCAGGGCCGAGTGAGCGCAAAAACGTCATCGGGTTTAACGTCCCTGCCCCTTTTTCCACATCATACGGCTGGCAGAGGATGCATCCCTGTTCCGACCAGAAATCTTGCAATCGCTTGATCATTTCTTGCATATTCATCGCAGCCACCTCCATTAATTCCCCAAATTAAATAAACCTCCCGCCCTTATGACACGATTCGATGCCATAGGGACGAGAGGTTGTTCTCCCGCGGTTCCACCCTATTTGGTCAGCATGCAGCGTGCTGACCCGCTTTTTCTTCAAACCTTCATCCGCGCTCAAGAACTGCCATTCACCAAACACCAAGATCGGGCTTGCACCCTCCCCGACTCGCTATGCATGGCTCTTTTGGTTACTCCTTTTCTCTCATTGCGCTGTATATTGAAAAAATGTTAATTACAGATATAGCAAATCAATCAGACTTTGTCAACCATCGTTTGGCTTATTTTATCCAAGTTGCGCGAATCTGTTCCAACAAGTTGAGGGATTTGGACTGAAACGGCAAATATTCCTGCATAAAGGAACGGACAATCTGTTGCAATTGCGCTTCCGTTTCCGGTCTTACCTTTACTTCCCCCAACCGTTCCACCGGGATGCGCTCCAAAACCGGCAGAATTTTGCCCGTTGCCGCTGAAACCGGAATCGCCTCCGGATCGCGTTCCTGGCATTCTTCACACAAAAAACCGCCCTGACGGACACTGAAGCGAACAGGGCTGCGTTCCCGGCGGCAGATGACACAATGATTCAATACCGGCGTATATCCGGCCAATTTCAAGATGCGGAGTTCAAAAATCCGCGTCAAAATCTCCGGATTGGTTCCTTTTTCCAAACGTTTGAGCAGGGCGCTGAGCAATCGGTGAAGCGGCGGCAGGGGTTCTCTCTCTTCCGTGCATTTATCCAAAAGATCAAGCCAATAGGCGCCATAGGCTGTGAGCAGCAAATCGGAGCGAATCGGGTGATGGGAATCGAGCGAATCGGCCTGCGACAAGGTGGCAACCCCGCTCCCTCCCGTAAACAGGACAAATTGCGCCTCTGTAAACGGCTCCGTCACTGCACTGAAACGACTCTTTGTTTTTTTGGAACCGCGGGCCATCGCCGCCAGTTTTCCCTGCTCTTTCGTAAACAGCGTCAAAATTTGGTGGCTTTCGCCGTAATCTTTCGCTTTGAGGACAATCCCTTCCACTTTCACCAACATGAGATTCGCCCTTTCCTCTCAGCAGCAGTTTTCCTCCCCTTCTTCCTCTTGTTCCGCCCTTTCCGCAACATCCTCCAGTGTTTGGAGTTCCTTGAACAAGAGGTAAGCGTCGATACTGCCAGTCACTTGGAAACAATTCCAGACAAAATTTCGCAACTAGCATCATCCTTTCTCTATTCCTCATTACAACCATTAGGATGACCTAGAGCAGCGGGGAGTATTAGATGGAAAAATTGGCATTCTCCCTGTTATTGACTTTCACTCATGATGTTGTTCCTGCGTGCTCTCACGGGCCGGGTGGCGGTGTGCGTCCAACACTCGGCACGCAGGGAATTCCTCCGGGATCGAAAAAGTCATGATCATTTCCCGTACGGTTCACTCGTCTTCCGTATAACCAAACTGCCGCAGCATCAACACTTCATTGCGCCAGTCTTTTTTTACCTTGACCCACAAATCGAGAAAAATCCGGGTTCCGAGCAAATGCTCAATCTCCAGCCGGGCCCGTTTCCCCACTTCTTTAAGCAGTGCTCCTTTTTTGCCGATCAAGATTCCCTTTTGCGACGGACGTTCCGTGTAGATGGTGGCCCGCACATCGATGAGGTCTTTCTCCTCTCGTTTGCTCATCTCTTCCACCACAACCGCCACCGAATGGGGCACTTCCTCCCGGGTCAGTTCCAACACTTTCTCGCGAATCAACTCGCCTACGATGAAGCGTTCGGGATGGTCAGTGATCTGGTCAGCCGGGTAATATTGCGGCCCCTCCGGCAAGTAGCGAAAGATCTGCTCGACCAGTGTCGATGTATTATTGCCCTGGAGGGCGGAAATGGGAATCACTTCGGCAAACGAAAATTGGTTGCGGTACCGGTCGATGAGCGGCAGCAAATCATCCGGATGAACCTGGTCAATTTTGTTGACCACCAGAAAGACCGGCGTTTCGACTCCCTGCAAATTCTCCATGATAAAGCGGTCGCCCGGCCCCTCTCCTTCTGCCGCATCGATCAGAAACAGGATCAAATCGACTTCATCCAACGCATTCCGGGCTGTTTGTACCAGGAATTCGCCCAGCTTGGAGCGGGGTTTGTGGATGCCCGGAGTATCCAGAAAGACAATCTGCCCTTCTTCTCTGGTCAGAACTCCATGGATCTTGTTGCGCGTCGTTTGCGGTTTATCTGACATAATCGCGATTTTTTGTCCGATTAAATGATTCATCAATGTCGATTTTCCGACGTTTGGACGCCCGATCAGCGCCACAAATCCGGAACGAAAATCATCCTTGTGCATCTAAATCCCCTTTCTGAAACGCTCCTGGCAGCAAATCGGCCACCGTCGTTTCCTGAATCGCCCCTTTCAAGTTGGACAAAAATACTTTCATATCGGGAGGGCATAACTCAACCATGACCTGACGGCATGCTCCGCACGGTGAAACCGGTCCCTCGGTATCGGCGATGACCGCAATCCCCGCAAACTCGCGATAACCTTCGGAAATCGCTTTAAACAGGGCCGTGCGTTCAGCACAGTTCGTCAATCCGTAAGAAGCATTTTCCACATTGCATCCCCGGATAATCTCTCCGTCTTTGGTCAATACAGCCGCTCCCACCCGAAATTTTGAATAGGGAACATAAGCCATTTCCCTTGCTTGTTTCGCTGCTTCAATCAACTCTTTCATCTTTCCATGCTCCTTCTTTTGGCTGGGTGCCTCTATTATAGAGAAAGGATGGAATCATTTACAATAACTGCAGACCGATCGTCGCCACAAAAATGCCGAGAATGCCTCCGATCACCACGGACAGTCGCCGAGGCTGGTAACGAAGGCGCATGCCCACCAGCATCATGAGCAGGAGCAGAACCAAAAACGTAATATGCAGGTTGCCCGTTACCAGAATCAGCAGAGTTGAGATGCAGAGTGAAATCGAAGAGGTCATGCTCGGCTCCCATGTATGCTTTTCGACACGGTGGCACCAACCCTTTAAAAGCAGAGTGAGGAAAAAGTCGAACACGATGATCACGGCCAGCCCGATGTTGGCAGGATAAGAAGTACCCGCGGTCAGGCGGGTAAACAGTTTATCGAGATACGGATAAAAGACACTGATTCCGACAATCACCGCAAGCCCGGCGGTCAACAGCACCGCTCCCGCAGCCACATCTTTCGCGATTTTGGCCAGCGGATGGTATTCCTCCGTCACCATGTCCACCACCGCTTCAACAGCGGTATTGATCAACTCCGCAAATAAAACCAGAATAATCGTGATAAACACGACAAGTACCTCCAACTTGCTGATCGGGAGGTACAAGGCGAAAAAAAGGACAGCGAGGGCAATGAGAAAATGGATGCGCATGTTCCGTTGCGTAATGACCGTATACTTTAGCCCTTCCAGAGCGTAAACAAAGCTGCGCAGCAATTTGGTCACCCACATGAGAAGAAGCCCCCTTCTATCGCTGAAGACCGATCCGGCTTAAAATCTCCTCCTGTCTTGAAAACATTTCTTTTTCTTCTTGCTCGGTCTCATGATCATAGCCAAGGAGATGCAAAAAACCGTGCACAGCCAAAAAACCGAGTTCACGGGCAAGCGTATGGCCGTATTCCGCAGCCTGCTCTTTTGCCTTCGGCAGGGAAATCACGATATCTCCCAGCATGACTCCCTCTTCTTCTTCATCGATTACCCACTCTTCATCGGGTTCCCACAGCGGAAATGACAAAACATCGGTCGGGCGGTCGATCCCGCGGTATTCCCGGTTCAGCTGGTGAATTTTTTCATTGTCAACAATGGTTACGGCCACTTCAACCGGCGGCAGCTCTTCAAAATCCGCGGCAGCCTGCAACGCTTTTTCCAGCGAGGAGATCGCTTCTCTCTCCTCTTCCGTCACCTCTAATTCTATACCCAGTTCCAAACGCAAATTCATCCTTGCTTTACTCCTTTTACTTTAACAGGTTCTTCCGGATATTCGATCCTGGAGTGAAAAATGCCCTGCAACGTTTCACAGATCGACTTTGTGATCATGTCCAGCTCTTTGAACGTAAGATCACACTCATCAAATTGCCCGTCCTCCAGGCGATCCTGCACAATTTTCTTGACCATGTTTTCAATCCGGGACGGGGTGGGCCGGGCGAGGGAGCGAACTGCTGCTTCCACACAATCGCAAATACCCACGATCGCCGCTTCCTTGAATTGAGCTTTGGGTCCCGGATAACGGTAATCCTCCTCCAACACCTGGGTCCCGCTATTTTGTTTCAACGCTTTATAATAAAAATATTTGAGCAAGGTGGTTCCGTGGTGTTGGGCGGCAATATCCTGAATCGGTTTCGGAATGCGGTATTGTTTTAACAATTCCACTCCGTCCCGCGCGTGGGAAATGATGATCGTTTTGCTTAAATTCGGCGAAATTTTATCATGCGGATTGGAGCGGTTCAGCTGGTTCTCGACAAAAAACTGCGGCCGTTTCGTCTTGCCGATATCGTGATAATAAGCCCCCACCCGGGCCAGCAATCCGTCTGCCCCGATCGCTTCCGCGGCTGCTTCCGACAAATTTCCGACAATGATGGAATGGTGGTATGTACCCGGGGATTTGATCAGCAGCTGCCTCAGCAGAGGTTGGTTGGGATTCCCCAGTTCCACCAAACGCATGGGTGACAGGATGCCAAAAGCCGTCTCAAAAAACGGCAAAAAACCGATCGTCAGCACGGCCGAAAAGATTCCGCCCAACATGCCGAACCCGATGGATAAAAACAGTTCGTTCATCGTTCCTTCCGTAGGATACATCATATAAAGGGCCAGGATGGCCAAACTGACGGAAAGTGCGGCGACCAGTCCCGCCCGTAAAATCCCGCTCCGCCTGCGGACATCGGTCAGAGCGAAGGCACTGGCTGCACCGCTGACCAGCGCGGTAAAACCAAAGCGAAAATCAAACAAAATATGATTATCCCCGTTAAAAAAGATGCTGGCAAAAACAGCGAGCAATACGTTGCACACCATGGCCACCTGAAGATCGAGGAGCAGCGTGATCAGCATCGCCCCGAAGCCGACCGGCGCGAGAAAACCGATCATACTCCATTCCAAATTCTGCCCAATGGCCACCATCTTCATCCCGAGCACCGTCAACAGCAAAATTGAAAACAGGAGAAGCAGATTCATATTATTTTTATAAAGCCGGGGCTTATAATTGCGAATATAGGTAAAGATGGCAGCCAACACCACGAAAATAAAGAGCAGCAAGCCTAAATGCGGCCAAAAATTAGTCTCTTTGCGCAAAAGACCCAGTTCCTGCAGTTTATTGTACTGATCCGGAGTGACGACCTCACCCAGAGCGATGATAATTTGCCCTTTTCGAATCGGAATGGGCTGCACGGCATCTTTCGCTGCCTCACGCAAAGCCGTGGTTCGTTCCCGATCAAAAAAATCATTGGGAACAATGCTCTTTTTGGCCAATTCGCGCACAATCGAACGGGAACGATTGTCCAACGAGTCCTGATCCAGCAAAGTAGTAACCAGGACGCGGTCAACCGAATCCCTTTTGTTCTCCAGCTCCTCCTGGCGAACTCCCTTGTTCAGGATATCAAACACAATGTCCCTCGTCTTCAGCCGGATCGCCGTCAGATCGTCGGGAGAGATTTTCAGCAAGTTCGCATAAAAGGTATCGGAAAATGCATCGGAAAATGTTTCTTCCAAAATCAGTTTCACTTTCTGCTTTTTTTCATCATCGGACAAAGTGTGATCAGTCAGCACCTTTCTGACTTCGGCGAAAAAGCGGTCGATTTTGTCAATCTGCTGATTGGTAACCCGGTCATCCTTGGTGTAAACGCGTTCCACCTTTTCCGCCGCCTGCTCTTTTGCCATTTCGGTCGCATATTCATCGATCTTCGTGACGGGGGAAACGATCGTGGCCGGGCTGACTTGTCCCACGCGTATGACGTATTGTTCGGGCAATACATGTTTTAAGAGTAATAAATAGAACGCGATCCCTATGATCGCGTATAAGAGCAAGTGTATGCGAAAACTCGTTTTCCAGGTCTCAACCTTTTTCCCTTTTTTCTCCCGCTGGGATGACGGTTCCTTTTTCTCCTTCATCTTTGAACCGACTCCTTGCTGCTTATTCCTTTACTCGATCCTGTTCATAAGCATCAATAATTTTCTGCACCAACGTATGACGAACAACGTCTTCCTGTCCGAGATAGATAAACTGAATCTCCGGTACTGCCTTTAAAATCCGTTCAGCCTCTTTCAATCCCGAATTTTTGCCTCTGGGCAAATCCACCTGGGTCACGTCGCCGGTAATCACCATTTTAGACCCAAAGCCGAGGCGGGTCAAAAACATCTTCATCTGCTCGGGGGTCGTATTTTGCGCTTCATCGAGAATGACAAAGGAATCTTCCAATGTCCGCCCCCGCATGTAGGCCAGAGGAGCCACCTCAATCAATCCGCGCTCCATCATCTTCGCCACTTGTTCCGTTCCCAGCATGGTGTAGAGACTGTCATATAACGGGCGAAGATACGGATCCACTTTTTCCTGCAAATCCCCGGGCAAAAAGCCCAAATTTTCCCCGGCTTCCACAGCAGGACGTGTAAGGACGATCTTTTTCACGCTGTGCGCTTTCAGGGCAGATACGGCCAACACGACTGCGAGAAAGGTTTTTCCAGTACCGGCCGGCCCGATTCCGAAGACGATATCCGACTTCTTGATGGCGGACACATAATGGCGTTGTCCGAGCGTTTTAACGCGAATCGCCTTCCCTTTTTGCGTCGTGCCGATCTCTTCCTGATAAAGTTCGAGCAGTTCGTCTGCTTGTCCCTGTCTGGCCAGACGGTGGGCATAGACAATATCGCGATCTGATATCGTTTTTCCCTGCCTGATCAAGGACAGCAGCACACGAAACAGATGATCCAATATCTCCAGTTCTTCCTCGCTTCCGGTGATGATCACCACTTCGCCGCGCGAAAAGATCCTGGCGGAAGTATTGGCTTCAATCTGCTTCAGATAGGCGTCATGAGGCCCGAATAGACTAAGTGCTTCTGCGGCATCCCGCAAGCGAATTTTCAGCGAATGATCTTGATTTTGCAATGGCTCATTCTCCTTGCAGAATCGGTTGTATACTTGCAATATTTTCAATGGCATCAAAGTGCACTTTCAAATTCACTTTACCATTCTCCACGCGCTGGTGCAAAATTTTTTCTTCCAAAATTCGTCCGTTGCCCCCCAATCTCTGTTGAAGTTCCTCCCTCGCGCGCATTTTTCCCAACATCACGGCATCCTCGGGAGTCAGATCCTTCTTCACCCACTTCATCTCCAAAATCTCATCTTCGACCAATCCGAACGGGAGCCGCCATTTCCCCAAGTAACAGGAGTGGATTTTGCGAATCGTTTCCACCTTTTTGAATGGGACTTTTTCGGCAAAAGGGTTGGGAATGATCATGGAAAACAGATATGGCGACAGCTTTTTCACCCGCTCTCCCGTATACACCTTCCGCTTCTGCACAAGCGGAACCGATACATTGGATTCATACCAGACTTCCCCGATCACTTTTCCTTTTGCACCGACGATTTTTCCATGATCCGGATTTTCCGGGTCGCCGTAAATGCCGGAGACCAAGATCTGTCCCTTTTTCACCACCTGATTGACCTCAACGAGCGGATTTCCCCTCTCGACGCGCAAATCATAAACCATCGCGTTCTTTTTGGCGACCAGGTTTACGGGCCCCGGGTCCCGGTTCTCCTCTTTTTTTGTTTCCGGCTCTTTTTTCTCCACAATCGTGACAATCACCCTTGTCCCTTCCACGCGGAATCCTACCCACGAAGCCTTTGGAAGGTGCATGAGCAAATCGTGCTGGATAACTTCCGCTTCCGGTAGTTTTCCCTTAAGTTGCCCGACAAACACCCCTTCCTTCTTTAAGAGGGCTTGTACATATCGTTCCGGAATTTGCTCGTTTCCCTCAATTTGCACTCTCCAGACAAATGAAGAAAGAGAGAGCGTGAGCAGAATAAAAAGAGCGACACCGAGCAAAAACGCTTTACGCCGCTTCAGCTTGCGCATGAAAAACGGCACACCTTCTTTTTTGACTATTTTCAGTCTCACCTTGTTCCTGCGGGCGATTGAAACGAACGAAAAAAAATGCGTTAATGGTACGGTAAGGTGGAGCTTCTGCTCATGAACCCATTGAATATCTTCCAGATGTATGCCTGCCTGTACCGTTTGATTGATCAAACCGGTAACCCGTTCCCCCGTACAGGCCAAACGGACTTTTCCTTTGACTAATGCCGGATAACCCATCACTGCCACCGCATTTCTCCCCTTACTTCATATATCGCAACTCCTGAATCTCGCCTTCAATCCGCACACCATCCTGATAAATGACGGCGATCTTTAATTTCTCCCCCTTGATTTGCAGGGTTCCTTCCTTCACTTTCAGCTTCAATTCGGTTGGGCTGAATTTTTCAACTTCAAGATAGTTTTCAATCTGGAGCCGCCGCGAGCCGACCATCTCGATCCGTGGAACTTCTTCTGTCACTTCTGCCGGCAGGTCCAACCAATCCGAAACCCATTTGCGCATCAGCTCCCGCCCTCTCCCATCCGATCTTCTTCTTTTTTCACTCTTATGCGCCCAAAGGCCGATTTATGAAGCAGACACAAAAAGCGGCATAGAGACCTACTATGCCGCCGTCTTCCATCTTATTCCGTTTTCATTTCGTTTTGAGCCGCAGCGATCAGGCGTTTGGTAATTTCTCCTCCGACAGATCCGTTGGCGCGCGCGGCCGTATCCGAACCCAATTTCACACCGAACTCGGCCGCGATCTCTTCTTTAAATTGGTTAAGAACCAAAGCCGCTCCCGGCACCAACAGGCGATTGGAATTGGATCGACGTGCCATGCCTTTCACCTCCTTTGGTTTTTAGTATGAAATTTGAAGCAAAATCTAATAAACGCAGTTGTTTCCATGAATAATAAAAAAGACTCGTGAAATCTCTTCACGAGCCGAGTACAATTTGTTTTAATTTTAACGGAACAGCGAAAAACGATACGGTTTCAATGCGCGGGGCGGACCTAAAATCTCTCTCATCCGCATCCCTTCACGGAGCGAGCCAATCCTTTTGCCCGGCCTTTGCCCCCGTTCCAAGCCGGTTCTCACCGCCTGAAGCGATCCGCTCCGCAGCTTTTGCGCTGAGATGCGAATTTCCATGAAACCACCTCCCTTGGGTGAAGCGGGGACTGATTAATTTTCCGCATCCGCTTCCGGATCATCATCACCCAGCGAGCGGCGCATTTTGGTATCGGCTTCAATATTTTGCATCATGTAATAATCCATGAACCCCATTTTCCCGGACTTGAGCGCCTCGGCCAACGCGCGCGGCACTTCGGCTTCCGCTTCGATCACTTTAGCCCTCATCTCCTGCACCTTTGCCTTCATCTCTTGCTCCAGTGCCACGGCCATTGCCCGCCGTTCTTCGGCTTTCGCCTGAGCGATGCGTTTATCCGCTTCCGCCTGGTCGATCTGCAGTTTCGCCCCGATATTTTTCCCGATGTCAATGTCAGCGATGTCAATGGAGAGGATTTCAAAGGCGGTTCCGGCATCCAGCCCTTTGGAGAGCACGGTTTCCGAGATCATATCCGGGTTTTCCAACACATCCTTATGGCTGTCAGCGGAACCATTCGTCGTCACAATTCCCTCTCCGACACGGGCAATAATCGTTTCTTCTCCCGCTCCGCCCACCAAACGGTCGATATTGGCACGCACCGTTACCCGGGCAATCACTTTTACCTCGATTCCGTCTTTACATACAGCAGAGACTTCCGGTGTCTCGATTACTTTTGGATTGACGCTCATCTGCACGGCCTCGAGCACATCCCGACCAGCCAGGTCAATTGCCGCGGCCCGTTCAAAAATCAGATCGATATCAGCCCGCTGGGCGGCGATCAAGGCATCGACAACCCGGTCCACATTCCCTCCGGCCAGATAGTGCGTTTCCAATTGGGAAATATCAACATGCAAGCCGGCTTTGCGCGCCTTGATCAAGGGATTTACGATTCGTGCAGGAACAATCCGGCGAAGGCGCATCCCGACCAGCGTGGAGAGTCCCACATAAACCCCCGATGCCATCGCGCTGATCCAGAGCATTACCGGTACAAATGAGAAGAAAATCGATAAAACAATAACAATCAGGATGACCAACAAAACAGCCCCCAACGCTCCGCCCGTCATTCCCTTCACTCCTTCAACTGATTTCCTTTATTGACAATTCTATCATATCGCAAAAAAATTCCATAAGTCATGAAAAATGGAGATTCTCTTTGAATGAATGATCAGGAAAAGATGACTAGTCCTCGATCTTTCGTACGACGACTCTGGCCCCTTCAACGGCGATCACCTTTACCTTCGCACCTTGCGGAATGATCTCTCCTTCACTGACAACATCTTCTTTCCGTTCTCCAAACCGGGCAAACCCGGAAGGACGGAGCTGGGTGACGGCGACGCCTTCCATGCCCAACAGATCCCGACGCTTTTTTGCGGACACATACCCCTCTTCATTCCTTTGTTCCGCCTTCAGCACAATCCGGTTCCAGGACGCTTTTAACCCGATGAAGCGGATCAGCACCCATAAAATGATGCCGGCCAGCACAAAGCCGATGACAAGGGCCGTCAATCCCGCCCACAAATCGGCTGCCGCCATGACAATTGAGGCAAGAATCATCACAAATCCGATCACTCCCAAAATTCCAAGCGTCGGCAACATCAATTCCAAGACGAGTAAAACGGCCCCCAGCACAAACAGAGCCGGTGCTCCCCAGCTCACCGTTCCCATGGTGAAATGAGCCCAGAAATAGAAAAAGAAACAAATGAGCCCGATGATCCCTGGTGCCCCAAAACCCGGCGACATCAGTTCAACCGCAATTCCGATCAAACCGATGGCCACAATCACGCCCATGACATAGGGATTGGTAAGAAATTGAGCGATCTCATACATGCTTCTTCTCCGCCTCTCCCTTCCTGATTCAGTGGTCAGACTGAAAAAAAACAGCGTGTTTTGGTTAAAACACGCTGCTGCATAACTCAACTCAACGCTTCGGACACCAAGCGGTTGACCAATCTTCCATCCGCTCTTCCTTTTACCTTGGGCATGAGAGCACCCATCACCTTACCCATATCGGCTTTGGATGAAGCACCCAATTCCTGGATCACCTGCTGCACAAGTGCTTTTACTTCATCCTCGCTCATTTGTTCAGGCAAGTAAGCGCGGAGGATCTCCATTTCCTCTTTCTCTTTTTGCACCAAATCCTCCCGGCCTGCCTTTTCGTACTCGGAAAGTGAATCCTGGCGCTGTTTCACTTCGCGCAACACCACTTCGAGCACCTCTTCATCAGTAAGCGGACGCCGTTTATCGATTTCCGCTTTTTTGATGGAAGACTTCAGCATGCGAATCGTGGAGAGTTTGGTTTTTTCTTTATTTTTTAGCGCCAACTTCATATCTTCGTTTAATTGTTCCAAAAGACTCAAGAGTTGCCACCTCTTTAGCGACGCTTTTTGCGAGCGGCCTCTGATTTTTTCTTGCGACGTACGCTAGGTTTTTCATAACGCTCGCGCTTTCTTACTTCCGCCAATACACCGTCTCTGGCGCAAGAGCGTTTGAAGCGACGCAAAGCGCTGTCCAGCGATTCGTTTTTGCGCACACGGGTTTCTACCATGCTATTCCCTCCCTCCACGGGTCAGCTAGGCCGTTTGGGCGCGCAGCCATAGCTAAAGGAAAAGACCCACACATTTCCACGCAAGCATCGGCCTGATCCCCAGCGGAGAGTCAGCACGACAACTGCATCAGAAAACTACCAACGATGCCCAAATCAAGCCTTTCCCAGGCTTTTTCCAAAGCCCAAGCTCTGGAAACCGTTGGGACACAAAGAGTCATTTTATATTATAACGTACAAGTCCAAAACCTGTCAAAACGCTTCAGCCTGTTATTGAAGAAATCAGCCCGGAGGCCAAGTGAGGGTACGTCCGCCCAGCAGATGAAAATGGATGTGGAACACGGTCTGACCGCCATGTTCGCCGGTATTATTCACCACACGGAATCCTTTTTCATCCAGGCCGAGTTCACGGGCCAGCTTTTGGATGACCAGATGGATCTTGCCGACCAGTTCTTGATCTTCTTCCTCCAGGTGCATCAGCGATTGAATATGTTTTTTCGGAATGACGAGGACATGAGTGGGCGCGGCGGGTGCAATGTCATGAAAGGCAAGTACATCGCGGTCTTCATACACTTTTTTTGAAGGGATCTTCCCTTCGATAATCTGGCAAAAAATGCAGGATTCCACTGTTTGAACCTCCACTCTCGATTAGGATCAGTACATTCACCCATGGTTCTCATCAGCATATACTATAACACGTTGAGGAAAAGAGGTGAATAAATTGGTTCGTCGACCTTCTGCTTATGAATCCCATCTCCGGCGGCTGATCCGCAAAATGATCAAAGAGGAACTCCGGTCCTTGTCCGAAAGCGGACAAAACACGGAAGGAACGGAGGCTGAAACCGCCAGCACTTCTGCTGGAGAGCAAGCGGAGCAAATTGCCCCTCCCCGCTTTGCGGACGGATTTCAGACGGAGACGTGGGCGATTTTTGGTTCTCCCGAACCCGACCCGGAAAAGCAGTTGCTACCGAAAAGAGAACAACCGCGAGCCTTGCCGGGTTTCCCCGAACTGTACCGGCCCGATTTTACCGGATTTGATTCTCCCCCTTTTCTTCCCCGAAGGCCGCAACCATTTCAGGATTCTTGATCAATTTCCACGCGGACAAAAACCGGAACGGTGTTGCAGCCAAACTGGCATTTGTCCGCTCATCTCCCTTGAACGAACGGTTCTTTTCCATTTTACTGGTCATGCTCCCTGTCTGTCCACCATATATATAGGCAAAGGATCAGGAGGGGTGGGTGCAGACCATGTTCAGGGAAATCGGAATTCCATTTCTTATCGGGCTTTGTGTGTTCATGATCGGGCTACACTTTATGCGGACAGGCTTGGAAGCGCTGGCGGCCAATCGCCTGCAAGATATTCTGCTCAAGTTCACGCGCACCCCGTTCAGGGGGTTTGTGACCGGAACGATTACAACTGCATTCTTGCAGTCTTCAAGCGCGATCACGGTTCTGACAATCGGTTTTGTCAATGCGGGTGTTTTGACCTTCGCCCAGTCGATCGGCATCATTCTGGGGAGCAATATCGGGACAACCATTACAACGCAAATCCTCGCCCTTAAAATCGAGGATTTCGCGCTTCCCCTTCTCATCCTCGGCACCATTCTCTGGATGTTGCCGCAGCTCATTGTCTCCCGTCTGGGAAAAACGACGGCCGGTTTTGGAATGATCTTTCTGGGGATCGATTACATGCAGAAAATCGCTTCGCCGATCAAAGAACACGGTCTGATCCAGTGGGTGATCGACTATGGCGGCCATCCGATCCTGGCCGGGATTGTTATCGGGGCTGTTTTTACCGCGCTCATTCACAGCAGCAGCGCCTGCATCGCGATCACGATGGGCTTCTACGCCTCCCATGCCATCCCTTTGCCGTTTGCGATCGCGGTTGTTTTCGGCAGCAATGTCGGAACCTGTGTCACCGCCATCCTCGCGGCGGTCAACGCCAACACGGCCAGCAAACAAGTGGCTTTATCCCATTTTCTTCTAAATTTGGCCGGAGTGATCCTGTTTGCGCCGCTCATCCCGTTGATCAGCCAATTCACGCCTTATCTGTCCGATAATCCAGCCACCCAAATCGCCCATATCCAAACGCTGTTCAACGTGATTTGCTCCGTAGCCGTACTGCCGTTTTGCGAACCGTTCGCCCGGGGGATTACCTATCTGATCCCCGATGAAACCGTGACATGGAAAAGAGGCGATTTTCACCGCCTCCCTTAATACGAGCCGCTCCCCTGCCCGCCACTGACAATTGCGACGCTTGCGCTGGCTCCAATCCGGTTTGCCCCGGCTTCCACCATTTTTTTCGCCGTCTCCTGATCGCGAATTCCGCCGGAAGCTTTTACACCCAAATCGGTACCGACGGTTTTGCGCATTAACCGAACGGCTTCAACGGTTGCCCCTCCATTGCCAAACCCGGTCGATGTTTTGACAAAATGAGCGCCCGCTTCTTTGGCCAATTTGCTTGCACCCGCGATTTCTTCATCATTGAGCAGTCCGGTTTCGAGGATCACTTTGACCAATTTCCCCTCTGCCGCTTTCACCACCGCCTCAATATCGCGTTTGACCGTTTCCGAATCTCCTGATTTTAATGCTCCGATATTGATGACCATGTCGATTTCATCGGCCCCGTTTTTAACGGCATCCTTGGTTTCGAACACTTTGGTCTCCGTTGTGGTGGCTCCGAGCGGAAAGCCGACAACCGTACATACCTTCACATCCGTTCCGGCCAATAACTTCGCCGCCTCCTTTACCCAAAATGGGTTGACACAAACAGAGGCGAAGTGATATTGTTTTGCTTCCTCACACAAAACGCGGATTTGTTCCAGCGTTGCTTCCGGTTTTAAGAGCGTATGATCGATCATCGCTGCCAGTTCTTTTGCATTCATGATTCATTTCCTTTCCGTAACCTGATTTGCTCGAGAGCGAGTTTCATCACTTCATCATTGTTATCATAGCCAAATTCCCGCTGTTTTTGCCATGCCTCTTCGGCAGGCAACCAGACGACACCGTTAATCTCCTCCAACTGCGGTGTCTCCGTTCCGGTCAGCGCCTTCACGAGATAATAGACGACGCTCTTTTCCACTTGTCCATGCAGTTCATGTAGATAATGGTAAGTAACTGTTTGAAGCCGGGATTCAATCCGGCCCTTAATTCCGGTTTCTTCCTCGATTTCCCGTAAGGCGGTCTCCTCATCCGTCTCTCCCGGCTCTTTTTTTCCTTTTGGCAGCGTCCAACGGCCAAACCGATCTTCAATCATCAGAATTTCGGTCCGCCTGTCTCGTTGCCGGTAGACAACACCGCCGGCGGAAACTTCTCTCATCCTCGACCATCCCTTCCACTGTTTGCTATGAGATCATAGCACAATTTTCCCTTACGAGACAAGCCGGGAAGCGCTTAAACGGACAGATGATCTGCCTAAAATGCCGCAAATCCTTTTCATAAAAAAAGCCGTCAGCAAACACTCTGCTGACAGCCAGTGACCTAAACCGCACGAGCGGGACGCGGAACATCGTCGACAACGCGCACAAACGTGCCATGGCAATATTCGCCTTCCACCCGATCGATCCGCACGCGGCACACTTTTCCGACCATGTCTTCCGTTGCCGGAAAAGCAACTTGCAAATAGTTATCCGCATATCCCATATAAAGACCGCTGGTCGGATCTTCTTTAAAGGGACGCTCCGGGATCACTTCCAAGACATCGCCGACAAATTTTTGTGCGTAATCAACAGTCAGGCGGTTGGAAAGTTCAATCAGGCGGCGAACCCGCTCATGTTTCACTTCTTCCGGAACCTGATCCGGCATGCGCGCGGCCGGGGTTCCCGTGCGTTTGGAATAAGGGAACACATGCAATTGGTACATCTGCAGTTCCTCGATAAAGCGATAACCGCGCTCAAATTGTTCATCCGTTTCACCAGGGAAACCGACGATCACATCGGTGGTGATGGCCACTTGGGGCATCGCCTCGTGAAGTTCAAGGATTTTTTCCCTGAACTCAGCCGTGGTGTATTTGCGCCGCATCCGTTTCAAAACGGCATCATCCCCTGCTTGCAACGGGATATGAAGATGGCGGCACATTTTTTCAGAAGCGTTCAGCACTTCGATAATCCGTTCATCGATCTGGCTCGCCTCGATCGAGCTGATGCGAATCCGTTTCAGCCCTTCGATTTTATCGAGATCCCACAGGAGATCAGCCAGTTTATAGTTTTCAAAATCATCGCCATATCCGCCGGTATGAATGCCGGTGAGCACAATCTCCTTATAACCGGCGTCAACCAATTGGCGCGCCTGGGCCAGCACATTTTCCGGCTTGCGGCTGCGGGACAGCCCTTTGGCCCACGGAATAATGCAGAAGGTGCAGAAATTGTTGCAACCCTCCTGGATTTTCAGGGAAGCACGTGTGCGGTCCGCAAAGGCCGGTACATCCAGTTCTTCAAATTCCCGCTGTTTCATGATGTTGGCTACGGCGTTGATCGGTTGCCGTTCGTGGATAAATTTCTCCACATACTCAATTAACTTGTCACGCCCCTGCGTTCCCACCACGATGTCGACACCTGGAATCGCAGCCACTTCCGCCGGCGAGGTTTGCGCATAGCAACCGGTAACCGCGATCACCGCATCGGGATTGCGCCGGATCGCCCGCCGAATCACCTGACGGCTCTTTTTATCACCCGTATTGGTTACCGTACAGGTGTTGATCAGGTAAACATCCGCTTCTTCCTCAAACTCCACGCGTTCGTAGCCTGCTTTTTTGAACAGCTGCCACATCGCTTCCGTCTCATATGCATTAACTTTGCATCCCAATGTATGAAATGCCACCGTTCTCATCCATTTTCACCTCACAAATCGTCTCTTGCAAACATGATGCAAGAAAGCGCCACAAGCGGAGCGGTTTCCGTGCGCAGTATACGTGCACCCAAAGAGACGGGGATTGCTCCCTTCTCTTTGGCCGCTGCAATTTCCCGCTCCTCGAATCCGCCCTCCGGCCCGATGATCACCATGATATTGTTCGCACTCACGGATGAGATCGCCGCCTTCAGAGGAATTCCACCTTTTTCATAAGCGATAAAACTCGCCTCAGCCTTCTCCGTTTGCTCCAGCAACTCTTCCCACGCAAGCGGCCGGGAGACAGTGGGAATTTGCCCGCGGTGTGCTTGTTCTGCCGCTTCTTTGGCAATTTTTTGCCACCGTTCCCGCTTCCTGTCTGCCTTGCGTGCATCTATTTTAACAACGCTTCGTTTTGAAATAAACGGAATAAACGAAACCGCACCCAGTTCCGTTCCTTTTTGGATGATCCATTCCAGTTTATCCCCTTTGGGCAGGGACTGTGCAATGGTCACTTTGGTTCGGGGTTCACCGCGGGAAACGCTTCGGCCGATGATGCGGCAGCGCACTTCCTTTGCTGCGATCTCCATCACTTCCGCTTGGTAATCCAAGCCCTGACCGGCACAAACGATCAGGTTTTGCCCCGGCTTGGCCCGCAATACATTTTTCAGATGATGGACATCTTCACCCCGAATCACCAATTCATCATCAGAAATTTGCTCAGGTAAGACAAAATATCTCTGCATTTGACACTCCTGCCATTTTACCATTTTTTCGCGAGGATTGCCACCCAACCGTCCTGGTGTTTCGTTTCCAACACTTCAAGGCCGGCATCGAGGAGCGACGCTTCCACCCATTTTGCCTTTTCTTCGATAATCCCGGAAGCGATAAACGCTCCCCCCGGTTTTAACACCCGTGGCAAATCGTGAACCAGAAGCACAATGATCTCGGCCAAAATATTGGCCACGACCAGATCGGCGGTTTGCCCCACACCTTTGAGGAGATCACCTTCCCTGGCCTCGATGACCCCGGATAAATGATTGGTTTCCACATTTTCTCGTGTTTTTTCGACAGCCAGGGGATCAAGATCGAGCGCCAGAACATACTCCGCCCCCAATTTCCCGGCAACGATGCTCAGCACTCCGCTGCCACAGCCTACGTCAATCACACGGTCGCCGGGGGTTAAAGCCTGTTCCAGCAGGTGAATGCACAGAGCCGTGGTTGGGTGCGTCCCCGTGCCAAAGGCCATTCCGGGATCGAGTTCAATCACTTTTTCTCCCGGCGAAGGATCGTACTCTTCCCATGTCGGTTTAATCGTAATCCGGTCTGAAATTTTGCTGACCTTGTAGTATTTTTTCCATTCATCCGCCCAATCGTTTTCATTCACCATCCGGTGCGTGACCGTCCCCGGGGAGATGTTCAGTCCGCTGTGCTTCAGGTGCTCCAATCCTTCCCTCACCTTTTGCAACAGCGCCTCCGGGTCTTCAATTTCCAGTTCGGACAGATAGGCTTTGATGCGAACCCCTTCTTCGGGATAATCATCCGGCGAAAGCTCGATTATTTCTCCATAGCGATTTTCCCATGCCCGATGGAGCACTTCGGGATCTTCGATCGCGACACCATCAGCCCCCAGCTCCTGCAACAAAAAGCTGACGGCTTCGACTGCTTCCTGATTTGTGTGTATGACAATTTCCATCCAGTCCAATCCGATTCACCCACCTCATCTGACGATAAATAAAAAACGGGCTGATCCACGCCCGTTTCATCTGTGATCAGTCCCCGCGAAACGCTTGCTTCATTTTGTCAAAGAAGTTTCCGCCGGACTGCTCATTGTTGATATACTCGCCGCAAAGGCGACTGAAGTTGCGCAGGGCTTCTTTTTGTTCTTCCGTCAATTTGGTCGGCGTCACCACACGGACTTTCACGCGCAGATCACCTTCGCCGTAGCCGCGCATACGCGGAACTCCTTTCCCCTGCAGGCGGAATTCTGTTCCGGTTTGCGTACCGGCCGGCACTTTCAGCCGCGCCCGCCCGTTCAGCGTCGGAACGATGACCTCATCCCCAAGCGCCGCTTGTCCGAAGGTGATAGGCAACTCGCAAACAAGATCATCGCCTTCTCGTCTGAAGAAGTCATGCGGCTTAATAAAGATGGTGATATATAAGTCCCCTGGCGGCCCGCCATTAATCCCCGGTTCTCCTTCCCCGGAAACTCGCAATTGCGCCCCTTCATGAATTCCGGCCGGAATTTTGACATTGATTTTTTTCTTTTGTTTCACGTTGCCGGAACCGCGACAAGCGGGGCATTTTTCGCGAATGATCTTGCCTGAACCGTTACAAGCATGACAGATGCGGCGGTTCACAATCCTTCCAAACGGTGTGTTTTGCACCATTTCCGCCTGACCCGATCCGTGGCATACCGAACATGTTTCCGGGTGCGTTCCCGGTTTGGCTCCGGTACCGCGGCACTGATCGCATTTTTCCGTGCGCGGGATCACAACATCCACATTTTTCCCAAAAATGGCATCCTTAAATTCAATCTGCAGGCGAAACTCCAGATCGGCACCTTGGCGAGGCGCATTAGGATTGTTGCGGCGACCCCCGCCAAAAAACATATCAAAGATGTCACCAAACCCAAAATCGGTGTCAAAACCGGTTCCAGCTCCGCCAAAACCGCCTCCGCCAAAGCCGGCACCCGGACCCTCATGGCCAAACTGATCATAAGATGCCCGTTTTTGGGGATCGCTCAAAACTTCGTATGCTTCTTTTACCTCTTTGAATTTCTTTTCGGCATCTGCTGCTTTGTTGACATCCGGATGGTATTTGCGCGCCAATTTTCGGTAGGCTTTACGAATCTCATCGTCAGTGGCACCTTTGCTGACTCCCAATATTTCGTAATAATCGCGTTTACTCACCGGGTCACCTCCTCTACCGATCACAAAGCTTTTGGTTCAATCCCACAAAAAGAGAAAAGCCATGTCAAGGCAGAGCCCCGACAATGACTTTCCTCGTCGAGGAGAACTCTTTCCTCTCCTCCGTAAATGATCTTTATTTATCTTCTTTTACTTCTTCATACTCGGCGTCGACAACGTTGTCATCCTTTTTCGAAGCCTTTTCACCGCCTTGGTTTTGCGCCGCCTGTTGCTGCATTTGTTCATAAAGTTTGATGGACAGTTGTTGAACCGCTTGTTCCAGCTCCTCTGTCGCTTTTTTAATCGCGTCGTCATCGTCCTGTTCCAACGCTTTTTTCAAATTGTCTTTGGCAGCGTTCGCTTTTTCCACATCGGCGCTGTCCACTTTGTCGCCAAGGTCTTTGATCGTTTTTTCTGCCGTGAAAATCAGTTGGTCTGCCTTATTGCGAAGCTCCACTTTTTCTTTGCGCTTCCGGTCTTGATCTGCGTACATTTCCGCTTCTTTTACCATGCGTTCAATCTCTTCGTCGCTCAATCCGCTAGAAGACTGAATGGTGATCGCCTGGCTTTTGCCGGTTGCCTTATCCTTGGCCGACACGTTCACGATTCCGTTGGCATCGATCTTAAAGGTTACCTCGATTTGCGGAATCCCGCGCGGAGCCGGAGGAATATCGGTCAACTGGAAGCGTCCGAGCGTCTTGTTGTCCGCAGCCATCGGGCGTTCTCCTTGCAACACGTGGATGTCAACCGAGGTTTGATTGTCAGCCGCAGTGGAGAAGATCTGCGATTTTTCCGTCGGAATCGTCGTGTTGCGCTCGATCAGTTTGGTGAAAACGCCGCCCAGCGTTTCAATTCCCAGCGAGAGCGGGGTAACGTCCAGCAATACGATATCCTTCACATCCCCGGAGAGCACGCCGCCCTGGATCGCTGCACCCATGGCCACTACTTCATCAGGGTTTACCCCTTTGCTCGGCTCTTTGCCAATCAGGCGTTTGATCGCTTCCTGAACAGCCGGAATCCGGGTCGATCCTCCGACCAAAATCACTTTATCGATATCGCTCGGCTGAAGACCTGCATCGCTCAATGCCTGACGGGTCGGCCCCATCGTGCGTTCAATGAGATCGGCACTCAGCTCTTCAAACTTGGCCCGCGTCAGGGTAACTTCGAGATGCTTTGGTCCCGTTTCATCGGAAGCCAGGAACGGAAGCGAAATCGTCGTTGTCAAAAGACCGGACAAGTCTTTTTTCGCTTTTTCCGCTTCGGCTTTCAAACGCTGAAGCGCAGCGCTGTCATTGCGCAGATCAATTCCGTTTTCCTTTTTAAACTCCTCAATCAGATAATCAATGATCACTTGGTCGAAGTCATCCCCGCCCAGCTTGTTATCCCCGCTGGTGGCCAAAACTTCAAATACACCGTCACCAAGTTCCAAAATGGAAACGTCGAACGTACCGCCGCCGAGGTCAAACACGAGAATTTTCTGATCTTCCGCTTTGTCGAGACCGTAAGCGAGAGCAGCTGCGGTCGGCTCGTTGATGATGCGCAGCACTTCCAACCCGGCGATCCGTCCGGCATCTTTCGTCGCCTGACGCTGGCTGTCATTAAAGTATGCCGGCACAGTGATGACAGCCTGGGTAACCGGCTCTTCAAGATAAGCTTCGGCATCCTGTTTCAGCTTTTGCAGAATCATCGCCGAAATTTCCTGCGGGGTATATGATTTATCATCGATTTTTACCTTATGGTTGGTACCCATATGGCGCTTGATCGAAATCACGGTTTTGTCCGGGTTGGTAATTGCTTGCCGTTTGGCCGCTTCACCGACGAGACGTTCGCCCGTCTTGGAAAAACCGACCACGGATGGAGTGGTGCGGGCACCTTCCGCGTTGGGGATAACAACGACTTCGCTTCCATCCATGAAAGCAACGCAAGAGTTCGTTGTACCCAAGTCAATCCCGATAACTTTACCCATAGACTACTACCTCCTACCTGTTTTCACAAAGGTAAATGAACCTTTTCTCATTTGCTCACTTTTACCATGGAAGGACGGATCACACGATCCAAATAGCGATATCCCGGCTGAAGTTCTTCCACAATCGTTCCGGGTTCATGACTGCTGCTTTCAACTTGCATGACGGCATTATGTTCATGAGGGTCAAACGGTCTGCCCTCGGTTTCAATAAGGGTGAGTCCCGCCTGGGATAAAGCGTTCAAAAACTGGCGGTAAACCATTTCGATCCCTTCCTGCAACGTCTTTACATTCCCGCTGTCATCAGCTGCATCCAGAGCACGCTCGAAGTTGTCCAGAACGGGAAGAAGCGATTCCAAGAGAGGAACTACGCTATATTTTATAGCATCTTCTTTTTCTTTGCGCGCCCTGCGCCGATAATTTTCCAAATCGGCAAGCGCGCGCATGTAATGCTCCCGATGCTGCTCGGCCTTCGCCTGCCAGTTCTCAGCTTCTTTTTTTGCTTCCTCCAATTCCCGCTTCAAGGCGGAAATCACTTCATCGGGAGAAGCTGAATTTTCCGGAGAAGTATCTCCAGTATGTACGCTTTCTTGCCCCTCAGCTTCGTTCTTGCCCGAAAAAGGTTGGCTGCCAGCGTTTGGCTGGAGCTCTTCTCTTTCTCGATCCATTTTCAATCCTCCTATCCTGACTGTTCAGGGATCGGAACCGGCTTCATCTTCACGATGGTATGGATGCGCAAAATGGCAACGGCTACTTCACCGGCAGTTTTTAAGGCATTTGCCTTGACGGGAAGCGGATCAACAACACCCATTTCCACCATGTCCACAATCGTTCCGCGGTCGCAATCAATGCCCAGAGAATCGGATTGCCGTTTCATCTGAAGCGCTTTGACCGCCTCGATTTTTTCCAGCGGATTAAAGCCTGCATTGGCCACAACCTGACTCATCGGGCGTTCCAAACATTCTGCCACAACAGAAACGCCAAACCGCTCCATTCCCTGCACCATATCACGAAAGCGCTCAACATCGCGGGCGAGCGCCAATTCAACCGCACCTCCGCCGGGCAAAAATCCTCCGCACACGGCTGCTTGCACGGCCGATGCTGCATCTTTGGCAATCCTTTCCCGCTCTCTTACAACCTCTTCCGTTTGTGCACCCACGATCAATGTGGCCATCGGACGTCCTTTACCGCCGAGAATGCGCAGTTTGCCAAGGCGCTCATCATCGATCACGCCTGCACAGGAACCCAGAGTCGATTCCAAAGCCTCGAGCGACTTTTTCAGTCCGCTCCTTGTTACGATCCGTGCACCCGTATGTTCGGCGACCTCTTCCAGGTCCGCTTGGCTGACATCCGTTACCACAATCACTCCTGCATCGGTCAGAACCTCTTCCGCATAGGGATCCACCCCTTTGGAAGTGACGATCAGCCCCACTTGCAAATGGATCAGATGTTCCAATAGGACATAAAAAGCTTCATTTACATTTTCCTGTTTCGCCGAAGCTTCGCCAGCACCGTTCTTTTCCGCCGAATCAGGTTCCAGGGCATCGCTCAGAACCAAAACGCGCGTGTGATCCTTTTTGCGCGGCATTTGCTGATTCATCCTCTGCCGGTTGATCACCATTCCCGAAAAGACGCTGTTATCCACACGCGGATGAGCGATGATGCAATCGGCGAGCTTGAAGTTCTGATCCAATAATTTCTCGCGTCCCACCAAATGGGCAGCCTCAATGACGGCCATCGTAATATCTTCGTTTTCCCTGCTGGCGGTAAAAGCGATCCGTTGCAGCCATTCATCATCTAATTCGTAAATCGGTCTTGCTTTTTCCTTCATTTTACGCAACGCAAACCGAATTCCGCGATCGATTCCGGCGATGACCTTCGTCACAGGTACGCCCTTCACCACCTGTTTTACGCCTTCTTCCACCAGCGCTGCGGTTAGCAACGTTGCCGTCGTCGTTCCGTCTCCGACTTCTTCCTGCTGAGACTTGGCTACATTGACAATCATTTTGGCTGCAGGATGACTGATTTCCATACGATCCAGAATCGTGACACCATCATTGGTCACAATCACCCGATGGTTGTCATCGACCAGCATCGTGTCCAACCCTTTAGGTCCCAATGTGGAAGCGACTGCAGAAGCCACTGACCTGACTGCATCCGCATTGCTTTTTAGAGCTGAGAGCCGGGTCTCGTCCTTCACCGTTACGTATTCATGATCAGGCACCTTGGCTTCCCTTCCTTTCTATATATAGGGAGAGGGATTCAGCAACTGAACCCCCAAAGATGCGTAAACTCCTGTTCTCACTCAAACCATGCACTGATCCGTCTGGAAAAATCATGAGCCAAAAATTCAAGAACGCCGATCACCCGACCATAATTCATCCGCGTCGGGCCGAGCACACCGATCGTGCCAACAGGTTCGCCATTTATCATATAGGAAGCAGTGATAATGCTGCAATCATTTACTGCCTCCAAATCATTTTCATCCCCGATTCGCACTTGAACCCCTTCTTTGTCGGAGTTGAACAATTGAACCAGCACCGTACTTTCTTCGACCAGATCCAGGATCGATTTCATTTTTTCCACGTCCCGGAACTCCGGCTGGTCCAGAATTCGGGTTGTGCCACTGGTATAAACGCGTTCTTCCAGCTCTGCTTTTAAAATGGTATCCAACAGATCCGTCAACTTATCAAAATGCTCCACATGCCGTTTTAGCTCTTCTGACAGTTCATGCTTGACAATCGCCTTTAACTTCGCGATCGGTACCCCCGTCAGCCGATAATTGAGCAGATTGACTAATCGTTCAATTGCGGACAGAGAAACGCCCTCCGGGACGATCACATGCTGCCGATGAACATATCCCGTATCGGTCACCAGAATGCTGACAGCGGCACGATCATGCAACGGTACAATCTGCAAGGCTTTTAGCTTGCTCTCAGACAATCTCGGCCCCAGAATAAACGTCATGTAATTGGTCATTTGGGACAGAATGGAATTTGCGTGTTTAATCGCTTGTTCCACATGATCAACTTTCATGGCATAAAAATCGTGCAGGGCCATCAGATCATCTTTTGACCACATATACGGTTGTAACAAATGGTCCACGTAAAAACGATACCCTTTTTGTGAAGGTATTCTTCCGGCAGATGTATGCGGTTGCTCCAAAAACCCCATCTCTTCCAGATCAGCCATTTCGTTGCGAATCGTGGCCGCGCTAAACCCGACACCCTTCTTTTTGGAAACAGTACGGGAGCCGACAGGTTCAGCCGAAACGATATAATCGTCGATGACGGCCCAGAGAATCCGTTTTTGTCGCTCAGTTAACATCTGCCTCCCCTCCTTGTTAGCACTCCAAGGAAACGAGTGCTAAAAATACTAATTTAAAATTACCAAACGGGAAATATGATGTCAATTGGTCCGCTTATAATTCCACGCCACCGAGAAATGAGGCAAATACCTCATTGCCAAAGAGAAGCCCCTGTTCAGTCAGGGCGATGCGGTCTCCCTGCTGCACCAATCGCTTTTGTTCAAATAATTGCCGCAAAACGCTGCCAAACGCATCCTCGATGCTGACCCCGAAACGTTCCCTGAACCGTGACCGGCTTACACCTGCGAGCAAGCGCAAGCCCAGAATCATGAAATTCTCAATCTCTTCTTCCCGTTCGACGCGATACGATTCAGCCACAGGACGCCTGCCGGCCGTCAAACGCGCAATATATTCTTTGACCCCTTTGATATTGGCATAGCGAACCCCTTCCACGTATCCGTGCGCCCCTGTTCCCAGTCCATAATACTCTTCGTTGAGCCAATACGTGCAATTGTGCCTGCTCTCAAATCCCGGCTGCGCAAAATTGCTCACTTCATATTGCTCATAGCCGTGCTGTTTCAAATGGGAGCGCAGCATCTGATACATGGTGAACTCCTCATCATCGGAGGGCAACGGCAGTTCATTTCGTTCATACAAATGGTGAAAAAGCGTCCCTTCCTCGATTTTCAGGCTGTAGCAGGAAAAGTGCTCGGGTCCCAGTGCAATCGCCGATTCCAGCGTCTGTTTCATATCTTCCACTGTCTGTGTCGGCAGGCCGAACATCAAATCGAGGGAAATATTCGCAAAACCGGCCTCCCGTGCCAGCCGGACGCTTTGTCCGATCTCTTCAACCCCGTGAATGCGCCCGATCCGCTGAAGCAGATCAGGACGAAACGTTTGGGCGCCAAAACTGATGCGATTAACCCCGCCCTCGAGCATGGCTTCCAGCAGTTCCGGACCGGTGGTGCCGGGATTGGCCTCGACCGTGAATTCACAGTCGGCGGCCCGGTTCGGGAAATAGCGGCGAATATCGTCCAGCAATTTCCTCATCTGAGCCGGTGTCAGGACAGTGGGCGTTCCTCCGCCGATAAAAATCGAGCGGATCTCAGCCGGGGGAGTTTCTGCCACAGCGAGAGCCATCTCCCGTCCGAGGGCGGAAAGATAATCATCCACCGGCTGCCCGTTCACGACATAAGCAGTAAAATCGCAGTAATGGCATTTATTTGTACAAAAAGGAATATGAATGTATACGGCTTGGGGCGGCATTTGCCCACCTCCTAAAAATGCCGCAAGCAACAGGCCGCGTGTCCGGCAAAGCGGGCAAGCCTTCCCTGCTGACGGACGTTCCGGCATCGATGCTTACGGCATGGTTGATGTGATTATTTGTCGTCGATTTTCAACACGGCCATAAAAGCTTCCTGCGGCACCTCGACGCTGCCGACCGCTTTCATCCGCTTTTTCCCTTCTTTCTGTTTCTCCAGCAATTTGCGTTTCCGGCTGATATCCCCGCCGTAGCATTTGGCCAGCACGTTTTTGCGCATGGCACTGATCGTTTCCCGCGCAACCACTTTATTGCCGATGGCCGCTTGGATCGGCACTTCAAACATCTGGCGCGGAATCAATTTTTTCAGTTTTTCCACCAGGGCGCGGCCGCGATGGTATGCGCGATCGCGATGCACAATAAAGGAAAGGGCATCGACGACTTCGCCATTCAGCAGGATATCCATTTTGACAAGATTGGACGGCTTGTAGCCGATCAGTTCATAGTCGAAGGAGGCATACCCTTTTGTCCCTGATTTCAGCTGGTCGAAGAAGTCATAAACGATTTCTGCGAGCGGCAATTCATAAACGAGGCTGACGCGGTTGGTATCAATATACGTCATATCGACATATTGACCGCGTTTGTTCTGGCAAATCTCCATTACAGCCCCAACATAATCATTCGGCACCAAAATGGTGGCCTTCACATAAGGTTCTTCCACCCGATCGATTTTTTGCTGCGGCGGCATCAGTGTCGGATTTTCGATCTCCAGCACGGATCCGTCAGTCTGATACACCTTGTAAACAACGCTTGGAGCAGTAGTGATGAGCTGCACGCCAAATTCGCGCTCAATCCGCTCCTGAATAATCTCCATGTGAAGCAGACCGAGGAAACCCGCGCGAAAACCAAATCCGAGCGCACTTGAGGTCTCCGGCTCGTAGGTGAGCGACGCATCATTCAGCTCCAATTTTTCCAGTGCTTCCCGCAAATCATCGTATTCGGAGGAATCGACCGGATACAACCCGCAAAACACCATCGGATTAATGCGGCGATACCCGGGCAGCGGCTCTTTGGCCGGGCGGTCCGCATCGGTGATCGTATCCCCCACGCGCGTATCCTTGACGTTTTTGATGTTGGCACAAACGTATCCAACCTCACCGACGGAAAGCTGTTCCATCGGAACCTGATGGGGCGTAAAAGCCCCCACTTCGGTAATTTCATATGTTTTACCCGTGGCCATCATTTTCATGCGCATGCCTTTTTTAATCGTTCCGTCGACGACACGCATATAAATGATGACACCCCGGTACGAATCATAAACGGAGTCAAAGATCAGCGCACGAAGCGGAGCATCGGGATCACCTTCCGGAGCCGGCACTTTTTCCACAATCCGCTCCAAAATCTCTTCGATGCCGATCCCCGCCTTGGCCGATGCGAGAACTGCATCGCTGGCATCCAGTCCGATCACATCTTCAATCTCCTGTTTGACGCGCTCCGGTTCCGCGCTGGGCAAGTCAATTTTATTGATAACGGGAATGATTTCCAGGTCATTTTCAAGCGCCAGATAAACATTGGCCAACGTTTGCGCTTCCACTCCCTGCGAGGCATCGACGACCAGCAGGGCGCCTTCGCACGCCTGAAGGCTTCTCGACACCTCATAGGTAAAATCCACATGACCCGGTGTATCAATCAAGTTCAGAATGTACTCTTTCCCGTCTTTTCCTTTATACGGAAGGCGAACCGACTGCAATTTGATGGTGATGCCGCGCTCCCGTTCCAAATCCATTTTGTCCAGGAACTGCTCCTGCATCTCCCGTTCGGTCAGCGCTCCCGTCTTTTCCAAGATTCGGTCAGCGAGTGTCGATTTCCCATGGTCGATATGGGCAATGATGGAAAAGTTACGAATCATTGCACGTTGTTCTTTGTTATCCATTCCCGTTCATTTCCCTCCTGCATCAATCGAGGACTGCATTGCTTAATTATATCAGCCCCAAACCCTCTCTTCAATGAGTTTCCTGTCCCTGACTCTCTGAAGCGATGACAAAATCGGTCATGACTCGCCGCCACAACCAGCGGAAAGCCAGACACGGCCGGGAAGCGAAACCGCCGAACGGACATCTGGAACACAGGGAGGCCGGAGCCGACGGCTGCTGCAACGCGTTTTCACACAAAACATTCTTATCTTATTAAATGCACAAATTAAATACACAAAAAAAGACAAAGGAACATCATGCTCCTTTGCCCCCGTATACAACTCCTGCCTATCTTTACTCGGCCAGGGCAAAAATGAAATTCATCACCTTACGGGAAAGGTTTTTGAGCCCCGTTCCCACTTCGTTTCCCACCACCGCCAAATAATTGGTTCCGTTTTTCTCCTGTTGGCTGGTTACCGTCTCTCTTACTTTCGCTGCCACCTTTGGCACGGGATTTTTCGTTTCAACGACTTGTCCCAGCACCGCGATTTCGATTTTTCCATCCTGTGGAGTAATCTGGATCGCGCGCGGCGCCCCCATGGTTCCCTGCATCTTTTGCATATTTTGCTCAGCCCTGTCGATTCCGACGAAAATCCCCGTCACCAACATTCCGATCATACAAACGATCTGCACCAAAACGCGCATCCTGTCACCTCATTTACCTGCCTCCGTTGCATCCGGCCGGGCTGTAACCACGGTTCCCTCATGGATTATATCGGCCAAAACCCGGGCCAAAACCTCAATCGACCGATTCGCTTCAGCGAATGAATTATCCACCCCGCCCACTTCAACCAGCATGCTGTTGGGCGATAAAGATTGATTATATTCCCCGTTGTTCCCATTTCCTCTCTCTTTAATAATCACCGCCCGGGACAAACCGGGATATAACTCGTTGATCCGCTTGTGCATCTCGCGGGCAAGGCTCAGGTTGTCCTCAAAGTGCGTGCTCGCCTTGCCGACTACAAACGCGAGCCTCGCATACGGTTTGCCGTCAAACACTTTTGTCGTCTTGTCGCGCCTTCGTGAATCGCGATGAATATCGATCATATAACTGATGCTGTGGTATTGCTTCAAGACAGAGAGCACCATTTTGCGCGATTGCACATACGCACCGGAATTCCATGTATACTTCCGTTCGGTTGTGACGGCGCCGATGCCCATCTTTTCCAGCTGCTTCGCCAAATGCTTGGAAACGAGGGTAATATTGCGATTCAGATCAGTGGCCTGGTCGGGATTTGTTTTATGGAGTTCCGGCAAAAAAGATTCCCAAAAATGGGTGTTATAAATAATCACTTGCTTCGTTTTGATACTTCCCGGGTCGGTGCTCGTTTTGTCTTCATCGGGATGCTCCATCGCCTTCATAATCTGTTTATCGAGATCAGGCGGCGGCGGTGATTCGATCGGGATCGAAGTATAATCCACATCGCTGCTGGCCACGTCAATCTCGCTGTCGAACAATGCGTACAACGGCAGCTCTTTGCCCAGAAAAGTGCGTGGATCACGAAAATCGATACTCGTCATCAACTCAAACGCCGTCCGCGAGATAATCTCTTCCAAACCGGCCGTCTGAATTTTCTCCTGGAAATAGGGAATGCTTTCCCCGACGATCATGCTGAGCGTTTGCGGGGAAAGATGAGACGTCACCCTGCTGAGATCCGACCCTGTCAAACTCTGTTCCGCTTGAACCATTGCCAGCGCACCGACAAAGGAAAAAAGAACAGCCGCTGCCAAAAATAAAAACACAAACCTCTGCCTCGTTTTCGGACGCGCCATATTCAGCGTCAAGAAACCACGGTAGCGACTTCTCATTCGGTTCACCCTCTATCTGCTTGTCTCACCCTAATCTATGAAAACCGGCAAACAGGTAGAACCGATTAACTGAATTTGCTAGAAATAGATTGAGACCTCACGGCGGCCGGCAGAGAGCGGCAGGCGGAAAAGGATAAAAAATCTTGCTTTTGAAACTCAACGAGCCCCGTTCCACGCGGATGTCCCAAACTCCAAACAAGAATCCCGTTCCCCGGGGAAGCCGGACAACGGGATTCGCGCCAAATGGAAACAATATTTTGTTCTGCGAAAGTGCTTCTGCATTGCCCGCACATCTCCCGGATTAGCCGGGAGGAAATCAAATGTTTTATTGCACATGCGAAGCCACATTTTTCATGGTTACAGCCTCATGCAGGGCGCAGTTCAGTCCGTTGGCGATCAATTTGGCCATATTGCCAATGAAGGAATCCACCTCCTTCGGGGTAACGATCAGATTTTGCCCCAAAGGTGCCAGCACTTCATGAATCAGTTGCCTTTTCTCATCCGAGTTCAGGCTGCCAAACATCCCCAGCATGCGGTTGCTGGTCTCCGGCGGAGCTTGATAGTTTTCCAGATCTTTTACCGAAGGCCGGTTGTGAGGATCAAGCGGGTTATTTTTCACCCCGTGCAATTCCCGGCCGAGGTGGGAAATCACATAATCGATGGTGTCATGGGCAATGGTGACGGCATCCACGACGGTGGGAACACCAACGGCCAGAACGGGCACACCCAAAAACTCCTTGGTCAACGCCTTGCGATTGTTTCCGACACCGGACCCCGGCTGAATTCCCGTATCAGCAATCTGAATCGTCGTATTGACCCGGGACAAGGCCCTTGAGGCCAGTGCATCAAACGCGATCACAAAATCAGGCTTTGATTTCTGCACCACCCCGCGCACAATTTCACTCGTTTCTATCCCGGTCGTCCCGAGCACTCCCGGCGAGAGGGCGGAAACGCTGCGATACCCTTCGGCAACCGTTTCCGGCTGCAATTTAAAGAGATGACGGGTGACCAGGGTGTGCTTGACGACGAGCGGTCCGAGTGAATCCGGCGTTACATCCCAGTTTCCAAGCCCCACTACCAGGCAGGAATCATTTGGCTTAATGCCGACTTCATCGAGGAAACGGCTGAATTGCTCAGCAAAATGTTGCGATACGCGCTTTTCCAGCATGGAATCTCCCGACCGAAGACCGGGCACTTCAATCGTCAGGTAAGTACCCGGCAGTTTGCCCATCTGCTCACCGGCATCTTCGCTGTCAATCCAGATCCAACTGGTCGTAATCCCGTCCTGTGTCTCTTCCTGTTTGCGAACGCCCGGAATGGAACTTCCCCGCCCTTGCTCCCGGGTCACCATGTCATGAGCTTCGCGGGCCAAATCCGTGCGAATATTGTACATACTCAAATCAATCTGGTGTTCCGACGCTTGATTCATCCAATATATCCCCTTTTTTTGCCTGTTTCCACTCTTAGTTTGCTTCTTTGCCTCTCATTTATTCTGCTCATGACCGTTGTTGCTTTTTGCAGAGCCTCATGCTAGAATATTGCATGTTGCATTATTGGGATGCGGAAACCCTTCCCTCAGGAGGTGAACGTCTTGGCAAACATTAAATCCGCAATCAAACGCGCCAAAACCAACGAAGTGCGCCGCGCCCGCAATGCTTCTCAAAAATCGGCGATGCGCACGGCCGTAAAAAAATTCTTGGCAGCCGTTGACCAACAAGATAAAGAACAAGCCGCTGTGCTTTTGAAAGCAGCAACCCGCAGCTTGGATAAAGCCGTAACCAAAGGTTTGATCCACAAAAATGCGGCTGCTCGCAAAAAATCCCGCCTCACCAAAAAATATCAGGCACTCGAAGCTTAATATCTTTCTTTTACATGAAAAAACGACCCACATCGATTGGGTCGCTTTTATTTTTTATCCGCCAATTTTCGCGCCGTCCGGCTCATCTCCACCCCGGATTCATCGGGAAAAGTCCGAAAAAGGTGATCCATGGCCGGATTGGTCACGCCAAACCAGTAATGCTCGTTCTTGAAATGGTGCAACAAATGATATTTTTTCAATTTCTTCCCCCATGGGGTGAGAGGCTTGATCGGCCGGTGCGCGATATAATGTTTCCATTCATAATATAAATGATAGAGCACAGCACCGCTTAAAAAAGTGGTTGTGATCGCGATTTTCCCCGTCACCAGGTAAACGATGCTCCCGACGAGGACAAACTGGGGAACACTGTACCACAGCGGCAAAAAGAGCAATTCCAGTTTATCGGGGTCTTCATGATGATCATAATGTAACCGCTTTAACAGCTTCAACAAAAAAGGATGCTTCGGCGGAGGAAGATGAAATAAAAAACGATGGGTTCCGTACTCAGCGATGGCATATAGGGCGACTCCGCCCAAGAACACCGCCACCGTCACAAGACTGTTCGCCCATGCCAATGTCAACCCCAGACCGCAGACACAGACCAGACTCATCACGAAAATATCTGGAAAAAAGAAAAATTCAAATAAATAACGCCGCATCGGTTCACTCCTTTCGCGAACTTATCCTTTCTTTTCATTATAACATCCCGCGGGCGCTTCCTTCATAACTACTTCACGGAAGATCTCGTGAATTCCCTGTCTTTCATCAATATTGATTCACCGCTTTCGGTGAGTTTCAAAATGAGGACATTCCGCCCATTGGAATGTCCTCCGCTTATTGACTCACTATAAAATCCCCATCGCATCTTTCATTTGTCGCAATGTCTTCTCCGCAACTGCACCTGCTTTTTCCGCACCGATTTTCAGCACATCATCCAAATAGGAAGAACCGCGGATTTCCCGGAACTTCTCCTGGATCGGCTGCAAGTGCTGAACAGTTGCTTCCGCCAGGTCTTTTTTAAACTGGCCATAACCGGCACCTTCATATTGCCGTTCCAGTTCGGAAATCGTTTTGCCGGAGAGCAGGCTGTAAATGGAAAGCAGATTACTCACACCCGGTTTGTTTTCCGGGTCATAGCGAACCAGGTTTTCCGAATCGGTAACGGCGCGCTTGATTTTTTTCTCAATCAATTTCGGCTCATCAAGCAGCGTGATGTTGCTGTACGCCCCTTCCGTGCTTTTGCTCATTTTTTTCTCCGGATTATCGAGGGACATGATGCGGGCTCCCACTTTGCCGATCAACGGCTCGGGGATTGTAAAGATTTCTTTGTAATCGCGGTTAAACCGTTCAGCAATATCCCTCGTCAACTCCAAGTGCTGCTTTTGATCCTCACCGACGGGAACATGTGTCGCATGATAGAGCAAAATATCACCGGCCATCAATACCGGATAGGTATACAAGCCTGCCGTCACCGCTTCAGATCCTTTGCTTTTCTCCTTAAATTGAATCATGCGGTTAAGCTCGCCAACGCGGGCTACACACTGCAACAACCAGCATGCTTCCGCATGGGCGGGAATCTGGGATTGGACAAAGATCGTCGCTTTTTCGGGATCAATCCCGATCGCCAGGTAAAGCGCCGCCACATCCCGCGTTTTCTCCAACAGCTGACGGGGATCCTGGGGAACGGTATGGGAATGGAGATTGACTACACAAAAATAACATTCCGCCTCATTTTGCAACTCAACGAATTGCTTCATGGCGCCAAGATAATTGCCTATATGGATATTGCCGGTCGGTTGGACACCGGATAAGACACGTTTCATCTTCTCACTCCTTTTGAACCATCATGATTTGCCGGCATTTGGCAGGATCGCGATTGACCCGGCCTGCAACAATTTCACACAAAAAAGCCCGTCCCCGGCAAGGGACGAGCTGATTCTCGCGGTACCACCCTTCTTTGCCTCTCCTGTACATCAGAGAGGCACACTCTTAGCTATAACGGGATCATCCCGGTTTTCCCTACTTGATATGGCATCGTTAAGGAAAACAGCTCCAAAGCCCATTCATGCAGCCGGCTGATTGGCTCGCACCCTCCGCCAACTCTCTGCACAGCCACTGCCGCATTACTATTCTTTCTCATCGCTGCTTGTTCTATGTTATTTTCGTTTGTACCGGCTCTAGGTATGAGGCAGGCATTGCCGGCAAAAGATACTTATTGAAATGTATTTTCCTGCAATTTTGCTGAAAAGTCAAGCATACTTATTTACAAACCCCGGGAATTGTGCTAGCTTTTTTCTAGAAACAGGAGGGACGGTTATGGTGCATTCCTTTCCGATCAGTTTAAATTTTGTAGCCCCGATTTTTGCTTTAATCATGGCCTCCATGGTGATTGTCATCCGCCTGCGGGCAACCAATAAGCCAACGAACGCGAGAAAAATTCTCATCCCTCCACTGGGCATGAGCACGGGTTTCCTGATGTTTCTCTACCCGCCGATGCGCGTTCCATGGGCTTGGGCCGGGGTCGCTTTTTTGGCCGGTGCCCTTTTGTTTTCGTACCCTCTGATCAAAACATCTCATTTTGAAATGATCGATGGCAAAGTTTATCTGAAACGTTCGCGCGCTTTTATTCTCATCCTGATCGGTCTGTTTATCCTGCGCATGGTACTCCATGACTATCTCGAACACCTGATCAGCGTGGAACAAACAGCGGCGCTCTTCTTCATCCTTGCGTTTGGCATGCTGTTGCCATGGCGACTGGCAATGTATCTGAAATACAGGAAATTGCAAGAGAAAAACTCCTTGGAAAAAGCCAATGCCGAAGCCTAGCCCCCACCTTGTCCGGGGGCTTTTTTTTCATGAAAATGCGCCGCAGATCGGGGGTTGGTCCTTTGTTTCGGATGGCTGGTCCGGGTGGCACCTTCTTCCGCCAAAAATGCAGGCTTTCATTCTTTATCATCGGATTTATTCTTTCGTTTCATCCATTATATTCTTTTTTCTGAAAAGGTGTCCTCCGAAATCACTTTAATCCCTTTTCGTCGCAGCAAGGCAGTGGTCACGCCGGCACCCGGGTTCGTTTTCCCCTGGAAAGTGCCGTCATAGATGCAGCAACTGCCGCAAGACGGACTTTTTTCTTTTAAAATGGCTTCGTTCGCTCCCACCGTCTTCGCGATGCGATACGTTTCATAGGCTCCCCGGATAAAGGCATCGGTCACATCATTGCCTTGGTTGTCGATCACACGTGCTTTTCCTTCCAGCACATCGTCCCCGTCACCGCCGACAATCTCAGCCGGATTTCTGGGAGTGGACAGTCCGCCGAGCTGTTCCGGACAGACCGGGATCGCCTCCCCTTCCCTGATCAATTTTTGAATCGCCTCCACCGCATTGTGCCGTCCGTCATAGCGGCAGTGAATGCCGGCAAAACAGGCACTGACCACTTTTTTGGTCACTTTGCCCCCTCCTTTGCTTCTCAGATGCTTTCGTTTATCTTCCTCAATCATAACACGCCTACAGATTCGCACGAAATTTGCGAACATGAATAAAACACTATCCGATTCATTTCAAACTTGTTACAATAGTGTAAGTGGTTGATACAAGATGGTTTAAAATGTAACCGTTTCCCAAGGAGTGTGTTTCTTGTGTCTGATAAAGTGATTGTAGTGGGTGGAGGACTTGCCGGACTGAGCGCCGCAGCTCGACTCGCTTACAATGGTTGCAAAGTAACCTTGCTGGAAAAGGCACCGAAGCTCGGAGGGCGCGCAATTTCCATTCCGATGAAAGGGTTTAATTTCAATTTTGGAGCCCATGCCATTTATGCGCGAGATAAATCGATCCTGCGCAAGTATGAACATGAAATCGGACTGAAGGTTGACTGGAAAGATTTTTCACCTTCCAAAGCCTTTTATGACATGGGAACTTTCACCACCCCCATGCCTGCAACACTCGAAGGATTGTATCGCACCAAAGTGTTGGATTCACAGAATAAATGGCGCTTTGCTTACGAAGTCTTCAAAACGATGTCTTCTCTTGAACGGGGAGAACCCGGCGTGTTAATCGGAGATTATCTGAAAAAGGAAACTCCCCAAGTGAGGGATCTTTTGTTGACCATCGCTTCATCCAACTTTTTTACCAATGAACCGGAAAAAATTCCGTCCCCCCTCTTTTTCCAATATTATAAACGGCTGTTTGCCACACAACGCGCTGTCAGCTACATCGGCGGCGGATGGCAGGCAATTGTTGATTCATTTGCGGAAATCATTGAAAAAAACGGCAGCAAAATCATCACCAAAGAAAAAGTAACCAAAATCGAACTCGATGGCAACCGGATTACCGCTGTTTATGGAAAAGAAGAAAAATACGAAGCTGATTATATTATTTTCTGCATTCCTCCAAAAGAGTTATGCCAATTGTTCGCCGACACTCCATTCGCCAAATATTTTGAGGAATACAGCCACTATGTGCCTACGCAAGTCGTTGTCTATGATGTCGGTTTAAGCGAGCGGATTTCCAGCCCGTTCACCTACATTTATCAAAAAGCGCAACGCGTCTTTATCACCGACATTTCCTACTACGATACAACCTGCGTTCCTGACGGGGGACAGCTGATGCAAGCGGTTGCCTACCTCAACGAACAAGAGATTGCAGAAGGAAAAGCGGATGAAAAAGTGGCGACTATCGAATCCGTCTATGACAAGCATTTCCCCGGCTGGCGTGAACGCCTTGTCGCCAAGCGCATTTCCAAAAAAGCGACTGTCCAGGAAATCAAATGCATTGAGGATCAACGCTTGATGCCAGTCAAATTTTACAGCTTGCCCAATGCCTACTTTGCCGGTGACTGGTGTGAAGGAGACGGACAGCTTTCGGAACTTTCCTTTAGCTCCGCTTACAACGTAACCAGCCATATCCTCGAGCATGCGGTTCCGGCGGAAGGAATGAAAAAAGCAACCAGCGCCTGATGCTGGTTGCTTTTTTACGCTCCCATCAATATGTAAACGATCGTGCCGATCAGGGTCATTCCGATGGCAACCGATGCGAACACCAATGAAAACAGCATTTTATCGCTGGCATAATCCTTTAACTCCTCCGGTGTTTTGCTGTCGATCCGACGCGCCTGACTACGCAAATGAACATTGCCGAGCAGGATCAAGAAAAGCGGAACAATAGCAAAATACCACCACGAAATTCCTTCGCCAAACCGGATGTTCCCCTCGCGTATCCAAGCCTGGACGAAGAAAAAAATCCCGACGACGAACAGCAACAATGACGTGGAAGTGTAATAGGCTCCCCACTTCTCCCCCAGCTTGTCCCGTTCATACTGATAAAGCTCTCTCATCTCCGGAAAAAGATGAAGAAACGGATTGGGCGACTTCATCCACCAACTGATGAGCGGGAACAGGACAAACAGGCAACCCCAGATGAAATAAACAAGCCGGGCGGCAGGCTCCACTAAGAGGAAAACAAAGAGAAGTGCGATTATGCAAAGGTAGAACAGATTGGAGTAAATGGATTGTTTTTTTCGAAGTTCACATAAACGGTTTTCATCCATCGTTGGGGATTCCACCTTTTTTATATTTTCATAATCATTGGGCCAAAGGCCTCTCCGTGGCAACGGGAGGCTCAAGCAGAAAGGTTGACTTGGAAAAGCAGGCGTTCCACCGCCAAATGTTTGTCCACTTTTCCTGACTTGATATCTTGATCAGTCAAAATCGCCGTATCCAATAAGAGGCGCAGTTGCTGTTCGGAAAAGGCCGCTCCCTGTTTTGCCGCCAGTTTCACCGGGTAGGGATGAACCTTGAGAAATGCCGCCATCTCTTTGTCAGACATCCCCTGCCGCTGCAAGATCTTGACCTGCAGCATCAACCGAATCTGACGTGTAATCAGAGCCAGGATGCGAATCGGCTCTTCCTTTTGAAAAATCAGGTCACTCCAGATATGGAACGCTTCGTTCAATTGGCGCTTCGCTATTTTATCCGTCAGCTTAAATACATCATGCTCCAGGGTGCGCGGTACCAGTTCGGCGACAATGTCCGGTGTCACCTTTCCCCCCGCTCCGACATAAAGGGCCAATTTGCTCACTTCCGCGTGGAGAAGCCGGAGATCAGGACCAGTCAGCATGATCAAATCAAGAACCGCTTGCGGATCTGCCTGGACATGCAATTTGGCAAACCGCCTTTCCACCCACTGAAGCAAATCCTTCCCCGCCAACAGGGGAAACTCAACGGCACGCGCATGTTTAAGCAGTTCCTTCACGATTTTTTTTCGCTTGTCAAGCTGCTCGCCGGAAACGGTTAAAACCACCACACTGGTGGACAGAGGCTGCTTTAAGTACTGGAGCAGGGCATCCGTTTCATGCTGAACGCCGCTTTTCCCTTTCCCGGCTGTCAAAAAGCGGGCATTCTGACCGATAATCAACCGCCTGTCCCCAAAAAAGGGCAGAGTTTCCGCCTCTTGCACCAGCATCTGCACCGGCGTCTCATCCAAATCAATCTGCATGAGATTACCAAAGGAGACTTCTTCCGGACTCCACCTTTTTTTCATCCATTCAATTGCTTCTTCAATCAAGAAACCTTCTTCACCATAAAAGAGATAAACGGGAGCGATGTTATCTTCCTGCCACTCTTTCAGCCATGAACGATCCATTTTCGCCACCTCTTCCTCCTAGTTTATCTCTTTTTTCTCCTTGACATCAATCATGACGGTCTGGTCGTCTTTTCCATCAGCAGACGGCAGGATCAGCCGAACGCGTTGTTTGTTTTGCCATACAACCGATGGCGAGCCGTCAACCTTCCGAAAAATGCGGCTGCGATATTGGACGCTTCCGTCCGCCTTGCGCACGATTAAATGATTTCCCTGCCAAATGGCGCAATATTGACGATCAGGTGACCAAACCTCCTGAATATTTTCCAGCTCGAATTTGGCAGCCCGATCTTTGCTCCCGTCTGTATGCTCCGGCGGAACCGGATCGGCAATTTTGGAGGCCGTATTGATGGGAATGGCCCCCCATTTGCTCAGATAAAACAGACCGATAAAGAGGAACAAGACGAGCGCAGCAGCCATCCTCCCTAATCGGAGCCAATTGTATCTCGGTTTGATCACTGTTTGCGGCTTCGTCTTCTTTTTGTCGTCCTCGATCGCCTCCAGCACCGCATCGACGACGCTGTGCGGTGGCTCCACTTTGGGAAGAAGGGATAGTTCACCGGACAGCCACTGCATCTCTTCCGCCGTTGCCCGGCATTGCGGCGACTGTTCCAGCTGCTTTTCCAGCATTTTCTTTTCTGCCGCAGTCAGATCACCATCCAAGTCACGTTGAATCCATTCCATCACTTTTTCATCTGCCAAGATACATCCCCTCCTTCCTGATATTCCGACAACCACTTTTGCAGTTGTTTGCGCGCACGAAACAAATGCGATTTGACCGTATTCAGGGGGAGTCCCATCGCTTCTGCTATCTCCTGGTAATGATAACCTTGTACATAGCGCAGGATAATCGCCGTTTGCTGTTGCAGGGGCAGACGGCGAATCGCCTGTCTCAAATCAGACAGGATCGCTCCCCGCTCCACCTCTTTAGCCGCTTTGCCATCCTCATGCTGCGGTTCTTCATCAAACAGTATGACGTTTTTCCGTTTGCGAAACAAATCGATGCATACATTGGTAACAATGCGCTGCGCCCATGTATGCAACAAAGCTTCTCCTTTATAGGAAGGGAGATATTTATATATTTTCAACAGAGCTTCTTGTGTGGCGTCCAAAGCATCCTGTTCGTTTCCCATCATATAATAAGCGGTGCGATAAAGCGATGTCTCCAATTGCTTAAGTATTTGCACAATCGCTTTCCTGTCGCCCGACTGAGCCTGTTTGATCAACTCTGAATCAAGCAACGAAATACCCCCTATATTCTTTTAGACCTGTTTGAACTGCGGCAGGTTGCAACACCCTATGTATGTACATAAATAATACTATTATATCGCGGGGCAAATCGGGCAAAAGACGAATCCTTTTTTACATCTTCAAGGAGAAGTGCTTTCCACCCGGATCTTTTGCTTTTCGACGTGAAAAATGATCGCTCCAAGCTGATCGGTTCGCAAGATCACGGCATGTCGGGCACGCAAGCGCTGAAGCACCAGGGGAGAGGGATGGCCAAACGGATTATGCCGCCCCACGGAGATAACGGCATAGCGCGGGGCCACGGCATCGAGCCATTCTGCACCGGTGGACGTGCGGCTCCCGTGGTGTGCCACCTTTAGCACCTGGACATGCGGCAACCTCCACCCGGCTAATATCCGCTTTTCCGCTTCACTGCTGATATCTCCTGTCATCAAGGTTTGAAAGCGGCCGATCGATAACAAAAAAACAACGGACTCATCATTTGCCGATCGGTTCGCGGTCGCCGGATGCAAAAATGTAAGGAACACACCGGGCGAAAATTGCCATCTCAATCCCGGCCGGGCGATCCGGATCGGAATTTTTCGTTCCCGCATCTCTCTTAACAAATCCAGTTCCAACGCGCTTTTCGGCGGAAGAGGGCCACGGATCACCATTTTCACCGGAAATCTTTGCACCACCGCTTTCGCTCCGCCAATATGGTCCGCATCGCCATGCGTTAAAATGAACAGATCAATCTGTTTGATACCCCGGTATTTGAGATAAGGAATAATCACATTTTCACCGGCATCAAAGTGGCGGCTACCTGATCCGAAGCGGTTTCCGCGCGAGGAAAACCCTCCGCTGTCGATGAGAATCGTCTTTCCTGTCTGTGTTTCCACAACTGCCGCATCTCCCTGACCCACGTCGAGAAATGCGATCCGGTTTTCCGCTCCCTCTCCGTTACGTTTCCCATAAGCAAATGCCACCAAACTGAACAGCAAAAGAACGACACCGATCCGCTTCCATTGAGGAACAAACGGCTTCATCCAAACGACGGCCAGACTTATGACTGTAAAGCAATAAAGTGCAAGCCACAGGGCGGACGGCCCGGCCCATGACGGAAATGCCCATGTCCATTGCAACATCCAGCGGACACCCTGATGAACCAGCTCCAGCAATTGGCTGGTGAGACAGGCAAGCCACGAAGCCAGCGGTCCCGGAACAAAAGCAAGCAGAAGCGAACCGAGAGACAGCGGAAGAATCAGGGAACTGATCAATGGAACGAACAGAAGGTTGGCCAGCCAAGAAAGAAGCGAAAACTCGTGAAAATGAAAGATGAGAACCGGGAACGACACCAGCTCTGCAATCAGATTGGCGGCCAAAAACTGACGAAGACTGCGCGACGGAACAGGAATGCGGCCGGCGACAGGCTCCGTCCCCACAACCAGAGCAGCGGTCACCAGATAGCTTAACTGAAAGCCGGCTTCTTCGATTTGAAAGGGATTCCATCCTAACTGGACCAGAAAGGAAACAGCCAAAAACGAAAGGGTATCCCGAAACTTTTTCAAAACGATGGCTAAAAGTGAAAAACCGGCCATGATCACCGCGCGGATCACCGGCGGACCAAGTCCTGTCAGAACGGCGTACACCGGAAGACACAAAAGGATTGCCAACGCCGATTTTTCCCGCGTCAGCCCCAGGCGCGTCAACAAAAAATAAAAACAGCCGATCACAACAGCCACGTGCAGCCCGGATACAGATAAAAGATGAATAATGCCCAATGTGGCATACTGGGTCTCCAAACTGTCGGGAACAGCTGATTGCTCTCCCAGCAGAAGGCCGCGAAGATATCCGCTCTGATCTCGGCCATACAGTTTCTCAATTCGTTGATCCAGCCAGGCGCGCCCTCGATCGATCAGTACCAGCGGATGATGCGGGACGGAAGCCAAAACCTTGATCCGTTCCGGCGAGTCAGATTGTCCGATCAAATGGATATGCCGACGATATAGATACGCGCCATAATCAAAGGCTCCCGGATTGCGCGGCCGGGGCGGTTTGCTGAAGGTGAGCCTGATCCGGATCGTGGACAGCCGCTTTAACTGCCGGGCTTCTTCCCATTCGTCGTAAGAATGCAGCTTCCGCCTGACAGCAACCCGTTCGGGAATCACTCTGCGCCATCCCCGATCGGTTTTTACGTCGAAGACCATCATTTCGAACGTTAACTGGTCTCCCTCGATATCCGGAAGCGAAACAACCTTTCCGATCGCAACCTGAGGGCTGTTCAAAAACTGGCGCGGCAGATGGGAAACGTTGTTCGCCACGTCCCAGGCATAACGGAATGCTCCGGCAAACAGTCCGAGCAGCAGAAACAGGACAACCCGGCCTTTTCGATAATGATAGACGATCCAGCCTCCGGCCAGCGCGACCAGGACCGCTGCACATCCGTAAAAGAAAAATGCATTCCACCCGCGTGCGGCGAAAACCCCGGCAATCCATCCCGCGCTGACCCATACGAGCGGCCGCTTCACCCTCCTTCCCCTCCTTTTTTTTTACAAACTTCGGAGGATTTCTCCATTTTCCTACATTTTCCTTCTTCTTTTTCCATCCGGTCATTAATTTTCAAGGCACAAAAAAACGCCAATATCACCATTGGCGTGATGCTCAAACCGGAGCATAAGGAATCGGTGCTTTTCTGCTACGACTGATGCCAAAGGAACGGGAGAAAAGCGAACAGACTGGAAAATAAGCTGACCAGATCTCAATTGGCATTATTGTTCAGGGCATATCTCCTGTTTCTTCCCTGTACCTCAACAACCGTCACATAAGGCTTGATTCTTTCCATGATCCTTTTGGCCTTCAGCGGTTCATGGCGTTCATATCCGTTTGACAGCGTAATGGAGAGCCATTCCTCCAATTCATCAAGCGTGAGGTTGGAAGTGTAAATGGTCGGAAGCTGATTGGATACCCGGTTGTGCAAAACCACGGCCAATACACTGTCCCTCAACCAGGAAGTCAGGTTTTCCACCCCGATATCATCCAGTACCAATATGGGGACGTTGCTTAATGCTTCCAGTTTACTATTGAGCAATCCTTCTTTCTTGGCGATGGTATCCCTCAGTTCCTGGGCAAGTGCCGAAGTGTGAACCATCATGGAGGGAATTCCGTATTCAGCCAGGGTATTTAAAATAGCACCGGCAATATAACTTTTTCCCGTCCCGAATGATCCGCAAAAGTAAAGGCCTTTAACCGTTTCCCCGTTGGCTATTCTCAGGCAGAAATCCAAAGCGGCATCGATCGCCTTTTCCCGTCCATGATCCAATTCAATCGTTTGAAACGTTGCCTTTTGAATGTCCAGAGGAATTTGCTGACACTGAATTAAGTTTTTTCTCCGCTCTTCCTCTTTTTTCGCCTTGAGCTTGCTGCATTCATTCATGACCAGATCCACAAAACCGCCGTATTCCCTTAAAGTCGGAAAGTGCCCTTTCATCAGGTTTGGACACTCACTCAAACGGAGACACTGTTTGCAGTTTTCATTTTCCTGGACGAATTGATGGAGCTTGGAGAACGAACGTTTTAAGATTGCCTCGGAAACTTCATGCTCCACCATATATTTGACCACTAAAGGGTGTTTTAACAACGCGTTTAATTGCCTTTCCATCTGATCCGGACTGAAGCGTTCTTTCATTTTTGAAGAGATAACGTTTCCCAGTTTTTTCAATTTCTCGAATCTCCCCGTTCTTATGGTCAGACATGCTGATTTTCCGTTTGTATGTGATCGACACGCCTGTCCACGAAGACTTCTGCATGTAATCTTATCACAAAACCGGGTGGCAATCACCTGATCGAATTTACATTTTTTTCCGATCTGAAAAACACATATCCAAGTGATCAGGGCAGAGACGGGTAATTCCCGCATCATCCCGAAATGACGATCGGATTTTTTCCTCTCACTCAAATCCTGGGATGAAAGAAGAAAATCGGAGACTGATGCATTCCTCACGATCCGGTCAATAAAGGCAAAAAAGACGGCCGATGGATTTCGCCGTCTGTTTCATCTATGATCCTGTTATACCTTTGGCAGTGTAATTCCCGTTTGTCCCTGGTATTTCCCTTGTTTGGAGCGGTAAGAGACTTCACAAATCTCATCACTCTCCAAAAACAGAATCTGACAAAGGCCTTCATTGGAATAAATCTTTGCCGGCAGCGGTGTCGTATTTGAGATTTCCAACGTAACGTACCCTTCCCAGCCGGGTTCGAGAGGGGTCACATTGGTAATGATTCCGCAGCGCGCATACGTTGACTTGCCGACACACACGGCCAGGACGTTTTCCGGAATGCGAAAATATTCCACCGACCGCGCCAGGGCAAATGAGTTGGGAGGAATGATGCACACTTCTCCTTTAAAATCGATAAACGAATCGGAATCGATCTTTTTCGGATCGATGACGGGGTTCAGCGCATTGTGAAAAATCTTGTATTCATCCGCAACGCGCAAATCATATCCATAACTGCTGAGTCCAAAACTGACCGCTTCCCCTTTCCCCACGTTCCGATCGATAAACGGCTCGATCATTTGATGATGAAGCGCCATTTCGCGTATCCATTTATCCGATTTAATGGCCATTTCCTGCAATCTCCTTCTGTGCAAAATTTCCCTTCTCATTTTACATGATCATCTGCAAAAGAAAAACGCCCCCTGGAGGAGACGCTATAAATTACCAAAACCTGCCGGGATCGTCACCTTTTTTTCTTGCAAGGCCGCCGCCAGATCATCAATCAGATCATCCGCGTTTTCCAGTCCGACCGACAGGCGCAGCAGCCCGTCCGTAATCCCGTGACGATTCCGCACTTCCGCGGGCATTGCCGCATGGGACATCATCGCCGGATAGGAGAGAATGCTTTCGACCGCACCGAGACTGACCGCCACGATCGGCAGACGGACCCGTGACAGGATGCGCTTGGCTTTCTCCATGCTGCCGACATCGAAGGAGAGAACCGCTCCATGCCCGCTCGCCTGTTCATTTTGCAAATGATACCCTTCGTGTGACGGAAGGCCGGTATAGTAAACCCGTTTGACATCCGGATGCTGTTCCAGCCACAGTGCCACCTTTTCCGCGCTTTGCGTCGACAACTCCATCCGTGCCTGCAACGTCTTGAGACCTCTGAGCACCAGCCAAGAATCGTACACACCCAGGATGGCGCCAAAAGCATTTTGCAGCAGTCCGATCTCCTCGGCCAGTTCTTCATCCTTCACCACAACCAGTCCGGCCACAACATCACTGTGCCCGCTGATAAATTTGGTTGCGCTGTGAACCACGATATCGGCACCCAGCTCGAGCGGCCGCTGGAAATACGGGGTTAAAAAGGTGTTATCGACGATGGTTCGCAAACGGTACGCTTTAGCAATCCGCACAATGCCACGCAAGTCCGTCACCTTGAGCAGCGGATTGGACGGGGTTTCCACATAGATCGCCCGGGTGTTGGGGCGAATCGCAGCGGCCACCTGTTCCAAATCGGTCGTATCAACAAACGTGGTTTCAATTCCCATGCGGTCAAACACCTTTGTCAAGACGCGATATGTACCCCCGTACACATCTTGGGACACAATCAGGTGATCTCCGCGCGAGAACAAGAGAAATACCGTGGAAATCGCCGCCATTCCGGAAGCGAACGCATAGCCGCGACAGCCCCCTTCGAGTCTTGTGATCGTTTGCTCCAGCGCTTTGCGCGTCGGGTTGCCCGAACGGGCATAGTCAAATTCGCCCGGCTGGTCAATGGAAAACTGATGGTAAGTCGATGACTGGTAAATCGGAATGCTGGAAGCCCCCGTAAACGAATCAATTTCATTCCCGTTGTGCAAAAGCCTTGTCTCAAATCTCATCTTGCTCCCCTTCCTTTCTATTCCTGATCCGCTTTTTTCAGCGCTTGATCCAAATCAGCAATCAGATCTTCCTTGTGTTCAATTCCCACTGACAGTCGCAACAAGCGATCGCAGACCCCGATGCTCTCCCTGATCTCAGCCGGCACATCCGCATGGGTCTGCCTTGCCGGATAGGTGATCAAACTCTCCACGCCGCCCAGACTCTCCGCAAAAGTGATCACATTCAGATTTTCCAGGATTGAGGCAATCATCCCACTATTCCTGACCCGGAATGAAATCATTCCCCCGTATCCGTCCGCCTGTTCATCCAAAATCGCTTTTGATTCCGGGTTGAGCGAGGGATAAAAAACCTCGTCCACCAGCGGGTGTTGCTTTAAATATTCAGCGATCGCCAGCGCATTTTCCTGATGTTTTTCCATCCTCAAGGCCAATGTTTTCATCCCGCGCATCAATAACCACGTATCCAGCGGCCCCAGAGCAGCTCCGATCGAATTTTGAATAAAGCGCAACCGTTCAGCCAATTCATCTCCTTTTACGACAATCAACCCTGCCAGCACATCATTGTGGCCTCCCAGATACTTGGTCGCACTGTGGACGACGATATCGGCACCGAGCTCCAGCGGCCGCTGGAAATACGGAGTCATAAAGGTATTGTCAACAATGGTGTAACAGCCCGCCTGCTTTGCAATTTGCGCAATCTGCTTCAAGTCCGTTACATGCATCAGCGGATTGGTGGGCGACTCGATAAAAACAGCCTTTGTATTCGGACCGATTGCCCGCTTTACATCATCCGACCGTCGCAAATCCACGTAAGTAAAGGACAGACCGAACCGGGTCAATACCTCTTCAAACAGACGATAGGTTCCACCATATAAATCAAGGGATACGACGAAATGATCCCCGGCGGAAAACAACCCCATCAATGTATGAATCGCCGCCATTCCCGAACTGCAGGCAAACCCGCCGTTTCCTCCCTCCAACTGGCTGATCGCCTCTTCCAGCACGTCCCGGGTCGGATTGGCTGTGCGCGAATAATCATAACCAGTACTAACTCCCAAAGAGATATGCTCATATGCTGTGGAAAAATACACAGGAAAGTTAACGGCCCCTGTCTTCTTCTCCTTCTTGTTGCCGATTTGTGCCAGTCTCGTTTCCAGTTTCACAGGTGATCCCTCCCAGAAGTTAGCCAATAAAAAAACCCCTTCCCTTATCCAGAGAAGAGGCAGAACCTGCGACGGTCAATCTCTCTTCTCTTATCTCTCAGAAACACTCGTTTCTGCAGGAATTGGCACCTTCCGGCAGCAAACGCCGCCGAGGTTGCCGGGCTTCATCGGGCCAGTCCCTCCGCCACTCTGGATAAGAGAACCTTTATCCCCTTTTAACTTTTCCGGTTTCAATTTTTCATCTTTCACAGATTATACTAAACAGTTCCGGCCACGTCAAGAGTGATATTTATACTTGTCATTGATAGAGTATACATTTCATTGATTTTCTTAACATACTTCCCTTACAATAAATTTGTAAATGATCAAATAGTTTTGAGCTAAGGGGGTAATTCCATGTCGCGCAACCAGGAACTCATTGAGCTTACGGATAAATTCGGGGCAAGGAACTATCATCCTCTGCCGATCGTTATTTCCAAAGCAGAGGGAATCTGGGTTGAGGATGCCGACGGTAACCGTTACATGGATATGTTAAGCGCTTACTCGGCTCTCAACCACGGACACCGCCATCCCAGACTGATCCAGGCGTTAAAAGAGCAGGCTGACAAAGTCACCTTGACTTCACGTGCCTTTCATAACGACCAATTGGGTCTCTTTTACGAAAAAGTGGCAAAACTGACGGACAAAGAGATGGTTTTGCCGATGAACACAGGAGCCGAAGCCGTTGAAACGGCGATCAAAGCCGTTCGCCGCTGGGCTTACGATGTGAAAAAGGTTCCGGACAACCAGGCGGAAATCATCGTTTGCGCCGACAACTTTCACGGCCGCACCGTCACCGCTGTTTCCCTCTCGTCCAACGATGAGTACAAACGCGGTTTCGGCCCCCTGACCCCAGGCTTCAAAGTAATCCCTTACGGCGATTTGGAAGCGCTTCGCCAAGCGATTACCCCGAACACGGCCGCGTTCCTTTTCGAACCAATCCAGGGAGAAGCCGGCGTCATCGTGCCTCCGGAAGGATTCCTCAAACAAGCATATGAATTGTGCAAAGAACATCATGTTCTCTTTGTCGCCGACGAAATCCAGACCGGTTTCGGCCGGACGGGGCAATTGTTCGCATGCGACTGGGAAGACGTAAAACCGGATCTGTACATTATGGGAAAAGCGCTTGGCGGCGGTGTGATGCCGATTTCGGCCGTAGCGGCAGACAGAGAGGTTCTCGGCGTCTTTGAACCTGGTTCCCACGGGTCCACGTTTGGCGGAAACCCTCTCGCTTGCGCCGTGGCCATTGCCGCCTTGGATGTGCTGATCGAAGAAGAGTTACCCAAGCGCTCCCGCGAGCTCGGAGCCTATTTTATTGAGGAATTGCGCAAAATCAACAACCCGAAAATCAAAGAAGTACGCGGCAAAGGCTTGTTTATCGGAATGGAGCTGACGGAAGCGGCACGGCCTTATTGTGAATCCTTGATGCAAGAAGGACTCTTGTGCAAAGAAACCCATGAAAATACCATCCGCTTTGCTCCCCCGCTCATCATCACCCGGGAAGAACTCGATCTGGCTCTCGATAAAGTGCGCAAAGTCATGGAGCGTTAATTTTTGCAAAAAGCGGCTTCCTGTCGAGGTTGCCGTTTTTTCTTTTTCAAATCCTCTTACAGGACGATCTGTGCGCGAAATTTCTCCAGTGTCTTTTCCCCGATGCCCGGAACATTCGCAATTTCCTCGATGGTGCGAAAAGGGCCGTGTTCCTGTCTGTACTGGAAAATGTTTTTCGCTTTTGACGGCCCGATCCCATCCAGTTTCTCCAGTTCTTCCAGGGTGGCCTGGTTGATATGGATCTTGTCCGATGATGATGTTCCTTGCATATTGCCTTGTCCCGATGCTATCCATCCTTCCGGAACCGCTTCCCCGCGCCTGGGTATGTAAACCACCATGCCGTCGCTCAGGGGCTGTGCCAGATTCACCTGGTTGAGATCGGCATCCTTCCCCGCACCGCCCGCTTTTTCCAACACATCGTATACCCTGGCCCCTGATTCGAGATGATAAAGTCCCGGATGGGAGACCGCTCCTTTCAGATCGATGACAATCACATCATTCTTCTGCTTTTTCTCTGCAGGCTCAACTTTCTCCGCCTTCGCCACTTCAGATTGATACGGTTCAAGGCCCTCCGTCGGCAAATTCTCCGCGGAGGGTTGAAAAACCCAGGCCGCAACAGCCACCAGCAATAAAATCAATACCGCTCCGGCCATTATTTTCTCACGCGGCGTCCAGTCCCATTGAACCAAAGGCAAACACCTCTGAATATTCCGTTATTTTATATCTAACAATGTACATGATGATCGCTTTTCAGACAAGTCTTATGGACAAATTTCCAAAACAAAAAAACCCGCCTGCCAAACGCGGCAAGCGGGCTCCAATATGCTCTCTTCCTTGACAACAATGTCAGTTGGCAACGATGTTCACCAATTTGCCCGGCACGACAATCACTTTTCGCACGGTTTTTCCATCAATCCAGCCTTGAATCCGGTCGGTGGACAGCGCCTGTTTTTCCACTTCCTCGCGGGAAGCATTCGCGGAAACGACGAGTTTGTCCCTTACCTTGCCGTTGATTTGGACGGCGATCTCGATCTCGTCCAATACGAGGGCGCTCTCGTCATATTTCGGCCAAGACGCGAGATGAACACTTCCCTTCCGCCCGGTCATCTGCCACATCTCCTCGGCAATATGGGGGACGAACGGGGCCAAAAGCAGCACCAATGTTTCCAGCGCTTCTTTGTAAATGGCACGATCTGCCGTATCAGGGTAGCTGTACAGGGAGTTGACCAATTCCATGATACTGCTGATCGCCGTGTTAAAGTGACTGCGTTCGCCGATTTCGCCTGTCACTTTTTTGATCGTCTGATGAAGCACGCGGCGCAACTCTTTGCCCTCGGCGTCAAGCGATGCGGAAGGGGTGAATTCTTGCTTGAACAGCTCTTCATTCTGGACGATCAGGCGCCAAACCCGATTCAGGAAGCGATGGCTTCCCTCCACTCCTGTATCGCTCCACTCCAGGTCACGATCCGGCGGAGCTGCAAACAGGATAAACAGGCGGGCCGTATCCGCGCCGAACCGGTCGATGATCTCCAGCGGGCTGACCACATTCCCTTTGGACTTGGACATCTTGAATCCGTCTTTTAAAACCATCCCCTGGGTGAGCAAGCTCTTAAACGGCTCATCCACCTGAACCATGCCGGCATCGTACAGAACTTTGGTCACAAATCGGGAATAGAGCAGATGAAGTACCGCATGCTCGATCCCGCCGATATATTCATCGACTGGGAGCCATTTGTTTACTTCTTCCGGACTGAACGGAACCGTTTCATTATGTGCGTCGGTGTAGCGGAAATAATACCAGGAAGAGTCGACGAACGTATCCATGGTGTCCGTTTCCCGACGCGCCTGTTTGCCGCAGGAAGGGCACTTGGCATGGACAAAAGTTTCCGATGTAGTCAGCGGATTGCGCTTGCCGTCAAACACTACATCTTCCGGCAACACCACCGGCAAATCTTCTTTCGGAACCGGCTGCACGCCGCAATCATCACAATAAATCACGGGAATCGGGGTGCCCCAGTAACGCTGGCGGGAGATGAGCCAGTCACGCAAGCGGTAATTGACGGTGGAACCGCCCAATCCCTGCTCTTGCAGTTTGTCGGCAATCGCCTTGATCGCCGCACGATTGTCCAATCCGTCAAACGGCCCGGAGGAAATGAGGATGCCGTCTTCGGTATAAGCTTCCGCCAGCGGTTCGGCAGGCGCATCGCCGTCTTTGGGCCGGATGACTTGCTTGATCTCCAGCCCGTATTTGCGGGCAAACTGGAAATCGCGCTCATCGTGTGCGGGAACCCCCATCACCGCACCGGTACCGTAATCCATAAGCACATAATTGGCGATCCAAATCGGGACCAATTCCCCAGTAAGCGGGTGTTTGGCAAACGCGCCGGTCGGATAACCGACTTTTTCCGCATCCGTTGAAGTGCGCTCAATCTCCGACTGTTTTTTCATCTCCTCAATGAACCGGAGAATCGGCTCTTCCTCTTTTTTCCCTTTGATCAGGCGCGGAACCAACGGATGCTCCGGTGCAAGGACCAGGTAGGTCACTCCGTAAAGCGTATCGGGACGGGTGGTGAAAACGGTCACCTTCTCATCGCCGCATTCAGGAACGGAAAACGTGACATGGGCACCTTCACTTTTCCCGATCCAGTTGCGCTGCATCGCTTTCACCTTTTCCGGCCAATCCGGCAGGCGATCCAGACCTTCGAGCAACCGTTCCGCATAATCGGTGATCCGCAAGAACCACTGCTCCAGCTCTTTTTTGGTCACTTCCGAATCACAGCGCCAGCATCTGCCGTCTTCCACCTGCTCGTTGGCCAAAACCGTATTGCAGGAAGGGCACCAGTTCACCGATGCTTTTTTGCGGTAAGCCAGCCCCCGTTCATAAAAGAGCAGGAACAGCCACTGGTTGAATTTATAATAATCGGGCAGGCAGGTGCCCACATAGCGGTCCCAGTCGTATGAAACACCGAGCAATGCTTGTTCTCTGCGAATCCGCTCCATATTGTTCAACGTCCATTCGCGCGGATTGACACCGCGGTTGATGGCCGCGTTTTCCGCCGGCAGACCGAAGGCGTCGGCTCCCATCGGATGAAGAACGCGGTAACCGTTCATGCGGCGGAAACGGGCCACCACATCACCGATGGAATAAACACGCATATGCCCCATGTGCAATCCTTCCCCGGAAGGATAGGGAAATTGTTCCAGGGCATAATATTTCGGCTTGGACGGATCTTCATCCGTTTTATATAAATCGGTATCTTGCCAAACCTTTTGCCATTTGGCTTCAATCTCTTTCGGGCTGTACTCTTTCATGTTCGTTCTCCTCCACAGTAAACTTCAAATATCCCTTTTTTCGCCAATGAAAAGTGAAAACCTCCCACCCCCAGCTTCCGTGCTAGGGACGAGAGGTTGACTGACAATTCCCGCGGTACCACCCTGCTTAGTGCATGTCGGATGACTGCACTCACTCAAATCCGGTAACGGAGATGAACCGCCAAAGAGTAGTGAGGAAATCCCCTTTCCCCTTTGGAGCGATGAGGCGAGTTCACCTGTGGCCCAGATTGACTCTCACCAACCGTCAACTCTCTGCGCTGGGCTTTACAGATTACTGCTCCCCATCCTTGCTTCGCTCAAATAGTTTATTAACATTATATGAACAAGGTTAAAGCAGTGTCAACGCTTTTTTAATCATTATCAACAAAAATATATTTTTATATTAACCCTTTTTTATGGAGAATATTCTTTTATTGTACTTTTAACTGTCTGGCATCGCCCCAGAGGCGTTCCAAATCATAAAACTCGCGTTCATCTTTGTGGAAAACATGGACAACCACATCACCGAGGTCAATCAGAACCCAGCGCGCATCTTGAAATCCTTCAATCCCTTTCAGGATGAGGTCGGATTCCAGCACTTTATCCTTGATTCCATTGACGATGGCTTGCACTTGTGTTTGCGAATTTCCATGGCAGATCACAAAGTAATCAGCAAACACGGACAGGCCGCGAATATCCAGGATGATGATATCTTGCGCTTTTTTCTCCTCGGCAGCGGTGGCCGCCAACTGAGCGATTTCCACTACGTTCAAAAAGATTCCTCCCTTATCGCTTTTGAGCTGTTTGCTCCAACATGTGATTGCGCGCATGCAGGGTGAGAGGATACACTTTCTGCCCGCGCTCAATCAAAAAGACAATCGTCTTGTCAAGTGCCGCCAGCACGGCACGATCCAAATCGGATTCCGCCGTTTTCCGCACTTCCTCCACCCCGGGAAAACGGCGTCCTGGTTCGATGTAATCGGCCAAAAAGACGATTTTCTCAAGAAGTGACATCTGCGGACGTCCCGATGTGTGGTAGCGGATCGCGTTCAGGATGTCTTCATCTTGGATCCCGAAACGAACCTCTGCCACTTCGGCACCGACCGGCGCGTGCCACAGTTCTTTGTTAAACTGAAGCAGGTCTTCCGGAAGACCCCTGTCCATAATCCAACGCACCAGTTGCTCGTCCGGCCAGAATTTGCAGTAATCATGCAAAATCGCCGCCACTTCCGCTTTCTGTTCATCTGCTCCAAACCGTCTGGCCAACCGGATTGACGTCTCGGCAACACGAAGCGTATGTTCCCATCTGTGCTGGGGAAGCTGTTCTTTTGTAGCTTGTAATAAAAGATCAAGTTCCATACAGACGATGCTCCTTTATATACTGGTAAACAGGGTCGGGAACGAGATAGCGCAAAGATTTGCCGCACTTGGCCCGCTGCCGGACGGCGGTCGAAGAAATCGAAGTTTCAATGGCCCCGGGGATCCACTGCAGGCGGTCAGTCACAAAATCGGGCAATCCCTCCGCCCGAACACCGGGCCGCCCCAATCCGATCACTTGGACCAGTTGAAGGATTTTCTTTATTTTATACCAATGAGGAAGATCTTTCACCGTATCAGCCCCCACCAGCAGAAAAAAATCATGTTCGGGCGTCGATTCCTTTAATATCTGAATGGTATCAACGGTATAGGAAGGACCTTCCCTTTTTAATTCCATCTCATTCACCAGAAATCGGGGATTGCCTTCGACTGCCAATCTGACCATTTGCAGCCGGTGTTGGGCCGGAGTGATTTCATTTTCCTGCTTATGCGGCGGTTCCCCGGCCGGAATAAACCAGACTTGTTCCAGAGATGCCGTTTCCATTGCCTGCTGGGCAAGCAACAGGTGCCCCATGTGGATGGGATCAAAGGTGCCGCCAAAAATGCCTACCCTCATGTCCAATTCACTCTTTCTTTACCTTTGTTCCTGTTAATGACGCTTCCAAAACCTCTTTCATCAGGGAAACCGGCGCTTTTTTCTGCAACCACATTTCCAAAGCGAGCGCCGCCTGATGAACCAGCATGCCCAATCCAGTATGGATGCGCGCTCCTTTTCCCTTCGCTTGTCGCAACAAAAGCGTTTCTTTTGGATGATAGACCAGATCGCTGACAATTTGCCCCTGCCGGAGCCAGTCGCAAGGAACCGGGCTTTCTTCCGTATGGGGATGCATTCCGACCGAAGTGGTATTGACCACCAGCTGTGCTTTCTCCACTTCTGCCCGGCTATCTGCCAGCAGGACGGCTTCGGTTTTGGTCCACTGCGACAAATGGGCCGCCAGCGCCTCCGCTTTGTCCAGGGTGCGATTGGCAACGGTGATTTTCGGCACACCTGCTGTCGCCAGTGTATAACCGACCGCCCGCGCAGCTCCTCCCGCCCCCAGAATCACAGCCGACAGTTCAGAAAAAGCGGGATTCCACTCCTCGATGAGCGAACGCAAATAACCGGGACCGTCGGTATTGGTGCCGATCCACTTTCCTTCTCGCCGCACGACCGTATTGACGGCTCCGATCTCGGCAGCGGTCTGATCCAAATCATCCAGCAAATCCATGATCGCCACCTTGTGCGGTATCGTTACATTAAATCCGATCAAATCCTGTGCTTTTAACCGGTTTACCGCTTCTTCCAGCTCGGCCGGGGCAACCCGGAAAGCCTGGTATACATAAGGCAATCCGAGCTGCTCAAACGCCGCGTTCATCATCTCCGGCGACTTGGAATGGGCGACCGGGTCCCCGATCAACCCCATTGCCACAATCCGGCCAGCCTTTTTTTGTTTTTGCATCCCTTTCCCCTCCCTAATAAAAGAGCGCCCCATTGACGGGCGCAATGCTAAATGATAGCCGCTCGTGTACTCACCTGAATCCCTTCCGGCACCCAGAGTTCCACCCGCGCTTTTTCTTTTCCGCACGCCACCCATCCCAATCCGGCGATCACAATATCTTCTTTCTCCTTCCCGGACAGGGTGATCACATGTTTGGTCAGCGGCGGAATCGCAGCCGGGTCTTTTGGCGGAGCGAGCAGTTCCCCCCTGTGTTTTTGCCAAATTTCATCCGCTTGCGCCAGTTTAGTCCGGTGCACATACAGGCGGTTTGACATATAAGTGACAAACGGCTGCCTTGTCCCCTGCACATAATCCAACCGGGCCAGTCCGCCGAAGAACAGGGTCTGCCCGTCGTTTAACTGGTATACCTTCGGCCTCAGCACCGCGTTCGGCACGACGATCTTCAGTTCTTTTGGGTCAACCCATTCACTGATGCGGTCCTTGCGAACGATTCCCGGCGTATCAATGATCTCCTTGCCATCTTCAAGCGGGATACGAATCGTGTCCAAAGTGGTTCCCGGATAAGGTGAGGTGGTAATCATCTCCTCTTCCGTTCCGCCCGCTTCCCTGAGCAGCCGGTTGATCAAGGTCGATTTACCCACGTTGGTGGTGCCGACAATATAGATATCCCTTCCCTCCCGATAACGCTCCATCGCCTGCATTACATCGGGAATTTTCAAGCCTTTGGCACTGCTGCACAGGAGGGTATCGACCGGGTGGACACCCATCTCCCTGGCCGAAGCGGAGACCCAGTCGCGCAGCCGCTTCCAATTGGCTGTTTTGGGAAACAGATCCACTTTGTTGGCGACGAGCAAAACGGGATTTTTTCCGATCCGCCGGCTGAATCCCGGAATCCAGCTCCCGGCAAAATCAAACAGGTCTACGACCAGCACCACCAGGCTGTCTGTCGCGGCAATCTCATCCAGTACCCGCAAATAGGCCTCCGGATCTTGTTCCACCGCACCCAAATCCCCGTAATGCCGGATGCGAAAACAGCGCTGGCACAGAATCACTTCGCGTTCCAACGCTTTTTCCGGTATATATCCTTTTTGTTCGGGGGACTCCGTCTGCACGGGGACGCCGCACCCCTCACAACGAACTGCTTTAACTTTGCTCAATGATGTCACAAACCTTCCTTTCAGCCTTCTGTCCGCTTGTCTCAAGTCTGATCCCAGTTCAACAGCCCTTTTCTTTCCATCCAGCGGAATACGAAGCGTTCCACCCGCCGGTTCAGCCTGGTGAAGAATCCTTCCACTTCGGAAACGGGCACCACCAAAATCGTATAAAGCCCGACGCGGTTTCCGCCAAGCACATCGGTCAACAGCTGATCCCCGATCACAACCGTTTCCTCCTTGGAAACCCCCAACATCCTCATCGCTTTGAGAAAAGAGAGGGACAACGGTTTTCGGGCCGCATGGATGTAAGGAACCTTTAAGGGAATCGCGAACCGGGACACGCGCGTCTTGTTGTTGTTGGATACAATCATCACCTTGAATCCGAGTTTTCGCACTTCATTCAACCATGTTACCAATTTCGGCGTGGCATCAGGGCGGTTTGATTCCACCAGCGTATTGTCCAAATCGACAATGACCGCTTTGATCCCACGCGCCTTTAACTCATCCAAATCGATATGGTAAATCGAATTGGCATACAAATCGGGTATCAGGGATCGAAACACAGGCTACACCGTCCATGATCAAACTCGTCGTTACTATATCATAGGCTTTACTCCGTTGTAAAAGCAAGACAAAACCGCTTGTGTCAGCCCAGAATCAAAATGCGCCCCGTTACTGTTTCGCTTTTTCTTGTTCCTGCCGCTCTTTTTCTTGCAGAACCGCGATAAAAAGATCTGCGTCGGCCAGATATTGAAACCATGCGATCACCTCGTCCGCTTCGCTGTCCACCACATTGTACCCCTTATCTTCCAAAGGTTCGCCAATTCGTTTCAGTACGTAACGTTCTTTCATCTCATTGCCTCCACTCCATATTATCATTTCCGATTTTACCCGGAATACCGGGCAACAGCAAGAAAGCAGGCAATGGGATGGGAATCGGCCGATGATCAGTTCCGTTGATCCGGGTGAACTCTTTCGTCCTGACTGCAAACCGGGCATCAGTGCTTCAACACTACAAATCCCATTGCCCCCTTCTCCGGGCAATGGGATTCCCTTTACCTCTCATATTCTCAGACCGGCTCCGCCAGCTTGTATTCTCCCCGTCAATAAGGGGATGACTCTCCCTTTCCCATCCGGATCTTCTTGGCGAAAATCCAGCCACTGCATGCCAAAACAAAGACGATCAAGGCAATTGTTCCTCCTTGTTTCAGCAGCTGGAGAAATTTCTGGATCGTTTCCAGGTTCCCCTGACGGCCGATAAACAAAAGTAATGTATTCCAAGGAAAAACTCCGATGAAGGTGAACACGAGATAACGACAAATCGAAATATTGCTCAATCCGCAGATGTAGGACATATAATTTCCAAAGCCGGTGGGTCGCGATAAAGCGATGCTCCAATCTCCGTATTTTTGAAACCAGTGTTGCGCCTTTTCAATTTTTTGGGGATCCAATTTCTTTTTTGACAATTTCCCGATCTTCATGCCGATATAATAAGGAATCAAGGAAAACAGTGTATAAATCAGGCTGTTTACCGCACTGAGCAACACCAGCTGCCACGTGCCGATCGGCATCAGATATCCATAAATCAAGAGAAACAAAGCGCCCGGGAACGGAACGGAAGTCGCTTCAATCGCCGTGGAACCGAATAATCCCCAGACACCGAAACTCTGTAAATAATGCAGAACCGTATGCAGCATAAGTCCACTCCCTGTAATAAAAACAGGCATCAGCCGGAGCCCAATGCCCATTCATATCCGAAAAATTATTCGCAAGTTTCGAATTCCGCTTCCACAGCAAGTTCCACATTTCCCCGAAGCGCGTTGGAAATCATGCAGGAGCGCTCGGCCATCTCCGTGGCGTGGCGGATCATTTCCCATTCTTTTTCTGTCGCTTCTTTCTTCACCAATAAATGCGGGCGGTGAATAATTTTTTCAAAAGTAAACTTGTTCTCGACTTTGACAATGCCCTCCGTTTCCAGGGAGAGTTTGGTCACCGGCAACTGTTTGCGCTCGATGATGGCTGCCAGGGTGATCAGATAGCAAGTCGCCGCAGCCCCGATGAGCATTTCATCCGGGTTGGTTCCCACCCCCGGGCCGTCCATCTCCTTGGGGATCGAGATTTGTTGTTGCAAATTGCCGGCGGCAATCGTTCCGGTACCATTCCGGCCTCCCTTCCATGTTGCCTTCAAGTGAAAATGATGGCGTGGCACGCTCTCACTTCCTCGTCTATGTAATTTTTGTCGTTTTATGATCAAAGGATCTGTTTTTATTTTAACCTGAAAAAGCAATTTTCAGGTGAACAACCGTTGAAAAGCGAGTGACGGTTTGGGAAACAAAACGCGGGAGGCAGTGCTTCTTCCTTCGCAGCACCACCTTCCGCGTTTGGGATTACAATTGGATCAGTTCTTTCGGATAATGGGTCAATACCTGACAGCCCTCTTCGGTAATCACCACATCATCTTCAATGCGAACGCCGCCTGAACCCGGCAAATAAATCCCCGGCTCGATGGTAAAGACCATTCCGGCCTGCAGGACTTGATCATTGGCCTGATGAATCGAGGGAAACTCATGCACATCGATTCCCAGACCGTGACCGAGGCGATGGGTAAAATACTGGCCATACCCCGCTTCCTCAATCACCCTGCGCGCAACCAAATCCAGATCGCCAAGCCGGACTCCCGGTTTGCACGCGGCGATGGCAGCCGTTTCCGCTTCCAATACAGTATGGTAGATCTCCTTCTGTTTTTCATCGATCGGCCCGAAGGCGACAGTGCGGGTAATGTCGGAACAGTAGCCGTCGACAACAACCCCCAGATCGAACAGAACGAGCTCACCTCTTTTTAAGGGACGCAAACCCGGAGTTCCATGTGGCAGGGCTGATTTTTCCCCAAACAGAACCGTCGTGGCAAAAGACATCGCCTGTACCCCTTTTTTCTTCATGGCCAATTCGATTTCTGCCACCACTTCCATCTCGGTAATGCCCGGCTTCAAGGCGTCGATTCCGACCGCAACCGCTTCATCGGCCAATTTGGCAGCTTTCTGCAAAATGGCAATCTCCGTTTCATCTTTCAGGACGCGCAATTCATTTAAGTATTCATCAACCGGACAGAGCTCCATCCGCGGAATCACTTGCTGCAATTGTTCCGCCCGGGCAACGGAAAGATGATCTTTTTCCACCGCGACGACTGCCCCTTCCCCGACCGAACATCTCACCAATTGCTCCCGGATTCTTTCCCACGGATTTTCCGCATCATCATAAGCGAGAATCTGATGCGCCCATCCTGACTGACGGGCATTTTCTTCCTCCAGCCGGGGACAAACGAGCAGCGGGTTCGCTTCCGGAAAAACGAAGATCCCCATCAGGCGTTCATGCGGATTACACATGAACCCGCTCAAATAAAAAACGCTGTGTGGTGAATGAATAAAAGCCAAGTCAGCGTTTTGCCGTTTCAGCCATGCTGAAATTTTCTCGATTCGTTTTTTCATATTAAAGCCACTCCTCTGCTGGGTTGCCAAAAATAAAAATCGGTAGTTTAATATTATCTTATCACAGATCCCGTTCAACACTTGTTTACCTGACTTGAAGAAAAAAGGTTTCGGAAAACAGAAGAAAGGGAATGAAGAAAATATTAATAAATTGACCGTTGTTTTCAGGATTTTGATCTGAGGAGAACAAGCCCCGTCAAGTTCGATCCTTATTTGATCACTGGAAAACAAACATTGGGTAAAGGAGGAAAGAAGCATGAAAAAAACGAGAGGCTATCTGTGTGAACACTGCCATGAAAAAGCGGCCAAATATGAAGCGTTTATGCAATATGAAGGGGAAAATATCCTGGTTTGCTGGGATTGCTTGCACAAACTGCACCATGTCAAACTGGACCATCGGCTCTTTGTCGGCGAAAAAAAACACCCTCTTCCCTGGGGAGGTTTTGCTGACAAGGAACAAACCCAAATACGAAATATTTAACCATTTTTGGGGTATGGGTATTTTCTTTCCCGTACCTTTTTATGTGCCTTTGCCTTAAAGGCACGAGCCAGGCACCGCTCCGTTGCCCCCCTTCGATTCACATCAATTACTGATCGGGAACAGTCGATCTTTCTGCGGACGACGGAATCCGTAACCGGCCGACCCGTCCATTCCCCAAACAAAATAGCTCCTCTATCGGAAAAGTCCGAATTTTTCCGCAAACACAACCGTGCCATCTCCTTCCCGTTCACTTATTTGCCAAATTCGATGTGATTGAAATCACAGCACCCTCTTCATTCTTAAATTCATAATAAAATTACACTAAAACAACAGGAGTGAATGGAGTATGGCCCAACTGACAACGCTAAATCCGGCCTCCATGCGTCTTGTCATGGAAAGCGTTCCGTTTTTGAAACAACACGGTGAAAAAATCACCACCGTTTTTTACCAAAAATTATTCAGTAACCATCCGGAACTACTGAATCTCTTTAATCAGACCCATCAAAAACAAAAACAACAGCAAAAAGCGCTGGCGGAAATGGTCATGAGTGCCGCCATGCATTTGCAAAACCTTGAAGCGATTGCCCCGGCGATCACCCGCATCGCCCATAAGCATCGCAGTCTTGATGTAAAACCGGAACAATACCCGATTGTCGGTGAAAATCTGCTCGCGGCGATTAAAGAAGTTTTGGGAGAAAAGGCGACACCGGAAATTCTCAATGCCTGGGCTGAAGTCTACAGCTTTTTGGCTGATCAGTTTATTCGGATTGAGACTCAACTAGCGGAAGAACTTCTGCAGCAGCCCGGAGGTTGGACCGGCTTCCGCGAGTTTGTGATCGACAAAAAAGAAAAAGAGAGCGATGTGATCACTTCTTTTTATCTTGTGCCCAAGGACGGGAAAGCCATCTGCTCCTTTCAACCCGGACAGTATATCAGCGTGAAAATGGACATCCCGGGAGAAAAGATCACGCATATTCGCCAGTACAGTTTATCTGATTCTCCAAGCAAACCTTATTACCGGATCAGTGTGAAACGGGAAGACGGAAATGATCAGTTTCCCGCCGGCATTGTTTCCACCTTTTTGCACAACCGGATCCTTGAAGGGGATTCTCTCATGATCAGCGCTCCGGCCGGAGACTTTGTTTTGCAGGAAAAAGAAAACCGCCCGGTGGTTCTCATCAGCGGCGGCGTCGGCCTCACTCCGCTGGTCAGCATGCTGAACACCCTGGCAGAGCGCAGACACGACGTCCCGGTCACCTTTATTCATGCCGCCCTGAACAGCCGGGTTCATGCAATGAAAGACCATTTGCGAAATCTGGCCGAGCAACATGACAACATCCGCTATTTTGTCTGCTATGAGCAGCCGAGCGATGAGGACCGCCGCCTGAAAAACTTTGACAAGGAAGGCTATCTTGATCTGGACTGGCTGAGATCGCTGATTCCTTCACCGGAAGCCGATTTCTACTTCTGCGGTCCCGTTCCCTTCATGAAAGTGGTCAAATCGCTCCTCGGCCAATTGGGCGTAAAAGATACCGATATGCACTACGAGATCTTCGGTTCCGCCATTCCCATTTAATCCATGTCGAAAACCCGTACTTCTTGGCTAATCTGCCTGTGAAATACGGGTTTTTTTCTCTGATCAAACACGGGTGTTTTTACTCTTTCTCGTAAATCGGCACCCATCCTTCTTTCGTTTTGAAAATCCGGACAGCCACCACTTTCCTGTCCTCCATCAAGGTAAAGTAATGGCGGTAACCCTCGGGAACGGAAATGAGATCGCCCGGCTCCAGCTCCACATCAAAATAACGGCCATTTGGTCCCTGGATGGCAAAAATGCCATGTCCGCTGACAATGAAGCGAACTTCATCGTCGGGATGATGGTGTTCTTTCTTGAAATTTTGCAGGAGTTGTTCCAAGTTTGGCGTTTCCGGGGACAAGGCCACGATATCTTCGGTGATGTAACCGCGCCGCTTGGACAACTCGTCTATCTCCGCGCGGAAAGTTTGAATGATCTCCGCTTTTTCCTCATCGGAGAGGTTATATTTTTCACTGAGGTGGGCGGGCAATTTGGAAATGTCCCAACGTTCGTAAATCACTCCTTGCCCGTTCAAATAGCGGCTCACTTCTGCCGGATCAGACAGGCGTTCGTTATTGTCGTGGAAGCGCAATTCTGCCATGATGTTTCCCCCTATGCATGAATGGTTTTCATAAACTCCGGATCAGACGACAATCTGCCCAAAATAGCCATTTTCAACTGATATGAAAACAAAAATTCCAAAGCCTCCAAATGCTTTTTGGCGGCAAATCCATTTTCACCCCAGACAGTAATGCCGTGATTGCGAATCAGCACTGCTTTTGTCTGCGGTGTGATAACACGCCCGACCTCTTTGGCCAATCGCTTCAGATCTGCGTGATTTTCCACAATCGGCACCGTCAGCTCACCGTCTTCTTCCCAGATGCCAAACGCTTTGATCAGCTCCTGCCCGCGAAAGGTGATTTCTCCTTGTTCCGCATACAACGCGGAGATCACATTGTTATCCACCGTATGAACATGCAGGATGCAACCGGCATCGGTCAACCGGTAAATTTCCAGATGAATCCCCGTTTCGGCCGACGGTTTCAGCGGGGTCTCTTCCAACGGGGTTCCATCTGCGCCGACCAGCAAAAAGTCTTCGTCGGTGCGCTTGCGCTTATCTTTTCCGCTGGCCGTAACCAGGCAGGAAAACGGAGAATCGCTCACCTTGATGGAGAGATTGCCGCTGGTTCCCGGAAACCAGTCCCTTGCCGCCAGCTCATCTTTGATCTCGGCCAGCTCGTTCCATCGCTTCAGCAAGTTGCTCACGCGATTACCTCCTTTCCGGCCAGGGCGTCACGAATATCAAAAAAAGAGGCAAACGGCGTATAAGCCAACCCTTCCTCTTCACATTTCTCCTGCAAAAAATCCCGGGCAAATACGTGATCGGCCATTTTCGCAGCTTCCAGATCCGTGATCGAATCCCCGATCACGATCCGCTGATACCGGTCACCGGCAAACTTTTTGAGAATCGCCGGTTTGCAGAGGCCGCAATCATTATGGCAGGTGTCATCACAGGGATGGGGCCAGCGGATTTGAATCGTTTCGCCGGAAAAATCGCTGCCGTTGCAGTAGATCTGCTCCTTTTCCACCAACCCTTCGAGCATGGGATAAACGAAAAAGTCGATCCCGCCGCTGACGATAAAGAGAGGGATCCCCCGCTCGCGGGTATAATCGACGAACTCCTGGAATCCTGCGCGAATCCTTGCTGTTCGCTGCACAAAGGAGATGATCTCCTGCTTGAGGCCGGAGGGGAGGAGGGCAAACATCTCTCCCACTCCCTGCCGGATCGAGACCCGTTTGCTGAGCACATCATCTTTGATTTGCTCCCAGCCAGGCGGGGCAAATTGCTTCATGATCGCGATAATGTTATCCGTCTCGGTGACGGTTCCGTCAAAATCACAGAAAATAACCGGTTTCTTCATTTTTTCACCACATTCCCCCACAATTCCAGCGCCTGTGCCAGTTCCGTCTCCGTTTTCGCGGCTTTCTCCAGGGTTTTACCGTTCAAAACAGCGTCCACCGCCTGGCGAAAAGCTTTTCCGCCCGCCTCTGCACCGCCCGGATGCCCGTGGACACCGCCTCCGGCATTGATCACGCTGTCGATGCCAAAATCCTGGATGAGCGCCGGGACCATTCCCGGATGGATACCCGCTGACGGTACGGGAAAGGCTTTTTTCACTCCTTCCCAGTTGCCAGTTAATTCACTCGCAATCCCAAGGGCTTTTTCCTTCGGCAGCGCGACGCTTCCGTAAGGAGACGGAAACAGCACGAGATCGGCACCGGCCAGACGGAGCAATTTGCCCATTAACAGAGCATGTTCAAAACCGTAAAACTCCGACGGGGTCAATGCGCCGGATACAGCGGGGTGCGCCATGATCGGAACCGTGATCTGCGGATCTTCCGCCAGTGCTTGCAATACATCGAGACCATAAGCAAAGACGTTGAACAACAGCGCACTGGCTCCCAATTCAACGGCGCGCCTGGCTTTCTCTTTCAATTCGTACGTGCGGCCGGTCAGATTGACCGCGTACAGCGTTTTTTCGCCCGTTTCCTCTTCCGTATCCAGCAATACCCTCACAGCTGTTTCAATTCGCTTTTCAAACGGGGTAAGGGAATTGTCAAAGAGAATTTCATCATCTTTGACCAGATCGACGCCGCCAAGAGCCTGCTCCCGGAGCTGGTTTTGGAAATAATCCAGATCGCGGCCGATGACGGCTTTAAAGATGCTCATCGTCAGCGGCCGGCCATAAACGCCGAGCCTTTCCCTGATTCCTTCAACCCCGTACTTCGGTCCGGGAAATGCCTGAAGCAGCTCTTCAGAAAAATCGAGGTCAATTAGTTTGACTTCTCCGTCCAGCGACAATTTTCCAAATACCGTCGTCAGAATCGCTGGCAGATCCGGACTGAAATTGGCCGCTGGATAGGCGATTTTGAGCAGGGCGCGCTTCCGGCTTTCGCCAAAATAACCGTTCACCCGTTCCTCTTCCGGCAGCTCCGTAATCCCAATCACATTACCCTTGTGCCGTTTTAACTGCTCTTGCTCGATTTGCGGCAAGTTGGTCCACGAGCCGACCGTCAGCCCAAGGGCAATGCCTTCCGCTTTTTTCTCCCACTCCCCTTTGCGGTCGTGAACGAGATAGGTCGCAATGATTTGACTCACTCTTTTCATCTCCTGCGCAAAAATTTTTGGAACGTTCGCAAACGGACAACTTCTATGTGAATAAATCCTGCTCCAAATATCATCCTATGGCGGTTCCCGGCTGCAAAAGAACCTTGCAAAATCGCTCCTACACCGGGACCAAATAAAAAAACCTCTCCCGCGGAGGAAGAGGCTTTTTCATTACGGTACCGCCCTTCCTCTCATCTTTCAGCTTACGCTGGCAAGAATTAGCACCGTGCCTTGCGCGGTTTTCCCGCGGCCCCAGACGTATGCTGGTGCCCCATCTCACGATGGCATTACGGTCGGTTGCTGGGTTTCATCGGGCTTGTCCCTCCACCGGCTCTTGATAAGAGAAAATAAAAAATTCCGTTCCAATTTTCATTTTTGCTTTATATTATGACAGGTTATTCTTTGGCTGTCAATCTCTTTTCAAACAAAGACAACTTGGCAATCCGATCTGCCGCTTCGATCAAACGCTCTTCCGGCGCCAGGAGCCCGATTCGCACGTATCCTTCCCCGTGCTCACCAAAGCCGATCCCCGGAGCCACCACCACATGGGCTTCATTCAACAAGCTGTCGGCAAACTGTTCGGAGGAAAGGCCATTCGGCACCGGCAACCAGCAGAAGAAGGAACCGCTCGGCGCTTTCACCTCCCAGCCGTTTTCCCGCAGCCGTCCGATAAAGGCATTTCGCCGCCGTTCATAGGTGGATGCCAGCTCGCTCACACAAGTTTGCGGCCCCAAGAGAGCAGCTTTCGCCGCTTCCTGAACGGCGCCGAACAGACTGCAATAAAAATGATCCTGAATGAGGTTGATCGCTTCGATCACTTGGGCATTTCCCACGGCAAACCCAACCCGCCATCCGGCCATGTTATACGTTTTGCTCAAGGTGTATATCTCAATGCCCACCTCTTTTGCACCCGGAATGCTTAAAAAGCTCGGCGGCTTTACGCCGTCAAAACCGATCGCCGCATAAGCGAAATCGTGAACCACACAAATGCCGTGCTTCTCCGCCAGACGAACCGTTTCCTGAAAAAATTCGGGTGTGGCCGAAGCGCCAGTCGGGTTATTGGGATAATTGAGAAAAAGCAGCTTGGCCCGGTTCAGCGTTTCTTCGGGGATGAACGCGTAATCGGGCAGAAAATCATGTTCCGCGATCAGTGGCATTTTGGCCATCTCCGCCCCGGCCATCGCAATCCCGGACCAATAATCGGGATAACCGGGATCAGGTACCAGCGCCACATCTCCGGGATTGAGCACGCATTGGCTGATTTCGACCAGACCCGCTTTGCCGCCGAACAGAACGGCCACTTCCTTCACCGGGTCGAGATCGACGCCGTATTCCCGTTTGTAAAAAGCGGCCACCGCTTCTTTGAGAAAATCATAGCCGCGGAAAGGAGAATATTTATGATATTCAGGATTGTCCGCCGCGCGTTTCAGCGCTTCGACGATATGGGGAGGTGTGGGGAGATCGGGATTTCCCTGCCCCAGATTGATCACATCATGACCGGCCGCAACAAAAGCCCTCGCTTTCCCGGTCAATTTGGCGAAAAATTGTTGCGGCAAACGCTTGAGCGCATCAGAGACTTCAAATTGCTTCAACTGCCTCACTTCCAATCTCTCGCAAATGTTCTTGAAATTCAATAGAGTTATGGTATATGTTTGATTAAAATCTGTCAAAACATTTTTGGGGGAAACCTTATGCGTCTTCAACTCGCTTTGATTCAGATGGATATTTCTTTTGGAAATCCCGAAGCGAACCGGCAGAAAGTGATTCAAAAAATCGGTGAAGCCGCCTCGCATAAAGCCGATATCATCGTTCTTCCCGAACTGTGGAATACGGGGTACGACCTGTCCCGCCTCGATGAAATCGCCGATCCTGACGGCACGGAAACGAAAACGCTGCTACAGGATCTCTCCAAAAAACACCAGGTTCACATCGTCGCCGGCTCGGTCGCCAAAAAAACCGCTTCCGGCTTTTACAATACCCTGTACGCCTTTGACAAACAAGGCATCCAAGCCGGTGAATACAGCAAGGCACACCTGTTCGGCCTGATGGAAGAAGATCGCTATCTGCAGGCGGGAAGCCGGCCGGGACTATTTACCCTCGGCGATCTTCCTTGTGCTGGCGTGATCTGTTACGATATCCGCTTCCCCGAATGGACGAGAACAGCGGCCTTAAGCGGAGCTGAACTGCTCTTTGTGCCGGCCGAATGGCCACAGGCGCGCCTGGATCACTGGCGGCAACTGCTGCTCACCCGCGCCATCGAAAATCAATGGTTTGTGATCGCCTGCAACCGTGCCGGAAGCGACCCGAACAATGTTTTTGCTGGCCATTCGCTCGTGATCGACCCATGGGGCAAGATCATCGCCGAAGCGGGAAGCGAAGAAACGATCCTGTATGCGGAAATCGATCCCGAGCAAGTGGCGGAGGTCCGCTCGCGCATCCCGATTTTCAGCGATCGTCGTCCGGAATTGTATACGAAAGAGTGACAGTCAGAATTTGTCGGCAGGCTCATCATTTACGGATTGACATTCACCGGCAGAGCGTGTATTATTCGATTACGAATCAACCGAATTCCATGCGGATACAAAAATTTCATAACATAAAAGTCTCTTATCAAGAGCAGGTGGAGGGATTTGGCCCGATGAAGCCCAGCAACCGACCGTAATGCCATCGTGAGATGGGGCACCAGCACGCAGTCTGGGGCCGCGGGAAACCGCGCAAGGCACGGTGCTAATTCCAGCGAAACGCCCTTACGCGTTTTTGCAAGATGAGAGGCTTGGAGTGAAAATTCCGAGCCTCTTAAACAAAAGGGGCTCTTTTTTATTGCCCCATCGGAAACCCGAGTGACAGGAGCTGATTCATGATGAGCGCACCGGCAACAACCGGCTATCAAACCCTGACGGAAGAAACTGTCGTCAAAATCATCGAACCCTTGCGATTTTTCACCGGTGAAGGAGAATTGAGAGTAAAAGAAATCGGGGATGGAAATTTAAATCTTGTTTTTCATCTGACTGAACCGGCCAGCGGAAAGTCGCTGATCGTCAAGCAAGCGCTTCCCTATGCAAAAGTTGTCGGCGAGAGCTGGCCTCTCTCTCTCGACCGGGCCCGCATCGAAAGCGAAGCGCTCAAAAAAGCGGCAGAGTTTGTACCTGATTTGGTGCCGAAAGTGCTGTACAGCAATGCCGAACTGGCCGTTACGGTAATGGAGGATTTGTCGGATCACACCATTCTGCGTAAAGGGCTGATCGCGGGCAATCAATATCCGAAATTGGCCGAACACGTCGGCACCTTCCTGGCACAAACCCTTTTTCATACAAGTGATTTCTATCTGCATCCCTTTGCAAAAAAAGCACTGGTTCAATCCTTTATCAACCCGGATTTGTGCAAAATCACGGAGGACCTCGTGTTCACCGACCCGTTTTTCGATCATGAAACCAACGATTTCCCCGATGAGCTGAGACCGGATGCTGAAGCGCTGTGGGAAGATCAGGAACTGAAACGGGAAGTGGCCCAACTGAAATTCGCCTTCCTCACCCGGGCAGAAGTACTAGTTCATGGCGATCTGCATTCGGGCAGCATTTTCGTCACCGGTGAGTCAACGAAGATGATTGATCCTGAATTTGCCTATTACGGTCCGGCCGGCTTTGATCATGGGCACTTTTTTGCCAACCTCGCCCTGAGCGCCCTTTCGCACAATTATCACACAAAAGAGCCGGGCTCCCGGTCTGATTACCAGGAATGGCTGTTCAGCGTGATCCGCGATACCTGGCACCATTTCGCCGAACAATTCGGTGAACTGTGGAAAAACAAAGGAACGGAAACCTATACCAAAGTCCCGGGGACGCTCAACGACTTTTTGCAGCAAACATGGACAGATGCCATCGGCTTTGCCGGATGTGAGATCATTCGGCGCACCATCGGGCTGGCCCATGTCGCTGATCTGGACTCGATTGAAGACCAGGGTGTCCAAATTGAATTGAAACGGCGTGCGCTGCGCCTCGGCTCCTCTTTAATCAAACGGCGCAATCAGCTCCCCGATGTTGAATCGTTCATCGCCGCGCTGAAAGGAGGAATCTGATGACAACGGTTTTATCTGTCGAATACAGGCGGGATCATGTTCTCATTCTCGATCAAACCCTTCTCCCACAGCAACAGCATTTTATCCGCTGCACGACAACAAAAGAGGTGTGGGAATGCATTCATGCCCTGAAAGTGCGCGGGGCGCCGGCGATCGGGATGGCGGCCGCCTTCGGGCTGGCGGTATGGGCCAACCGCTTCCCCGGCCTCAACTTTTCCGATTTCCTGGTCAAACTGGAGCAGGAGCACCGCTTTCTGGCCAGCTCCCGTCCCACTGCCGTCAATTTGTTCTGGGCGCTGGAGAGGGTCACGGCAGCAGCGAAAAAGGCTTCATCCGTACCCGAGGCGGTTCAGGCCATCGAAAACGAAGCCATGCAAATCCAACAGGAAGATGAAGCGGTTTGCCGCAAAATCGGCGAACATGCGCTGGAGTTGCTAAAGGATGGCGATACCATTCTGACCATCTGCAATGCCGGAGCCATCGCCACCGCACGATACGGTACGGCACTTGCCCCGCTGCACCTGGCAAAGGAATACGGCAAACAACTTTCCGCTTATGCCTGCGAAACACGTCCTCTTTTGCAAGGAGGAAGGCTGACCACCTGGGAACTGCTTCAGGCGGGGATCGACATAACTCTGATCACTGACAACATGTCCGCCCACACGATGAGAACAAAGGGGATTTCGGCAGTGATCGTCGGATGCGACCGGGTCGCCGCCAACGGGGATACGGCCAATAAGATCGGCACATTCGGATTGGCGCTGCAAGCCCGGGCCTTAAATATTCCGTTTTATGTGGCCGCGCCGACATCAACCATCGATTTAAAAACACCTTCCGGAGAAGAGATCCCCATCGAGGAACGCAATCCGGAGGAGGTAACCCATTTCGGCGGTAAACGCATTGCCCCGGAGGGGGTCAAAGTATTTAACCCGGCCTTTGATGTCACTCCCTACGAATATATCACCGCCATCATTACGGAAAACGGAATCGCCCATGGAGATTACGCCCGGGAATTGCCGCGGCTGGTCAATCAGGAAAAGGCCATCATCAAGAAATAAAGAAAAAATCATTGGACGACTGTTGATTAACCGTTTTGCCCTGGAATTTATGCGCAAGCATCCCGGTTAACCGAGCCGTTTTCCACATCAACGATGTGATCGCGTTTGCATTAGGGCGTGCTCTTCCCCAAAGGATCACGCCCTGCTTCCTTGCAAGCCGGTTTCATGTTCTCGGCAATTTCCCTCTTCGGGCTCCCGGCATGATTCAATCACCCCTTCTCCATCATCCACCCCTGTGATCAAATCCAATTTAAGAAACCGCAATTTTCATCTTAGCTACTTTTCTCTTGCAAAAACGCGGCTGCCGGCAGTCTCTGTTTGATCCCGCCCTTTCCACCCCCATTCCCATTTCACCAAAGGAAAAAAATCCTGCAATCCCCCTCTCCTCCCTCTTCTACATCGCAGAGCAACGACCCGCTTCTTATATTTGTGATTCCGACAAAAAATAGAGGAATTCAAAATGAAACGTGAAAAAGATCATATCATCGGTTCATCCAGACCGGCAGAGAGGAGGAACAAAATGACTACGATTGCGGAAGCGTTTGAGCGCGTAAACCGTGAAAAGTTTGTACGAAAGGAGGACGGGAGCCTGATTCCACAGATTTCATCTGATGATGCAATCCGTGCCAGCCTTGAATTGTTAGATGTACAAAACGGGCAACGAGTGTTGGAGATCGGAACCGGTTCGGGATATAGTACCGCTCTGTTAGCCTCCCTTGCAGGTTCCAATGGCAGGGTTGTCTCAGTTGATGTTGAACCTGAACTCACTGCTCGTGCTCGTCAGATGTTTAAAAAGCAAAATATACATCATGTGCAATTCGAAACACAGGATGGGCGAAAAGGCTGGGAAGCTGATGCCCCGTATGATCGTATTGTGGCTTGGACAACCCCCGATCAACTTCCGGAAGCGTGGAAACATCAATTGAAAGAAGGAGGTTGGATCGTATCTCCATTCCAAGTGCTTCCGATAGCGGACACCAATGTCGTAGTCCGGTTGATAAAAGTGAACGGTGAACTTAAAGCAGATGATGTGATTCCCGGCTCCTTCATTGCCATGACTGAAAAAACACCGGAGAAGTTTTTCGGTGCTTCGATTCATGCTCATTGGGCGGGAGAAGGAGAGAATCCGTGGTGGGTCAGTTCATCATGGATGAAAAAATCCTTTGATTCCAATTGGGTTAATCGCTTTCTCCATCTGAATCCGGCAACTCCTCCTTTTCCAGAAGTCGGCGATGACCTTCGGGCGTACTTACTGGCGATATCTCCCGACGGTCTGACTACTGCGAACCATCCGGAGCACGGGAGTTTCATCGGTTATAGCAGTCAGGCAGGGTTTGCATTGATCTCTTTAAGTCATCATCGATTGCTCGCCACAGACCAGAGGTATACAAACGTCTTGATCAGTTGGCGGGAGTCGTGGCAAAGACAAAAACGGCCTTCCTACAGCCGCATCCAAGCACATGTTATTGGAAACCAGGTTCGCGTTGAACTTAAGAATTCTGATGGCAAATCCAGTTGAAGTTATCTCAAGATACAGACAAAACATCCGGTTTCAAACGGAGATAAGCGGAATAACCCTTTCGCATCCAGAAATTCCAGATCCATTTGGACGGCAACCGGCATACGTCAGATTAAATATTGATTCCAATTTTTTCTTTCGTAATATTCATCAGCTTGACATAAAATTGATTGTCGATACGAATAAAGAATTGCGCACAGAACCAAATCACCCCGAAACAAACAGGCTACCCAGGCAATTGGGTAGCCTCCTTTTCAAGGGCAGTGGCAGGTGTAGAGCGATTTTATTCTCAATTGGTCAAAAAACAGAAAAGAGACTTGCCTTGAAGTCATTTTGTTAAGCTACGATGTTGCTTTGTCGATTTTTCGTATACCTTTATTGACCCGCCATGAATACCATATGCTTCTGTTATATGAGTCCACCCATATTTTTCATAATAACCTTCCAGATCAGTAGCTAAATAAAGTTTCTCATATCCTTTTTTATAAGTCTCTTGAACGGCATGTTCAAGAAGGCGGGAACCCATTCTTTTCCCTCTGTGCTCCTGATCGACGTATAGACAAGCAAGCCAAGGGTATAGATCTTGACGACTGTTAAGATCGTTTCGGATTAACGCGTATGTGCCAATAATCGATTCGTTCTGCAGCGCAACGTAAAATCTGGGGATTTCATCTTCAGTCTGGCACGAATGAAACATACAATCTTGATAAAACTTGTAGTTTCGTTTATTTCCCCATTGTTTCCAAAATACACCGACAGCTTCATCAAACAAATCTTTTCTTTGACTCAATTCAAGTATCACAAGCATTTCCTCACCTTTTCATTTCAAGTATTCTCCCAATCCAGAAACAGGATAATATACAATTACCGGACAAACATGATTGCCCGCCTTGAGATAGAATCTGAAGCTGACGGGAAAATCCGCAGAGCGGACGGCAGAGGATGGGAAAAGAATTACCCGCTCTTACTCTCTTTCAGATCAATTCGGGATATTAGACACAATAACCCTATGAAAATAAAGATAAATCCTGGAATAAAAAGAACAGTAAGAGGATCATCTCCATTTGCCAAGCCGTTTGACCAGTCATGAACGGCAACCCATATACAGAAAAGGCCCAAAACGGTAAAAATCCATCCACATACGTTAGTATATACTTTTATTTGTTTGGGGAGCGAATAATACAGAGTCACTATTGTATAAAAAAGTGCAACCCAGAAAAATGCCGCATAAGCTTTTGATGCTTCAGCCACACTTTCTTTGAAAATGTCATCGCCGAATAAGACGAAGACTGAAGATCCAAGCAACATAAGCCCACTCAAAATATTAAGTACGGACATAATAATGATAACATTCTGTTTTTTAAGCATCTCCATAATACTACCTCCAACCTTGGTTTTCTTCACACTCTTTTAGGATTATCCCCGTTCCCCTTCTGATCCTTAAAATCGCTTTCTCCCTCGCCCTGTATTCCAACGCTTCGCATTGTCAGCGGTCGAAGTTTTCAGCACTCTATACCCTTTTGGCAAGCTGGAGCACCGTCATCGTACAGCCCGCCTGAATCCTCAACAATGGTTAATCTGGTATTCCAACCATTGCAGAAACAACAACTGCCAGAAAAGTCTACTATTAATTTTAATATTATCTGACTATTGCATAAAATGAGAAAGCCCCGACAATTAGTCTGCCGGAGTTTAACCATCCTCCTGCCGCAATGTATTGATTGGAGCAAAGAGGGATTTGTTAGCACATCTATTGTCACTAGTCAGAGCCGCGGTCAGGGGCGTTGACCGAGCAAGCTATGTCAAAGCCTCTATCTAATTACCTTGATTCATATTTCCTGATCCCTTTTGCCGCAAAATGAAAAATTAATGTCCATAACGTGAATGCCCAAAAGAACGTCCGAGCAATGAAAGAAAACGAAATATCCGGCTGAGTGCTTTCATCGTAATCATCCCTCTTTTTTAATAAAAACAGCGTCTGCCAAGGAGGATAAGACGGTCAAATTATTTCTCAGGAATTTCAAAGTCTGCTTTTGGCCGTGCTGAAATGCGGCCGGCTATGGCATAACACAGATGAGAAATTTTTCCCGCTTCCCCAGGATCTTTCCCCGCTGCTTCTTAAAGTGATTTCCACTCCCCTCCCGATTTCACTTCACTTTTATCACCGACGGGACACGATCGCTTTCCGTGAGAGGATTACCCCTTCTTTTCACCAATATACTTATATAACTGTCAAGACAGGGGTGAGTATATGGAAGCAGACTCAATCAGACGGATCTGCCATCTGGACCAGTTTCCGCGATGCGAAGGGGAAAGCGACGATACCCCCCGCTTTCGCCGGGCAATCGAGGCTGTTCCGGACGGTGGCTTGCTCATCATCCCCGACGGTCATTATTTCGTGAAGGAAATTGAGATCGGCAAAGCCGTATCCCTCCGCTTTGAAGGAGTGGCGCTGTTGGAAGCAACCGACACATCCACCCGCTATCTTTTGAAATATGCGGGGAAGGAAAGCCCGTGCGGCTACGTTCTGGCTGCTCCGGCCGCACGCGGTGACCGCAGTGTGATGATCGCAGGCAGCGCATGTGATTTACAGACCGGCGACATGATCCTCCTTGTTGACGATACCTGCCGCCACTCGGACCATCAGGCAGAAGTCAATGCAGAAACCCATGAAATCGCGGCGGTTCAACCTGCGGAAAAACATACGGAAATCGTGCTGAAAGATTTCGTCCGCCTGCCCAAAACCATATCCAGAACCGGGCGAAACCTGGTAAAAATCGAACCGCTGGACCATGTGACTGTCGAAAACTTCCGCTATCGCTTGAAAGAAGGAGCCGTCTGCGGTTTTGGAATCTGGGCCAAACATATGCGCAATTTTCGCGTCAGCGGCCTGGACGGGGAACGCAGCGTTGAATCGGGCATCCAGGTGCGGCGCAGCCTTTACGTTACGGTGGAGCGCTTTCACCTGCGCAATCCGCAACAGATCGGCTCAGGACAGGGGTATGGAATCCAGTTTTACGGCGGAAACAACCATGTGATCATCCGGGACGGAATTACCTGGAAGATGCGCCATTCGGTTGATTTGGAAGGAACATTCGATGCTTTGGTCGAAAACGTCACCGATTATGAGGGACAAGGAGTCTCCTTTCTGATCTCCCACAACGGATGGTGTTCCGATATCACCTTCCGGCAATGTCAAGCCATCCGGTCCCGCTCCTCCGGATTCGTCGCCGAATCCCAAGGCGTCCCGGATCCTTTCTCTCTTTTCCATCACAACATCCAAATTTTGGATTGCCGATGGCATCGGGATCGAAATCCATCCGATTTGGCCGGTTATGGTTTCGGGGTTTGGCTCAAATGCCCCGTCTCCGGACGAATCTCCAACTTTCTCGCCCGTTACGGCGAAGGCGGTTCCTATACCCCCGGTCAGGATAACGGCGCCATCCGCCTTTTGCCCGTCGGAGTGGATATGACACTGGAGGGGATTCGCGGGGAAGGGCTGAGACGAGGAATTATTCTCGCCCATACCGGCCCCTCAAGACAACTCTCCCCCTCCGACAGCATCCACCTGCAAAACGTCACCCTGAGCCATTGTTTCTCTGCCCTGTATATTCAGCATGGAACCGGCAAAAATCTCCTGATCCGCGATCTGACCGTGCATCATATCGAGAAATATCTGATCGAGGGAAACGCTGTGGGAGGATACCGCCTTTTCTCCATCGACGGATTAACCGTCACGGATTCTCCCAACCTTACACTTTTCGGCGCAATACCCAAACCGGATGTGAAAAAGGGTCTGGCCGGGTCGCTCGGTCACGTCCGTTCAGATCAGGAATGTTCCTTGACAGACTTGAAATCCGGGTGGTCATTAACCTATGAAGACATATTTTTGAGAGGAAACGGCCTTTCCTTGACTTTTTCGGGACGGATGGAAGATTCCGGAGCAAATGCCCTTCCCGACGGAATTATCGAAGGACAAACCCTGACCCTGATCTCGCTGTCCACAAAGCCATTTTGCATTCACAGCTGCAACATCCGGGCGAAAGGAAACAGCACCTCGCTGATCCTGTCACCGGAAAACCGGAGTGCCATGTTGTGCTGGCAAAAGGGTTACTGGATGGAAATCATGTAAAAACCCCGGTACAATACCGGGGTTTTTAAGCGGGACTCAGAAATTGAAATTGTCCGGGTCGGGTCCGAAGCGATGATCTTTGTTGAGAGCGTCCAGTTTAGCCATGTCTTCCGCTGACAATTCAAAATCGAACACGTCGGCATTTTCCTTAATCCGATGTGCTTTGACCGATTTTGGAATCGTGACGACGCCGTGCTGAAGATCCCACCGCAAGACGATTTGCGCCGGAGTTTTCCCGTATTTTTCAGCCAGCTCTTTTATTTCCGGCACATTTACCACTTCCCCTTGCATCAGCGGGCTCCAGGCTTCCAGCTGAATCTGCTCTTCCTTGCAGAAGGCGCGCAGCTCTTTTTGCGTCAAGTACGGATGAAACTCCACTTGGTTTACCATCGGTTTTACTTCACAATCTGCAAGCAAATCTTTTAAATGATGCACTTGGAAGTTGCTGACACCGATGGCCCGTACGCGGCCTTCTTTATACAACTTCTCCAGCGCTTTCCAAGTTTCTTTGTATTTTCCCTTTACCGGCCAATGCACCAGGTACAGATCCACATATTCCAGTCCCAGTTTATTCAGGCTCGTTTCAAATGCCCGCAGGGTGGAATCATAGCCTTGATCCGCGTTCCACACTTTTGTGGTCACAAATAAATCTTCGCGGTTTACACCGGATTCTTTAATCGCCTTGCCCACACCTTCTTCATTTTGGTAAGCCGCCGCGGTATCAATGCTGCGATAACCCAATTTAATCGCTTCTTTGACCGCATTTTCCACTTCGGAGCCTTCTTGTACTTTCCATACCCCCAAACCGAGCCAGGGCATTTTCACACCGTTGGCCAGGACGGTTGTATCAGCGAGGTGTTTTGCCATATGTATCCCTCCGATTACCTTTTTTTAACTTAAACCGGCACTCCATCCAGTCAGAAACCGAAGTGCCCTAGTTTGATTCCCTGTTTTTATATTAACTAAACTTTAGACAGTTAATTCCATATGTACAGGCGTATTGATGTGCATTATTCCGGAAGATTTGGAGTGGATTTTTGGGTCTCTGTCTCTTGTCGCATTGCGCGGAAGCAATGAAAACCACTTCTGCACCAAACTTCGGGGGCGGGCAAAACTTGCGTTCGCTCAAATATTTGCCCGCGTTTTCCCCTGCGTTTGGTGCTTGTGCTCTGTGCGAAGACGACAATGGACGTTAAAAAATCCCCCCCCGTCTACATCCCGTATATCATTAATCAACATACCTGATTTCCCATAAACCGGAATAGCAAAATAAAAAATGAAAAACACTATTTTTATCATAGTAAAAGGCTGGGTGATAATCCATGTTCTTTTCCCGATACCGGAACCGGCAACCGGCCTCTGGCACCAAGAAAAACCAAAACGAACCGATTGATCCGTCATTGGATCAACTCTTTAGCTACATCAAACAAGAATTTAGCGAAAGCCCCGATTTCGTAATCCGCACTTTTTCCGCCGGGAATAACAATGAAACCCGATTCGGGATCATTTATTTAGAATGTCTGGTAGACGAAAAAGTAATCGATGAATGGGTGATTAAATCCCTCACCTTAGCCTCCGGGTTGCTCCCGAAGGAATTCGACGATGAAGCACTGTCATTTGATATGGTCAAAAATCGCGCTTTGAGCATCGGAAAAATCGCCATTCTCGAGACAAAGGAAAAAATCATCAAATCGATTTTATCCGGCAATGCGGTGCTGGTCGGTACCGGATGGAAAAAAGCTATTTCCTGTTCCACTGCGAGCGAGAAGTCGCGGCCAATTTCAGAGCCGACGGCACAATCCGTCATCCGCGGCCCTCTGGACAGCTTTACCGAATCGATAAAAGTCAATCTATCCCTTATTCGCCGCCGTATCCGCAGCCCTCATCTAAAAGTGAAATCTCTGGATCTTGGTCATTTTACGCACACGAAGATTTTTGTTTTGCATATAGAAGGGATCGCCAATCCCAAAATTGTCAATGATGTACTGAAACGACTGAAAGAAATTGATATAGACAGTGTGTTGGAATCCGGTTATATCGAAAGTTTTCTTGAAGAAAAGACCTTTACTCCGTTTCCGACCGTTCTTACATCAGGGCGACCCGATGATATTTGTGGGAATTTGATGGACGGGCGTGTCGCCATCCTGGTAGATAACAGCCCTTTCGCACTGGTCGTTCCTTCTTCATTCAGACATCTCTTTATGGCCAGCGAAGATTATTACCAACGATATGATATTGCCAGTTTTCTTCGTTTGGTCCGCTTTGTCTCTTTTTTTGTATCGTTGGTTCTTCCCTCTCTCTACGTGGCCCTGATCACGCATCATCCGCAGATGTTACCTACTTCGCTCCTAATCAATCTGTCGGCGCAGCGCGAAAATGTACCGATCCCCACCCTGTTTGAGGCGATAATAATGGAATTAATGTTTGAAGTGATACGGGAAGCGGGAATTCGCGCTCCGCGGGTATTAAGTACTGCGATCACCATTGTCGGAGCAATTGTGCTGGGGCAAACAGCTGTATCTGCGGGTTTAGTTACACCAGCCATGGTCATCGTCGTAGCGATCACGGGACTGGCCAGCTTCGTCAATCCTTCCTATGAGCTGGCAATCACGGCCCGGCTGATCCGCTTCGTGATGATGATTCTGGCCGCTACGTTCGGGATGCTCGGCATTACGTTAGGGCTGGTCGCGATGATCTCGCACATGAATTCGCTAAGTTCCTTCGGCGTCCCTTATTTAGAGCCGTTCTCACCGCTCAACCTAAAAGCATGGGGAGACACCTTTATTCGCCTTCCCCTATGGATGATCAGAAAACGGCCGGCTGATCTTCACCCGCTGAAGAAAAACATGATAGCCAAATACCGTTTGCGCAATGGCCGACCTAGCAAAGAAGAGGATGGATCAGGATGAGATTAAATGGTAAAAAGCTAAGGCTCATCCAGCTGGGCCTGATCATGTGCCTGACCTTTCCGATCTCCGGATGTTGGAATTACTTTGAATTAAATGAGCTATCCTTTGTGACCGCGGTCGGGTACGACCAAGGCAGGCACTATCCTTATCGCTTAACATTTCAAGTCATGAATCCTAATAATATAGTTCAACAGCCTATCGGCGGAGGTGGAAAGGGAGGTTCTCCTATCACGGTTTATACAGGAGAGGGCAATAATATCATTGAAGCCATTCAAAATGCATCCAATAAGATCAGCCGACACATGAACTTCTCTCATACACAAATCATCGTGATCGGCGAAGCTTTGGCGCGCAAAGGAATTGCTTCAATCTTTGATGCAAAGGAACGCTCTATGGAAGGGCGCATCAATGTTCCAGTTTTAATTGCCCGCGGGACAACAGCGGAAAACGTCATCAGCGCTCTCACTCCGCTTGATCAGATCCCTGCTTACAACTTAGCTCAAAAAGTTTTAATAACAGAAGGGACACCGAGTAAAGCCTTGAATCTCACTGAAAACGACGTTGTTAGCATCTTATCAACACCAGGAATCGATTTAGTTTTAAGCGGCGTCGAATTATCCAATAACGGAAAGAAAGCAACCGAGCAGCAGTCGTTCCAATCAACCTCGCCGCCTCTGCTTGCTATCTCAAAAATGGGATTGTTTAAAAAGGATAAACTTGTGAGTTGGATCAATAACTCTGCCGCGATCGGGACCATATTTCTCTTGGACAAAATGAAACACGGAACATTTAGCATTAATTGTAAAAACAAGCCCAGTAAAGTAGCGATTCAAATTAATTATTCCAAAACAAAAGTAGAAGCGAGTATGGTCCATGGAACCCCCACTTTTCATATTACGGTTCGGACCAATGGCGATATAAAAGAAACCGATTGCCCCCTCAATTTTGAAGATCCAAAAGTCCTCAGTATGCTGGGAAAACAGTCTGCCAAAAAGATTGGCGAAGTCATCCAAAGTGCGATTCATGCTGCCAAGCAGGTCAAGACCGATGTTTTCGGATTTGGTCAGGCCATCCACCGCGCCTCCCCACAATCTTGGAACAAACTGAAAAACCATTGGGACGATTTGTTTACCAAAGCGAAAGTAAACCTCGATATCTTTGTCACCATCACAGACTCGGGCTTGCGAAAAAAACCTTATGAGTTCAAATAGGAGAAAGGGAGAGAACATGACAAAGAATAAATGTACCCACACACAGCTTATCTTTCTCATTCTGCTGCAACAATTGGGCAGCAGCATCGTCGTCAGTCTGGGAATTCAAGCTAAGCAGGATGCATGGATTGCCATATTGGCCGCGTTGGTTGGCGGCCTTGCTTTACTCTGGCTGCATATCAAATTGCATCAACTTCATCCCGATGTGCCCTTAACCGGGGTTATTCGAAAAATATTGGGAAAATGGCTTGGCTGGCCGCTTGCCCTTCTCTACGTTCTCTACTTTATTTATGTTGGAAGCAGGGTGTTGCGCGATCTTTCTGATCTGTTGAAAACAGCTTTGCTAAACTATACCCCTCTCTCTGCCATTAGTGCTTTTATTATGATCTGTATAGTCTATGTTTTAAGCCATGGACTCGAAAATTTGGGGAAGACCGGAGAGATTTTCGGCATGATCTATATTCTGAGCATCTTTTCCATTCTTGCTGTTTTGTTCATTACCAACGTATTTAATCCGGACCGAATTTTACCCGTTGCCGAAGACCCCATGCTTATTGTAAAAACAGCTTATCCTCTCGTCTATACGTTCCCGTATGGAGAAATCATTCTGTTCAACATGCTGTACCCTTATGTGCAAACCAATCAATCGCTGTATAAAATCACCGCGATAACCATGATCTTCAGCGGATTGCTTTTATCCTTGATCCTGGCTGTGATGGTGGGTGTACTGGGGCATGAAGTGACATCCCGTTCCACTTTTCCTTTATTGAGCTCGCTAGGCAAGGTCAACCTGCTTTACTTTTTGCAGCGTCTCGACAGTTTGGCGATCGTCATCTTGGTCATCGGTGGCTTCTTTAAAATCGCGCTCTTTTTAATGAGCGCTGTAATCGGAGCAACTGATCTGTTTAAAGGAGAGCAAAAAAAGTTAGTGACACCGATCGGTGCCATCTTATTTGTCCTCTCCCAATTTATCGGGGCCAATATTGCTGAACATCTGAGCGAAGGGGAATATTTTGTGCCCCGCTACCTGCATTTACCCATGCAAACGGTTATTCCGCTCTTGTTGTTCTTGATCGGATGGATCAAAAAGAAACGTGCCCGTTCATCTGACCAGATTCATCCCCCACCAAATCAGGCTGCGCACTAGCGGATAAACCAAAAACGAAACCGTTAAAAAAATGGCCATATAATCCATCATCTCAAACGGATAAAACATTTTTTCGATCGATTCCCCCAAGGGAAACCCGATCGCCAAATCAATTCCGACAATGAACAGAAGGGACGTGACCAATAAAAATAAATAAATGCCGATAGTTCTCATCTTCATCTCTCCTCTCTTCAATGCTAGTGTCTTGCTTTTAATTCAAGACATGCAAAAAATCACGACATGGAACACTTTTCTCCTTTACCCATAAAATAGAAACAAACGCTTTATGTAGGTAAAATCGAATCCCTTCTAAAAATAATGATTGAATAAATAACTATTTCCTTTTATTATTTGTATAAGGGAAACTTTTTTAGCCTCCCTCTACAATTTAACCATAAGCAAAAAACAGAGGGCATGAAACACCTCTTGGAAAGATCCTTCATTCAAGTGATTGGGTATAGCCATTCTGTCCTTATCGGCCAAATGAGATTTGGTTCTATTTTTTACCGCAAATTTTGCCCTTATGCAAAAATAATGGCTCCGTACATAAAATAGAAGAGGAGTGTGTCAAGATGAAGAATTCGATGATGCGGATGGATTGGGGAGGGTGGAAAAAAGAACGGACCATTCCCAGTCTGCCGGAAGTTCACCGTTCTCTTCCGGTTCCGGCCAAAGGTTCCTGGTTTCGCAAATTCCTCGCTTTTGTCGGCCCCGGTTATCTGGTGGCGGTCGGTTATATGGACCCGGGCAATTGGGCAACCGACATCGCCGGCGGTTCCACCTTTGGCTACCCACTGCTCTTTGTCATTCTGCTCTCAAATCTGATGGCCATTTTATTGCAGACACTCGCCGGCAAATTGGGCATTGTCTGCGGTCGGGATCTGGCACAGGCATGCCGCGATCATTATTCCAGGCCGGTATCCCTTTTCCTCTGGGTCTTGTGTGAACTGGCGATTGCTGCCTGCGACCTGGCCGAACTGCTGGGAACTGCGATCGCCCTGCAACTGCTGTTTCATATTCCGCTGCTAATCGGCGTTCTGTTGACAGCAGTTGACATTATTCTGATTTTGCTCCTTCAAAACAAAGGGTTTCGCTATATTGAATCGATCGTCGTTTCGTTTATGGTGGTAATCTTTCTCTGTTTCGCCGTGGAACTGGCGTTGGCCCATCCCACATTGCACGAAATCGCCAAAGGGTTTGTGCCAAGCAGCCAAATCATTACCAATCCCGATATGCTTTATATTGCCATCGGTATCTTGGGTGCTACGGTGATGCCGCACAACCTTTATCTTCATTCATCCATTGTGCAAACGCGAGCCGTCCCCCATACGACGGACGGAAAAAGAGCGGCGATCCGCTTTGCCACCCTCGATACAACGGCCGCCTTGTTCTTTGCCCTGTTTATCAATGCGGCGATTCTGATTCTGTCGGCGGCCAGCTTCCACAGCTTCGGCATGGTTGTGGATGATATCAGCAAGGCCTACCAATTATTAAGCCCGATATTGGGCACCTCCGCCGCCAGCATTTTATTCGGCGTGGCCCTGCTCGCATCGGGGCAAAATTCCACCTTGACCGGCACTTTGGCCGGACAGATCGTTATGGAGGGTTTCCTTGATCTCCGGTTAAAACCGTGGTTGCGCCGTCTGATTACACGGCTGATCGCCATCATACCGGCTGCAATCATGACCGCTTTGTACGGGGCGCAAGGAGCCATGGATCTGCTGGTTCTGAGCCAGGTGATTCTCTCGTTGCAATTGCCGTTTGCCATTGTCCCGCTGATCAAGTTTACCGGTGACAAAAGCAAAATGGGAAGCTTCGCCAATCCCCGCTGGCTGCAAATACTCGCCTGGCTCGTCGCCGTCATTATCATCGCGTTCAATCTCGTTTTGCTGGTTCAGATATTTTACTCTTGATGATCAATGAAATGATGACCGAAAATCGGAGGAGGTTGGAGCCCGGACTCTTTCCTCCTTTTATTTTTAGAAAGAAATCATAGCGGACCGCTTCAGAACCAATGGGGAATTCCGTTTACACATCATGCCGAAAAATCAGTTATGTCATATCGAAACATAAGCGTTATCCACATGTAACAATCTTGAAAAAAATCGTAATAAAACAGACAAGTTTGTTTTTTTCGTGATATAATATAATCAAATCAAGCACATGCATAAAAAAACCCAAGGCCCGCATCAAAACGAGCCTTGGGTTTCACTCACATTGTATTGTAGAGCATGATCCAGATCGAACCGGCCACCGTTGCAACCGCAACAAAAATGCCGTAGAGCAGATTGATGATCTGGAACACTTTGCTGTCCCCTTCACTGATGTGCATGAAGTAAACCAATTGAACGACAAACTGGAAAATGGCCAGAATCACGATAATCGTCAAGCGCAAACCCACGGGAATCGGCGCTTTTAATGTGACCCAGAGAGCCGCAAAGGTAAGGAGCAACGACCAGATAAACCCGATAATATGATGCTTTGGTGAATGATGCTGTGTTTGTTCCATATCAGGTCACCACCCCTGTCAAATATACGGCTGTAAAGATGAAGATCCAGACCACATCGAGGAAGTGCCAATACAATCCCGTAATGAACGCTTTACGCGCAGTCATCGGAGTAAAGCCGCGTTTGGCAATTTGGGCCATGACACACAAGATCCAGAGAACCCCGAGGCTGACGTGGGCACCGTGCGTACCCACCAGAATGAAGAAACCGGACAAAAATGCGCTTCGGGAAAGACCTGCCCCCTCCGATATATAAGCGACGAACTCACGGATCTCCATGCCGAGAAATCCGAGGCCAAGGAGAAGCGTGATCGCCATCCAGGCCATATAGCCCTTTTTATTTCCTTTTCTCATTTCCAGCACGGCCAAGCCGCAGGTAAAACTACTTGTCAACAGCAGCAACGTTTCAATCATGAAATCCCGTACTTCAAACAGCTCTTTGGAAGTAGGACCTCCGGCCGTTTGCCCGTGCAAAACCAGGTATGTGGCAAACAGCGTCGCAAACAGAACGATCTCCGCCCCCAGGAAAATCCAGAAGCCAAAAATCTTCAGGCTTCCTTCTTCCGTTGAGTACTCCAAGGGGCCGGAGGAGGTGGCCTTTTCGCTTATTGCAGCCATCCTGACATCCTCCTTACCGCATGATGATTGGTTTTAACTCGCCATTTCGTGTTTTTTGATTTCCTCCACCGATACATAATGGTGGGAGTCATAGTCGTTAAACGAACGCCACAGCATGCAGAGGAGCACACCGATCAGTCCGCCGATGGCCAGCAGATACCATTCGAAAACAAAGCCAAAACCGGCAACAAACATAAACGCGGACATGACAATCGGCATTCCCGTATTGTTCGGCATATGAATCGGTTTGTAGGGTTCCGGTTTTTCTTTCTTTTTGCCTTTCTCCTTCTTCATGTGCCACCAAGCGTCGAGCGCCTCCACTTTCGGGATGTGCGCAAAGTTGTAGTGTGGTGCCGGAGAGGATAAGGACCACTCCAACGTGCGGCCGTCCCAGGCATCGCCAGTCACATCGCGCTCACCGAAGCGTGCGCTGTAGTAGACGCAGTAACAGAAGATGAGGAAGCCAATCCCCATGATAAAGGCACCGATTGTTTCCACCATGTTGATCGGACCCCATCCGGTTTCGGCCGGATACGTGTAAATGCGGCGGGTCATTCCTTGCAGTCCGACGAGGTACATCGGAATGAAGCAGAGGTGGAACCCGATATTGAAGACCCAGAATGCCCATTTGCCCAGACGTTCATCCAGCTTGTGCCCGAACATTTTCGGCCACCAGTAGGTAAGTCCGGCAAAGCAGCCGAAAACTGTACCGCCGATCAGCACATAGTGGAAGTGGCTGATCAGGAAGTAGCTGTTGTGGTATTGATAGTCTGCCGGTACTGCGGCGAGCATCACACCGGTCACTCCACCGATCAGGAAGCTGGGAATAAAGGCAAGTGCCCACAACATCGGCTGGGTAAACTCAATCCGCCCTTTGTGAAGGGTTAACAGCCAGTTGAACACTTTGACCCCGGTCGGAATCGCGATCAGCATCGTCGAGACACCAAAGAACGAGTTGATCCACGGTCCCTGTCCCATGGTGAAGAAGTGGTGCAACCAAACGATAAAGCTGAGTGCGGAGATCGCCACCATCGAATAAACCATCGCCCGGTATCCGAACAAACGTTTCCGAGCAAACGTACTGATAACTTCGGAGAAAATGCCGAATGCCGGCAAAATCACGATATAAACTTCCGGGTGTCCCCAAATCCAGAACAGATTCGCCCACATCATCGGCATACCGCCGGCCGTGACCGTAAAGAAGTGTGCACCAAACAGGCGGTCAATCGTGAGCAGGGCAAGTGCCACTGTCAAAACAGGGAAAGCAAAGATAATGATCACAGAAGTGATTAAGGTCGACCAGGTAAACAGCGGCATTTTCATGAGCGTCATACCCGGTGCGCGCATTTTGATAATTGTTACCAAGAAGTTGATCCCGGTCATCAGCGTACCGATCCCGGCAATCTGCAATCCCAGCAAATAATAGTTTTCTCCAGGTCCCGGATCCAGTTCATTTCCGGCAAGCGGTGTGTAACTGGTCCATCCAGCGTCCGGAGATCCACCGATGACAAATGAAATATTGAACAACATCGCCCCGGCGAAAAACAGCCAGAAGCTGACAGCGTTGAGTTCCGGAAACGCAACGTCGCGGGCCCCGATCTGAAGCGGAACTGCCACGTTCATCAAACCGACGATAAACGGCATCGCCATGAACAAAATCATGATCGTACCATGGGTGGTAAAGATTTCGTCATAGTGTTGGGCGTTGAGGAAATTCAAGCCCGGCCATGCCAGTTGCGTCCGCATTAAAAGCGCGTCCACCCCACCGCGGAATAACATGAGGAGCGCAGAGATGATATACATAATCCCAATGCGTTTATGATCGACGGTTGTCAACCATTCATCCCACAACCAACGCCATTTCTTAAAGTAGGTGAGGACGAAGATGATCCCCAACGTCACCAGAACGATCAACACGTCAGCCATGTAGATCATCGGCTCCCCGGTTACGAAGAAGCCGTGATCCGGCATTTTAAAGCTAAATAAACTGCTCATGTTTCTCCTACCTCCTTTTCACCAGAATTCACTCCATATGGGTCATGGTTTCGGAGCCATGGTTCATATTTTCCATGCCATGGTTCATCCCACTCATGTCATGATTCATGGAGTTCGCCTCGGAAGTACCGTGATCCATGTCTTTCATGTCATGGTTCATGTTTGGATCTTCTTTCAGTTTCGGGTAGGAAGAGTAGGTTTGTTCCCCTACCAGACCGGGTTGAAGAAGTTTTTTCCATTGGGCCTCCGTTTGTTTTGGTGCCGTTTTCTTAACCTGCTCAACCCATGCGTTGAAATCTGCTTCTTTTTGCGCAATGACATCAAATTGCATATGAGTAAATCCACGACCGGAGAAGTTGGCACTGCGGCCGACATAGGTACCAGGCTTGTCCGCTTCAAGCCATAATTTCATGGACATACCGGGCATGGTATACTCCTGTCCGCCTAACTCAGGAACCCAGAAGGAGTTCATCGCACCAACTGCGTTCAATTCAAACCGGATCGGAACATCTGCGGGGATCTTCACATAATTGACTGTTTCGATCCCTTGCTCCGGATATTTGAAAATCCATTTCCAATCGGCTGAAGTCACTTCAATTACAAGCGGTTTTTTGTGAGGGCTCGGCGATTTCTCCAAATCAAACGTCATCGTTACGGTAGGAACTGCAATAAGCGCCACGATCACGATCGGGATCGCCGTCCAAATCATTTCCAACCATTTGTTTTCATGCACTTCGGGCGGTTCATAACCCTCGTTTTCCGGCTTTGCTCTATATTTCACAAGCATATAGACGAAAAGAATCCCAACCACGACAAAAATAAGGAGCATTAAACCCGAAGTCCACAAGATCAGGTCCAATTGTTTTTTCGCGACCGGCCCTTGCGGATTGAGAACCCCGGATTTGATCGGGGCACATCCGGTTAAGAGCAGGAATAATCCGGGAAGGATGGCCGCCTGCTTCAACCGGCGAAGTTTTTTTCCAAACATGGCTTGCTTTCACCCTTTCCTGACGAAGCTCAAGAAGTGACATTCATCCGCAGTTGCAGCAGAAAAAGTTAGGCTTCGCGATATATACATAAATTATAAATATTGGAAATTAATTCGTATGTAAGCCTGCGCAAAAGGATTAATCCGCAGGTTTACATAGCTCGTTCAAAATTAATCTATCACATCGCCACTTTTCATTTTATGACGAAATGTGTTGTATAAATGGACGAAATATGACAGTTTGATTAATTTTACAACGAAAATGCTAAAAATGACTATAATAAACAGGAGAATTACGAATAAATTACACGCAAATTACAAAATATTTCATCCCTCCTGATATTTTTTCAATACCAAAAAAAGACGAAAAATTCATCTTCCCTCCTCCTTCCCCTCTTCTCTGATCTTTCAACAAAAAATAGGAATCCGCCGCTACCAAAAAAACAGATTTCTCATAGATTAATAGAGACGAAGAAATGGCGCCAACAAGAGTTTTTGGCCTTAATTCCATTGAAATGACACTGATTTCCCGGAATGACATTTCAAAGAGAGGAGGGAGTTTGTATGCAAACTTTAAATAACCGCCGCCACAATCATAACAATCATAACAATCATGATAATCATAACGATCACAATGACCACAATGACCACCGCAGGCGAACCGTCATTTTACACCCTCACCGACGCGAAAACAGAACCGTTCACTTGCGCCGCAACCAGTCTGTTTTGGTAAAATGCAGAAGATCAACCACTTCCCGTCACCGAAGGATTCACCTTCGCCCAGGAGATGCCGTCAGGATCAGATGTGGCAACAGTTCGGTCGTGGTCACTTGCGGCCGCCCATTTGGACGGCTTCGGACCATTACCATCCATCCGCATGAATCGGTTCTCGTTACCTGCGGTTTCTAAACAAATCGACCGGCCGGGATCATCCCCCCCTGAGGGAATGGTCCCTTTTTTTGATTGAACAACCATTCTACTACATAAAAAAACAGAGCAGCCATGTGTAAATGGATGCTCTATTTTCCTTGGAAATATTCTTCCAGCGTAATTCCTTTCTGGGCGATTTCCTGGGCGATCTCTTTTCCGACATACCGGATGTGCCAAGGTTCGTACGCATAACCCGTAATCTGTGTTTTCCCTTTGGGATAGCGGATGATGAACCCATACTCGGCGGCATGTTCGGCCAGCCACTTTCCTTCTTTGGTTTCCCCGAATGATTCATCCAAAGCCAGATGGGCGCTGGGGCTGGAAACGTCGATTGCCAAACCCGTTTCATGTTCACTTTGTCCCGGATAAGCACTGAATTGTGACGTTCTTTCTTTCCCATTTTTTCTTACATTGTTTTCGTAGATTGCCTTTTGCCGGGCATAAGACCGATATCCCGAAATCCCGACCAGATGAAGATTCTGTTTCGCAGCTGCCTGTACCAGCTGTTCCAGCGCGTGGGCAGCTTCCTTGCGCAAGTGTTTCTTCTCCAGATCCCCCTGACCCGCAAACGGAATATTGGGCTGGATCAAATCAGCCGGAACATAATCGGCCGGCAGACTACGGTGTTTATTTACGACAACGGACAAATCCGCCGGGTTGGTAACCACAGCCAGTCCATTGCTATCGATCTTGATCGTGTCTTTTAACGGAACAATCACCCTGACGCGCATGGTTGCCCTGGTCTGCTTGTATACCGCCGTCACCCATACGGATGAGCCCGTCTTCGCCTGTTTGCTTACCGTGAGTCGCCCTTGGGAATCCACTTGTGCAACTTCGGGATTGCTCACCGTATAGGAAACTTGATCGGAATTCAGCTCCACTTTGCGGTTTGCCGGCGTAATCCCTGACAAGGTAAGAGAATAGGATGCTCCCGGAGCCAGTGTTTGCTCATCCGTTGGAAAGGCGATTGCCCGAAAAACCGGCTGTTCCTGCTTGGCTCCGTTTAATCGGTTTACCGCGGCATCGATCGGGCTTCCACATCCCGACAGAAAGATCAATACCCCCAAAGCAGCAACAGCCGCTTGCCAACTCCGATGTTGATATCGATTCACCCTTCCCCTCCCTCCTCTGCAAAGGTGATCCTGGAAGGCAATAAGGCATGCCATAAACGAACTGATTCTATAATATACTTCTTTGACCCAAGTTCATCCTTTTTTGCGAGATTGCAACAAAGTGTTCACGAATAAAATACCTGTTCAGCCTCCGGCAAATCCGGTAAAACAGGGACAACCTGCCGGCACAAAAAAAGCGGCTTCTTATAAAAAGAAAACACCGCAAAAAAAATGAAAAGAAAGATGGAAAGACTCAGCCTCTAGGCATGAGAAGCCCCTCCGCGATTATTCCCCACCCTGTAAAATTCATGAAACAACTTAATCAAAGCTCTCTTTTCGATCCTCGACACATACGAACGCGAAATTCCCAGCTCCTTGGCAATTTCCCGCTGCGTTTTTTCCTTTTCCCCTCCCAGTCCAAACCGCGCACGAATCACTTCCTGCTCCCTCTCATCAAGAATGTGGATATGGCTGTATATGTTCTTGCGCTCTATTTTTAACTGAACCGTCTCCACCACATCATCCCGCTCTGTGCCAAGAATATCAATCAGGGTGATTTCGTTGCCTTCTTTATCTGTGCCAATCGGATCGTGCAGGGAAACATCTTTTCGCGCTTTTTTCAACGAACGCAGGTGCATGAGGATTTCATTCTCAATACACCTTGCCGCATAGGTTGCCAGCTTCGTTCCTTTCCCCTGCTGGTACGATTCAATCGCTTTGATCAAACCGATGGTTCCGATGGAAATCAGATCCTCATTATCCTCCCCGGTGTTTTCAAATTTCTTGATGTTGTGGACTCGAATCGATGTACATTTTCTGTCCCATTAACGTATCCAGATATCCCACACAAGTAATTTCACACTGCTCGTTGTTTTCGCTAAAGGTAAGAATAATCTCGTCTATTAACGATTGGATAATCATTCGTTTTTTTTCAAAGGGTACATCCGTTTCGAAATTCACCAATTTTTCTAGATAGGCCATTACTTTTTTTACGCGCTCTTTTGCTTCCTGATTTTTCAGATTTTCACTCAAATGTTTCTGCAATTTATCAACTTCTGTTTTCAATGCTTTTAATTCCTTATTGATCACACTTAGATCTTGGATCATCTCTTCTTCTGAAATCAGTTCACGTCGAAACATAATTTTGACTTTTTCACGTTCTTTTTTCTTTTTGTCGATTCTCTCTTTCAACACTTCGATTGTATCTTTAATTTGGTGGTCCAAGCTGTTCGGCGATTTCTCAATCTGAATACGGATCTCCTCGCGATCAGTCAACATTTGAAGAATGAGATTCCAAATATAGTCCTCAATCAGTTCAGCCCGGAGTGTTTGGGTTGGACATTTCATCACTCCCTCTCCGTATTTTCTCGGATTTTTATTTGGACAACGGTAGCATCGATACTTTTCTCTTCTGCCTGTTTGCTTGTTTTTTCTACCGGTATACGTGGTTCCGCTCCAGATCCGTCCACAATGTCCACAACGAATCATGCCTTTCAACAAATATTCATGTTTGACATTTCCCGAATTGGTCAGGTTTTTCCTGCGTTGCTCTTGGGCCAACCCAAATAAACTTTTATCAATGATAGCGGGAACTTCCACGCTTACCCATTGTGATTCATCCCGATAATCATAGGTTTTCTTGGGATTGCCGCTTTTCGTTTTCTCCCCTTTCAACTTCTTCGTTTTTCGCCGGTTGTACCGATAAATGCCGATATATATTTCATTCGTTAAAATGCGGTTAATTGACGACTGATGCCAATGTTTACTCTCTTTTCTCTTGGGCATTACACCCAGTTGGACCAAACAGTTTCCAATCTGCCGAAGGGTTAAGTGATCGTGTACATACCATTGATAAATATTCCTTACGATCTTTGCTTCTTCTTCGTTAATGACCAATTTTCCATTGACAAGGTCGTATCCAAACGGAGCACAGCGCATGGGCATAATTTTCTTCTGCTTTTCAACCGCCCTTAACCGACCCCGAATTGTTCTTTTCCTGATCAAGGACAGTTCATACTGCGCGATAGCGGATTGCATATTAAAAAATAATTGCCCTTCCGGTGTATTTTGGTATTCCGTATCACAAAAAATGAGTTCGACGTTTTTGCGTTCAAACTCTCTGCATACAAGCAGCTTATCTGTCATATCCCGACTCAGACGGTCAGGATGAACACAAATCACATGCGAAATCTTGCCATCCGCTACATCTTGCCTTAAACGATCCATCTCCGGCCGATTGATATCCTCGCCAGAAACTCCTTTTTCTTTGTATATTTCAATATGATGCAATCCCAGAGAATGAGCTTTATTTATGCACATCTCAATTTGTGATTCGAGACTCGTTCCTTCTGACGCTTGCAACTCGGTCGACACCCGCGCATATACTGCAACCTTCATCCGTAAACCTCCTCCGATGTGATTGTGGATTTCATGTATAAAATGAAAAAACTGGCCAAGCCAGTTCGATTTACTCCACTAATGCTAATTCAATTAGTATGTTCATGACTTTTTCTTTCGCTCGTAGCGCGTTGACCACTTCTTCTTTTGTTTTGGTTTCACACTTATTCACCACATAAAATTCAACACGCTGTTTGCGAGGTTTCATTTTTTTCTGCACCACCCCAAAACAATTTGTATGAAATATATGAGAAGCAGGAGTTGTCTCATAACATTTCTGACTAATCGAAAATTCAGGAGAACTGGAGTCGATCAATACCCAGATTATTATGCCGACCGAGATTTAAGTGACGCATGGCAGATGCGGTCCCGATGCCAATTAGCATCGGCCCAATGTCCACGTTCTCCATTCGATTTGAAAAATCCCCACAACCACCGTTATCATCCACTCTGTGATGTGATATAATAATCAGACATCAGTATTTCTTTCTCCGTTGCTCCCTCCATCATGATCGGAGGGAGCCGTTCTTTTTTCTAAGCTCAATATCGCAGACTTCGCAGTTCGATCGTCCTGACGACGAGCGGCACTTGGTTTGACCGTCCGACCCTTTTTTTCAGGTCCCTGAAAAAGCGGAGCCGAAGGTGGATCCGGACCATCAGTTTTTTCTTTCGTGGCATGGCCGTACTTCAACTCCCTTACGAACTCGGTGGATCGATATCCAGATCGAACTCATACGGATCTTTGAGAGCAACCACATCAAACGGTTCAGGATCACCAAAGCGTCTCATATTCAAATCACCACCTTTCACATTCTTATTATATTGATTCATTATGAATCAACCAATACATTTTTTCTTCATTTCGAGGAAAAAGATGTCCGGGCTTAGGTACATAATAAACGTATCATTGATTGAATGAATAAACATGACAGACACGGATAAAAGGTTATGCTTACATATCATCTAAAGTTACATAAACCATGATCATGGAGAAGGCTGAACAGAACAAAAAAAGCCAGGGTCAGAACAAAATCTCCCTGGCTTTGACAAACTTATGGTTCCACTCTGTTATTTTATGAAAAATATCTGCCTCACACATTTCTCGTAAAAGGATTAGAATTGTTCACTTTCTACAGAAGATCTCCCTTTGCTTTGTAAAGTTTAATTCGCTCTTTTTCACTATTCACCAGTTTGCGGTGTTTTCTTGACAGAAACCAAGTTGCGGGGTGCCACTCGCCCGTATCAGCATAATAGTTGGTAATTTCTATGCCATGGGGCTGAAAGACTTTGGCAAAAGTAAGGTAGGTGCGCAACTGGTGGAATGGAGATGTCACCAAGATCACATGGGATAAATGATATCTTTTCAGCAAATCGAGGACATACTCGGCATTTTCACGAGTGTGCAAAGACTCATCTTCGATTAGAATCGCTTCCGGGGGAACGCCCATAGCCAAAGCTTTGCTGCGCATATAATGCGCTCCCAGATTAACATCCCAGTTCTTGCTTGCGTTCATGATATCTTTTTCCTGAATGCGCCCGTTCTTCGCAGCAGCTTGAAGTTCTTTCAGAGGAATGAGTTTTGGTTTTTCTGTTCCATCTACTTTCGCGCTAAACTTGCCGCTACAGATTAGGTAAGGGGCCCATCCCTGATGATATAAACGGACGGCAGTCGAGATCTTACTGTCCAGAAATTTGATGTTTCCTCGCGTGCCGGCAAGAACCACGATCGCATCGGCTTTTTGCAGGCGATTTCTTAATGCAAATCTTCTTCCTTTCACATAGAAGACAAACCAAGCTACCAACAGACACAACATTAAGGCAACCATGATAAAAAGAAATATTGTTTTCATTTTACTCCTCGAGTACGTCGCTCAAATCGGCAACGACTCGTTCCTTTCTCCATTTAGATTGTTTCAGGTTTCTATACAAGGTTTTGGCCCTACTCATAATCTTACTTGATCCAATTGAGCGTGCAAGCGAAAAAGCATTTTGTATGTTGTCAGTACAAGCATCAAGGATCCCGAGCTCATAATAAGCTTCTGCTTTTTGTACAAGCAATCTTGCACGGCCCCGAAAAAGCGTAGGATCATAATTCGCTAGGCTTTTGTCGAGCTGATCAACAGCGTTTTTATACTCTTGCAAGAACATTGCATAAACTCCCTTTTGTGCTGTAAGGGAAGATATATTGAAGCGTGTTAAGGTTTGTTCAGGAATAACAGTCTGTTGTTCAAAAGCCATCTCTGCGTTCCCGATACTGTACCAACTTTCTTTTGATTGCTGTGTTTTCGCTTGAGCCTCTGTGAAAGCCTGGTAGATATATCCTTCCAACTTGACATATCCAAGGTGTTTGATGATTTCGAGAGCACGCATAAAACAGGTGATGGCCTCTACTGGGCGCTCTTGCTGATTCAGTGTAATCCCTTCACGTACAAGTGAGGAGGCTATTAATTCAGGATTGAACAATCCCTGAGCGATAAGAAACGCTTTTCTGTGTGCCAAATACGCTTCTGAATAGCACATCATATCTCGAAGCACAGACCCTTGCAGCTGATAACCCATTGAAAGTAATGTTAATGCCCGTTCATATAATTCGTTGCCGCGCGATAAATTCGCATAATTCTAAATATGTTGAACCCAATTTTTCAAACCTTGATAAGTCAGATTTGTTCCTCCTGTATGGTACAACGACCAACGAATCTTCATCTCATTCTCGAGAATGGATAAATATTCGTCGCATGAGATCATATGAAATTGTTCTTGATGCAGTAATTGTGGATCAGCAGACTTTCCAGGAGTTGAGTTGCTCAATAAGCCTAATTGTTCAGGTGTCTTTTGCAAGCATCTGCATATCCGCTCTATGCTGTCTACTCTGATCGGTTCCCCGCGTTCAGCTCGTTCAATGGTGGAAAGTGAAAGTTGAGCGAAGTCTGCCAATTGTTGCTGTGTCCAACCCTTCTCCTTCCTTGCAGAGCGCAACAAGGAATTTTTCACCAGCATACCTCCTCTTTGTTCCCTTCTTCAGCACTGGTGAATCCTTCTAGTAACCCGTCAAAAATCAAGGGTAAGTGACGTGTGGTTTGACGGAATTTAATTTGATTTCTCATTTATAATTCTGATTAGCAGCAGAATGATACTTTGCCATTTATGTTGATTCTATGCAGAATCTTGATCTTCTGCACCCAGGAGGGCATTAACATGTTTCGCAAAACGGATCGTGATATAGCCCTGTACAGCCAATATTTAAAGAAACAAATGATCCTTTTATGTCAAATACTTGATCTTGATATTAGCGAAGACATTGGTCCTTTAATTGAACATTTGGTCAAACAAGGTTTATTGGAGAATTGCATGATAAGTTCGAAAAGTTGAGGCGAGTTGGATAACCCAAAGGTTATCCATTTTTTCTTATGGTCAAGATTGGTTGTGCTTATCAACCTTTATTTTTTATGGTCATTGTCCATCCTCTCCAGGATCACTTCAAGCATTTTTGAGACCTTTTCAATTTCTTCTTTGGTCAACTCCCTGCCTTTATACTTCGGACGGATTTTAGGGTTATGAATGAATTCTTCAATCTCTACTTCTGTCATTTCCGATGCTTTTTTTGTTTGTGGAATATTTGTATATCCAAGCAAGAAATCAGTAGAAACTTCAAAAAAGCTGGCCATTTTCCGTATGGTTTCGATATCTGGTTCTCTCTTTCCGTTTTCATAGTTGGAATATGTGCTTCGGGGTATGCCTATTTTTTTTGCACAGGCTTCTTGGGTAAGCCCCTTATTTTTGCGTAGTATGGTTAAGCGTTCTCCTAACAATATCATCACTCTCCGAATTTTGCCTTATATACCTATAATAATGCTTCGTTTTGAATCGGGATATACCTTGATTCGTATCGAAGAAAAAAATGTTGACTGATTCATAACGAAACAATATAATAAAATTAAACGATGCTTCATATCGAGGCACCCGTTCAAGTTTTAAAAAGGAGGTGCAACTATGCATCGGAGGAATTGGCTGATCCAGATCCGATCTAAATCAAAAATGACGCAAAATGAGGTTTCTAAAAAGGCAGGAATCAGCCGAAGTGGATATTCCAATATAGAAATTGGCGCACGTAATCCCAGTGTGGAAAGTGCCCAAAAGATTGCCAAGGTTCTAGGTTTCAACTGGACTATTTTTTTAAAGTCAGTTGCTTCGATATGAATCAGAAGGATGGTGTTTAACTCATGGCTCTTGATATTACGGATTCTGAACGAAAGCGGAGATTAGAGGAGGTTTGCAACGTGATCACGCAGGATGGATCCGGATCATCGTCTGCCTCCCTAATCAAGAGAGGGGAAGGAAATGGCGATCTATAGGCAAGTACATGTTTCTTTCTGGCAAGATCCGAAGGTGATTGAGGAAATGACTCCAGAGGACAAATATTTCTATCTCTACTTACTGACGAATCCCTCAACGACTCAAATAGGCGTCTATTCCATAACAAAAAAACAGATGGCTTTCGACATGGGATACTCAATCGAAAGTATCAATTGCTTGTTGGAACGGTTTGAGACCTACCACAAGGTCATCAGATACAACAGGGAAACAAAAGAAATCGCACTGCTCAACTGGGGGAGATACAATTTCAACCGCGAAGGGAAGCCGGTTGAGGATTGTGTCAAAAAAGAACTTAAACAAGTTAAAGACAAGAGTCTGCTGGAACTGGTGATGCAAAAGATTGAGAATGAACGAATTAAGAAATTATTTACGAATGCGCTCAACGATTCGTCAGACGATTCGTCAACGATACGGGGACAAGAAAAAGAAGAAGAAAAAAAGAAAAACAAGAAAAGGAACAATTAAAAGAGACGAAATGCCCCGGAAAACCCAAAGAAGTTCTCTCCTCATTTGATGAGATCACCTCTTTTGTTGAAAGCCAAATGGCTTCCAACCCCTTGCCCGTAAATTTAAAAATCGTAGTCAAATATATTGACACATTAAGGCTGTACAGAAAAACTGGACGGATCTCCGCAAACATCATCAGAAAATTATGGGACAAATGGAAAAATTATCACTCCGATGTTGTTTCTTATTCGATGTGGATTCATGTTGAAAAACATGACGACAAGCCAGAAGAGTACACACTGGGAATAAAGAGATTCGACGGTTGAATCTAATCTTGTTTGGCTGTCCGTTTCATCCGCTACCAGTATGCAACTGCGTCAAGGAAAAGGCTCTTCAAGAGGATCGAGAGAGGGAACTTGCCGAAAAACGGGCCCGGATCCTTCGCCTGTACGTGGATGGTTTGATGGATGATGAGTTAAAACAGGCATCCTTCCAAAACTTTGAACAACGAGCCGGAACAGAAAATGGCCTAAAAATCGCCAAGATGTTTGTTGAGAAGTTCGAGGAGCAGGACGCCGGATTATATTTCTTCGGTCCGGTCGGCAATGGCAAAAGTCACCTGGCCGCCTCTATTCATCATCAACTGCTCCGAAGAGGCTATGCGTCAGTTTTTCTAAACGTAAATCTGCTATTCCGACGCTTGAAAAGCACATTTGGATCAAATAGCCAAAAAACCGATTTCGACTACATTCGGGCGGCTATGAATTGTGAAATTTTGACGCAAGCTCAACGGCTTTTCTAAGCTCTCTTTCCGATGGTGTTGTATAGCGCCGAGTCGTTTCGATGGATTCATGTCCAGCAAGAGCAGCCACGTTTTGAATATCCACGAAATAGTCCAAAAGGAGCCTGCCCTACCCGAAAGCCCCATTTGATCGAATGTTTCGATTGGAGTGGAATTTGATCAAATAAATTCATAGAATAATATAGAAGGAAATAGTTTGGGGGGGGATTGTGTTTTGTTTAATAAAAACCCTATTCTTAACACTTGGGTTCCGTTGTTTCATCCAAATTTTCCGATTGTATTGTTTTGGTCTCAAAAAAGTGGTTGTACTTCCCTGTTTAATTGGTTTTTTTTTCAATTAGGCTTATTAAAAGAAGCAGAGCGTTCGGGGGGAGTCCACTGGTATAGATATAACTATGTTAATGAAAATAATTATAAAAAGAGGTTAATGAACCAAATAAAAATCAAAGATTGTTATAAATTGGTGAGAAATCCCTATAAAAGATCGGTTAGCGCATTTATTCAGGTATTATCCACTCAAACCGATGAATATCGCAAGATAAATAAATCTTTGTATAATGATGAAAACAGCAACAAAGGGATTTCATTTAAACAATTTATCCATTATATCAAAATAAACTTGCCGGGAGGTTCGATTGATTCCCATTGTTTTCCACAATATTTCGACAACGAGGAAAAATATGTTAAAAATAATTATATTTATTTAGAGGATTTTGATCATCACCTTTCAAAAATCGAACAAAAGTATAAATTGAAAAAGTCCCATTCTTCCCTTTTTAAAAGCCCCCACCATAACTCCCACAGAATGATCGAAAAGGGTTGCTTTTCTGAATTTAAATTCACGAGAGAAACCATTCAATCTGGCAAGTTACCGACTTACGAAAGCTTTTATGACGAAGAATTAAAGAACCTGGTTCGTTCTATATACAATAAGGATTTTGAGATTTATGGTTATGATCAAGATTTGTAAATGAATACACCCTCATTCCTTATATACGATGTTAACAGGGGTGTGCGCGGCTTTTATTTATTTATCATATAAATAATTTTTTAATATTCTACCCAATGAACCCCCGTTTGTCAAGACATTTAAGAAACATTCGAAGTTATAGATTGGCCTTTGGAATTAGAACTGTGGCCCTGCCGCTGGAGAATTTCAAAATGTTGGCCACAGTTCTAATTCCAAAATGGATTCAATGGAACTTGATCTACAACCCCCCTCATTTTTAACGATTTTTAAAAGTGATGCGCTTACTCATTTCTTTAATGTTTCACTCCGCTCCAAATAATAATAGGTCTGGGATTCACGACCCAAAGAAGAGACCGAACATCAACGCAATCAGACCCAGAGATACAGACAGCTTCTTTACCATCTTCCAAAATTAATGATTTTCCTATTATACACCTTCATTATCTAACGTAGATGAACCGATCTATTGCTTAAAAGGAAATTTATGGTTCCGTTTTTATATGCTCTGTTTTATTTAGGGGGTACCTAGAGTATTTGGAATAATTTTTCGAAGCTCCGAGAGGCGTCTCATCGCCTCTCTTTTTATTATCCAAACACTTTTGATACCGCTTCTTCCAATTCTCTCTCCGTTGGCTTTGCATATCTTCTCGTGACATTAATGTCCGAGTGACCCATCAGTTCCGCAACCGTGGCAATATCCACTCCGTTGGCGACCAGCTCCCTGCCATAAGTATGGTGGTGTCTCTATTTGAAAGAGGGTATCGTTACACAAGTAAACCAAATCAAAAATGAAAAGTATTTCAAAAGAGCGATTCCAATTCATAGGATGAAACGGATACAAGACTACATAGGCTCCTCGATGAGATCTCGAATGAAGAAGTTATGACTGCCCCGACGGAAAAGAAAAGCCCAACCAAGGACACTGATTTGAAGTAGCTGCCCAGGGATTTCGGGCAGCTTATTTCATCAACTCCACCACAAGAGAGATCAAGGCCAAGATGATACCTAACTGCTCCCAAGTCACCGGTTGTCTCATCAAATCCCTCCTTTGGATATAAAAAAGGACGCCCGAGATCGGACGTCCTCATTCCTTATATACGACGCAAAAAGGTGTGCGCGCGCAAAATGACGAAAAAATTCCCCCTCACTATTAATACGCTCAGTGAATAAATGAAAAAGGACATAATGAGCAAAAAAACCCCCTCACTTATATATATGGGGAACGGATCGGCTTAAAGCGAGATAAAAATGAAATTTTTTTCATTCCTTATATACGAGATACAGGAGGGTTTTTTTATTGGGGGAGAAGGAGCATCCTCGATTTTGACGCTGTTGGAATTCGCTCCTCCTCTTTTGTATAATTTTAATGAATAGTATGAATAGAAGCCTTGAAAGAGGGGATGAATGACAACGGTTTGTATCGTTTTCGTTCGTATTTGCAAGAAAACATCCGCATCCGGCAAAAGAAACGGTACAAGCAAATTCAGCAGTTGTCCCATTCTCAAGCATTCATTCGCTCCATTGTGATGGCGGTAGAGTCCTGGATACTGGGAGAAAAAATTCAATGGGATTTTCAATATGCCAAAACACAAAGTCCCATTGAACGGAAGGTCTATAATGCGCTGAAGAACCAATATACTCTAAAAACACAAGTTCCCTGTGGAAAATACTTCATTGATATTGCCATTCCCAAGTATCGGATCGCCATCGAAACGGATGGACACGATTACCATTCATCCTATCAGCAAAGAGCACATGACCGAAGGAAAGATCAGTTTTTGGAATCTCGAGGATGGAAGGTTTTGCGCTTTACCGGGTCTCAGGTGAACGGGAGACTTCGGTGGGTGCTGGCCCAGGTTCACAAGGCCGTTGAAGCATATCAGCCGCCTTGGTACCAAAGATGGTTCCAATGGTTATGGAGAAAGATCAAACGGGCAAGAAGCTAAGACTTCTTGTCCATTTTCATGGGAGGAGATGGAGCAATGGCCAAAGCAATCGTTTCAATTCTCCTACCGGAGGTGTATTGATTGAGACGGATATGGGATCGAAAAGACGACTTGAGATGGCCGTTTCAATCCTCCTACCGGAGGTGTAATGATTGGGACGGCGTTCGCTGTACCCTTTAATTTTATTGGGTTTATCCTTTATTTTCTGAGCATCTCCTCTATTGGACCAAGTTTCTGACTGTTCAACCGGATCTCTTTCGCCTCAAAAATCCGGTTTCCCCTTTATTTTTGCGGTCTTCGGCATTTCTGAACATCTCTTGGGTCTTTTTCGAAGCTCAGGGTGTTCGCAAATGACAAACATAAAATTCCACTTTGTCTTCGGTCACCTGAAACTTAATTTTTACAAAATAGCAACCGACCTTCCTGCCACTATTATATCAATTAAAAAAACAATGAAAAGATCAGATTTTTTTAACACCGTGATGGCAAGATCCTTTTCATCCCATAGCCTGTACACTTTTCACTCAACAAAAATCACCGGCTTCCCCTCATTCACAATCCGCTTTTCAATCACCACATTATTCCTTGACGCTTTCACCATCCCCAGCTCAACCCTTGATTTCATCATGATTTTCTTACCTCGGTTTGTGTCTATATCCTTTTCACTATGTGGGCTACAAGCCGAAGGTTGTGCTCGATCAATTTATTTCTCGAATCCGGGTCACCATCCGCCATGCGCCGCAAATGCTCGGCTTCTTCCTCCTCCGTCAGGGGTTGTGGGAAAGCGTTGTTCTTGATATAAGAAATAAAGGCGATTACCTCTTTGATCATCATCGCCACCGCAGTTAACAGCAATCGGCTCCACCTCCACCCGTTCATCAACGCAGACATACCATCTTATGTGAGGCTGGGCTCCGGGGTGATTCTTTTGTCTTTATTCCTTTTCATTTATATGTTGAATGGTTTTTGTCTTATGGCATCTAAATGCAAATCGATATCGGATGGTAAAGGACAGCACGGCGTCATCATGACCGACGGTAAATTCAGGTCAATATCCGGCGGGTTGCTTTGCGCTCTTCATCAGGTACAACCGGAAAACCCCCATCCTGCGTAAACGCCCAATTCAGCCTGCGGTTCCGCGGTTGCCAGTTTTTCCTTGACCGAAAATCGGACAATAAAAAAACACCACAAATCGTACAGGATACCGCGATTACAAGTCAAACCCAAATGTGTGCCAGAACTGTCCGTTCCTCTCCCGTTGTACTCGCTCCAAATCCCATCAAAAGGTCGTTACTCGCCATGTGTGGGAAAACTCCAAGGAGTGGGTTCGAAAAAACCGTTTAAGTGAAAGAGGAAAACAACTATACAAACGACGTGGCGAAACCATTGAGCTCAGCTTCCTGACGCAAAGGAACTTCATGGTCTTCGTTATGCACGCTACAGGGGGCTTGCCAAAGTTAAGGAGCAATGCCCCCTAATTGCCGTTACACAAAACATCAAAAAATTGGCCTTGCTCCTCTCGAAGAGAGGAAAAAGCTTTGTGATCTGGCTGATCGATAAATTTATTTTCCTTAATCTGTTTATCTCCCTGAAATATACAACCCCAAGCCCATTTCTTACGGAAAGAGCTTGAGATTTGTCATCAAGCTCGGCCGGAGTATTCTCCAGCTCTTTTTTACGCTCTTGTGGATATTTGCGGGTAGTTAGTGATTGTCCTAACAATACTCTATAAAAAGCAGAATTTTGTATTACTTTATCAAACAAATACAAAAACATCTAAATAAATGTTATAATTCAGATAAAATTATGATGCTTAATAGGAATGAAGATTGCACTCGAATTGAGTGAGGGAGGTTTTAATAAGCTTAATCAGCAATGTGGCATTGGAGATATCTGTAATAAGTTCGTTGTAAAAACTAGCGTATTTGATGAAACAGAATATACGGCTGAGCGTCCTTTGAAGAAAACGGGTACCTAGAGGGGAAGAGAGAGTATGAACAAACGGAATGATCATCAAGATCCGATCCTCGGCAAACTCCAAAACGAAACTTTGGTGATACACGCCGATGATGAGGTGACCAAAGATGGGACGGTGGCTCCGGCTATTTATTACTCAGCCACGTTCCGTGCACAAGATTCCATCGAGTTCGCGGACATGGCGGGAACTCCTCGCCATCCACAGTATTACACCCGTTATGGCAATCCGGTGCATGAGCGCGTAAAGAAGGTGATGGCTGAGCTTGAAGGCACAGAAACCGCACTGGTAACCGGCTCCGGGATGGGGGCGATCGCTACGACCCTTCTATCGCTGGTCAGCGCAGGCGACCATGTGATTGCACAGACGCGGCATTATATGAGTACAGCGAAGATCATGGACGAGATGCTACCGCGATTTGGTGTCGAAGTGACACTAGTTGAGCAAGCAGACGTCTCAGCCTTTGCCGCAGCAATTCGGCCTAATACAAAGCTTATCATGGTGGAGTCGCCGGCCAATCCAAGTCTGGTGGTGACTGATCTGGCTGCTGTGGCGGAGTTGGCCCGCCCGCGTGGTATCATCATCGTAGCCGACAATACGTTTGCGTCGCCGATCAATCAGCGTCCTCATGAGCTGGGTGCCGATGTGGTCGTTCACAGCGCAACCAAATATTTAGGGGGACACCATGATTTGACAGCAGGTGTGATCTGCACCAGCGAGGAGTTGGCCGAACGTATTTGGCATACCCATATCTCCATTGGCTCGGTTCTTTCGCCGATGGACGCGTGGTTGCTATTGCGTGGTTTGCGTACGCTTCCGATGCGGATTGAACGCATTAACGCCAATGCCCTCGCTTTGGCAAAGTTTCTGGAGGAGCAGCCGCAGATTGAACGGGTATATTACCCCGGTCTTCCCAGCCATCCCCAACACGAGTTAGCGAAACGCCAGATGAGCGGTTTCGGCGGAATGATCGCCTTTGCAATCAAAGGAGGTTATGAGGCGACTGCGCGTTTCGTTTCTGCATTGAAACTGTCGCTTAACGCAGTCAGCCTGGGCGGGGTCGATTCACTGGTGGTACACACTGCGGCGATGTGGGGTGGAGTGATGAACGAGGAGCAAATGAGGACTGCTGGGATTCCGCCCAATTTCGTGCGCTATTCGGTCGGCATCGAGCATATCGATGATCTGAAAGCGGATGTATTGCAAGCTCTGCAGATGATTTGAGAACACGTTAAGGACTGAACAATTTTGCCATAAAAAGATTATAATGTACAAGGAGGTCGAGCTTTTCCAAGGAGGAAACATATGAATAACTTGATGTCGGGAAAGAACGTAGTAGTTATGGGTGTGGCGAACGAGAGAAGCCTGGCGTGGGGAATTACAAAATCACTACATGAAGCAGGTGCAAATTTAATATTTACATATAGGAAAGAACGTTCTTTCCAGAAGCTTTCTGCATTATTGTCCGAGGCTGAAATCACTCCTCTTCTCACAGTTTCGTGCGACGTCTCCGATGATGCAAGTATTGAAAACGCCTTTCTTGAGATTAAACAAAAAGTAGGGATTATCCATGGTCTTGTTCATTCCATTGCATTTGCAGAAAAGGATGAACTACGTGGCGAATATGTGGACACTTCACGCGAAGGATATCTTTTAGCTCAAAACGCCAGCGCATATTCGCTTGTTGCGGTTGCCAGGGAAGCGAAAAAAATAATGACGGATGGCGGAAGCATTGTTACGCAGTCATATCTCGGTGCCGAACGTGTCGTGAAAAACTATAATGTGATGGGTGTTGCAAAGGCGGCATTGGAGGCAAGTGTAAGGTACTTAGCAGAGGATCTTGGCAAATATAACATTCGGGTTAATGCTGTTTCCTCTGGCCCGATTCGTACTCTTTCCGCAAAAGGCGTTTCAGGATTCAACGATATTTTGGGTACTATTGCGGAAAAGGCCCCACTTAGACGAAACGTTGATCAAAGCGAAGTAGGGGACGCCACATTATTTTTGTTAAGCTCTTTGTCTAGAGGAATAACGGGTGAAGTGCTTCATGTAGATGCAGGATACCATATAATGGGAATGTAGCAGAAAAAGGAGCTTTCCATAAAAGGGAAGCTCCTGAAGCTGTTGACAAAAGAAGGTCAATCGCCTTTTTTGTCGAAATGGGAATAAAAACATTCCGAAGAAAGGCTTCCTACGTTCAGAACCAACGCATCCAGAGAATTTCAACTCGAAACGGTCAACATAGAGAACTTTGTAATCTGGCTGATCGATAAATTTATTTTCCTTAATTTGTTTATCTCCCTGAAATATACAACCCCAAGCCCATTTCTTACGAAAAGAGCTTGAGGTATGTCATCAAGTTCATGTTTTTATTTCTTCACAAAGCTCCCTTCGTTTCTCGACCGGCTGGATCAGTTCAACCGCACTTCCCCACCCCAAAACCCATTTCTTCATCTCCAACCAGCTGGACACTTTTGAAAATTGAATCTCACCTACAGCCCCTTCTCCCTCAAACGGGATAATCTTCTGTTCAGGATGCCATTGTTTTTCCCGAATTCGCTTAAAAACTTCCTTGTCATAAATCCGAATCACATAGTCATCCTTACTTTTTCCGTGCTCTGCTTCCAACATCTGATTGATATATTGTTGAGCGTGGTTTTTTTTGTAAATCCAAACCTCTTCTTTCATGCCCACACGCGAAGATGAATGAACGGTTCGCATTGGCATAATAGACCGCATACGGGACAAAATAGCGAATATTTTCCTTGTGCTTCAAACACTTCCTGCAGCGAATGATAAAAATGACCTCGGATCTGAGGATATCCGTACTCGCTCACAAAATAGAAATCGGACCATTCCTTCAACCTGCGAACATCTTCCGGATTTAAAACAGAATAGGTGTGTTCCAGAAGTTCGCGATACGCCTTCTCCCCATCTTCCTTCAACAAAGGCTGCACTTGGCGCAAGCTTCAGGGGATAGATTGGCAACTCCCCGCACAAAATTGCCTGCGTAATACCCCCGGCCACGGAGGATGTATTCTTTCTGGTTAACCTTGTTGAGTTTTTCAATCAGATCATTGCGATCCCTTCGTCTCTTCTCTTGAGAAACACCATAACGTTCAGCAGTATCCTTGATCCGGTGGGGACCGGGATCGTGGAGCAACTCAGCGATAATCCCAAGCAAGCGGTCACGATATTTGCTGTGCACTTGGTGAACTTTGGACATGACCCGTTTCCTTTCATGAATGGGGATAGGCTGTCTTTGGTGTATTTATTAATCCATCTTCCTACCGGAGGTGTATTGATTAAGACTATTCCACCATCCCCTACCCGAACCATCGTCGAAGTTTCAATCCTCCTACATGAGGTGTATTGATTGAAACCCCATCCTCTTTTTCTCCCCATACCCATCTATCCATATCGTTTCAATCCTCCTACATGAGGTGTATTGATTGAGACGGCATTCGTTGAAACCTTCAACGTCTTTGACTCTCTTCGGGTCTTTCCGAACGCCTCCTTGTCATAACAGGAATTTCGGATATCCAGATCACCTAGCAATCATTCTCTGCAGGTGATTTTTCTTATCCCATGCGGGGTTTGGAATTTCCGAACAACCCCGGGGATTTTTTCGAAGCCCCCTGTGTTCGGTAATGTGTCGCTTCTTCCATGGGATCCAGCATGGTTTGTCCCTATCCCCACGCAGTCTTGTAGCCAAACCCCATCAGTGCCCCATTGAACTACCGGAAGTGTATTGATTGAGACAATGAAACAGAATCAAAAGAATCGATGAAACAGAAGTTTCAATCCTCCTACCAGAGGTGTAATGATTGAGACTGGTGATTGATGAGTTTATATTTGTGATGGATGCTTTTAGGTTTCAATCCTCCTACCAGAGGTATATTGATTGAGACGGTGTTCACTGTACCCCTTAATTTTATTGGGTTTATCTCTTTTCCAAGCACCTCCTCTATTGAACCAAGTTTCTGACTGTTCAACCGGATCTCTTTCGTCTCAAAAATCCGGTTTCCCCTTTATTTTTGCGGTCTTCTTCTTTTCCGTCAACCCCTAACCCGTCCGTTCCAGGCGCCGATGACCGACCAGGTGAAACAGATTTCAGACCAGGTGATCAACGCACTGCAGGAAATCCCCGGGTTATCGGATGTGAAGAGCAACTGACAGACGAAACAGAACAGACACTCGTGGAAATCGATCCCGCCAAGGCGGACCCATATGGAGTATCCACAGCGCAAGTAGGATTGGAAATCCGGGCATTGTTCGCTTCCATCAAACAAGATAATATATTACTTGGAGATCAAAAGTTGCCGTCGTAGATTTCGATCAAATCGTATGATATAAACAATTCCGTCTATTTACTCAAGATTTATATCCCGTTCAGCAACGGCCAACTTATCCCCCTCTCCCAAGTCGCTACTTTGAAAAAGATAAACAAACCTAATGTACTCTATCATTTAATTGGCACCAATTATGCGGTCATCACAGACAAAGTGGCTGACAATCAACTTGGCAACGTCACCACTGCCGCCAAAAAAGTCCTCAATCGGCTCCATTTGCCAGCACATGCGAAAGTCAACTTTAATGGAGCAGCTGAACAACAATCACAAATCTTTCCGCAATTTGCAATGGCGCTCTTGATCGCGATGGGAATTGTTTATTTTGTGATGGTCGTAACCTTTGTTGAAGGCCGTTCGCCGTTTGCCATACTATTCTCGTTGCCTATGGCCTTGATCGGAAGTATTCTCGGTTTATTTCTCTCCGGTGAGCTGTTATCCATCCCTTCCCTGATTGGTGCCTTGATGTTGATCGGCATTGTGGTAACCAATGCCATCATCTTGATCGACCGGGCAAAAACGCAGTGGCAACAAGGAAAATCGATTAGAGAAGCCCTGATCGATGCTGGAACTGTCCGCTTCCGTCCCATTTGGATGACTGCCTTATGCACGATGTTTGCCCTGTTGCCCTTAGCCCTTGACTTTGCTGAAGGCGGGCTCATCGTTATCACCGGCGGGCTGTTCAGTTCCCCCCCCTGACTTTGCTTGTTGTTCCCGTCATGTTTGAATTGCTAAACAGAAAACAAGTCTCCATATCCAATCAAACAAAGTACACAAATGAGGGATCGGTATGAATAATACCTTGTTGATTGTCGTAATTATACTGGTCATGATCTGGTTGGTGAAACGCCAGTTGCAAGAGCGCCGGATCAAAGTGGTCAATATGTGGATACTGCCGCTGATCATGCTTTATTTAAGCTATAACGTGATGCATAAGGATTTTGTTGCTGACATGTTCCATATACTCGTCATTATGCTCGGATTTGTGATTGGTATCCTGCTTGGCATTTTGCGAGGGGCACTGACTGAAATCCGGGTCGACCCCCATTCCAAAGAAATCATCGCCAAGGGCTCCCTAATTGGGGTGATTGTCTGGCTTATCCTAATTGGCATCAAACTCCTGCTTCGCCAGGAACTTACCGGCATCTGGTCCCATGCAAATCTCATTACTTCTGGACTGCTGGCCCTCTCTTTGGGGACCGTCATCTCCAGAAGAGCCTATATTTTTTGGAAATACAAAAAGCTGAGCAATTGAACCGAACAAAAAGCGCTTGCGCATCCAACCTGGGTGTTCAGGCGTTGTTTCCATTCTTTTATATGAACAGGAACATCAAAACAATTAACTTCATTTCGGATCAAAACCCTTCCCCTATTCTTTCTCAAAGTGACCTTATACTTTGAAATCAGCGGGGCGTGTTTATGGGGGTGTTTTGTTCATTTGGAGCACCGGCAAGCGCATTGGCCGTGGCCAGTCCAAAATCATCATGGCAGTGCATCGAAACGACTACACCGGGAAAAGCCTGTTGACGATACGGGTGAGAAGCGCCACCGATTCCGGCGTGGCCACTCCCACTGTATCGGAAATGCTAATCCGCTTCACGCCCAAGCGGACGGCCCTTCCAAGCACATCTAACAGGAACGGTAAATCCGCCCGAGTCGAATCTTCACCGACAAACGTAACTTCAAATCCTTACTTGATGGCGTATTCCACTTTCCGACTTTTCGTATCCATATGGCCCCTGAAACTTACAAAATCCTTGCTAAAAGTTCCCCTACTTTCTCTGCCATTTCCCGTGGTGGATGAGGCATTCCGTTTTTCAGCCACCATTCCACGACACCCACGTAAGCATTTGCAACAAATTGGGCCACTACATCTGCATTTTGACCGAGATTTTTGCCTTTGGTTATATCAACGTCTTTTTTGAATTCCTCGATATTAAACTGAAGGAACCGGCTGCGAAAATAGGGAGCTCCTTCACTCGCCAGCATCGTCGAGAAAAATAAATAATTCCTTTCAAGATATTCCATGCAGTGTACTGTCGATTCAATCCAATCCAATTCCGCTTCCGACTCACAAATGTTACTCATATTCTTGATATGCTCTTCAATGATCTTATCCAACAGGTCAAATTTATCCAAGTAATGAAGATAAACGGTTGCACGGTTGATATTGGCCCTGTCGGCAATATCCTGAATGGTGATGCGATCGAAATTTTTTTCTGACATCAACTCAAGAAATGCTTTTTTAATCGCTTCTCTGGTTCTGATAATTCTTCTGTCCACTTTTACCATGAAATTGCACCAACACTTTCCCAGGGTGATTGATAATTTTTATCGAATTGTTGTTTAAACAACAAATTGGATCGAATTAACGAGTAATACGCCTTGTTTTGTTTACATTTTTATTATAAATTATTGACATATAATGAATAAACATCATCTGTAGTTTTACATGATAGTGATTTGTACGACAAGATGTAATTGATTCCAGTTGAATAGTTGGAAGCATTCTTTACTTAGAATTTGAAGTAAACATCGCTTCTTTTTACAAGAATATTTAAATTATTGGAGGTTTGCAAATGATCACTGCCAAAGCTCGAGCTGTTTATGGTCCGGACAAACCGTTTCAAGCAGCTGAAATTAAAAGGCGCGATCTTGATTCGCATGATGTCCTGATTGAAATTAAATATGCTGGCATTTGTCATTCCGACATCCACACTGCCCGCGGCGAATGGGGACCTGTAAACTATCCACTCGTTCCCGGACACGAGATTGCGGGCATTGTCACGGATGTAGGAGCTGAGGTCACCAAGTACAAAGTAGGTGACCGGGTAGGGGTCGGATGTATGGTGGACTCCTGCGGAGAGTGTGAGAACTGCCGTAAGGGAGAAGAACAATACTGTCTCAATGGCATGGTTCCTACTTATGCCGGTGTGGATAAATACGGCGAGCCTACTCAAGGCGGATATTCCACCCACATTGTCGTAAAGGAAGACTTCGTAGTAAAAATTCCTGACAACATTGAGCTTGACGTTGCAGCACCATTACTTTGCGCCGGTATTACAACCTATTCGCCGCTAAAACGCTGGGGTGCCGGACCAGGTAAAAAAGTGGCCATTGTCGGTATGGGCGGTCTTGGTCATATGGCAGTTCAAATTGCACATGCCATGGGGGCCGAGGTTACCGTTCTGTCGCAAACATTGAAGAAAAAAGAAGATGGCCTGAAATTAGGCGCAGATCATTATTACGCTACAAGCGATCCGGAAACATTCGAGAAACTGGCCGGAACATTTGATTTAATTCTTAACACGGTAAGTGCAAAAATCGATCTGAATGCGTACTTGTCACTGCTCACTCTGGATGGCACGCTGGTTAACGTTGGTGCTCCCGCGGAACCGTTGTCACTAAACGTAATGTCTCTCATCGGTCAACGCCGTTCATTTGCAGGTTCACTGATTGGAGGAATCCGGGAGACGCAGGAAATGCTCGAGTTCTGCGCAAAACACAATGTAGTTCCTAAGATTGAAGTCATTTCAGCCGACCAAATTGATGAAGCCTACGAACGCGTATTGGCTTCAAATGTGAAATATCGCTTCGTGATTGACACCAGCACCATGTAAGTTGCTTCAATATGAAGTCCCAACGGAATTAAATACTAAAGGAAATTTGAGGCGGTCTTTAGGAAACCGCCTCTTTTTTCATTCATCTTTTACTGCGATGGTGGATGGCGCACAGTGCACCCCTCATAAAAAACTGAGTCAGACTTCTTCCGCGTCATGATCAAAAGGGGAATGAAAAAAGCGCATAAAAAAAGAGACACACAGTCCCCCATTTTACGAAACGGCCAGGAATGCGAACATAAGTTCCTTGATGGAGGCGAACCCAACCCGATTGCCCTGCACACAGGCAAAGACTGACAGACAACCAACCACGCTTCGTTTTTCATATCCCAACCGATCGGTGACCCGTTGGACAGTATGGTTTCATACCAAAGGACGATTCATCAATCTGGTCAATGGGAAAGAGAAACGATGAATGCTTACGGGATCAAGAAAAAGAAGCAAGGCCTTTTTATAAAGATGGCGACGATTTAAAGGAACCTTTGGATTTGGAGTAAAATCATGACAGGTAATCACGATGCTGTAAAAGAGGAGTGAACTTTATGAAAGAATTTATTGAGTTGATCCAAAACTCCAACCATCTGGTTGCCCTTACTGGTGCGGGTATGTCGACAGAAAGCGGCCTTCCCGATTTTCGTTCACAAGGCGGGCTTTGGTGCGGAAGAGATCCTTACGAAATCGCCAGTCCGCAAGCGATCGGAACAGATGACTTTTTTGAATTCTACCAAATGCGCATTGAAGACCTATTGAAACATAAACCCAATATTGGTCATTATGTGCTCACTAAACTGGAGAAGGAAGGAATTTTAAAAGCGCTTCTTACGCAAAATATCGATGGTTTCCATCAACTGTCAGGAACGCAGAGGGTTATCGAAGTACATGGTCATATGCGCTATCTGGTCTGCTCCCGCTGTGGAAAAGAGTATCCCGCCACTGCTTATCGCCAATGCACTTATTATTGTACAGATGAGAATTGTAAAGCGCCGATTCGTCCGCCAATCGTTCTGTTCGGCGAACCACTGGACTCGGATGCTTGGGATTCAGCCGTTCAAGAAGTAGAACAAGCAGATACGGTACTGGTAATGGGCACTTCTCTTCAAGTTTATCCTTTTGCCGGATTGGTGGAGTTAGCACATGAAACAGGTTCAAAAATCATGATCATCAACAAAACTTCCACTCCTTTGGATTATTTGGCCGATCATGTCATTCATGAGAGCATCAGCAAAATATTAAGTGAAATTGCAACATCCATATTCGGAAACGATTGGTTTGCGCACTTGAAGGAACACAATCAGGTGTAAACCTCAAATTCATAATAACACCGCCATGCAACTTAAGGCCGAAGCCAAAGCCCCCCGTTCTGACTTTGGCCATTTCCGCTTTAAAAGCGAATTGTAAGAATATGAAAAGAGGGGAACGGGCTCGGTCAGTCTTCGATTGCTTGGTAAACCATAGTCCAGAAGTCGTGGATCAGCCGCGCTGAATCCGGGGTGGACATCCCGACCTGGGTGAGCAGGATTCCGATGAGCTGTTTGTCCGGGTCAGCGTACGCCGAGGTGCCGGTACCACCGTCCCAGCCAAACTGACCGATGGACGCGTAGTCGCCACGATAGGTGCGCACCGCCATCCCGAATCCCCAGCCGCCATGCTGCCCTTGGCCGAACGATACATGTACGTTATTTTTGGCCAGTGCGTCTCGGGCAGCTTGTTGCTCGGGTGTGAGGCGGTTGGTGGTCATCAGCTGGACGGCAGGCCGGGACAGGATCCGTTTGGTCCCGTGCATTCCGTGATTCAGCAGCATCTGGAAGTACGAATGATAATCGTCGACGGTGGAGACCAACCCACTGCCGCCTGACTGGAACGCCAGAGGCTGGCTGTATTGTCCGCCTGCAGCTTCGTCCCATACGATAAACTCTCCGGTCTGCGGATCAGGGCTGTAGGCGGTTGGCAACCTGTCAATCTTGTTGGAGGGCACATAGAAACCAGTGTCCTTCATCCCCAATGGATCGAAGATCCGTTCGTGCAGGAACGTAGCGAATGGCTGCCCTGTTACCCTGGCGACAAGTACGCCGAGTACATCGTGACTGATGTGGTACTGCCAGCGCTCTCCAGGCTGGTACATTAGCGGAAGCATTCCAAGGCGGCGCATCCACTCGTCCGGCTCAGGATAATCTGTCATTCTTTGAGGGAATATACCATGCTCAAAAACTGCAGCCATGATTGGAAAGTCTAGCGACGTCAAATCCATTCCAAGCCCGAACGTAGAGGTCAACAGATCCCGTACGGTTATCGGCCTTCGCGCAGGCACGGTTTCGTCGAGCGGGCCATCGACTCGCTTCAGCACCTGCCGGTTGGCGAGTTCAGGCAGCCACTGCTCTACTGGATCATCCAGCCGCAGCTTGCACTCGTCGAGCAGGACCATCGCCGCTGCCATCGTAACCGGCTTGGATGTCGAGGCCATCCGGAAGATCGTGTCCCGGCGCATCGGCGCGCCACCGTCATGGCGCATTGTCCCGATCGCTTCGACGTGAGTCTCACCGCACCGGCTGACCAGGGCGACAAGTCCAGGAATCTTCCCGGACTCGACATGCCGTTCCAGCACGTCACGCATTCTACGCAACCCTGCTTTGGAGAATCCTCTGCTTTTTTGTCCCATCATGAATCTCTCCTTTGTTCTGTCTTTGCGAAAGCTCTGCTTCAGCTATGGGGATGAGAGCGAGCGTCAGGCGAGGGAAGAGGATTTTTACCCCTCTCGCAAGCCTGGAAGACCTTTGTTCGAATAGTAGTAGTTCTTTGAAAACCGAATGCAGGAAACGATCTGCAACGTAAAATCTTCAACTTAATCTTTGACCCCAAAAAGCCTATTCCCCTCTACCGAGCTTTTTACGAATGTTCTCGTTCAATTGTTCTTTTCTTTTTCCGTTCCAAGTTTGCCCTTGAAGCTCATGCAACAGATCATCGCAAAAACCACCGACATCCTGCCCCACTACATCAAGTACATCCATTCCCTCTTGTGCTTTTGATTCAAAAAATTCCAGTACATCTTGTAGCACTTTAAACATGAACATGGCAGAGTCATGATCGGCTGCAGAAGTCCATAAGAAATTCTCAATCTCATTCATCACGATCTGATAATCCCTTGGCAGAGAATTAATCCGTTTTTTGTAACGTCTATATTCCGCTTTTTCTTGTTTCCATCTTTGTAAAATCGAAAAAATATTAATTTCCATCTTTATTCTCCTTTAATTCATTTATTTTTGATGCGATAAAATCCCATTTACGCCAAAAGGTTTGGAGTTGATTTCGACCCGCCTCATTGAGTGTGTAGAACTTTCGTGGCGGTCCGATTTTAGAAGGCTTCTTCTGAATGTTGACTAATTTGTTCTTTTCTAGCCTCAGTAAAATCGTGTATACCGTTCCTTCAACAACATCTTCAAAACCTAGGGAATTCAACTTTTTCACGATCTCGTAGCCATAAGTTTCTTTCCGGCTGATGATTTCGAGTACACAACCCTCCAAAATACCCTTTAGCATCTCGGTCAAATCTTCCAAAGCGAGCATCCCCTCTACTTAGTAACACTTAGTACATCTATATAGTATTACTAAGTAGATGGTAGTGTCAATATCCTGATTTATTTTTTCCTGAAAATGTGAAAAATTTGGGGGTAGAAGCAGCGAACACCGAAAACAACGGATGGGCTGATTGCTGATCCGGGATGTCCTGACCAGTAATGCAGCCCCGAGGAAACCGTTTCACATGGAAATGTGCTACCATTCCTGTAATTTTTCGACTTCGGTCTCCTGCGCTTTTAATTCTTTATTGATCACACTTAAATCCTGGATCATCTCTTCTTCTGAATACAGTTCACGTAACAACTCCCCTACGAACGCGGTGGATCGATATCCAGGTCGAACTCATACGGATCTTTAAGCGCAACCACATCAAACGGCTCGGGTTCACCAAAACATCTCATATTCGAATCGCCACCTTTCACAAACCTTTTTCTTCATTTTGAAGAAAACGTAATCCGGCTTAGGTACATGTTAAACGCATCACTGATTGAATCAGTAAACATGACAGACACAGATAAAAGATTATGCTAATTGGCTTGTACATATCTCCGAAAGTTAGGATAAACCGTGATCATGGAGAAAGCTGAACAGAACAAAAAAAGCCCGGATCAGAACAAAATTTCCCCGGCTTTTACAAACTTATGGTTTTCCCCTGTTGTTTTATGGAAATTTGTGCCCTCGGATTAACATTCCAGTTCCTGCTTGCGTTCAACGATATCTTCTTCCTGAATTCGCCCGGTCTTTGCAGCAGCTTGAAGTTCTTTCAGAGGAATGCGTTTCGGTTTTTCTGTTGATGATATTCCAATCCTCCTACCAGAGGTGTATGGATTGAGACGGATCATGCTATTGAGGAAATTGCCTTTGGAGAGAAAAGAGTTTCAATCCTCCTGCCCGAGGTGTATGGATTGAGACGGCGTTCGCTGAAACCTTCAACGTCTTTGGCTCTCTCTAGGGCTTTCCGAACATCTCCTTGTCATAACAGGAAATTCGGCTATCCAGACCCCTAGCAATCATTCTCTGAAGGTGATTTTTCTTATCCCATGCGGGTTTTGGGATTTCCGAACAACTCCGGGGATTTTTTCGAAGCCCCCCTGTGTTCGGAAATGTGTCGCTTCTCCAAGGGATCCAGCATGGTTTGTCCCAATCCCCACGCAGTCTTGTAGCCAAACCCCATCAGTGCCCCATAGGAAATCAATTTCCAAACCATTTGCTGCTTTTCCTTTGGCAAAGCCTTAATATTCATGGCTATTTTCCCCTTGAATCCGATGACGTTAAATTCTCCGAAATGAACCCGCTCGGTGGCCACCTCCACCTGCTCGATCCGGATCAGATGAACCAGCGGTTCAAGATCCCCCCAGTCAACCGGTTCCCCGCTGAAAATCTCATACGCTTTGGCTGCGCTGGACAATAAGCGTTTCAGTTCAGGAAGGGGATAATAGTTCCCTCTTTGATAAAAGGTGGTCGGAGTCAAAAAATGCAGGGTGAAATTGGGTGAAAACTTCTCCTCTATGAAAGAACGGGAGTATGTTTGGCAATGAAACTCCTGAACGATTCCTTTCCAATCAATCAAGTCAATTTCCGGATGAAGCAACAAATGCTGTTGGATACAAGAAATCAGTTCCCGATTCGGCGTGTTAATCCACATCTCCCCTTTCTTCAACAACAGATGGGTCGAAAATACCTGCCGTTTCTTTCTGTCATGAAGAAGTTGAGACAAAACGGGAGACTGGCTTTGGATTGACCTCAGTACAAACGCATGGAATCGCTTTGACAACACTCCAACTGTATTCCGGTGATATGGCGAGTCTGCCATCAAGCGTAAACGATACATGGAATCCTCCTGTAAAATCGGACTTCTCCTTTCATGAATGGAGATAGGCTTTCATTGGTGTTTTTATTAATCTTCTTCTATCAGAAGTGCCGAAGTTCGCCAGAAAGTTTCATCCTCCTGCCGGAGGTGTATGGATTGAGACATTGACCCAACTTACAATGCGCCCATCCAGCTTGCGTTTCAATCCTCCTGCCTGAGGTGTATGGATTGAGAAGGCGTTCGCTGTACCCCTTAATTTTTATTGGGTTTATCCTTTATTTTCCGAGCATCTCCTCTATTGGACCAAGTTTCTGACTGTTCAACCGGATCTCTTTCTCATCAAAAATCCGGTTTCCCCTTTATTTTTGTGGTCTTCGGCATTTCCGAACATCTCTTGGGTCTTTGTCGAAGCTCAGGGTGTTCGCCAATGACAAACATTTCGGTTGACCGATGAAATTTAAGGTTTACAAAATAGCAACCAATCTTCTTCCACTATTATATCAATTAAAAAAACAATGAAGAGATCGGATTTTGTTAACACCATGATGACAAAATCCTTTTCATCCCATAGCCTGTTCGCTTTTCACTCCATAAAAATCACCGGTTTCCCCTCATTCACCATCCGCTTTTCAACTGCAACATGTTTTTCTGAAGTTTTCACGATCCCCGGCTCAACCCTTGATTTCATATGGAAACAAGCTGTCAATATTCCTGCGGGATTCAATGCGTCACTTCACCACCGGACGGGAATTGTATATCCAATTTTTGCAAAAGTTTCTACCTGATAAACTTGATTACCAAACAAATTCCTGTTTTTTCCTTTATGAAATAAATAAAATGCAAACAAAATGGTAATTTTTCGAGTAAAACCCGATCTATTTCATCTTTATTGATAAAATGATAGGGTAATAGAAATGGGTGAATCAGATCAATTACATACCAACAGGAAAGAGGAGATGGTTGATGAAGAGAAAACTGATCATATCCGTGCTGACGGTCTGCCTGACGATCAGTCTGACTCCCGGACCTTTGGAAAAAACCATCCCGACTGCATACGCGACCTCCAAAGCGGAGGAAGGCAAACAAAAACTGAAAGATATTAAATCAAAGCAGAGTGAATCCAAAGCGGAAATCGCCAAAGTCCAAAAACTGATCGACGAGAAGCAAAAGGGGATTCATGAAATTGAAGCAAGAGCAGGCGCTTTGAATGATCAGATCGCCAAATTGAACAAAAGCATCGAAGCAAACAAAAAAGTGTTGGAACAATCACGGCAATCCTTGGGAAACAAGCTGAAACGGATCTATTTGCAAGGGAGCAACAGTTATATGGCCCAGCTCTTTGCAGCCGATTCGTTCAGTGACTTCCTCAAACGATACGAGGTATTGCGTTTGATCGTCGAAAGTGATTATCAGGTGTTTAACGAATACATGACTGTGCAAAAAAATTTGGAGAAACAGCAAGCTGAATTGAACGAGAAACAAAAAAGCCTGACTGCGGAAATGGAAAAGGCAAATGAAGCAGTCAAGCAGTATGAAGCTGAGCTGGACAAACACAAAAGCGAATTGGAAGAATATGAAAAGCAAGAAAATGCCGTTTTGAAACAATATGCCGGGTACTTTAACTCAGGCAGCGGCCAATTGGGCTGGCCGACCACACCGGGTATGGTGTACTGGAATTATATGCAGTTCCGCGGGAATCACTATCATAAAGGAGACGATTTTCCGCGGCCGAAAGGAACCCCCATTTTCGCTGCGGAAAGTGGTGTGGTTTTGAGGGTAAGTACTTCCGACCCGGACGGTTACGGGGTGTATATTGATATACAACATCCAAATGGGTTGCAAACACGGTACGCCCATATGTTTTTAAGCACTGTAACCGTTCATGCCGGTCAGCATGTAAGCCGCGGCCAAAAAATCGCCGAGGTGGGCAACAACGGACGATTTATTGGAGCGACCGGTTATCACTTGCATTTTGAGGTTTGGAAAAACGGGCATACTGTCAATCCCAAACCTTATTTGCAATAACCCACCCCCTTTTGTTCTCAGGCATTTTGGACAAATGAAAAGCGATGCAAAGGCTGCAGGTTCTTACTTGCGGCCTTTTTTTATCTGATCACGCTCATTTGAAATTCCGACCTGTCCATACGATTCCAAGATCGAATTTGTCACTGGTTGACCATTCCGCTCCCGGTCATACAATTCAAAAGTAAATTCCGTCGTATAGTCATGATTTGTTTTCTTATCCAGTTTCTTCATTGGAAATGACCTCACTTTGAAAGTTTTGATTAATTATGCCTTTCATCTCTCTCATTTACTCTGGTAAATTTTATGCTTAACCAAACCGGAGCCGGATTTGGATTGGGCCGTAATTTGGGAAAATCACTTGGTTCCTTTACCGGTAGACGATCATACAATGATCATGCAAACATACAAAGGAGTGGTTTGATGGATTACGCTTACTGGATATCTCAGTACCCCATGCCCCCCGGGTATCCAACTCCCGGTTATCCTTGGTCTCCGGGGTATCCATTCTATCCAATGACTCCCGGATACCCTTATTCACCTTGGCGTCGTCAGCGAAGATATAATCGGTATCCATACAGATATCCGTATTGGGGCCCGCGCAGTTACGGTTGGGGAGAAAGCTCTGGCAGTTTCTGAATAAATCGATGAGGTAAAGCCAAAGCCCGATTTTTACCCGCTTTGGGGAAAGATCGGGTATTTTGAATCATTTTTGATGAGATGTGGTAACTGAAGTACGCAAAGTTGGTGAAAGAACGCAGAAATGGTCAAGTGGTACCGGAAACTCTTTCGGATACGGGAAGCGAAATCGGGAAGTTTAAACGAGAAGAAGGGGAAAGCAGTTTGCAATTAATGCAGATGCCTCAACGCAAATGTATTCGGAAGACAACTTGAGTTAACTTCCGTCAAATGACGAACCCGTCTGGACACGTGATATGTCAAACCTCATCTTTTCGGTTTCTGATCTCGGAGCCGCTCCCTCTCAAATCGGAGGGAGCATTTATTTGATTCTATCTTGTATTTTTTTCTTTTAACTCCAAATAAACGGCTGCCATATCTAATTTTGCTTTTCCATTTTCTTTTGCAGAACGATAAGTAATATTTGTTGCTTCAGCAAGCGGCAATGTTATGTTCATCCGATCTGCTTCAGCTTTGATCAGTCCTAAATCTTTGGACATGAGTTCCACCATAAATGCAGAAGGGAATTCCTCATTGCGGTACATATCTTTCTTGCCTTGGAATAGCGCAGTATTCAATGCGGACTGGGAGATCATATCCAATACTTTCTCTTTATCCAATCCTGATTTCTCTGCAAATACTAAGGTTTCCCCGATACCTTGTCCGATCACGCCCAGTAACAAATTAATCGCCAATTTTGCCGAACTGCCTTTTCCGCTAGAACCAAAATATATGGTTTTCTTACCTAAAATATTAAAATAAGGCTGGCAAATTTCGATCGCCTGCTGATCCCCTCCCGCAATTATTACTAATTGGCCTGCTTTTGCAACTCCCACTGAACCGGACACGGGTGCATCCAGGTACACGCCGCCCCTTTCTGATACCATGCTCGCAAAGGACATGGTATCTTCCGGGGAAATTGTACTCATGTCCACGACCACTTTACCTGGCCTCATGGCTGCCAAAACTCCATTTTCCTGGGTTAATACAGCCCGAACCGCATTTGAGTCTGACAGCATCATGAAAATAATATCCGATTGCTCCACGATTTCTTTCGGTGAATTCAGCCGGGTTGCTCCCGATTCTGTCAAAGGCGTTGTTTTTTCCCGGGAACGATTATAAACATTCACCTTGCATCCTGCTTGCAAAAGATTCATGGCCATCGGTGCTCCCATATGACCCAATCCAATCCATCCCAATGTATGCATTTCCATACCACCTGTCTTTCAAAGTTACAAGTGTATTATCAGGGAAGTGCAACATACATGCAATATCTGCAACTGTATGATTCTGCCTGTTCAAAAATCAAGTGTCCATTTCGGCCCATTTCATCATGGTCCATGTATGATCACGGACATGATGAGGTAACATGGGATATATCCCTATTATGTATCGGCGTGACGGACCTTAGTCTCCTGACCCGCCGGGGATTACAAGGCAGGAAGGCCTCTTCAATCGAAGCCATAAATGGTGGATGATTGTTCGCAAAATAAGAATAGAAAGCATGGATCGAAAAGAGAAAAATTATTTTTGCCGAAAAAGGGGAAAGGAAGAAAAGCTTATCCATGGAGATGACAGGGTTGGAAAGTCAGAGGAGGAAATTGAGAGATTCATGGATCACGGGTCAAACCATCCGGGTCAACAGAGGTTTTATCTAAGAAGCAGCCGTGCCCTTTCTGGCCACTCCTGTTAACCGACATAAAAAAGCCGGTTTCTTCAGATCGGAACAACCGAAAGAAGAATAACCAGCCAAGACGGTTCCCATGTGACAGGCGGACATTGACTTTTACAAAAATGCATGAATCAAAAACAAAACAGCGAAAGCCAATCCTAACCGCAAATGCCATTTTCGATCCAATCTTCGATACCGAAACAAGCCGGAAACGGGCACAGGCAGCAAAGCGAACAATGCAAGCAACCCGCTGAGATTGTTGAAATCGAACCGAAAACCATAAAGAAAAGCTCCCACCACATGAAGAATGATCAGCCCCATTGCAATGATCGCAACAGGCGTATGCAAACTTCGAGCCACGCGAGACATGGATATCACCCATTTTTTAAGAAAACCCCAACGTTCTGCCAATCGTTTTTGCAGGATGAAAAGACAAACATAATAAGCTAAAACAATAAAAAGCGCAATTCTCGCCAACGAACCGAAATTCTTAAATGAAGATTTAAATTGAAGGGTATGCAAGGCATACAGGGAAATATGAGCTATTCTCCACAGCCCGATAAAGACAATGGCCGCAGCGAACCCCAGTGCGGCATATACCCATTTGCGTTCCTTCTTGTTTTGTATCCAATGTTTTTTTATCATTTGCTGCATTCTTTTTCACCTTTCTTTATTATTTCTCAAATAGGAAACTAATCCATCACGTGATCCGATTAATCAGTTTTCGGAACCAATAAAAAAAGACTTCCCAGTGGGAAGAAAAGTTCAGATAAGAAATATTTTTTCACCGTTGGGTCATGCCGGAGTTTCGAACGATTTTGCAAGGGGTTATCCAAAAGGAAGGGATTGGTCAGTCGTACATGGCGTTTCGATCACTTTGAACAGTTTAAACATTCTTCATCCATTGCCGATTTACAACAATGATTTCCAATTAAACAGGTACAAAAAAAGAGAACAAAAGATCGTTGCGTATTCACTCCCACGTCTGACGCACTCTCATCCCCATGGCTGAAGCCAGAGGTCAGAGGTCTTCCGGGCACGCAAAGAATAATTATGAAAGGAGTCCGGTTATTCCGGACTCCTTTCATAAACAACAAAATCATGAGGAATCTGATTTTCCTCATCCACTGATCCTGGCTTTCTTTCAATTTCTTTAAAATCAAGGTGTTTGAATTCCGGGAAAAACGTATCACAGTCAAAAGTGTCATGTATCTCCGTGGCATAGATCCGTTTTACGTGCGGAAGAAAGAGTTCAAAGATCTTTTGTCCGCCGATGATAAACATATCTTCCTGGTTATTCATGTTGAGAATGGGTTCCGGATCTTTGAATATCGTAATGTTTTGTTGCTTCAATGGATCATGTTCCACATTACCCCAGCTTGAGGTAAGTACGATATTTGCTCTTCCTTCCAGAGGTTGGCCAATTGACTCGTACGTTTTTCTTCCCATTATAACCGTCTTCCCGAGAGTCATTTGTTGAAAGTGCTTCAGATCATCCGGAATGTTCCAAGGCAATTTGTTGTCTTTGCCAATTCCCCTGTTCTGATCATAAGCTACGATAATATTAAACACAAAACCACTCCAATCAAAATAACGACATTCAGCCAATCTTCTCTCTCCGTGATTATAATCAATAAGTCCGAGATCATCAATTTGGAAACGGTGGAAATACATTACATTAAGTCTTTCAACAATTTGTACTTATCGTAAACAAGCTTCGCTCCCGGGCCATCGGTCTGCAAAGATTGGCTGGTTCTGCATCGGTTTGCCGGATGAATCCAATGCTACAAAGCATCATCCTGAATCAGTTGTTTCAACGCATTTTTAATATCGCCATGGAATGTGCCTCCGTGATAACAGATCAGATGATCAATGTCGTAGTCAAGCAATCGCCGGACAGAACGCAGCGCTTCTTCCATATCCAACGTGTACTGCGGATTTGCAATGTTCAGCCTTCCGTGTTCCACCACAACGGCGTCTCCGGCGATCATCGTTTTGCTGAACAGCAAATACAGCGAGATATGCCCCGGCATGTGACCCGGCGTATGGACAATCTCAATGCCGCCGCACCAGGGCAATCGCTCACCAGCCACGACCGTACGGTCAACTGTTGCCGGCTCATAAGTTTGCAAAAAGGAAATGAATCGTTCAGCATCAGCCTTCTCTTCATTTTTGATAACGGCAAGCATGGCTTCTGCTTGTTCGAGTCGCAGAGACTTTTTCTTTCCTTCGATGTAAGGCCGTTCCAGTTCATGCGCAATAATTTCAATGTGCGGATACTTTTTCTTCAGACCGGACAATGCCCCCGCATGATCAAGATCATGATGTGTCACAATGACCCTGGTCAGGCCCGATAACGAAACACCGGCTTGTTCCGCCGCCTTTTCAAGATGATCCCCGGAATTTGGATACCCGCAATCAATCAGAATCATTTCATGCTCATCCTGAATCAGAACCGGTGTATAAACTTGCTTCAGTCCGTCATTTTCAAATTCGATCTCAAGCAAATGGACTTGATGCATCCTGACTCCCTCCGACCTGAGAACTTGGCAAGACCCGCTTTTCTTGCTTCAGCCTCTTAAACATTCCCACCCTTTCAATTAAAACAAACCTGACATTTAAATATTCTCTTTAAATCCATATTAAGGATATTCAAGATCCATATCATCTCCCCCTTTTGGTAGCCGAAGTCCATCCGTCCGGCCCGCGAAGCAAAATTCGATCGGATCACTTTCTGAGGCGTATGGAGATATGTCATCAGAAATAAAAAAGCATCCGGATAAATGTTGCGATCCCGGATGCTTTTTTAACGCTTCTATTTGAACAACATCTTCTTTTTTTCCCACAGCCAGGTAGTCAGAAGTCCCAAAGCCAGCCAATAAAGCCCCAGGAAAATGAAAAAACCGATCAGGGGAAAATTGAGCAGAGCCACGATCAATACCGACCCGATCGCTGCATTTAACCATGGTTGCCGTTCATGTGCAGACGGAAACTGCCCCCCGATCATCATGGAAACGGCAGTCAAACCGATCACCGTAAAAACGATGACCAAAAGGAACAAAGCCAGCGCGAGCGGCAGTCCGATGATACTGAGGATAAGCACGCTTCCCACGGCAACAAGCAGGAGACCGGCAGCAAATCCGATCAGCATCAGCCTCTTAAAATCCAGCCGGATGGGCTGAATAAACGCTTCCATCCTCTTTTGCCAAAATACCGCGGCACCGATGGAGAGAAGGATGAGGACCAAGCTCAGTGACAATTGGAAAAACCATAAGCCAAACAGGGTGGTGCCGGTGATCAGCAAACTGTTCACAATCTGGTTGTTCGTCCCGATGTGAAATAAACTGTCAGTGGTAATCGTTCCCGGCTCTTGTGTGACAGAACCGCCGATTACCAAGATGAAATCCCGTACCCGGGCACTTTTTTGAAGATGGAGGTTGCCGCCGATGACGACTACCTCATGCACTCTTCCGGCAATGGTCACATTTCCGCCAAGGTCGACCACGTGTTCAATCGACTCCTGCGGTCCGATCGTGATATTATCATCGGAGAAAAGTGTATTTCCCGGTTGAAAAACCGGATGGAGTGCGTTCGCGCTGGCCGGCAGAGCCCACACCAGAATACATAGACAGAGGGACAACAACAGAAGCACTTTTTGTTTCATGACCATAGTTCCACCTTTTTCGAGCTTAACAGTTGCCACAGACACCATCCGAAAAGCGGGATGACCAGCAAGGAAGTGACGGAAACAATGGTTCCAATATAGGGGAGAGCCGTAATCAACGTCAACACCGCATGCGACAAGCCCACGAAAAAGCTGAGGAATTGAAAGGACAACAGAAACGCAAATGCTGACATCAGCACGCCGTCGGCGATAAACAAAAGCAAGATGCTGGCAATCACACCCCGTTGCAACGCCCGATTGGAAAACAGGGACGGTCTTCTTCTTGTATCTTCCCTGCTGATCATGACCTGCTCCCGCTGATCAATGGTCAACATGACCTTATTGGTAAAAGCTTCCGGAATCTCGATCTCTTCCAGAGACTGCGCCAAAAGCATTTTCATCTCCATTAACCGATCTAGAGCATCCCGGCAATCGGAGCATGTTTGCAGATGTTTCTCCACTTCTTCTTTTTCGCTTGCTGGCAGTTCATGATCCATATAAGCAGAGAGCATCTCTTTCACATGATTCACTTTAAACCCCCCTCTTTTTCCAATTCCGCGCGTAAAGCAAGGCGCGCGTTATGTATGCGAGACTTGACGGTCCCTTCCGGAACACCGATGATTTCGCTGATCTCCCGATAGGACAAGCCCTGAATCTCCCTCAACACCAGAATCGTACGGTGCTCCAGAGTCAACCTTTGGAGGGCGCATTTTAAATCGAGCTGCACTTGTTTCTGCTCAATCTGGTTTCCCGAATGACTGATCCGGTCTCTCTGTTCATGAATCCATTCCCTGATCACCCGCCTCTGTTTTTCTCTTTGTTTGATCCGGTCTTGACACAGATTATAAACGATCCGGCTTAACCAAGCTGTAAACGCATAGGCGCTTTCCAGTTGATTCATGGAAAAAAAGGCCTTAATAAAAGCTTCTTGTGCAATGTCTTCCGCATCTTCCCTATCCTTAAGCATAGCATAGGCCTGATAAAAAACCTGACGCTTATATCGGTCCACCAGCCGGGCAAATGCCTGTTTATCTCCCTGTTTCACCTGTTTGATAAGTTGGGTTAAACTTTGATCCACCACACTCCCTCCACTCTTGCCTCCATTCCCGTTCCGGTCATCCTTTTCTTTTAACGTAAAGACAGTACGTCAAGCAAAAAAGTTCACACTGGCAACTCACCTGGCAAAAAAAAGGATCTACGAGAATTATCCCCTGCAAATCCGTACTGCATGAATACCACCCAGGTACACAGACCGGCACAACCGGGAGATAAAAGTTCCCGGTACACTCAAGTCTCCTTGAAAATCTTGGGGAATCAGGAGAAAAGCGCGCACCATGACCGGACTGCAATGCACTTCACGGAAAAAGCCTGGTTCAAATCCAGAACCAGGCCGTTGACATCCCGTTTTTGATCAGGCTGCTTCTTCTTTTTCTTTTACCATTGAAGGAAGATAACGTTTGACCAGTTTGGTTCCCGCCTGATGGACGATAATCGCACTCACAACGCCGACTGCCAGACCTCCCAGAACATCCGTCGGATAATGATGTCCTACATAAATGCGGGAGAACCCGATCAGCAAAGCCAACAGAAACATAGGCACCCCAGCTTTTCTGCTAAAGAACCAAAGCGCCATCGCAATCGCCACCGCTCCGGCCGTATGGTCGCTGGGAAAAGAGGCGTTGGGATCGTGAGGCAATAACAAATGGACATGGTGAGTGACAAACGGACGCGGCCGATTATATAGAACTCCGATTAAAAAATTCACCGCCATCGCCACACAGGGTGACACAAAACCAAATACGGCGGCCAGGCGCGTAGCGGGACGAAGTGCCATGATCATGACGACGAGCACACAAACGTAGGGACCATAAGAGCTGAGCGCCTCAAAAACATGGTCCTGCACTGCGTTATGCCCCGCCAATCCATTGATATATTGAAACAGTCTGTAATCCAAAGCCAACCTCTCCTTCTTTTTTCTTTCCGTTTGTACATCTGCAAAGACACCAAATGAACAAAATAAGTTCACGTGAAAACAAAAAAATTCTTCCGATTGATGACAGGCATGGTTTCTGTCCCGGGTTTATTGCAAAAAAGAGGAATTTCTTCATGAAAACGGGTCAAGTATGAACTTTTTTATCTTTCGCCGGTGTCCTTTGTCTACAGTAAGAACATATAAAATGCAAGAAGGTTGATCAGCGATGGCCAAATCGGATAAAATCCTCATCAGTTTCCTCTCTTCGCTCAGCAAAAAGAAAAAGCAGTTCCTCTGGGAAATGCTGATGTTCATGTCGCTCTTGGGAACTTTTGCCGCATTATCTGAAGATCTCATACACGGTAAACTAAAGCTGTTTGACACCATCATCGGTGAGTGGATCTACCGCTTTACCGAACCGGGAGTAACAACAGCAGCAGTCTGGATTACCACTCTGGGCTCGGCCTTTGTAGAGGTTCCTTTGTTATTGGGAACAGTGGCCTGGCTGCTCTTCCGCTCCAAAAAGCACTGGCAAGCCGTGATGTTGGCGATCAGCCTGTCCGGGAGCGAATTATTAAACCTCTTCCTGAAAGAGATATTTCACCGTTCCCGCCCTACGCTCCCGCATCTGGTCGAAGCCGGCGGATACAGTTTTCCCAGCGGGCACGCGATGGCAGCCGCTTCGTTTTACGGCATGCTGGGCTATTGCATCTGGCGAAGCCGGCAAAAGCAAGGGAAATGTTCTTGGCCTTTGCCGGCCTTTACAGGAATGCTCATTTTTTTGATTGGCTTGAGCCGGGTTTATCTGCGGGTTCATTTTCCCAGTGATGTCATCGCCGGTTTTGTCGCCGGAGGAGCATGGCTGATCATTTGTATCATGGTTTGGCAAACAATCGACAATCACAGCCACAGCTGAACCGGTGTTCCTCTTGGTTAGCGACAAGGAAAGAAAGCGCAAAAAAGTGAAGGGAGAACCGGGAGGCCCGGGAATGTGGATTGGCACAAAACTTTGGCCGTCATCAACGCCGGAGAACCGCACACAAAGGATTAAACGGAAAACATGACGCGACGAGTGCAAGCCATCTTTGCAATCTCTGCGATAAAGCTATGTCCTGGCATAACCTGCCGCAGGCATATATTCCTGTGCAATTCTCCTATTCTTCTCTAAGCATGAAGATTTCCTTGCAGTTGCGGATGAGGACGGACAGGACCGACCGGAATCTGCAACAGGCATGTTTCTCCTCGCGATTTCATCCCGTAAAGCCCGTCACTAAGGTTCACATCAAATCCGAGAAGCGGATGTCCTCCCATCCCGAGCGCCGACGCCGCCAACAATAATCGCTGCATCAGCATGCCCGCTTCCATCTGTTGGATGCGATATCCCCTGTATCCAAGTGCCTCCTTCAAATGATTCCGGTCTCCGGTCACATGCAGGCAGAGGGGAACCTGGAACAGATTGACATTGTGCAAGGTCATTCCCTGTTGCAAACTGAACCGATGATCTCCGGGCTGCAGCAATTGCAAAGCATGAGCCTCGCTGTCATAGCGATAGGCACCATCCGGGATGCCTTCAACGCCATAAAAACAGCCTGCAAGCGAGATACGAGGCCTGGCTTTTTCCTGTGATGCATCCAAATCATTGCGATAGGCGAAGGAAACGGTTGCCTCTTTAAGCAGAGCAGCCAGTTGATGTTGGCACACTTTGCCCAAAAAGAAATCCATGCCAGGTGAGTACCGCTTTCGGCAGGCCGCTGCCAGATCATATGACAATCGGTCCGCCTCAGGCAAAGTGAGTGACGGCCCCTCACCGCTGACGCGCTTCCCGCCGGCCGGCCGTTGAAACGACGGCATGGTTTCCAACATCGCCGCCTGATTCATCTTCACCAGCATCGGATACGGTTTTACCTTCCGCGAGCGAATGAAATGCCGGTGCCGTATTTCCGGCAATTCCCGGCACAATTCCCTGTCCCTGACCTGCCCGTCTCCGTCCGATCCCCCGGCAAACCAAGCGTCCACCGGCTGCAGTGACAGCGGAATCACGGCATATACACTTTCCTCTTGTTCACTTAACCCGAGCAGATGGTTCACAGCCCGATCGAGAAATTGGAAGCAGACGCCGGAGACGAAGCCGAACCGTTTTGCCAATTCCAGCAACTGACCGATCAGTGCGCCGGCATCCAACCCTTGCAGCCGATAGGAAAAGTAATTGTATTTAAAAAAATTTTTCCAAAAGACGGCTGAAACAAAAACCGTGGCAAAACATGACGACCAATCGCAGCGGTTGCCGAGCGCCCGGAGCAAATAGGAATCAAAATTCCCCTCGCGCAACAAGACAAGCCGGTGATGTGCCACATCATAATGGTAGATTCCGTCCGGCACCTCTTCCATCTTCAAATAGAGATACAATTCGTTTGGATACAACGCCCCTCCTGAGGGAACAAACCGGCGGCTGCGGTGCATCGGTCCCCGGCCTTTTCCCGTGGAATCGAGTGCATAAGCAGGCTGGGAACATTGGGTGAGCCCGTATCCATACCAGAGAAAATGTCCCATTTCGCGAAGACGGGGCTGCACGGGCGCTTCTCCTCCGATGAGCGACAGCGGAACTTCCGATGACAGGGGGATCGCAGGCAAATCCTGATAAAGTTTATAGGGAAGCGGTGCATCCTCCCAGTCCACCTTACAGTCCGGCGGCCTGACTTTGTCGACATCAAAATGCAGCGACTGCAGAAACTCATCCAGATTCATCCTTATCTCTCCCGAATGCGGTTTATGGAAACGGATGCGGATGCGGATTGAGCTGATCAGGGGTCAGCCGCCGTTTGGCATACCCCAGTTCGGCCGGAACCTGCAATACCCTATCCAACCCGGTCAAGCGCACCAGATGATGCCCGAACGTGATCGGCAACATTCCCGGAATCAGCACTTTCACGCAAAACAGGCCATTGCGCCTTAATTCCGGTGTCGTTTGGTCGACCACAATCACATCAAGATTCACGCGGCGAAGCTTTTTTATTATCCTCTTCAGATCATCAGTCAAATCCGGATACCACTCCTCCCGTTGGAATTCCTCAGCAAATGTTCGCAGCGGCCGATTTTCATCCAGCAAAAACCGCAGGCGCTCTTCCGCTTCGGGCAGCCCGTAAAGCAGGGAATGATCCTCCATCTGTTGCACCAGGTAAGGATCGCGATACATTCGCATGCACTTGTCACGGTTCGCTTCCAGCTTCTCATCCAGATTGAGCATCATGCCTGCCAGCTCGTGAATCGCGCTTTTTGCTGCCCGGACCGGATCCGGATGGGCGCCGGCCGCACAGAGGAGATTCATGCCCTTTGGTTTCCGGTTTTTGGCCAATGCCCACACACCGGGAATCCCGTGTTCCATCGTCGCGTTAAACAGATGGACATCATACCCGGCCACCGCTCTGATGCGATCGACCATTAATCGCAATTCCCGATCCTCCGCAGAATACGGATCAAGACGCGGGAGCGGCAATTGCGCGTACCAGGTAATCAGGAATGAATCGCGTTCGACCACTTCCAAAATGCCGTAAAAGATCGCCTCTTCCAAACTTCCGCCCACAGCGCACCCGTTGGACGTTTCATAAACAAAGCCATCCTCAAAGCCCAGGCTGTAATAGGCAAGCAGTTTTGGCACGAGAATCGGACGTTCCTCGGTAAATGAATAGCCCCATACCCAATCCATCGAACGGTCAGGATCAAACGGTTTAAAGGGAAAAATCAGCTCCTCATATTGTTCCGGCGCGTGCACCCCCACCTTCAGCGGATTGAGCGCCTGACTTTCCAGATTGCGGTAACTGTCATGAACTGTCATCCGTTTGCCACGGGGGGTGATGCCGCAATACCGCTCCAGGCTCTCCAAAATCGCCGTCATTTCGCTCTCCGCATAGGAATGGGTCCGGCCTGCCGATGTCTCATCTCCCCGGAGCAAGGGCATGTTTACCCCCACAACTGCGAACGGCGTGACAGAATCGATCATTTTTCCATTAAAGAGACCGGTACGGTGATCCAGATAGTCCCTGGCCAGACATTCCTTCAGATCATCAAGCGAACGGCAGCGGTAACTGTCCGCGCTGATTTTCGGATTCGGTTTCAGGGAAAGGCGCGCCGCAGCCGGGGAATCATCGGGCAATCGACTGCAAACCGGGCACAGCGGGTCGGGATGGAAAAAGTGACGAGAGCTTTGGAGCGTTCTCAGATTGAGCAAATAGAGATGTTCTTGTAAATGGGACTCTTTTCCTTGCAAAACTCTGTGTGTTTCCTCCGTCAGAACGTGAACCATCTGCAACAGGGCGGAGCGCGATGCCCATGCGTCACGTTTAAGTCCCCCGATGTCTGCAAGGCGTTGCTGAAGTTCCAATATCTCAGTGCGATCCGTTCTCGCCATCATCCGCCTTGCATCAGCGCAGCGGGTACATCCCGGCACACCCGGGCGAACCAGCGGCCCGACCACACCTTCGCCAAAGAAAGCGAAGCCGCGCAACCAGGAAATCCCGGCAGATGAAAACACCTCCTCGGCCACGGCATAAACGGAGGGATCCCAGGAATCGTGCAGCATCAAAGCCATCTCTGCTGTTTCCGGCACGCCTGTTGTTAAATTGCTTTTCCGAACGATCCGGTATCGGAGTGAGATCTCTTCACACACCATGTCCGCCAAAAGTCCATCTCCGACTACCAACACCACCGCGCTCATCTTGTCTCCCCCCTCCTTAGCAACACGCCAAACACTCCTGCCAGTGCTTTCTGTAAAAAGGGTTCCAGTGCCAAATCCAAGACGAAAACCTCCCAGCCGTTCTGTGTCAGAATCTGAGAGGCAGATTGCCACAATTGTGATGAGGATTCCCCGCAGGAAGGCAACCGCAGGTGATGCGGTTCCTGATCCCGTAATAGGACAGATGAAACTTCTGCTGTTTTGATTCCCCCGCACTCCGTTTGATTTTGTTCTCTTTGCACGGCCTGTTGCAATGCCGTTCGCAAGGCCATGGTCTCATTCAAGCCGGCACTGCCAATCCATCTGCCTCCCGTACCGATCCAAACCACCGGAAACCCGCATACGCTTTCGCCCAAACCGATCACCGCTTCCCCGTGCAAGGTTGTCAATGCTTGCAAAAAAAACTGGGAGCGTTCATCGCTGACCTCCGGCAACTGCACCGGAACAACAACAGGCCGCCGTTCCATCAGTTGCTTCACCAGTTCATCAGCCAGGCACTTTTGCAATCCGCGACAGAACGCTTCGGCAACGGTTGTTCCTGCGCCGACACCGACAAATTCCTGCGGCTGGATGATGCCATCCTTTACGAGCAAACCGGTCATTTGAGATACATATGCCTCGACTCCGGCCAAACCGGCTTCCCTTCGCGCTTCTTCATGCGTCAGCCCGGAACAGATGATTTCCGGCAAGAGTTCTGCCGGCCCGTCCGACAGCGGATTCACCGCCTGGATGCGGCACTGGGACAACGGAAGCTGTTTCAGGTCTCCTTCTCCCCAAACGTGGAAAATTCCCGATTCCACCGATGTCAGGTGATTGAAATAAGAAAACAAATCCGTTCCTGCCCCGCTGCCCGCACTCTCTTCCAACTGCTGAACAGGCTCCTGAACCCATGTTGGTTCCCTGTGTCCGGCCACCAATGGATGGGGGAAAAACGAGTGCCAGCTTCCTTCCAATGTATCCGGATTCAGCAAAAATAATTTATTTTTCTCTTCCGCCTGAGCCACGCCGGTAACAGTTTTGAACAAGGCGAACACGATCACATTGGCCAACAGCGCCCCGGCGGTCGACGGGAATGCATTTTGCCCAGTTTCTTTGCCAATCGCGTTCCGGTGCAGACGCCGCCACGCCGATTCCCAACATCCCTCCGCGCCCGGTTCCACCACCGGCCCCGCCATCCCGAACCGGGCAAAACCGACGGCCGGGAGAAACACTTTTTTCTCCTCCCGGCAAATGGCATGAAGCAGCCGCAGTTCATCAAGCCCTCTTCCTGGCGACACGTATAAAACATAATCAAACGGATCCACCGCTTCCCGCCAGAAATCCGGCCCCTCCTTGTCCCGGCAAATTTCCTCCAGTTCCACCTCAGGGTCGGTTTTGCGGGCATGCGACGCCAATTCAAACAAGCGCTCGCGATTGGTTGGATGTGAGCCGGTTACCAGCAGACGCAACCGGGGCAATCCGGATTCCAGCAAGGCCTGCGTTAATGAGGCCAACATCGGGCCGCAGCCGACTGCCAACACTTTGGCCCGGCGATAGGACTCAAAACGGGAAGCGCCGGAGTCGGCCAACGTATCCAGAAATTCAATCTGCGAAGCAAATTTTTGCCGCACTTCATCGGTTAATTGGTGCGGACGATCTTCGCTCACATCCCGCACAAAGCCGTTTTGGCACAATACTTCCGCTATTTCATACACCCGGTTGCGGTACGCCTCCGGCAATCCGTCTGTTAAATCCTTCAAGGTGTGCTCGCCGTTAAACATCGGCAGCAGCTTTTCCATCCACTGATCGACCGTTTCGCCTTCAATCCGGAATGAGCATGAGTTATTCCGAAAGTACACCCCTCCTTTGGCATCCGGGAAAAAAAACGTGTCCCCCTTCACTTTCAAACGCATGGAAGGCTTCAAACCGGTCATTCCACTCCTCCTCACCGCGGGTCTGTTTTGCCCCGCATCATTTCCCGTTCATTGATATCTTATCTGCAGTAATTTGTCCTCTTTCCTGTTGATCTGAAAAAAACCCTGCGAGCCGGGCAGCCGGCTGGCAGAGTCAACCAATTGGGGGACAATGCTGTTTTCAAGTCTAAAAAATAGGAAATACACACGCAAAACATCCAACGCAACCGCCACAGCCGAAGCACCTGCCGCAACCGCCGCATCGGAAACATCCTCCGCATCTCCAGCACCTTTGTGATACTTCCGCATCATAATAGTAGGGATATTCAGGGTATTCCCAAGTCTCCAACTCCCCGGGCTTAAAACTGTCCACGCTTAATTTTTGAATTTGTTTTTTAAAATCATCCATGATCAGCAACCTCCGCTTATGCAATGAATGCTTGCGCCGGAACATCACTGAACCGGCATCTTTTGCCTTTGCTCAAATCTGCTTCATATTTATGAAAAAGAGTCCGTTGTGGTTACGTGTCCCGGTCAGTGATTTGGTTCAATTTGTTTCCGTCATCGGGTTGTGATCATCGGGCATAAAAAAAGACTTGACTGCAAAGAGCCAAGTCTCGATCTTTCCCTTCAACTTACAGGCGAGCACGTTCTCTGCCATCTCGCACTTGAAAATAGCCGGTCGGATCCGCTTTCAATCCTGCAGCAGCCATTTATGTGCCGGCTGGTCAAAAGGTTTGAGGCGGCGTCCATCACCACCGCCAAGGAACCAGAGGTAGTAGATTTTGTAACCGCCCGCCGCGGCCACCGGATGGTATCCCTTATGCAGGGCGACCGCATCTCCGTGACGAATGATGAAGGATTCGTTTACCTCACCGTCCTCGGTGTAGACGAGCTGCACGCCAAAACCTTGCTGCGGCTCCATCTGAAAATAATAGATTTCTTCCATTTTCACTTCCGTCTCGCTGTTTTCGTCATGTTTGTGCGGCGGATAGCTGGACCACCCGCCGGGTTCACCGTAGGTTTCGCCGAGCACGATCCGCTGGACGCGCCCTTCTCCATTGTCGGCGATAATGTCGTGTACCTCCCGTTTCCAAGTCTCTTTGCCGCGGTGATGAACGACGATCTCTTCCGGTTCGACCAGAAACGGTTGAAATTTTTGCTCCGCCTTCACTTTGCAAACCCCGATCTGCAGCGTTCCCCCTCCGGCTTCCGTCACTGAAAACGCCGTACGGATCGGTACGTAGAGAGCTGTCGCCTTTCCGGAAAACACATTTTCCCGTCGACCGACCTGTTCCCATGTTAGCCCTTCCACGGTAAACGTGGCTTTTCCGCCGAGAATGACCAGCACCGTTTCATAATCCCCCGTTTCCCCGCGCCAGGTTTCTCCCCGGCCCAAACGCAGGAAATCGAAACGGTTGTATTCAAGGACATCACAAGACTCATCGATCACGCTTTGATAACCGGATTTTTCTTCGACATGGTATAACAGTTTCATTTTTCAACCTCCCGATCTCCAACCCTTTCCGGGTGTGCCATCGGTCTGCGGGAGAACACAAAAACACAACGTTATCATAATACATTCTAAATTATAAGAATATACTTATCAATATTAAAGTCGGATATCGTCCGGCTGGCAGGAAGAGTTTTTTCGCTCGGTCGGGATTTCGGCCGATCTATGGCCGCACGGATTGCTGATGCGCATATACGGCCGGATTCCCTCTTCATCTCTCATAATGCGGCTCTGTTTAAAAGCTAATCCAGTATTTTGCCCATATAATATTCGTCGACAAAACGGTCTTCCAAAATCAGAGAATGTTTTCTCGTCCCTTCCCGCTGAAAACCCATTTTTTCATATAACGAGACGGCGGCAACGTTGTAGGTCATCACCGTCAATTCCAAGCGGTGGATCCGATGCTGCCGGGCCCAGTTTTCTGCGGCATGCAGCAGTTTGCTTCCCCAACCTTGACCTCTGGCTTCCCGCAACAATCCCAGCACCAGATGGGCCGTGGCTCGGTTCCGCCGAAATCCTCCGCCGAAAACTTCAATAAAACCGAAGATTTTTTCTCCTTCTTCGGCAATGAAAACCGTTTGATTGGGATGACTCAGGATTTCCTGAATCCACTTTTCCTGTTCTGCCACTTTTTCTGTTCGTTCACCCGGTTCCAGCAGCATAAATTCGGTTTCCAGGTCAAGTTGCCGGAGGAACGCCAAAAAAGAACCGGCATCCCGGCGTCTGATTTCGCGAATTTGCATCTGTCCCCCGCCCCTTCAATTCATTTTGTCCGGCCGTGGACACACCCGGCCGAAGGTTGCCGGCAAAGCCTGAACAGGAATCGAGACCCTGCTTCCTCTTTTTGCCCCTAATTCAGATTGCCAGCCGCATCAGCCGATCGTCCACGGCATCTTCTGTCAATCCGTCAGTGACTGCGGATGATCCTCCAGGATTTGCACATACCCCGATGTTCCGTCCACCCTGATGTATTGCCCGTCCTTGATTTTCTCCGTTGCCCCTTCGACTCCGACAACAGCGGGAATGCCGTATTCGCGGGCGACCACGGCACCATGGGTCATCAAACCTCCCACTTCCATGACCAAAGCTTTGGCCGAATGGAAAAGCGGGGTCCACCCCGGATCGGTAAATGGGGCGATCAAGATTTCACCCGGCTTTAACTCCGCTGATTCCGGCTTTAAAACGACACGGGCATACCCTTCCGCCACCCCGGAGGAGACCGGTGTCCCGACCAGGGAATCTTCCGGAACCTCAATATCGTTCCTTATTCCCGTAATCACTTCCCCTTCGCTTGTCATCAACCGGGGAGGGGTCAGTTTTCGCTGCCATTCATACTCTTTTTTGCGCTGGCTGATCCTGGTTTGCACCTCGCCGGAATCTCCTTGTTCCAGGAGCAAAGTCAATTCATGGAGAGTGAGGTAAAACACGTCCGTCTCCTGCTCCAACACCCCATTTTCCGCCAGCTGGCGGGCTTCTTCCATTATCGCCCGCTTAAACAACGCGAAATGACGGATCATGGTAAACTTGTGATGCTCACGTATTCCCATCACATTGCGATATCTGCGGATCAGAAAGGACATCCACTTCGCTTTCAGCCAGCCGCCCTTCTTCTCGCGAAGCCGTCTGAGCAGTGTTTCTTCCGCTTGTTCCGCCTCGATGATCCCCTGCTTGAAGCGGGTTCGATGTTCTCCGGGTTCCACCGTTTGCAGATGGCTCAATATGGCCGGTACCAACGTGGTTGGCGCTTCATGCCAGCGCGGTCTGGTAATGTCAATCTCACCCGGACAGCGCGTCCCGTATTTATCCAAAAAATGCGCAAAGGCGGCGCAAAAATCCTCTCCACCCTCCGCTTTCCCCAGCTCATCATAAAGCGTCGCGTCCGTGGCTTTTTTCAACGCTGCGATCACTTCGGGGTACGGCCTCGCGGCATCCGCCAAATCCCCGAGCGCAAGTCCCATCTCGCTCGTCACATTGCCCGGCAGCGACCGGTTCAACAGCGGAACTTCCCGGGCATCACCGAGCCAGCGAACGGAAAAATGCTCGATCCATTTCAGTGTCACGATTCCGGTGAAAAGGTAAGGGGCGAAATGGGAAATCATCCTGAGCAACAGCGTTCCCAAATTTTCACGGATTTTTTTGATCCGCTCCGCCCCGGTGAGCGAGGCGAGTTCCTGTTTGCTCTCTTCCACCAGCCGCTCCATCATCTCGTTACATTTATCCACTGCCTTGGAGGGATCGCTGAAGAAAATAATCCGGATCACCTTGGCGAGCAAAGGCGGAATAATACGCCGGACGGTTCTGCCCACTTCCTTGTTGGGAACCGCTTCCTGCAAAAAACGTTCCCGCTGGATGACCTCGGACAACGCATAACTCATCCGTTCATCCATATTGACCATCAGCTTCGGGATGATTTTCCGGGCAACTTTGGAATATAAAACCGGAGTCAGGTCGATATAGATCCGCCCGCCTGCTTCCAAAGCGGCTGTGCTTTCCCCCGTGTGCGGATCCCGCTTTCCGAAAGGAAAAACCGTCCGCATGGTCGAAACCGCCAACGGCCGCATCGCTTCCGTCATCATCTGCTGATGACCGAAGGAGAAGAAAACGTGCAACTTTCCATCCTCTTCAACCTGCGGAACCGGAAACAAAGAGGTGATCGGGCGACTTTGCAGGATAAAAAATCTCCCGTCAGCCAGACACCATTCGATATCCTGCGGGCTTCCGTAATGGGCCTCGATTTTCTTTCCCAGCTCCGCCAACGCCAAAATATCCCGGTCAGCGAGAGCTTGTTCGTTCCGCTGCTCGTGGGGCAAGTCGCAGGTTTTGGTTCCCCCTTCCGGCAACGGGAAAATCGCTTTTTGCTTGTCGGCAATCTTTTTCCTGACGATTTTTCCGGAGCGCACCTGATAGAGATCGGCAGAGACAATCCCGGAAACCAGCGCTTCTCCCAGACCGAAGCTGGCATCGATCGAAACGGTGCGGCGGTGGCCGGTAATCGGGTCAGCCGTAAATAAGATCCCGGAAACATCAGGGAATACCATTTGCTGCACGACAACTGACAACAATACGTTCCGATGATCAAAACCGTTTTTGATCCGGTAGATGATTGCCCGATCCGTGAACAGAGAAGACCAACACTGCTTTACGGCCTGAAGGAGTTGCTGTTCCCCTTTCACATTCAAATACGTTTCCTGTTGCCCGGCGAACGATGCCGTCGGCAAATCTTCCGCCGTCGCACTGGAGCGGACGGCATAGGCGGCGTCGTTCCCCGCTTCCTGCCAAGCTTCGATCAGGGCATTGCGGATCTCATCAGGAATGGGCAAGGTATGCAAATGCTCACGGATTTTTTGCCCGATTTCCCGAATTGGTTCCAGCTGTCCGGCATCCAACTGCTCCAGCTGCCGAAAATACCCATCCATTTCACTGCTTTCATGAATAAACCGCCGATAAGCAGAAGTGGTGACACAAAATCCGGCGGGAACCGGAAAACCGGCTTTAGTCAACTCCCCGAGATTTGCTCCCTTCCCCCCGACATATGGAAGACTGGCATGATCGATGTCGTGGAAGCTCAATACATATCGCTCTATCGAACTCACCCTCTTTATGTGAAGTGTATATCAGGTCAGATCGTGCCTCCCCACGTTTTTAATGGTCAGTGAGGAGTAACACTCTCCAGCCGATTCTTAAAGCCCGGCGCTTGCAAAAAAGCGCTGTCTGCCCGCATCTGTCAGGTTCCCCTCAATCATGAGCGTAGAGATGTGTCTGAATACATCCTTCAGCGTATAGGGGGTGTGGGCCAAAAATTCCGGATTGGCAACGGTTTGAATCGCATTCATGACAATCGTCACCACCAAGGTCTGGTCAAGATCGTCTCGAAAGATCCCCTGCTTCACTCCTTCCTCAAACAGGGGAATGAGCTTGTTCAAAATCACGTGTTTGCGCTGTGCCTCAAACCGGGCATAGGCATCGGGAACCGCCCGTTTCATGTCATGGAGGGCGGCAACCTCAATTCGCGAGATCCGTCCGCTGATCACAAACAACAATTTTTTGATTTGCCCGGTCAAATCCAGGGCCGGGTCTGAGGTAATCCCATCAATCTCCCGCACGATCCCACCGAAAAAACTTTCAATCACTTCATTCAGCAAATCTTCTTTGCTGGAAAAATATTTGTAGAAAGTCGATTTGCTCATTTTGAGTTCGGAGGCAAAATCCGCGATGGAGACGTTGGAATACCCTTCGGTCCAGATCTTTTTCGCGGCATAGTCCAAAATCTTCTGCTTCGCTTTCTCCTGTTTATTCATCGCGCCTTCCTTCATTCATCCAAAATTTATAGTACCATTAATACTTATATGGTACTATAAGTACCATGATAAAGCAATTTCGAACATAACTCTCCACATTCACGGCAAAAATCAAGAGGGGAACATGCCGAGGTTGAAGCCTGGCGGGCCGGCTTTCTCAAACATTTCGCTTCCCCACGCCGGGCTGTTCAACGTGATCGTCACAAGTATAGCTTTTGACTGATTACGTCTGGTGATGAGCACAAAAAAAGGCATCCCCCTCACGGGACGCCAATTACTCAGCTATCGGCCCATTTTTTTCAGAAAGTACATATTCATTGCGGCCGGCACCAATCCCCGCCAAAATCATAAGAATTGTGGCCAGCGCCAGAAGTATCAACGAAGGCTCCCAGGAATGAGTCAAATCATACCAGAAACCGAGCAGGGTGGGCCCGACGGCGGCCAGGGAGTATCCGACCGACTGAGCCATTCCGGAAAGCTTGGCCGCCTGGACGGCATCGGTGGTTCTAAGCCCCAACAGGGAGAGAGCCAAGCTGATACTCGCCCCCTGGGCAATTCCGGTCAGCACAATACTGCTGATCAGAGCGGCCGTTCCGTCAGCAAACAGGCCCGCTATTCCACCTAACTGGATCAAGCCGATCAGCACGGCAATGCCTTTTTGCTGCGGCATCCGGTCCGCAAGCACCGGAGTGAGAAATGTCGCCGGAAGGCTGACAAATTGCAAAACGGAGAGCATCCATCCCGCCATTTCTTCACTCATGCCATGGCTTTGCAAAATTTCGGGAAGCCAGGCGACGGTACAGTAAAATAAAAAAGACTGCAACCCCATGAAAAATGTCACTTTCCAAGCCAGGGGCGAACGCCACAAGGAACCGGCAGACCTCTCCGGGATCCCGGGTTGCAAGGTCGCGGCCGGTTTGCCATGGCCACGCAACTGGGGAATCCAAATGAGAACGGCAGGGACAGACAAAACGGCCCAAAACATCAGGGAATATTTCCATCCCAGATGAAACCCCTTTGCCAGGGGAATGCTCACCCCGGATGCCAGCGCCGCAAACGCGCACATGGAAGTCGAATAAACACTGGTCATCAACCCGACTTGTCCGGGAAATCGCTGCTTCACAATGCCGGGCAACAGCACATTGGCGATGGCAACGCCAATCCCCACCAAAGCTGTCCCCAAAAAAACGGCGAAGACCGTTCCCGTTGAACGGATCACAATCCCGCCGGTCAAAATGAGCAAACCGAAAAACACCGATAATTCATTTCCCCACCATTGGGAAAAGCGGGGGGCAAGCAATGAAAGAAGGGCAAAGGCAATCAGAGGGAGCGTTGTGATAAATCCCGCCATCCCGTTGGAAATGCCCAAATCTTCGCGTATCCACCCGATCAAGGGACCGACGGAAGTAATCGCCGGGCGCAAGTTCAGCGCGACAAAGATGATTCCCAAAACTAAAAGGGTTTTTCTCGCTGGCAGCTGCTGTGATTGGGTCAGAGAATATTCTTTCATCCGATAAAACTCCTTTAACGAACGATTGTCTGGACTATCTTAACACAAAATCGCCTCCGAACCCCAATCATTCTCTCCATCCTCCCAACCACCAAAGAATTGCGGTTCCCGCAAGCAAATGATCCGGGAAAAAATCAACTGATGGTTCCACCCGCTTCGCGAATGTCCTCCTCTGTCCGGATGGTGGTTTCAATCGCCACTTCCAAAGCTCTTACAATCAGATCCAGATGCATACTCGGTTGTCCCGGATGATGGACAGCCTGTTCCGGCGAAAAAGGGATGTGAATAAAGCCGCCGCGCACTCCTTTTTCCTGTTGAAGCCGGTGCATCAATCCGTAAAACACATGATTGCACACAAACGTTCCGGCCGTATGGGAAACATGTGCGGGGATCCCTTCTTCCCTGATCCTTTTTACGATGGCCTTGACCGGCAGGCTGGACCAGTACGCTGCCGGGCCCCCTTCAACGACCGGTGTATCAATCGGTTGCTGTCCCTCGTTATCGGGAATCCGCGCATCAATGATGTTCAGTGCAACGCGTTCAATGCTGACGGAATCGCGCCCGCCGGCTTGTCCCGCACAAATGACAATCCTCGGCTGATGATAGTCGATCAGTTGCCAGAGCCGCTCGAGCGAACGGCCAAAAGCGGTTGGCAATTCTTCAGCCACCACCTGATACCCGTGCACCCATTTTCCCTGTAGTCGTTTGGCCGCTTCATATGAAGGGTTGACCGTTTCCCCTCCAAAGGGGGAAAATCCCGTCAATAAAACCGTCTCCATCCGCAATGCCTCCCTTTAAAAGCGATAAACGAGAAAATACATCAGAAACATATTGACCAGGAACAGAGCGATACCGGTCGGTATTTGCTTTTTCACTACCGCATTCTGATCATCCAGGTTTAACAACATCGCAGGAACGATATTGAAGTTCGCAGCCATCGGCGTCATCAGTGTTCCACAGTAACCGGAAAACATGCCCAGTGCAGCCATGATCGCCGGATTGCCCCCATGTGCATGCACGATCAGGGGTAAACCGATTCCTCCGGTGATCACGGCAAAGGCGGCGAAAGCATTTCCCATAACCATTGTAAAAAGAGTCATCCCGACACAATAAGCAACGACGGCGACAAACCCGTTATCTGCGGGCAGATACCCTTTTACCAGATGGGACACGGCATTACCCACACCCGCTTTGTCAAAAATGCCTCCCAGAGCGGCGAGCATTTGCGGCAGCAACACGGCCCAGCCAACCGCCTGGAGCAATTTGCTCCCCTCTTGAAACGGAACATTCATCTTCGCTTTCGTCACATAAAGGGCAATCGCAAAAGCGATAATCGTGGCCAGCCCCAGGGATACCAGTGTGACATCCTCTTTCTTCACCAGCACGGCCGAACCCCATTTCAACCTGTCCAACGTGAGTGTGCCAATCACCGTCACAACCGGAATGGCAAGCGCTGGTATAAAAATTTTCCACTTCAGGCGTTGGGCCAGATGAATCCGTTCATCCTTGCCGGACCCTTCCGAGTGGGACGGGGCTTTCACTCTTCCGAGAGCAGCCAAAATCACCATCACGATGACGAGATAACCGATGATCAAAGGAGGAACGAAATCGCCGGCGATGAAAGTAAAGGCAAAAATCCCCCAAAAAAGGGCCGATGTCCATCGGGTCGGATGCTTTTTGTTTAAAGCCACTTGAATCGCGATCATTGCGACGATCAGGCCGATCAGCGCATACAGGTCATTCATAGGAACCAGTGATTTCATTTATTGGCACCGCCCTTCTCCCTGCTCTTCGCTTGTGCTGTTTTGCCAAAGCGGCCCAGTCTTTTTTCCAGCCGGTACAGGCGAAACCAACTGATCAAAAATGCAGCCGTCGCGGTGGGCAATCCCCATAAAGCCATATCCCAGATTCCCACATTCATGCCAACCGAATGAAAAAACCCGCTCATCAATAAAATCGCCCCGGTGGCAATAAAAATATCCTCTCCGAAAAACCAGGCCGTATTTTCCATCGCAGCTGCATAGGCGCGAATCTCTTGCATCACTTTATCCGGCAGCTTTCCATATCGCACCTGCGCTGCCACTTCCGCCATCGGAGCGACCAACGGGCGAACGGTTTGTGCATGCCCTCCGATGTTAAGACCGATTGCCGCCGATAACTCCCTTATAAATAAATAAACGAGCAGAATGCGGCTGGCCGTTGTATTTTTTGCTTTGGCGATCATCATCTCCACCCGTTCTTTCAGACCGTAACGTTCGAGAACGCCTATAACCGGAAGCGTTAAGATAATCGCCATCGACATATACCGGTTTTGCACAAAAATTTCGCCAAATTTCTCTATAATATCATTAAATGACATTCCAGATACCAATCCGGTAATAATTCCCGCTCCCATGACAACGAGCAACGTATTGAATCGGAACAGGAAACCGATGACCACAACCAGGATGCCAATGAGCTTAAGCAAAAAGCCCCCTCCTCCCATCGTTTTGAAATCGTCGCAAAGCATCAAATATGTTTGTACTAAATCTTATCCCGCTGAAAGATGTTGAATCGGGAAATAACGAAAACAATACTGTATACACATTAATTTATGTAATTTACGAATCATTATACTATTTTATGGCTGGTCATTCAAATTTGTAATTCGCTTCCGGCCTGTTATCACCAAACCAGAAATTGTTATGCAATTTGCGGACACATCCCGTAAAATAGAGCAGAGCGAGTTGTTTCTTGCTTACTATAAAATAATTTCATTTATGTTGAGGGTGGTTGAGTTGAGTTTGAGCAGAGATCAGTTTGAGAAACGCGAGGATGTATTACAGCGGTCATTGTCTGAACGGCAGATGATCATGATTGGATTGGGGAGTGCGATTGGAACCGGTTTATTCATGGGTTCCAGTCTGACCATCCATTATGCCGGCCCGGGTGTTTTATTCAGTTATCTTCTCAGCTCGTTGATCGTTCTGGCCATGGTCTTTTGCTTGTCCCGGCTCTCGGTGATCCATCCGACCGCGGGCTCTTTCGGCCTCCATGCAGAAACATATTTGGGTTCTTGGTTTGGTTTCGCGGTTCGATTCACGTATTGGGCGGCAAACGCGATCGTGATCGGCGGTGAAGCGACGGCGATCGGGCTTTATATGAAATATTGGTTTCCCGGCCTGCCATCCTGGATTTGGATCATTGCATTCTCCCTGCTGATCATCGGGATTAACGCCATTTCTGTTCAGAGTTTCGGCTGGTTTGAATACTGGTTCTCCACGCTGAAAGTGGTGGCCGTCATCGGTTTTATCCTGTTGGGCATCGCCCTCATTTTCGGAAACGGCACGCAAAGCACCCACTATCTGCTCGCTTATGGCGGATTTCTTCCCCATGGATGGAAAGGGGTATGGATGGGCAGCGCCATGGCGATGTTCAGCTTTATGGGAACCGAGATCATCGCCATCACGGCGGGAGAAGCAAAAAAACCAAAGCAGGCACTGACCAGGGCCATGAAATGGATGGTGGCCCGACTCGTTATTTTTTACCTTCTATCCACACTGGTCATGGTTTGCATCGTGCCGTGGAATCAAATCGGAGGCGAACAGATTCAGGAAAGCCCGTTTGTCAAAGTGCTGCAATCGCTCCATATTCCCTATGCTGCAGGAGTGATGAATTTCATCATCCTCACCGCTGCGCTTTCCACGATGAATGCCAATTTGTATGCTTGTACACGGATGATGTTTTCACTGTCCAAGAGCGGCTATGCCCCTGCTGTTTTCGGAAAGGTCAACCGCCGCGGAATTCCGCTCATGGCTCTGATCGTCTCTTCCTTTGGATTGGGTGTCGCCGTTCTCCTCAATCTGTTTGATCCGCAAGCCTATAATACACTCTTCGGCATTTCGATTTTCGGCGGTATTTTCACCTGGATCATCATCTTTCTCAGTTACGCCCGCCTCCGGAGAAAAAAGACCGGAAAAGCTTCGGTTCTTGCATGGGCCGGTGCCGTGCTTTTGGTGTTGTTTTTGCTCACCATGCTGCTGAATCAGGCATGGAGCTTCGCCATTTATACCGGATTCTGCTGGTTGTTTCTGCTGACCCTCATCTATTTGGCGAAAAAAGGGGTTCAGCGGTCGCAATCGGTTCATCCGGAACAGTAAACACAGAAAAAACGGCCGGGTCTTTTTCATCCGGCCGTTTTCTCCGTGAAAGTGCATGGGGACACCGGAGGGTTTCCTCCGGCCTTTCCGGGCTGTGCATCTTTCAATATTCACCGAGGTCAATGATCTCCCCCAGCTCTGAATATCTCGAATCCATTACTTTTTTGATATTGATATTCCAGTATTTACTCAAGTATTGAACCGTTTCTTCCTGATCGTGCATGATCATTCGTTCGTTACGATGATAAACGGCCCATCCTTCCTCCATTCCGATCATAATGCGTTCCACTTCCAATGATTCATCAGGAGGGTCTGCGGAAAACCGCAACACCTCTCCTACCCGCATTTCCTGCAACTTTTTCCTCAATTCTTTATCTTTCATCCCCAAAAGCTCCCTATGCCAGTAACCCACATCGACAAATCCTGATTTTTAAGAAGGGGTTCTTTTTTTATTATTTTATGATTCCACCCAAAAAAACTCAATGAACACCATGGCAAAAAAACGAGTATCCATTTTTGATCAGGCGCATGAATCAAGACATCTAGCAGAGGCAAACTTTTCTGTTTGCCATATATTACGAATAGGTTCGTTGATAGTCATTATATCAGGGAAAGGGGCGGGAACCAGATGTCTCAACCGATCCTCATTTTCTCTCACATTCCGAAAACCGGCGGGCTGACCTTGCGCAAAATTATCGACCAGCATTTTGCTCCGCATCATATCTATAAATATCCGGCTCATCATCAGGCACGTGTCCTCAACCTCGTGCCACAGTCCAAAATCTCCCATATCCGCTGCGTCTATGGTCATTGCCGCTTCGGAGTACACCGTCATTTTGACCGGCCATTTCAATATATCACGATGTTGCGCGATCCGCTGAAACGAATCATTTCATCCTATTACTTTATTCGCTCCAGTCCCAGCAACAGGCTTCACAATAAAGTAAATAAAATGAGTCTGGAAGAGTATATCTTCAGCCGCGATCCGCGGATTAGCCTTCCGTTGCATAATCACCAAACCCGTTTCATCTCGGGCAAAAATGATCCCGACATCAAACTGGCGATGGAAAACATCCGCAAGCATTATCTCTTCGTCGGCATTACGGAAATGTATCCTGAATCCGTTTTTATGCTGAACCGGCTGATGGGATGGAAACATAAGCCTTACAGCAAAGAAAACATCACCAAAAACAAGCCGAAAAAAATCCCGTTGTCCGATCAGGCAATCCGGCACATCAAGGAACAAAACGCTTTGGATTATCAAATCTATGAATATTGCAAAGAGCAGTTGACCAATCAGATCAAAAATCTGCCGGAACCGGCCAAGGAAAGGATGGATCGTTTCATAGGCGCAAATCGGTGAATTCGGGTTGAAGGGGGTGACCAATCCCCTTCCTCTCCCACCGGCCTTCAGCCTGTTCGTACATACCCACGTTGAAACGCATGCCCGGAACAAGTGCATAACAAAAAGCCCCCCTCTTGCGGGAAGCTTTTTGTTATTTCCACCCTTAACGGGAAAAAGGGTATTGATTCGGCGCCACAAATGTATTGGGACCGTGATACTGGTTCGGCGGGCTGTATTGGTTATGGGGTGTGGGATACTGGTTGGACGGAGGCATCGGCAAAGCCTTTTGTTGTTGCTGTTGCTGTTGCGGCTGAGTCTCCTCTTCCAGTCCCTCCATCCCGAATTCCTCCAGGACACGGCGGGCCAGTTTCAGTTCATCATTGACCATTTCATCTTGATCTTTCGACTTGAGCAAAAGATTTTGATATTGCAAAAGAGCCTCTTCAATCAGGTCCAGTTCGGCTTTTGTCAAATTAACTGTGATTTTCATTATTTCTACTCCTTTAACCTTATCCTATCACTACCTATATCATAATCGGATCGAAATAACAAAACAACAAAAACTCGCACTGGTTGATTTTATATTCAAATGCTCTTCTCACATCAAAATCAGTTTTATTTTCTTTAAAAATGTATTTATTCCATGTAATCTCCAATTGTCCCGCTCTTCATTCCATGGAAAAGTGACGTTCTGATTCAAGCGGATTCCCTGCTTACCACTAATCACGTCTGCTTCACTTATTTCTGGCCATCATCTTTTTCATCGATCTTTTTTTCCGCTTTTTCCATCTGAGCCAGCAACTCCATTACCTGTTGAAAGATTTGCATGGCTCGCGGATCTCCGTCGTCCGGAACCGAACGAAGGACGACAGCCACCGCATATCGCGGATGGTCGGCGGGACCGAATCCGATCATCCATTTATTATACTTGTCTTTCTTTACACCGACCTGGGCCGTTCCCGTCTTGCCCGCCAATGGCCATGGGGCACGGGAGACAGATTTGCCCGTCCCGTCCGTCACCACCTTTCGCATCATTTTTTTGACGGCATTCAGCGCATCCGCTTTGATCGGCTTTGCACCCGGGATGAACTGGTTGCGAAAGCGGTAGAGGACCCGCCCGTTCTGATCGCAAATTTCCTTCACCAGTCTGGGTTCCAGCGTTTTTCCCCTGTGAAACAGAGAAGTGATCATATTGACCGCCTGAAGCGGTGTCATCTTGACATCATGCTGCCCGATTCCGGTTTGTGCCAGAACACCCGGATCATTTGCCTGCGTGTTTTTGGCGAAAATCAGCCCGGTCTGCTCTTCCGGAAACTGGGAAAAATGCGCTTCATCAAAAACGCGGCCGTTCCAGATCACCTCTTGCGCAAGCCCCAACCGCTTGGCATAGGAGGAGAGTTTTTGAGCACCGAGTGTCTGTGCAACTGTTCCCAATACGACATTGCAGGAATTGGCATAGGCGTCGGCAAAGGTTTCCCGTCCGTGCCCTTTGGGATTGTCATCGTGCAAGTGATACCGGTCCAGTTTTCCATTGCAGTAAAAAACGGTGTCGGGTTTAACCAATCCTGTATCAAGCGCGGCGACCGCGACCACCGTCTTGAAGATCGATCCCGGTGTCGCTTCCATCACGGCCCGGTTTTCCCAGGGATTTTTCTCATCCTCTATCGTCGTCCCTTTCGGGCTGCTCGCCATGGCCAAAATATCCCCGTCGGCAATCTGCTGCACCACCACTGCACCGTCTTCCATCCGCTTCTCTTTCATCAATTCTTCCACTTGCCGCTGCAGTTCCTTGTCAATCGTGGTCACAATGGTTTTCGGAGGATCTTCATTAATTCCGCCGATTTTCTTTTGAAGCATCTGTACTCCGGTCAGCGGCCTGCCGGTTTGAGTGGTGGTATAGACGAGAAGATCTTCATTTTCTCCATGCAAAAAAGGCTCAAAAGCCGCTTCCAATCCGGAAATCCCCAAGAGAGACTGGCTGTTCCATTTTCCGCTTTCCACTTCCGGTTCAAACCATTTTTTCATCAGCAACGGACTGCGAACCACTTGACCGATCACCTGTTGCCCAAGCTGATTCAAGGTCATTCGCTGATCGGACATGACCGTTCGCACGGCCGGCAGGTGAAGGGCATCGATCTTTTCTTTCTGATCCGGTGTCAGGATCAGCTCCCTGCCGTCTTCCCGCGTCAGAATCATCGGTGTCCGCAACCGGGTCACCAGCGATATGAACTCTTTCATCGGATAGTGGATAAGATCGGTAATAGCTCTCACTTTTTTTTGCTGATAGGCAATTTGTTCTTCAGACTGGGGAAAAACGAGCAAATGCCAATTCTTTTCCCCCACGAGTGACTTTCCGTTGCGGTCCAGGATCTCCCCGCGTCCGCTGTCGATGACGACTTCCTTATTCTGTCGCGATTGCGCCATTGCAATCAGGTCCACTTGCTCATCAAACAAGGAAAACGATCTGGTGGATGCGATTTGAATCATATACAGCCTGAAGATAATCCCCATAAAAGCGATGATGAACAAAAGGCTGACGATCCAGCTCCTTCGTATTTTTCTCATAGATTCCACCCCGCTCTTCTCTTTCTCCAGCATGGACAGGAAAAGAACGAGGTATACTTTTGGATGGATAAAAACTGTCATGACTTTGGCACACTCTGGGGATTAACACACGAAGCAAAAAGAGGGGGTTAAGGGGACACCGCTTTCCGGCACAAGATAGACCGGCAAAAAAACCCCTCCGGTCTGGAGGGGGGGAGCTTTTATTGAGCTGTTGAAGATTTCTCTTTTAATTTACGTTCATTGGCGTTGCTTCTGGCTATATCCCGATTATGCTCGGCCACGGTCGTCTCAAAATAGTGGAGGCCTGTCCCGTCACTGCGGGCAACATAATAGATGTACGGATGTTTTTTCGGACTCAGGGCCGCCTGCAATGATTGAACACCCGGGTTGCTGATCGGTCCCGGAGGCAATCCCTTGTTTAAATAGGTGTTGTAGGGATTGGGGATTTTCCGCAGTTTATGCATGGGCATCTTTTGGCCCGTCAACATCTCAACATACAAAAAGGTGGCATCGATTCCCAGATGATCATCCTTGGGATCATTATTGTTCAAACGGTTGTAAATCACGCCGGCAATGATCGGGAGCTCCGTCTTTACTTTTCCTTCTTTCTCCACCATCGAAGCAACCGTCACCCACTGATCAACTGTCATTCCCTTCATTGGCGGATTGGACTCCAAAATGTCCCGCGCATGAAGTTCTTCCATATGTTTGGCAAACTCACCCAGCATTTCATTGATAATCTCCTCGGGTGACTCTTCTTTATAAAAATTATATGTAGCGGGATATAAATACCCTTCCAATTTGTATTTTCGGGCGGGGTTATTCGGGATCTCTTTTTCAAATTCATACTTGGGCTTTTTATTGTTTAGATAATACAGGAACTTCTCTTTATCAAAGCCTTTTTGCTCCAAGGCATTGGCGATCTGCATGACATTCCATCCTTCTGGAATCGTCACCTTCACTGTATTCTGTTCGCCCTTTTGAAATTTGGCAAGCATGTCATCCAGGGATTCGGTCGGTTCGATCTGGTATACTCCTGCTTGCAAATTGGTTTTATGTTTATAAGCTGCATAGTAACGAAAAAAATAGGATCTTCTTATTAGATGTTTTTTCTGCAAAATTTCGCCGATTTGTACAAGTGAGGTATTTTTGGGTAATTCAACTTCAACCGGTGCTGTCCGTTTGGGTGAACCCAACGTAAAAAACACAAACTGATATCCCAATACTCCCCAACCGGCAAGCAACACCAGCGTAAAGAAGATGCGCCAGAACCATTTCATTATTTAAAGACTCCTTTTTCCCCTTTATACCTTCTTTCCCGAAAAACCTTTATTTAATGTTAGCATAGATTTTAAAAAAGAAAACGGGGAGATCTCCCCGTTTTTATTGAAAGTCATGAAAATATAACATTTCGTCTACAGCTTCGGCAATATTTTCCCACTCGGTTTCATCATCAATTTCCACAATCTGCCCCTGCTTGACCCGAAAGAGATATGCATCATCCGGATGATCATCGTGTTTTTGCAAAACAGCGTAATGTTCACCGTTCACTTCCATTTCACTGAGAACGCGATAAGGGACGGGATTGCCATTGTCCGATGGGTACTGAAGCGGTTCGCCCGGGTGCAGGCGATTCCGTAAGATATAGACTTCTCTGGGTCCTGATTGATTCATCGTCAATCCCTCTTATTCACGATGGTCTTCTTCCTCTTCTAATTCTAACCCGCTAAAGAGTGTGTTAAACATTTCTTCCACCATATCCCATTCTTCTTCATTGTCCTCATCGATCATTTCAATCCGGAAATCGCCGTCCTCATCTTCATAGCGGAAAGCGAGCACTTCCTGGTAATCGTCTCCGTCATCTTCTTCGTCTTCCTCGGCGGGTGTGACGAACATATATTTTTTTCCTGTTTCGTCATGCTCAAACGTAAACATGATTTCAAATTTCTCTTCTTCCCCGTCTTCATTGGGAATGATCAAGTATTCCGGTTCATGGGTGTGATCCGTCATGTGTCTGCCTCCTCTTCGCGTCCAAAAACCCTTGCAAAATCCAAGTTGCGGCCATTTGGTCGATTACTTTTTTTCGTTTGCGGCGCGAAACATCCGCCGTGATCAGCGTTCGTTCCGCGCCGGCTGTAGATAAGCGTTCATCCCAGAGATGCACGGGAAGAGAGTAGCGCTCCTTGAGCTCTTCCGCCACTTTTATGCACAGCTCCCCGCGCGGGCCGATGGTTCCGTTCATGTTACGCGGCAAACCGACCACAATCTCTTTCACATGAAGGCTTTCCATTAATTTGTCCATCTCGGAGAGCCAATCTGCATGCTTTCGGTCGATCACTTTCACTCCTTGAGCCGTCCACCCGAGGGAATCGCTGACGGCTACACCGATCCTGCGATCACCGATATCAAGTCCGAGCACTCTGGATGAACCATCTATATCCAAGGAAAACTCATCCAAACCCATGGTCGTTTCCTTTCATTTTTTTGCTTCGAGGTAAAATTTCACCAGTTCTTCAACCAGTTCGTCGCGTTCAAGCTTGCGGATCATTGTGCGAGCATTCTTATGGCGAGGAATGTAAGCCGGGTCTCCGGAAATGAGATAACCCACGATTTGATTGATCGGGTTATAACCCTTCTCCTTTAAGGCTTCATATACATGAAACAGGACGTCTTTCGGATCGACATTTTGATCTCCCCGAAAATTGAATTTCATCGTTTCATCCATGGATAATCTCACACCTCTTTCGTTTGGATGACCAGCTTTTTACTTCTTCGCCTTTGCTCGGACATTATCCTTTCATTTTAAAATTACTTTTGCTCCTTTATCCATTCATATACCCGTTTCAGTGCATCAGGCAAACGTTCGGGTTGTTTTCCGCCAGCCTGAGCCATATCAGGACGGCCACCTCCGCCGCCTCCGCATAAGGTCGCCACCTCTTTGACCAGCTTGCCGGCATGAAGGCCTTCCTTGACAAACTTCGGCGAGATGGAAGCGACGATCTGCACTTTTCCGCCCGATGCGGAACCGAGCACAATCACCCCTTCTGCCAGTTGCCGGCGCAAGTCGTCAACCATGGAGCGAAGCCCTTCCATATCCCCTGCTTCCACTTGGGCGGCCAAAACCGGAATGCCCGCCACTTCCTGAACCTGACTTTCCAATTGGGAAGCAGCCGCACGATTCACTTTCGCTTTGAGCGACTCATTTTCGCGCGCCATCTCTTTCATCCGCTCCTGCAATTGTTCAATGCGGGCGACCAAATCCTGCGGGTTTGCTTTTAAACATTCGGCAGCTTCCTGCAACAGATTTAATTTTGCTTCCACGTAGGCATAGGCATGCCGGCCGGTTACTGCTTCAATTCGGCGTGTGCCCGATCCGATTCCGCTTTCGCTGACAATCTTGAACTGCCCGATCTCCCCTGTGCTGTGAACATGGGTTCCGCCGCACAATTCCAGGCTGTAGTCCCCTACTTTCACAACGCGTACCACTTCACCGTATTTTTCGCCAAACAGAGCCATTGCCCCCATCGCTTTGGCTTCATCAAGCGGTTTGATCATGGTTTCCACTATAGTATTTGCCCAGATCTGCTCGTTTACACGCCGTTCGACATCCTGAATTTCTTCCGCCGTCATCGCCCCGACATGGGTAAAGTCGAAGCGGAGGCGATCCGGTGCAACGAGAGAACCAGCCTGGTTGACATGGGTTCCGAGAACTTCTTTCAAAGCTTTGTGCAACAAGTGAGTGGCGGTGTGGTTTTTCACGATGTCCTGACGAAGGCTTCCATCGATCTGCGCCTGGGCGGATTCGCCGACAGAGACGCTGCCCTCTTCCACCACGACTGTATGAACGTGTTCACCGCGCGGCCCTTTTTGCACGTCTGTCACACGAAGGCGGCCATGACCGGTCACAATGGTTCCGCGGTCAGCCACTTGCCCTCCGCTCTCAGCGTAAAACGGGGTTTTGGCAAGAAGGAGAAGCCCTGTTTGCCCCTGGCTCAATTGATCCACCAGTTCGTTCTCGCGGATGATGGCCACAATTTCCGTCCCGGTTTCCCATACCCCGTAACCGACAAACTCGCTTTCCACCTTCAGTTCGTCCAACGGTCCTCCTTGAACCTTCATGCTGTTCACATCCTGACGGGCGGACCGTGCCCGCTCCCTCTGCCGTTCCATTTCCTTTTCAAAACCTTCCCGGTCGACACTCAGGCCGTGCTCCCGGGCGAAATCTTCGGTTAAGTCGAGCGGAAAACCATAGGTGTCGTATAATTTGAACGCTTCCGTTCCCGTGATGGCTGTACGCCCTTCGGACCGGGCTTTCTCCACGACCCCTTCTAAAATATGCAGTCCTTCTGTCAATGTTTCCAGAAAGCGCTCCTCTTCCCCTTTGATCACCCGTTCGATAAACTCCCGTTTCCCGGCAGGTTCCGGATAAAAGTCACGCATCACATCGGCAACGACGCCCGTCAATTCATAAAGGAACGGGCGCGTCATTCCCAGTTTTCTGCCGTAACGGACAGCCCGGCGCAACAAGCGGCGCAATACATAGCCCCGGCCCTCATTGGAAGGCAGCACCCCATCGGCCACCGCAAAAACGATCGTGCGGATATGGTCCGCGATTACTTTAAGGGCGATATCCGTTTCGCGATCCGCTCCGTACCTTACCCCTGCTTTCTCGCATGTAGCCTGAATGATTGGCCGGAACAGGTCCGTATCATAGTTGGTAGGAACGTTCTGCATGACGGAAGCCATCCGCTCCAGACCCATCCCGGTATCAATGTTCTTCTGCGGAAGCGGGGTGTAAGAACCGTCCGGATTATGGTTGTATTGGGAAAAAACGAGGTTCCAGATCTCAAGGAAACGTTCATTTTCCCCGCCCGGGTAGCATTCCGGATCATTCGGATCGCACCATTCTTCTCCCCGGTCATAAAAGATCTCCGTATTCGGTCCGCTCGGACCTTCCCCGATATCCCAGAAGTTGTCTTCCAATTTGATGATCCGCTCTTCTGGAATGCCGATTTTTTCATGCCATAACCGGTAAGCTTCATCATCTTCCGGATGGATGGTGACCGACAGACGATCCGGATTCAATCCCATCCATTGAGGGCTGGTCAAAAACTCCCACGCCCAGGTAATCGCTTCTTCCTTGAAATAATCCCCGACAGAAAAATTGCCCAGCATCTCGAAAAAGGTATGGTGGCGCGCCGTATAACCGACATTTTCGATGTCATTGGTGCGAATCGCTTTTTGCGAATTGACAAGCCGCGGGTTTTCGGGTTTCACCCGTCCATCAAAGTATTTTTTCAGCGTTGCCACGCCACTGTTGATCCAGAGCAGGGTGGGATCATCGACCGGAACGAGTGAAGCGCTGGGTTCGATTTTGTGACCTTTTTGCGCAAAGAAGTCCAAAAACTTGCGACGAATTTCACTTGCTTTCATGCGGAGTCCTCCTTTTCTCAGATTTCTGGTTCATGAATAAAGTGTTTCCGGAAGGGTCATGCGCGCTCCCGACCGTCAACAAAAGCACCATTCACCCTCCCGAATTTGCCAGAACGTTCATTCCAAGGTTGTGCTAAAGAAGATGAATGCTTTTATGAGCAACCAAAAAAGCCCTCCCGTCCTCAAATAAGGGACGAGAAGGCTTCCCGCGGTACCACCCTTTTTACCGCTTTATTTTTTCCCGAGCACCTGGCTCAGTATGTAATCACGGTCACTCTAGCAAAATAAGATAACGGCAAGTGATGCTCACTCACCGGCAGGGATTAGCTGCACTCGGGAACTGGCTGCAAACCTGTCTGTTCCGGGAAAACCTTCCAGCCACCGGGTTTTCCTCTCTGGCGGGGACAAGATCGCTCGGTTCCGTCATCATCTTTAGCGCTTTGCAATTCACGATCTATTATACCCGCTTTGCACAAAATTTCAAACCCCCCGCCGGACAAAATGATCGATCACATGCTCAAAGACCACTTTTCCCATGGCAAAGAGAGGAACCGCCAGGATCAGGCCCAGTACTCCGCCCAGTTCTCCTCCGACGAGCAGGGCGAAGATGATCGCCAGCGGATGCAGCTGCAAACTTTTCCCCACGATTTGCGGGGAAATAAAATTCCCTTCGAGGATCTGGATGACCAGATTGACAATGACCACCCCGATCACCATCTTCATCGATCCGGAAATAAAGGCGACAAAGAGGGCCGGGATCAGGCCGAAGATGGGGCCGAGATAGGGAATGACGTTAAAGACGGCCACCAGCGCGGCGAACAGCAGGGCATAAGGAAGGCCGACAATGACGTAACCGATCAGGGACAGCAGCCCGACGACCAGACAAACCAGAAACTGGCCGCGTATGTAGTTGCCCAGCGCTAGATCCATATCCCTCAGAACGCGAATCGTCTCGCGCCGGCTCTTTTTCGGGATGATGAGGAGCAAGGTCCGTTCGATGGAATGGATGTCTTTCAACATATAAAAAGCGAGAAAGGGAATGATCAAAAACAAAAACAGCTGATTGATCGTACTCCCGATACCGCTCATCAGTCCGCCCACATAATCGGTCATTTTCATCTCCAGCCGTCCCAGCGAACGCTCCACGGCCGTTTGCAGACTGAGGGGCAACATCTCCTTGCTGTGGTCATTATACTCCTGAATCATGCTTTGCAGCCTGGCGTTCCACTTCGGCAAGTGCTCAGCCAATTCGCCCAGCTGAACCTCGAGCACGGGCGCCAGATTGATGACCAGAATCACAATCGAAGCGATAAACAGCGTATAGATGAGGAGAACCGCCAGCGAACGCGGCAATAAGCGGTGGCTTAACAGATTGACTATCGGATTGAGCAGATAGGAAATAATGACCGCAATGAGAAATGGGCCCAAAACCGCCTTGAGAAAAGCAAATAAAAGGCGGATCCACGGGCTGATTTGCATCAACAGGAAGACGATTCCCAGCAGAACCAGAATGAACAGCGAAATGGTCAAGGCTCTTTGCACACTCCAGCGTTCCACTGGCGGCACCTCCGCTTAAACGATGGGCTTATCCATAAGATACGAAAACCGGAACCATTTTATGAAGCTCGCCGCATGAATGGAAACCCCTGACATTTTCAGCCAGGGGTTTTCCTGTGTTACCTTGCCATCCGGAGGCGACGGAACATGCGTCGAAGGGTTTCCTCGACGACAAACCGGCGCAGAAACGGACTTTTTTGGATGCCGCGGACAACGGTCTGAACAAAAGGCTTGGAAACCCGTCTGTTTCTTCTCAAAAACATGCTTGCTCCGATCGCTAACAGTCCACCAAACAAAAGGGTCATGATTGTCTGGCGAGCCATGTTTCCCCTCCTTTGGCACGGTTAATCGAAATATTGAACGTGACTGCTTTCCTCCAAAAACAGGTCGTTGAGCGAGGTTAAGCTTCCATCTTCCTCCACCTGGTAGACAGAAGCGATTTTGTCATTTTCGGTGGTCATTTCAATAAAGCATTGCCAACAATAAAGTTGGTTTGTTCCCACTTTTCCCAGGTCGTGCGAATTGCAGTTGGGACAACGCAGCATGATTCTTCCCTTCCTTTAAATCCTTGCATCCTTAACTTCAATCCGGTCATGCGGGGCGATCAGCACATCTTTTCCCCACGTGAGCGGATGCGTGGTTTTCACCACTTTTCGCCCTTCTGCCAGGTCGCTGATAAGCCCGCCGGATAGTTCGTACCCTATCAGCGTTCCCACTTCTTCCATGAAGTAGACATTTTCTACCATCCCCATTTCATAACCGCCGGCGGTAAGCAGAGGACGGCCCTTCAATTTGTTTTCGCCGTTATAAATGCTGATCCACTCTTCCGCGTTCCGGTCAAAGGGAAGAATCACCTGGTCGCTGTCCACCATTACCGCATCCTTGCCGATTGATACGATGTTGTCAGATCGAATATATTTTCTCCTCTTGAAAAAACCACCTTCTTGCAAAACAACCCCCCGCCAACGCTGATCCCGATCAAACAAAAGATCCGTAACCGTACCCAATTTTTCCCCTGTTTTTAAATGGATGACGGAAAGCCCGATCACTTCCTGGGATTTGCGCAAGGAAATCAGCCTCCCCCGCTGTCATTAGTATTGGGAAAGGCTTCGCCGTGCATGTAGGGGAGTTGTTGCCATTTTTCCATGAAAGTGCCGGTCTTGCCGGGGCCGGGTTACCGTGGCTACCACTCTTCCTCAATCAGGTCTTTCAACCGGCTGTTGCGCTTTTCTCCGCTCTGTCGCTTCAATCCGTCGGCAAATGCTTCCTTTTCCCCGCACATGATCAGATACGATTTGCTGCGTGTAATCCCGGTATAGAGAAGGTTTCGTTCCAACATCCGCCGGTACGTGTGCAAAACTGGAAACACAACGATGGGAAACTCAGAGCCTTGCGCCTTATGCACGGAACAGGCATAAGCAAGTGCAATTTGTCCCAGCTGCGATTTTTTATACGGGACCTCCAACCGTTCGTAGGCCACCCATAAAACCGGCTGATCCGGGGATGCATTCTCCTCGATCGCGATCACCTTTCCCATGTCGCCATTGTAGACGGGATGCTCGGGGTGATTGACCAGCTGGAGCACTTTATCCCCCAGCCGAAAGACAGAATCGCCCCAGGTCAGTTCCTTTTTGTTTTCATCCTTTGGATTGACCACCGCTTGAATTTCCCGATTGATGCGGTCGATCCCGACCGGCCCTTTGTAGATCGGCGCCAGTACCTGAATATCGAAAATCGTGTACCCTTTTTTCATGGCATTGGTTACCGTTTTGACGATGATCGGCAAGGCCTGCTCTTTTTTGCAGGGAAAAAAACGCCGATCCGGCTGGGGGATGAGCAAATCTCCCGGAACTTCCCCACGTTTCATCGCATGGGCCAGCCTGATGATGGAAGAGCCCTCCGCCTGCCGGAAAATCTCCGTCAACTCGACACGGGGGATTTTGTCCACCTGAAGCAGATGGTGAAGCACTTGCCCCGGTCCGACCGAAGGCAGCTGATCCTGATCTCCCACCATGATCACCTGCATCCCTTGGGGAACCGCGCGAAACAATTGATTGGCCAGCCAGGTATCCAGCATCGAAACTTCATCGACAATCAGCAGGTCGCCTTCAATCGGGGATTCGGCACCGTGTTCAAAAAAGTCCCCTTTCCACCCCAGCAGGCGGTGGATCGTCATCGCCGGAAGACCGGTTGTTTCCGACATCCGCTTGGCCGCCCGACCGGTCGGAGCCACCAAGCGGATCGGATACGGCTGCTCCGCGGCTTCATAATGATCAGGGTCGAGCGAGATTTCACGCAGTTTTGCAAATAACCGGCATATCCCCTGGATGACCGTCGTTTTTCCGGTACCGGGACCACCGGTCAAAATCATAAACGGTGAAGAAAGGGCGGTGAGAAGCGCATCCCGCTGCTTTTCCGCATAGGTCACTCCCAGCTCTTCCTCGATCTCGCCGATCGCTCGGTACAGTTCGGATACGGGATAATCCGTTTCCGATTCCTGCTCCAGCAATTGTTTGATCCGCATGGCCAAACCATATTCGGCGTAGTAGAGCGACGGTAGATAATAACGGTCATCCTCCAAAATAATCCGTTCATCATCAATCAGCATTTCGACATATTTTTCCCGGGCGCTTTCGGAAAAAAGTTCAACCCCTGCCCCTCCCAGGAGAAGATTGACTTCCTGATTGAGCTGATCCCACGTCACATAAACATGCCCTTTGGAGACGGATGCCTCTTTCACGGCATATAACACAGCCGCCTGAAAACGTTCCGGCGCATCTTCCGGCAATCCCTGCTCCCGCGCAATCTCATCGGCCCGGCGGAAACCGATTCCTTCGATATCATCAATCAAGCGATACGGATTCTCTTTTAACAGTTCGATGGTGTGATGTTTATACGTCTGCACGATCTTGAGCGCCAAAGCAGGTCCGATGCCAAACTGGTATAGATAGACCAGCGCTTCTTCCAGAGCCTGGTTTTCCTGCAGGTGCTCGGCAATCGTCCGCGCCTTGGCAGGGGAGATCCCCCTGATTTCCGTTAGCACTTCAGGATTGGCGGCAATTTGATCCAGCGCCTTTTCCCCGAGATGCTCCACGATTTTTTCAGCCGTTTTTTTTCCGACTCCGGTGAAGATCTCACTTGAAAGATATCTGACGATCGCTTCTTTTGTCCGCGGAAACTCCTTTTTCACCTGCCGGGCATAGTACTGACGCCCGAATTTGGGATGCTCTCTCCATTCACCGTAGCAGGTATAGATCTCATCCTCATGGGGACGGAGCATATTCCCCACCACGGTGATTTCCTCTTGCGGAAGTTCTTCCGATGCCTCCGTGGCCCGCATGAGAAAAACTCCGTATCCGTTTTCCTCATTGTAAAAGATCTCCTGGATAAAGGAGCCTTTTACATAACTCGTTTGAAACAATTCCATTTGAGATGGCTTCATGATCCTACACCTTTTACCGATGATAAGGAAAATGACCCCGAACCGAGGGTCATCTCTCAGAGAAAATCATCTTTCATTTCCCCCATCAGACTCTCCATCGCGCATTCCGGGGAACAAAATTGGTTCTGCTCCCGTCTTTCATCCCACTTGTAGCGCTCGGGGTCCGCCGGGTTAAATTCATGTTCGCAACAGCTGCAACGCCTGGTTTGAATCACTTGATCCAATCCCGCTTTCAGCTGTCCGAGCCGGTCTTTGGGCAGATTTAAAAATTTGGCAATAAACGCCATGATTTCCCGCTTATCAGCAAAATAGAGCGGGTCTTCTTTGGCATAGGTTACGGGATTCCACCATACCCACCGTCCGTCGGAGAGGTGAGCAATGTAATAATCGTCCACAACCCGTTCGGAAGCGTGCTCCAATTTTTCAAAGGAAGGAAAGCCGAGTTCGGCTGCCAAATTATCCATCAGGGCACGATCTATATCCTTCAGTATCGATTTCCAATCGATGTTATCCATCTCTTTTTCCCAGTCTTCCATCTGGTTAAGCGGATTGATGCTCACAGTCCTCTCTCCCCTGTTTAACTGTCTGTTGGTCAATTACCGATGAATCAGCCTTCCCGTGATCTCCGCTGTGATCCGGGCAGCTTGCCGTACTTCTGCTTCTGTATTCCCCCGCCCGAAACTGAAGCGGATCGCGGATCGGGTCACTTCTTCACTCAGATGCATTGCTCTTAGCACATGAGATACTTCCAGTGTGCCGGAAGTACAGGCCGAGCCGCTCGCGCAGGCAACTCCCGCCAAGTCGAAATTCATCAGCAGCGTTTCCGTGTCGGTTCCCGGGAAGCTGAGATTTAAAATATGAGGTAAAAAGCGCTCGTGATGCCCGTTTATGACAAAAGTCACCTGTTGCTCTTTCAATTCCTCCAGAAACGCCTCGCGCAGTTGCAGCATCTCGCGGTAATGAACATCCCGATTTCGTGCCGCCAGCTCGGCAGCTTTTCCGAACCCCACAATCCCCGGCACGTTTTCCGTTCCGGCGCGTTTTCTCCGTTCTTGGGCACCGCCGAAAAAGCGGGGCATCAACTTCACCTGCTTGGACACATACAGCGCCCCTGCTCCCTTTGGCCCGTTGATCTTGTGGCTGGAGATGCTGAGCAAATCGACCGGCAGCTTCTTGACATCAATTTTCTCGATCCCAAACGCCTGCACTGCATCCGTATGGAAAAATACCCTGTGTTCACGGGCAATCGCCCCAATCGTTTCTATCGGCTGAAGCGTGCCGACTTCGTTATTTCCGTACATAATTGAGATCAGTGCAGTATCAGGTCTGATGCTCGATTTCAAATCTTCCACATCAACCATGCCTGTCCGGTCCACAGGCAAATAGGTAACCTCAAAGCCCATGTGCTCCAAATAACGGCACGTATCCAGCACAGCATGGTGCTCGATCTCCGATGTGATGAGATGCTTTTTTCCCTGTTCCCTGCACGCCAGGGCCACCCCGATCAGAGCGGTATTATCCGCTTCCGTCCCACCGCTGGTGAAAATGATCTGGCTCGCTTCGGCATTCAGTCCTTCTGCCACTTGCCACCGCGCATGATCAATGGCATTTCGCACGGCCCTTCCATATTGATGAATACTTGACGGATTGCCAAACGCTTCATCCAGAAAGGGAAGCATCGCCTTTTTCACTTCGGGATGAATCGGGGTGGTCGCTGCATGATCCAAATAAATCGCCATTTTCACGTCACCTGCTAATTTTGCTAAATATAGAACATGTAGTTATCATTGTTTCCGTCATGCGAAAAGTTGATAAGGGAAGCCAGCGTCGTGGAATCCAGTTCCTTCGCAATCGCATCGCGAATCCGTTTCCACAAATCCCGGCGTGCCGGGTCTTCTTCCTCGGTGAATTCCACCGGACTGATCGGACCTTCCAATACGCGGATGATATCACCGGCCGAGATCTCTTCGGGCGGCTTCGCCAGCTTATACCCTCCGTAAGCTCCGCGAATGCTGCGCACCAATCCGGCATTTCTCAGCGGCGCGACCAGCTGCTCCAGATAGTGTTCCGACAGTTCATGACGCTCGGCCACGCTTTTGAGCGGAACAGGCCCCTTCCCGTATTGCGTCGCCAGTTCCATCATGATGGTAAGACCGTAACGGCCCTTGGTCGAAATCTTCAAGTTATCCCACCTCTCATTGATCATTCGCATTCCCGATATGTACTGCGCCCTGCTTCCGGTCAGGGGAGAATTAGTTTCATTATAAGATAAATCAATCCCTTCATCCATCCGGACGCCATCATCAGACGGCATGGCCAAGGATGATGGGGAAAGTACCCTACTAGCAAGTGTATCATAGGAGTATTCTCTTTTAGCAAGTTTTTTACACAATCATTGCAAACAAAAATGAACCTTACCGGCACGATCAGGGATGAAAAACGGCAAAAACGGGAGAAGCAGGGGTGACGACTTCCCGACTTCCGCCACCTTCACGGAAAAAGGAGAACTGGGCGGCGGAGATCATGACATTGGCCCGGCTGCTGTGATATTGTCTATCATAGGGACTTGTCCTTATTTTTGCCAGAGATAGAAAGGCGGGACCATGGTGGACTTGTTTGAATTTGGACGAATGCAAGAGAAAAAGCAAAACGAGCCGTTGGCGTCCAGAATGCGACCCCGTACGCTTTCCGAGATGATCGGCCAGTCCCACATCATCGGACCCGGGAAATTACTGAGGCGCATGATCGAAGCGGATCAGCTCTCCTCTCTGATCTTCTACGGTCCTCCGGGCACGGGCAAAACAACCCTGGCCCACATTATCGCCAACCATACAAAAGGATATTTTGAAAAATTGAACGCCGTGACTGCCGGAGTGGCGGATCTGCGCCGAGTGGTACAAGAAGCAAAGGAGCGGCTCAATCTGCACGGGCAACGAACCGTGCTGTTTATCGATGAAATTCATCGCTTTAATAAATCACAACAAGACGCTTTGCTTCCCTATGTCGAAAACGGAACGGTTATTTTGATCGGGGCAACAACGGAAAACCCTTCATTTGAGGTAAATGCCGCCCTTTTATCCCGTTCACGCCTGTTTATGTTAAAACAACTGGAACCCGGCGAGTTGCGCGCGATCCTGCTGGCCGCCCTGCAAGACCCTGAACGGGGGTTGGGAGATTACCAAGTAAAAATAGAAGAAGACGCTCTGGAGCATCTCATTCAAACAGCGGGCGGGGACAGCCGCAATGCTTTAAACGCGCTGGAGCTCGCCGTACTCACCACACCACCGGACGATGAAGGGATACGCCACATTACGTTGGAAGTCGCGGAAGAATCGATCCAGAGAAAAATGATCCGCTACGATAAAAGCGGCGATAACCATTATGATACGATTTCTGCGTTTATCAAGAGTATGCGCGGTTCTGATCCGGATGCAGCTCTTTATTATCTGGCCAAAATGCTGCAAGCCGGCGAAGATCCCCGTTTCATCGCCCGGCGCATCTTTATTCATGCCGCTGAAGATGTGGGGATGGCCGATCCCCGTGCGCTGCTCATCGCCTCAGCGGCCGCGCATGCAGTCGATTATATCGGACTGCCGGAAGCGCAAATCCCCTTGGCAGAAGCAGTGATCTATATCGCCACCGCTCCGAAAAGCAATTCAGTCGTCAAGGGAATCGGGGAAGCCAATGCCGCCGTTCGCAAGGAAAAGAGTGGGGAAGTTCCACCCCATCTGCGCGATGCCCACTTCTCGGGCGCCAAGGCACAAGGGCGCGGTTCAGGATACAAATACCCCCACGATTATCCGCGCGGATATGTTCCCCAGCAATATTTGCCTGATGAACATGCAGGAAAAACCTTTTACCATCCGTCTGCTTACGGGTACGAACAAAAATTGCAGACCTTGATCCGCTGGATGAAGGAAGGCGAAAAATAATCCAATTCCTCCGACGCCCTATAAAGCATGTTTTTTTCCAAAATGGGCAGTGTAGTAATATGAATCAAAGGAGGAGATTGGACAATGGATGCCAAACAAGAACTGATCAACGGATTAAATGAAGACCTTGCCTATGAACTCTCCGCCATTAACCAATATATTTATAACGCGGCCGTCGTTTCCGGGCTGGCCCGCCTGACCCTGCGCGACTTCTTTGCCAAAGAAGCACAGGATGAAATGGTGCACGCTCAATACCTGGCAGAAAAAATAGCCACCCTTGGCGGCGAGCCCATGGTGGAACCAAAACCTTTCTCCCGCCATCGGGATGTAAAAGGAATGTTGGAAGCAACCGTTCAAGCTGAAATCGACACAATTCAACGATACACCAAGCGGATTGAACAGGCGGAGGCGGTCCATGATATTGAACTGAAAACCCAGTTGGAAGATATGATTGCCGATGAAACGAAACATAAAGAAGAGATGCAGCGGCTGCTGGAGGACCCCCGCCTCTAGGTTGTCACACAGCGATGTCAAATGCCCCCTTTTCAGGGGATTTCTTTTTTTCCGATGAGTAGCCGGCATCGTGCTTGTACATATTAACTACTGGTTACAGTTTGAAAGGAGGATATTTTTATGAACACGATGCGTCCCAACGACAGCAAAATTGAAAATACCACCATTAATCCCCAAGTTTCACCGGCCATGAATCATGGTGCCCATGAAGTGTACGATGTTCACGAAGTTTTGTCTTGCGCGGTCAACTGCATGGACCAGTATGTGATGATGTCGCAGCATGTGAAAGATCCTGAGCTGCGGAACATCCTTGATCGCCAGTATCAATTTATGGCCAATGAGTACAATACTCTGGTCGAATGTTTCTCCACCGGCCGCGAACCGGCACAACCAACCGGCAAATACAAAATGCAGCAAGGAAACAACGTGACCTACGGCTTAAGGCAAAGCCAGCCAAAAGCACCGATGAAAAGTCCGGCCGAGATCAATGACCAACGCATTTCCGGACAAATGCTGAGTGCCATGAAATCGTCAGCTGCGGTCAAAGCGCATGCAGCCTGCGAAGTAACCAATCCGGTCGTGCGCCGCGTTCTGGCCGACAGCATTCCCAACTGCATCGAAATGGCTTATGAATTGTTCCTGTGGCAAAACAAACACGGATATTATCAAGTGGCACAACTCCCGCAAGCAGACATGCAGCAACTGACCCATTCCTACGCTCCGGCCACGGCAACCGCTCCGCTGCCCGGCCAGACGGGAACGATTCAATAGCAGTTCAGGCGGCTTACGGGTCGCCTGAACTTTTTTCGTTTTCCGGCTCTACATCCGGTTTTTGAAACCCGTTTCCGAACCCCTCTCGTCCCCGTTCACATCCTCAAGAGACCGTCCGGTGGAACGGGGACCAAACAGCCCGATATCAACCATGATCAGTCCCATGGCAACAGCAACAACGGAAAACATCGCCGCAGAACCATAATGATTGAGCACCGGAAGCAACATAAACGGCATCAAACCGCTCATCAAACGGCTTAAACTGTAGGCCGACCCGGCAGCAGTGGCCCGCACAGAGGTCGGAAATATTTCTGCCTGATAAATATGAAACGCATTGGAAAAAACGTTGCTGACCAAAGTATAAAGGAATCCGAAGATGACGATGAGCGAGGGAAGGTTTGCCATGCCGAAGGAAATGCCGAACACCGCCATCAAAAAGGCAGACAAGACGATCAGCCATTTGCGGTCGATCCGTTCAACCAGCGGCAGTGATAACAGCGAGCCGAGCGGATAACCCAAAAAGGTTAAGGCAGTATATTCAAGTGAATGGAGAATCGTATAGCCTTTGGCCTTCAAGATCAGCGGAACCAGCGTTCCAAAGCCGTAGTACCCGATCGTCTGCAAAATATGAAAAAACCACAGCATCAGCGTGTATCGCCGATATCTCTTTTGCCATAAAACAGAAAAAGAGGCGACCGGGGTTTGCCGGGGCGTTGTCGACTGTACCGGTTTCAGCTCACCCAATGCTTTCGCTTCATCTTCCATCTGAACAGCGATTTGATTCGCTTCTTCAAGGCGGCCCGCCGCTTCCAGCCAGCGCGGCGATTCGGGAAGATGCATCCGCCACACCCAAACGATGAGTGAACCGGCGGATCCGATGATAAACAACAGACGCCAGCCTTCCAAACCGAAAAGTTGAACCGGAACCAAAATTTTTGCCAAAATCCCCTCCACCGGCATAGCCAAAAAGGCTAACGTATAAGCCCAAGCAACATATCTTCCCCGCTGTGATGCCGGCAGCAATTCACTGAGGTAGGCATCGCAAAGCGGCGGTTCCGCCCCGAGGCCGAGTCCCGCAACAAACCGGAAAAAGATCAATAATCCGACATTGGGACTGAACGCAGCCAGCAACGAAAAAATCGAGTAGATCGCCAGATTATACATAAAGGCTTTTTTCCGCCCGAAGCGGTCCGCCAGCCCTCCCAGCACAATCGCTCCGATAAACATTCCCAAAAAACCGGAAGCCAGAAGCAGGGGCAGCCATTTTTCGTCAATATGAAACTGTTCAACCAAAACGGTGCTAAGCACACCGGCCAGGAAAATATCAAACAGGTCAAAAAAGATTCCCGTGCCGATCAACAACGTCGCCTTTTTGTGGAGACGGGTAATCGGAAGCCTGTCCAGGCGGGCGCCGATCGATATATTTGCCATCATTCATTCCTCCGCTTCATGATGCGCAGAACATACTCTTCCAGTTGGCACACATTTTTGTAATCCAAATCCGTGGCAATTCCCCGTTCCGCCAAACATTCCAGAACACTTCTTGAAGAGAGGTTTCCCGGTGCATCCGGAACAAAGGGACAACCGCCCAATCCCCCTTGCGCGACATCAAAGGTACAAACCCCCGCCTCGATCCCGGCAAGCATGTTCCTGAGCCCGTAACCCTTAGCATCGTGCAAATGAAGGCTCAGCTCCAGCATGGGAAACTGTTTTTTTATGCTGACGCACCGTTCATAAACCAAATCGGGCGTCGCCTGCCCGGATGTATCGGCCAGAGACATCTCCTTCACTCCGCTTTCGGCAAGCGCTTCGGCAATCCGCTCCAGCCGGGAATATGGCACGACTCCGGCATAGGGACAGACAAAAGCGGTAGCAATTGCCCCGGCCGCCCGGCGCCCGTTCTCTTCGGCCAGACGAATAAGACTGATGATTTCAGCCAGCGATTCTTCCGTGGTCCGCTGAACATTGGCCTGGTTGTGAAGGGGACTGGCAGAAAGAAAAAGGACGGCCGTTTCTGTTTTCCCGGCCAAAAACCGCTGCATCCCCCGCCGGTTGGGAACCAGCGCCCGATATTCAACCCCCGGATATTCGGGCAGGCTCTGTGCCAGTTCGTCGGCATCACGGAGAGCGGGCACACGGTCTTTCCGCACAAAAGAGGTTACTTCCAATGAGCGAAACCCGCAGGCAATGATGCGATCAACCAGGATTCGCTTTATCTTTGTAGGCACAAACACCGATTCGTTTTGCAACCCGTCCCTTAGCGTCACATCGCGCAACAGCACATGAGCCTGATCAGCCACAATGGATAACCCCTTTGTTCCGCCACTCGTTGATTTGTTCCTCCGTAAAGCCACAGGCGGAAAGCACTTCCTTCGTATGGGCACCACTGACAGGCCCTGCCTGGAGGACAGATCCCGGCGTCCCGCTCATTTTTGGCACGATCCCCGGCATCATAATCTCCGCGCCGCTTGCATCCGGAACCGGCAGAAACATTTCCCGCTCCCGATAATGAGGGTCACGAAAAATATCCGCGATTCCATAAACAGGGCCAGCCGGGACTGCGGCCTGTTCCAGCATGGCAACCACTTCATCACACGTATGCCTTAATGTCCACTCCCCGATCAGCGCATCGATCCGGCCGGCAGCGGCCACCCTCCCCCGATTGTCGGACAACTCCGGCTTTTGCGCGAGATCCTCTCTGCCCATCAAGGTCATCAACCGCTTGAACAAGGAATCGCTGTTGGCGCCGATCGCCACCCATTTCCCATCTTTGGTCGGATAAATGTTGGAAGGAGCCGTGGTCGCCAGTTGATTTCCCGTCCGTTCGCGCACCGCTCCAAGGTGGACATATTCCGGCAGGATGGACTCCAGCAGACTGAAAACGGATTCATACAATGCCACATCAACAACCTGGCCGGTCGCGTCCTGATTACGGTCGCGATGAAACAAAGCCAGCAACGTTCCGATCACTGCATACAAGCCGGAGATCGAATCGGCGAGCGACAGTCCGACCCTGACCGGCGGTCGGTCTGGATAACCGGTAACGTAGCGAAGCCCTCCAAACGATTCGGCAATGTTGCCAAAGCCGGGCCGGTGGCGGTACGGACCGGTCTGTCCGTATCCGGTGACGCTGGTGATGATCAAACCGGGGTTCAGCTCGCGCATCTCCCGGTGCGACAAATTCCATTTCTCCAGGGTTCCGGGTTTGAAATTTTCCACGACCACATCTGCCTGGCGAAGAAGTTCGCGGACAATTTCTCTGCCTTCTTCATAATGCAGATCAACGACGACCGATTTTTTGTTGCGAAGGATTACTTTGCTGAAATAAGAATCTTCTTCGCCTTCAGCCGCAAGTCCCCATTTGCGGATCTGATCCCCGCCCGGGGGCTCCACTTTTACCACCTCCGCCCCGAATTCGGCCAAAATGCGCGTGGCAAAAGGCCCGGCGATAAAAGAACCCAATTCAATCACCCGAATGCCGTCAAGCGGTTGATGATTCACTCCTTCACTCCTCCTCTCTCACCGCTTCTCATGAGAATAAAGTGCAGATCGTTTTTGATATGGCTTTCCATGCGCTTTCGGGCCAAAGCGGCGTCTCCCTCCTTCACGGCCCGATAAATGGCCCAGTGCTCCTGATTTGTTTCAATATTCCGTTTATATACCTTAAATACAAAGGTACGATAATACCGAACCAGGCTGGCTATTTCCGTCATCATCCGCTGAAACCGCCCATTCCGGGAAAAGCGGATCAATTGCTCATGAAACAGGGAATTCAGCTCAATCACCTTGTCAATTTCCCCTCTTTGCAAACACTGATCAGCAGAGATTAACAATCCGGCGATTTGCTCCAACTCATGCGCCTGGATGCGCCCGGTTGCCAGCTCCACGGCAATCGGTTCCACAGCCAGCCTCAATTCATACAACTCTTGAAAGTCGTCTGCCGAAGGGCGGAATACCAGAATCCGTCCGTTCTCCTGCTGCAACAACCCGTCTTTTTTCAGCAGTTGCACCGCCTCGCGGATCGGGCTGCGGCTGATCTTCAATTGCCGGGCCAACACGCTTTCCACAATTCTCGTTCCGGGTTTCATGTTCCCGCATAATATTTGTGCCCGCAAATATTCATAAACCTGGTCACTTAATGATTTGGCCTTTTGGATCTCCGCCGCTGTCATCACTTCTCACCTCCTTTGTCGACTGTCGACAATTTACCTGATTATATTATACTTTATATAAATAATCTTTTGAATAATTTAAATAAAAATAATGGACACCTCTTTCCTTAAGGTGTCCGAATTACACTCCTTTTTCAACCAGTTCATACACCTGCCGCCAGTCGGTAATCCGCGGCAAAGAATAAGGGAAATCGCGGTTATAAACGGCATCGACAATCACTGTGGGAATCTTGTTTTTCACCAGATTGAGCAGATGATTGGGTGCATCTTCAAAGAAGAGGTCAACCTGCACTTTTTTTGCCTCTTTTGCTTTATCTTGCGCCCCCATGATTAGGTTTTTCCCGTTGAATGGGAAGCCGTGCTTTTTCAGCCAATCTTCCGTCACTTTCCGAATGTTTTTCATCCCTGGACGGGCGGTGATGAAATAAATGGTGTGCCCGTTTTGCGCCAGGCGGTTCAACACTTCCGCCGCGTTCTTTAAAGGAAGGCCCAGCGTGTAAATCTCTTCTTCCAGCTTCCTCCATAATTTGGACGCTTCTTTTGGCGTCAGCCCATACGCCTTGTCCAGATAAAATTCCTTCACATCCTCAACGCGCACATTCCGCTTCAAGACCCGGTTATGCACCTCAACAGCCGCTCGTTGCGTATCTTTGATTGTTCCGTCAATGTCCACACCGATGATCATTAAACTCGCCTTCCTCGTATGAATGTCCATTTTAACCTTTCCCTGTCGGAGAGAAATTATTCTATTTAAAAATCAGTCCCTATTGACATGTTATCATACGTTTGCCGGGGGCGGAGGCGTGAATATGACAAAAAGCCCGGAACAAAATAAAAAACCCCGGATTGCATTGAATCCGAGGTGTCGTTCATTCTCATGCAAAAAAAAGGAGCCCCGTTATGCCGTGCTCCGTTCGTTTTGAACCTGCTCTCGCAGGTGGGTGTCCTGCACCTGAGTTCACAGTTCCGCTCTGAAGGCGGCTTCTGTTAGCTCAAATGACGCAGACTCCCTTTCGTTCGGGTGTTGGCTCAAAACATCCCGGCGGACACGCACATCGCAGGACTCATTTTGTGATTATATGTTACCAGATATTTAAAAGGAGATCAAGCTATCCCCCCCACTTTTTACAGGAAATTCTATTTTTGCGGTTGTCTGATTTTAATGTGCAATTCCTCCAGCTGCTTTTCATCGACGGGGCTCGGGGCCTCTGTCAGCAGGCAGGTTGCACTTGCCGTTTTCGGGAAAGCGATGCACTCGCGCAAATTGCTCCGCCCGGCAAGCAGCATCACGATGCGGTCAAAGCCGAAGGCAATTCCTCCGTGCGGCGGAGCGCCATACTCAAACGCTTCAAGCAGAAAACCGAATTTTTCTTTTGCTTCCTCATTTGTAATGCCCAGCGCCTTAAACATTTTCTCCTGTACTTCGCGCCGGTAGATTCGTTGGCTTCCCCCGCCGATTTCATAACCGTTCAGCACCATGTCATACGCCTGCGCCCGCACTTTGCCCGGGTCTGTATCCAGAAGCGGAATATCTTCCTCGAGCGGCATCGTAAACGGGTGGTGCATCGCATAGTAGCGCCCGTCTTCCTCCGAATACTCCAGCAGCGGAAACTCGGTGATCCAGACGAATTTATATTCATTTTCGGGAATGAGGTTCAATGCTTTTCCAAGGCGCAAACGCAGTTCGCCCAAGACGTTTGCCACTGTCTGCGGACGGTCGGCGACGAAGAATAACAGGTCGCCTGTTTCCGCTTTGGTTTTGCCAGCAATCGCATCGATCTCTTCCGGTGTGAGGAACTTGGCTACAGAACCTTTGACCCCTTCCTCTTTAAAGGACAGCCAGGCCAATCCCTTTGCGCCCAACGATTCAGCTGTTTTCCCCCACTGATCCACTTCCTTGCGGCTCCAGCCGGCACATCCCTTTACATTGACCGCCTTTACCTGGCCGCCGTTTTGGATGGTACCGCTGAACACCTTGAAGGAGGAATCGCGCAGCTCATCGGACAAATCCACCAGTTCCATTCCGAAACGCAGGTCCGGTTTATCCGACCCGAATCGCTCAATCGCTTCCCGGTAGGACATGCGCGGGAACGGAACGGGCACATCGACTCCGATCGTCTCCTTAAACAATGTCGCAACCATCTCTTCCATCATCGCCAGGAAGGTTTCCGGCGGAATAAATGACGTTTCAATGTCGATCTGGGTAAATTCCGGCTGCCTGTCCGCGCGAAGATCCTCGTCGCGGAAACAGCGGGCAAATTGAAAATAGCGCTCCATCCCCGCCACCATGAATAATTGCTTAAACAGTTGCGGTGATTGGGGCAATGCGTAAAACGAACCTTCGTGTACCCGGCTGGGAACGAGATAATCACGCGCTCCTTCCGGCGTGCTGCGCGTCAGCATCGGGGTTTCCAGTTCGATAAAGCCCCGCTCATCCAGGAAACGGCGCACCGACTGCATCGCACGGTGGCGGATCAGCATGGTCTCCTGCATTTTCGGGCGTCGCAGGTCGATATAGCGGTATTTGAGGCGAACCGCTTCTTCCACGTCGCTGTTGTCACGAATCGGGAACGGCGGTGTTTTGGCCGGATTAAAAATATGCACTTCTTCCCCGATGATTTCAATGTCGCCGGTCTCCATTTTCGGATTCACATTTTCCGGATCGCGGGCCGCAATCGTCCCGGTGATGGAGACCACATATTCGCTTCGCAACTGATCTGCCAAACGCGCAGCTTCCGGTGAAACTTCCGGCTGAAATACGATTTGCACAACGCCGGAGCGATCACGCAGATCCAGAAAAATCAAGCCTCCAAGATCCCGCCTCTTCTGCACCCAACCATTCAGGGTGACTCTCTCGCCGATTTTTTCCTTGGTGCATTCCCGGGCCTGATGTGTACGAAAGACGCTATCCATGCTGTTCCCTCCTCAACTTCTCTCTTTCAGGTATGGTATGAGTTCTTCCAGTTTGACCGTTTCCTGTTCGCCTGTAGCCAACTGCTTGACGTTGATCTGTCCCTGCTTCAATTCCTCATCACCCAGGATCGCCACAAAGCGTGCCTGCAAGCGGTCGGCTGCCTTAAATTGCGCTTTCAGCTTGCGGTCAAGGTAATCACGATCGGCAGTCAGGCCGGCATGGCGCATCTCGTTCAGCAGTTTCGCCCCGTAGAGCTTCGCTTCATCGCCGAGAGTAACCAGATAGCAGTCCAGTCCCGTTTTGACCGGAACATCCACTTTCTGCTCCCCGATCGCCAGCATCACCCGTTCCAGGCCGATGCCAAAGCCGACGCCCGGCATCTCCGGCCCGCCAAATTCTTCGACCAAACCGTTGTAGCGGCCGCCGCCTCCGATGGTGGAAGCCTGCGCGCCGGGAATATCGACCATAAATTCAAAAGCGGTATGTGTATAATAATCGAGTCCGCGCACGAGGCGGTCATTAATGACGTACTCGACGCCAAGCATATCCAGGTATTGTTTCAGCTGCTCAAAATGCTTCCGGGAAGGTTCATTCAAGTGATCGAGAATCGATGGCGCCCCTTGGGCGATCTCTTTCGTTTTCGGATCTTTGCTGTCGAGAATGCGCAGCGGATTTTTATAGAGCCGCCCTTGTGCTTCCGTCGACAATTCCGCTTTGTACGGCTCAAAGTATTCAATCAACTTTTCCCGGTATACGGCCCGGACTTCCGGATCACCAACGCTGTTGATCTCCGCCCGGACTCCTTTTAAACCGAGCGACTCAAAAAAATGAATCCCCAGCGAAATCACTTCCGCATCGAGGGCAGGGTCGGAGCTGCCGAAAACCTCAACGCCAAATTGATGAAACTGGCGCCGCCTTCCCGCCTGCGGATTTTCATAGCGAAACATCGGTCCCATGTAATACCATTTGGTTGGCTGCGGTTCGGCAAAAATCTTCTTTTCGACAAATGAACGTACAACCCCCGCTGTTCCTTCCGGTCTCAATGAAACGTCCCGTTTGCCCCGGTCCTGAAACGAATACATTTCTTTTTCCACAATATCGGTCGCTTCGCCCACACCGCGCTGAAACAGTTCCGTGTATTCAAAAATCGGGGTGCGAATCTCCTTGTAGTCATACAAACGGCAGATTTCCCGCGCTTTCGCTTCTGCCCATTGCCAAATCTCCACCTCACCAGGCATCAGGTCATCGGTGCCGCGGGGAATTTGGTATTTCGCCGAAGCTTTGAATTTCATGGCAAACCCTCCTTTTCGGTTCGTTCGTTCCACAAATTAAAAAATCTCCCGCCACTGACCTCTGTTTGTCAGGGACGAGAGATTGGTTAACGATTCCCGTGGTGCCACCCTAGTTGGAAAACGACACAAAGCCGATTTCCCACTCGATTCCCGTTATCGCCAGGATGACGTCTAAGTCTACTGACCGCTTGAGCGGTGTTCGGTTAGAACCTCCAGGTGTCTTTCGCCGATTCGTAACAAAGAGAACCTTTCAGCCCATGAGTTCTCCTCTCTAGTTGTCCGTCAATCGGGTACTTTTCCCTTCACAGGCAAGAATATAAGTCATTTAGCGGATTTGTTTACTCATTTTAAAGACCCGCCCCTCGTTTGTCAAGGAATTTTTAACATGTCATTAAGATTTCACGATTGTCCAGGTCTGTTCTCTCAGGAGAGACGCTTGACATGTGGTATAGTTTAAACAAAACCTGTCCGAATTAAAATGAAGGAGGCACAACTGATGAAACTGATGATCATGCTCGGCAGCATCAACATGGCACTGGCCATCGCCCTGGGAGCGTTTGGCGCACACGGTCTGGAAGGAAAAGTGAGCGAAAAGATGATGCAGATATGGAACACAGGCGCACATTATCACATCATCCACGGCCTGGCACTGATTGCAGTCGGTCTGATGCTGGCCAAAACGAACGGAAATGCGACTCTGCTCACTGTGGCCGGATGGCTGCTGTTTGCGGGAATCGTTTTCTTCTCGGGAAGCCTGTATGCTTTGGTGTTGTCCAATGTGAAAATTCTGGGGGCAATCACCCCGATCGGCGGTGTGTCATTTATTGCCGGATGGGTACTTGTCGCCGTCTCCGCCGCCAAATATCTCGGTTGAACAATTGCTTCACCGCTTTTTCCATTTGTTCTTGTCAAACGGGCCGGGCTCGAAGACAAAGCCCTTCCATTCCCATGAATCAAGGGGAAGGTATGACTTGTCCGCAATGTCGGCCGTTCCCTGCAAGTTCATTTGATCCCGGTTTCGGTCTTCCTTTTGGATTCGCCACATGAGTCGTTCCCACTTTCATGCCATTATTTTTATATAGCATACCCGAATCCGGCCGGGATCAGACCTCAAAAAATCTCTGCCACGGAGAGCGGATGCCGACAAACAGCATCCGGCCCTGATCTCAGCCAAAAAGTAGACACGAAAAAATCACCCGGTTATGGTAAAAGCTGATGTCCGTTTTACTGGCGTCAGCCTATTCAATTTCAGCTGAATCCGCTCTTATTTTGCAATTTTGTTTAAGTTCTTTCAGTTAAATGCCAGCTTCCCCCAATGAAATTCCCTCGAAGGAAGAGTAAGTCTTCTGCTTGAAATTCAAAAGCTTAAAGAGCTAAGTATGTTGAAACTCCCTTACGACCTGTTTAACAAGTCCCAGCAAAAAAGTTGAGAAAGTACCGATTACGTTATGCTTCGGAAAAATAAGTGAAATTCGCCGTCATCCGCCAGAAGTTCGATATACATTATTATCTGCATATTCCGGGCTCGTTCTTGATCACAAACGATTTAGTGAAGCTTCTCATGATCATTGTTCATAACATCAACATTTTCTCTTGGTTAATCTGAAGCGAGGTAATTAAAAATTTCTCTATTTGTAATACTCATTTCCTTAATAGTTAGATTTTTTGCCAAAACTGCAAAATAAGAATCTGCAGGTAGATTGATCTCTTCTAATTTAAAATTCCGATAACCCAGAGCCTTGATTAGCTGTTTATAAAAATCAGCTTGGGTCATCATATCGTTACTTCCCAAATGGTAGGTTCCGGTCATCCCCTTATTCATCAGATAGACGATTTGCTTGGCTAATACAATGTCTGTAGTACGATTCATATACAAATTACTATATACTGATATTCCCTGATTTTTAGCCAATTGCTCCAATAGACTGGTCATTCTTGGCGAGTTCTTGCCCCATACTTCAGAAATACGTAAAATCCCCACTCGATCAGACAAGATTTCTTTCAGCTCTTTTTCACAATTCCATTTATATTGTCCATATGAACTTTCTGCAACAGTTTCATCATCTTCATAATGAGGTTTGTCAATTGAACCATCAAAGACATTGGTTGTAGAACAAAAGTACATCAGCCCTCCCTGCTCTTTTTGGTATTCTGCCACTCTGCAGTGAAAGATTAATTGCTTTTCAAAATCGCCTCTTAGTGCAAGAAACGTAATATCAGGCTTTACATCTTCTAATATTTGATCGAGCTTGTCTAGATCTCCAATTTCAAGTTGAAAACACTTCTCTTTTGGAAGGATAGGGAGGTTTTTATTATATGTGCCATAAATATTATAGTTACCAAATAATGACAATTGATTGATTAATGCTTTGCTTACAGTTCCGCTAGACCCAAAGATCAAAATCCTTCTCATAAAATTTCTCCTCTGATTAATGAATATTGAGAAAATTTTTATAAAAATTGTACGTTTAGACATATTTAGATACAAATCAACCGACTCCTTAACGAACAAGGAGTCGGTTGATTTATTTTCTTGCTTATCTTTCCAGATACAACAGCGTTGCTGTCACTGTCACCAAGTGCAAACTAAATTCGTTTCTTGGGCAAATGACAGCAAAATCAATTGATACTTCCGCACCTCTTAAAGTAATTTCACAGTTTTTTCTCTAACCACTTTAAGGAGATCATGTCAGAAGTGACAGAGGTCTTTTTAACCCTTCAAGACTTCTTCGACATGTTTTACCACATTGTCCACGTTAAAGCCGAATTTCTCCATAACCAATCCGCCTGGTGCCGATGCGCCGAAATGATCAATGCCGATCACGCTTCCCTGATCACCGACATAGCGATCCCAGCCGGCCGGATGCGCTGCTTCCACGGCGACACGGGCCCTGACGGACGGCGGCAGGATCGAATCGCGATACTCTTTCGGTTGCGCCTCAAACTGCTCGCGGCAAGGCATGCTGACAACCCGCACCGCAATGCCTTTTTCCTGCAGTTTGGCCTGAGCCTCCACCGCCAGGCTGACTTCTGATCCGGTGGCGATGATGATCGCTTGAGGCTGTCCGCCTTGCGCTTCGGATACGACATAAGCGCCTTTCTCGATGATCTCTTTATCCTTGCCTACGGTACCGGGCAAAATGGGGAGATTTTGCCGAGTCAGTGCCAGAACGACCGGATGTTCCGTCTGGGAGAGGGCGTATTGCCAAGCAGCAGCCGTTTCGTTGGCGTCCGCCGGACGAATCACTCGCAATCCCGGGATCAGGCGCAGCGACGGAACCTGTTCGATCGGTTCGTGAGTCGGGCCATCTTCGCCCACGGCAATGCTGTCATGGGTGAAGACATAGACAGCCGGCAGTTTGGAAAGAGCGGCCAAACGAATCGCCGGACGCAAATAATCGGAGAACACGAGGAACGTTCCGCCGTATGCGCGCACACCACCGTGCAGCAGCATTCCGTTGAGGGCTGCCCCCATTCCGTGCTCACGCACACCGAACCAGATATTCCGGCCGCTGTAATCTTCAGCGTGGAATGTGCCTTCCTCTTTCATCAAGGTGTTATTGGACGAAGCGAGGTCAGCTGATCCGCCAACCAGCGCCGGAACGCTTTTTGCCAGAGCCTGCAAAACCGCTCCGGACGCCGCCCGTGTGGCTATCGGTTTATCGCCGGTGTTGAACTTCGGCAGGCTTTGCTCCCATCCTTCCGGCAATTCACCGCGAATGGCCCGGTGCAATTCTCTGGCCAGATCCGGATAGCGCTCTTCATACTGCTTCATCAAATCCTGCCATGCTCCCTCTTTTTCAGCCAAACGGGACTGAATATCGGCAAAGTGTTGCCGCACTTCGGCCGGAACATGGAACGGCTCTTCGGAAGGCCAGTTGTACGCTTTTCTTACGCCGGCAACTTCTTCCTGCCCAAGCGGCTTCCCATGCGCTTCCGAGGTGCCGGCACGGTTCGGGCTGCCGTAACCGATCACAGTACGGATCTCGATCAGGGTCGGGCGGTTCGGCTCTTGTTTTGCCTCTTCAATCGCCCGTCCGATCGCTTCGATGTCATTGCCGTCTTCCACGCGCAGGTATTGCCATCCGTAAGATTCATACCGTTTTTGTACACTTTCCGTAAAGGAATGAGCCAATTCGCCGTCCAGGGAAATGTCATTGGAGTCGTACAGAGCGATCAGTTTTCCCAGACGAAGGTGTCCGGCGAGCGAACTGGCTTCGGCGGATACGCCTTCCATCAGATCCCCGTCGCTGCAAAGAACATAAGTATAATGGTCGATGACGTCCAATCCCTCGCGGTTAAATTTCGCGGCGAGATGCGCTTCGGCCATCGCCATGCCGACCGCCATGGAAATCCCCTGTCCGAGCGGCCCTGTCGTCGCTTCCACCCCAGGTGTATGTTTTACTTCCGGATGTCCCGGTGTCAGGCTGCCCCATTGGCGGAAACTTTTAAGATCATCCATGGACAAAGGATAGCCAAACAAATGCAACAAGCTGTATAGTAAAGCAGAACCGTGCCCTGCTGACAAAACGAAGCGGTCACGATTAAACCAGTTGGGATTCGCCGGATTGTGGTTCATGTGTTTTGCCCATAATTCATAGGCCATCGGCGCGGCGCCCATCGGCAATCCGGGGTGGCCTGAATTGGCTTTTTCCACTTGATCGATTGACAGCATGCGAATAGTATTAATCGCCAGTTGTTCGATATTTTTCAAGGTTGGTTCCCCCTTATGGTTCTACTTCCTATGTAATAAGGAATGATACTCTTTTGGGCAGTTCTTGGCAACTCCCTCCGTCCTTCCGGAAAACCGGACACCACCCAAAGGGTTGCCGTTTCTTGAGTTTTGTTGCGGGCCGGGTTGCGGTGTTCCCCTGACCTCCCGTCGTTCCAAATGGGTGGTCAGGGCCTCATCCGCCCCCCTGACGGAGTTTTCATTCCCGTTTTGCCCGAACAAAACACATCTTTTTACAGAGGCGAATCCAAAACAAAGTCCCAAGACAGAAGCCCATCGGATCCTGATGCTTTTTGCTCCCGGTTCTTTCGCCACAAAAGCCGCTGGTGAAAAACACCAATCCCCTACTATTTAAGTTTGTCGTCAGCCTGCACTGATTATCCCGTTTTTTTACTTTCCAATAAGAGCGTGACAGGACCGTCGTTTACCAGTGACACTTCCATCATGGCGCCAAAAATTCCCGTTTCCACTTTTACCCCGTACTCACGCAGAATTTCGTTAAACCGCCGGTAAAGCGGTTCAGCCAGGTCTGGTTTTGCCGCATCCATAAAATTGGGGCGGCGGCCTTTGCGGCAATCGCCATACAGGGTAAATTGGGAAACAGACAAAATGCTCCCCCCGACATCGAGGAGAGAGTGATTCATTTTGCCTGTCTCATCTTCAAAGATGCGCAGATTTACTACTTTATCCGCGAGATAGCGCAAATCCTCTTCGGTATCCCCCTGGGTAAAACCGACGAGCAAAAGAAGCCCGTGACCGACCGCACCTGTACACTCGTTATTCACCGTGACGCTCGCTTCTTTTACCCGCTGCAGAACGATTCTCATCTTACCTTCCCCTTACTGTATGATCCGTCTGACACTGTAAATATCCCGTACCCGTTTGACGCGTTCAACGACCGATTGCAGGTGATTGATATTTTGAATCCCGATCCGAATATGAATGGAAGCGATTCCGCGGCGATTGGTTTTGGCGCTGACTGCGGAAAGCTGGGTATTGGCATTATTGACCACTTGCAGGACATCGTTGAGCAGCCCTTGCCGGTCAAAACCGGTTACCTCTATATCAACCGGATATTGATGTGACGTGTTGCTGTCCCATTCCACTGCGATACGCCGCTCTTCCGGTACCGACTTCAGATTGGGGCAATCCGAGTGGTGGACGGTAACCCCGCGCCCTTGGGTGACATACCCGTCAATATCATCGCCCGGAACCGGATTGCAACATCGCGACAAACGAATCAACAGATTGTCAACACCTTTTACCCTGACACCGTGATCCACCTTGCGATGATGGCGCGGAAGGGATTTGACCTCCGGCAGCACGACCGGTTTTTGCTCTTTCAATCCATCAGTCAAACGATGAACCACCTGGGCCGTGGAAATTCCGCCATAACCGACGGCGGCAAAGAGATCATCCGCTTCATGGAAATTGAATTTGCTCGTCACTTCTTCGATCCGCTCCGTCGTCAGCACTTCGGATACGTCGAAATCATGCTTGCGCAGAAGCGCCTCCACCATCTCCCGGCCTTTGGCGATGCTTTCTTCCCGGCGTTGTTTTTTAAACCAGTTGCGGATTTTGCTCCGCGCATGGGAAGATTTTACGATATTCAGCCAATCCTGACTAGGTCCGTAACTGTGCTTGGAAGTGAGGATTTCCACAATATCGCCCGTTTTTAGCTGATAATCGAGCGGCACGATCTTTCCGTTCACTTTTGCCCCGATACAAGTATTTCCGATTTCCGTATGAATGCGGTAAGCAAAATCCAAAGGCACGGAACCGACCGGCAGCTCAATCACATCTCCCTTCGGTGTAAATACAAACACCGAATCGGAAAACCAGTCCATTTTGAGGCTTTCCACAAACTCCTGGGCATCCCGCGTTTCCTGTTGCAGTTCCATCATCTCGCGGAACCATTTCAGCTTTTCCTCAAATTTGCTGTTTTCAACCGTCGTTCCTTCTTTATAAGCCCAATGGGCGGCAATCCCGTATTCCGCGGTACGGTGCATCTCCATCGTCCGGATCTGCACTTCGATCGGCTCGCCTTTGGGTCCGATCACCGTGGTGTGAAGGGACTGGTACATATTTGCCTTCGGCATGGCGATATAATCTTTAAACCTGCCGGGCATCGGCTTCCAGATCGTGTGAATAATGCCGAGAACAGCGTAACAATCGCGGATCGATTCCACGATGACGCGGACGGCCATCAGATCATAAATCTCATTAAATTCCTTGTTTTGCGATACCATCTTGCGGTAAATGCTGTAAATGTGCTTGGGCCGTCCCGATATATCCAGCACATTGACATTATCCCGGAGCCGTTCTTTTAGCGTGTGGATGATCTCATCCAGGTATTTCTCCCGTTCGGCCCGTTTTTTCTTCATCAGGTTGACGATTCGATAATACTGTTGCGGATTGAGGTAGCGGAGAGAGATATCTTCCAACTCCCACTTGATCTTGGATATGCCCAGGCGGTGGGCCAGGGGGGCGAAAATTTCCAATGTTTCCTTCGATTTTTGTCTTTGTTTGTGTTCCGGCATGTATTTAAGGGTTCGCATATTATGGAGGCGGTCGGCCAACTTAATGATAATCACGCGAATATCCTGTGCCATCGCCACAAACATTTTGCGGTGATTTTCCGCCTGGTGCTCTTCATTGGATTTGAATCGCATCCGCTTTTTCAGTTTGGTCACACCATCCACCAACTGACGAACCGCCATGCCAAATTCCGCTTCCACCTGTTCCAGGGTCACACCGGTATCTTCCACCACATCGTGCAGGAGAGCCGCAATCAATGTCGTGACATCCATTTTCAAGTTGGCCAGAATTTCCGCGACTTGCACCGGATGATGAATATAAGGTTCGCCGGATTTGCGGTATTGCCCGCGATGGGCCTGTTCCGCAAACCGATATGCCCTCTCCAACTGGTTGACTTCCTCATGCGTCAAATAGTCAGCTGATATATTCAGAAGTTGCTCGATCGGCATTTGTTCAGTCGGCATGTTTTTCTCACTTCCGTCACCCTGAAAATAATTTTCCTATTATTATCTCCCAAGCCTTTGGGAAAGTAAAGAGAGGCTTTCTGGAAGCAATGGCACGGAAAAAAGAAAAAGCCGGCTGACAACCAACCGGCGGGCAGGGTTACTGACGAAAGTTGAGCTTTTTAAAGCCTCCCGTCTGCTTGCGAATATAGAGGTATATGACCGATAATATGATGGCAGCGATTGTCATCATGCCGTACTTGGCATAATCTTTGGTCACCAGCATGATGACCGGGGCCACCACCACCCCCAGATACGCAGTCCACTCAAACGAGGAGAGCAACAACTTCCAGACTTTATATAAATAATCGCGAATATTGAAATCAGCCGTGTTGAACATCTCTTTGAACAGCAAAACAAGCAACCCAATCATCCAAACGATGACAGAAACCATAAACACATGAGAAAATCCCATGATAAAGGTCATAAATCCTTCTTGAAACCCTTCCACTTGATTTCCTCTCTCCTTAATTATTTGAAATAACTACATCAACATATTAGAGTAAAGTTTCACTTGCTGCAAATGAAATATATGAAAAATTATTAAGAATCATCCCTGCTGAAGACGACTATTTCCCCCTTCCGCTTCATCACATAACCATTGGCAGGGACAATAACGGCAATGTCTGCCCGGTTTGGCCGGGAGGATGTTTTCTTTTCCCGCGCGCAACCAGTCCATGCTTTGGCGGATCTCGGAAGCCGTGCTCCTCTCCCACTCCTCCGTCACTTGCCACGTGAACTCCCGGTTCGGTGAAAGAAAATAGAGCGTGGCCCACTCAGGGGAGAACCCCCATTTGCGCCTGCATGCCCAAACATACAGTTTCAGTTGCGGCAAGTACTCCTGCGCAATTTGCTCCAACTCCCCGGCAGGAGTGCGATCCGTTTTGTAATCGACGATTTCCAGGCTGCCATCCGGGCGTCTCCAGACAGCGTCAATCACGCCATGCAGGCGAAGTCCGCCTTCTTCCAGAGTAAACTCCGTCTCTGTCATGGAAAAAGAGCCGCTTCTCCTCTCTGTGTAAAAACGGCTGTGAAGAAAAGAGGTCAGATCAGGCTTGATCTCCTCCATCACCCTCTGCCGGTCGGCGTCCGGAATCCCGTGCTCTTCCCATACCGTTTGGAACGTTTCTTCCCAGGACAGCCGCCCTCTGTTCGGATCGGATAAAAGCTCGATTATCCGGTGAACGATGCTACCCCGCTTTGTTGCCGGCAGACCAGACGGCGCTCTGGATGATCCGGTCTCCGGCGAAGCCGGTTCTCTCAGGTCGGGGACTCCCATGACCTTCGCGAACCAGTGGCGGCGCGGGCAATTGAACAGGTTTTTCCACTCAGTCACACTGATCTCCAGCCCGTCCCTTCCGTCCCATCTTTCTTTTTTCAGAAGCAAAAGTTCCGGTTCCTCCCTGACGGATGACCGGGAAAGGTCAAATTCCCCCGCGAGCATCATGTCCAAGGCTGATCTCTTTTCCCGCTCTTCCTTTATTCCCGCATCAATCTCCACCAGGCGCAGCGGGCAACAATCCGGGGAAAATCGCCATTCTCCCCGCTCCGAGTCAAGCCCCTCCAGACCGAGCGCGCCAATGATCCACTCGCTCCATTTCGTCGATCCCGCCTCTTTGGATGCTTTCAACGAGCCGCTCAAAACAAGGCGCCGCTCCGCCCTGGTCATGGCCACGTACAAAAGGCGCACCGATTCTTCCCATTCCATCTTCCGGTTTTTTTCCTTCGCTTCCTGATAACGCGCCGGTTCACATTTCACCCCGTTCTCATCCCACAGCAAGGAGACCAGGCCGGACTTTTCATCCACCCAGCATTCCGGAAAACGCACGTGCGGTGCGGAATGCAAATCAGGCAAGAAAACAACCGGGAACTCCAGCCCTTTTGCCTGATGGACGGTCATGATTTTCACGCTGTCACCATGTTCAGGCTCAATGGCCGCTTCAGTTTCGCGCGCCTGTTCGTCCGCCAGCCTCCGCATCCAATCGAGATAAGACGGAATGGAAAAGACAGTAAATCCTTCCAGCCTGCGTGCCTGTTCGATCAGTTTTTTCAGGTTGGCTGCCACCTGTTGCCCGCTCTCCGTTGCCCACATGACAGTGAGATATCCGCTTTCCCGGACCAGCATTTCCAGCAGATCGGCAATGCGCACAGATCCGGCCATTTTTGTCATCCGTTCGAGGAAACTGCCAAAATTGAAGAGTTTCAGCCTCTCACCTTCATCCAGTCCGGCCATTCGGCTCCAATCAAAAATGGTTCCTTCCCATGATTGCATCAGGGCAATCCGCGTGATGGTCACATCGGACACTCCGCAAAAAGGAGAGCGCAAAACGACCGCCCAAGCATGATGATCCTCCGGATGGATCAGAAGCTGCAGTAGAGAAAGGATATCCTTCACTTCTTGCTGGTCAAAAAATCCCCTTCCCTTCACTACATAACAGGGAATATCCATCCGCCTCAGCGCTTGCTCCCACGTTTTTACATGGGTCATCGTTCGCAGCAGAATGGCAATTTCAGCAGGTCGGGCGCTGTTTTCACATCTGTTTGATCCGGCTCGCGACCAGATTCGCTTCGGCCTCCCGCTCAGTCAGACCGGGAGGAAGTTCCTCCTTTTCCGAGACCCTGAGTCACTCCACTGCCCCCCCGGAACCTTCGGCCTCCCGTTTGGCCCGCAGCGGCTGAAAACAGTTGGGAGATCCTTGATCCTGATTCATGATCCGTCCAAACACAAAATTAACCATCGAGATGAGTTCGGGGTGAGAGCGAAAATTGTCGGAAAGGACATGTACCTTCCCGTGCGAATGCGATTCCGTCTCTGCCCTGATTTGCTGGAACAGAAAAACATCGGCGCCGCGAAAGCGGTAAATCGACTGCTTCGGATCACCGACGACAAACCATTTCCCCGGGGTTACTTCTCCCCGGTCATCTTTGGTGATCAGATCGATCAGCCGCTTTTGCAATTCATTGGTATCCTGAAACTCATCGATCAAAAGATAGCTGATCCCTGCCTGCACTTCGGCGCGCACCGCCGGATTTCTCTCCAGGCATTCACACAGGCGCCACTGCAATTCATCATGATCCACTCCGCCTCTTTCCGCTTTCCCTTCCTGGTATCGGATCTGCGCCTGTTCCAGCAAACGACAGAAGAGACGAAGCCAGGTCTCTTCTTCGTCCAGATGCAGCATCCCGGAATATAGAGACACCAGTTCCCTGTGCATCTCCCTGCAAGTTTTTAGCGCTGCCGCCGTTTCCGGCGCTTTGCTCCAGTTCACTTTTATGCTGGCTTCGATTCCCTGAAGCAGTTTCAGGCGTTCGGAGACCGTATTCCTTTGCTGCCATTCCCCTGGCAGATCCGGACAGGCCCGGCGAAAAGCTTCCGCTCGTTTGCTCCCGCGCAAACCGCGCAAATATTCCGCCGCTTCCAAAAAGGACTGTTCCCAAAGCGGCAGCTGCTCCCACCTCTTCTTTTCCAATTGAGTCCGGCAAGCGTCCAGATGCCGGATGGTTATCTCTCTCAGCCGCTTCACTGTCCAGCCGTACTGGAAAAGCCGCTCCAATGCACCGGCCAGCAGCCTCTTTGCTTCTTCGATGCCGAGCGCGACCAGCCAATGGCGCAGCATGCCATTTTTCTCCCCATATGCGGCAAATCCGTCCCTGATCGCCTCCTCAGCCGCGTCGAGCATCAACGCCCGGCTCACCGCTTCGTCCAATACATCAAAGTCAGGGGAAAGACCGGCCTCAAGCGGATAACGTTTCAGCAGGCTGTGGCAGAAGGAGTGGATCGTCGAAATGCGCGCCCGGCTGAGCTCGGCCAAAAGTCTCCGCCATCCGTTCGCCTTTTCCCGCTCCCCCCTCGCCAGCGCTTCCGCCCGCTTCACCTTGATCCCTGTGCGTATTCTCTCTTTCATCTCCGCCGCCGCTTTGTCCGTAAACGTGATGGCAACAATTCTCTCCAAGGCATCCGGATCAAGCCGGCTGTGTTCCAAAATCTTCAAATACCGTTCCGTTAACACCCGCGTTTTTCCCGATCCTGCCCCCGCATAGACAATGCTGTTTTCATGCAGGGTATCCACTGCCCGCTTTTGCTCCTCCGTCAAATGAATCGACTTGTTCATCCGTTTCCCGTCCTCCATTTTTCAGCGCGTTCCCCGCTTTTTTGAAAGAATCCACGCATCGACGCGGCAAATATGGCGCGCCGGACAAAAACGGGGACAATCCCAGGTGGGCGAGACGGCAAAATCCCCTTGTTCCGCTTTGCTTAATGACTGGTCGATCAAGCGCTGAATATTCTCTTCCGTTTTCCGCCAGTCATCCGGATCGAGGGATTTTCTCGGATTCAACCCGACGCGTCCGGTTTCCTCTTTGCGCCATAACCCTTTATTTCGCTGGTTTGCCGCCGCGTTTCCTCCGTTTCCTTTCACATAATAAGCGCTGCCGATCGCCAAAGCGGGATCTAGCCCGAATCCTTGCTGATAAACCCATAAATAAAGGGGAAGTTGCAAACTTCTGCCTTGGCCGATCTGTTCGATTGTCGGAACCGTTCCCGTTTTGTAGTCGTAAATGGCATAATATCCTTCTTCATCGCGGTCGATCCGATCCATTTTCCCCTGCAACCGCACTTTTCTTTTCCCGCCGAGCACCAGCGTGACCGGCTCCGGACGCGAAGCGGGATCAAGCCGCCCCGTCTCCACATCCTCCTTGCAAACCGGCAATCCAAACGATAGTTCCAGATGGGCGGGAGCCGCATAAAATCCGGTTTTACGGCGCCATTCTTTTTCATGTTTCCAGATGGAAAGCAGTTTCTGCTTGATCCGGAATTTGTCGATCATGAGGTAAAAGGGATCCCGCTCCCTTTCTTCATCGCGCAACACCTCATCCGCCAGTTGTTCCAGACGGGCCAGCGCCCTTTCTTCATCCGCAAACGTCCATCGTCCCCGGCGATATTCATGAAAGAAACGGCATAAGATCTCATGAATCCGTTCCCCTTCTTCCCGCCAGGATAAACCCCGCTGCGGTGCTTCCTTTTCCGCTGCCTTCCACAATCGGATCGCCAGAAACTGAAAGCGGCATTCCACCAGGTGATTTAAAGCGCCGGCGCTCCAAACCCGCTTTTCCATTGCTCCCGCGATCCCCCGTGGAATGATTCCGTCATATCGGGTAAACACGGCTCCCCGGCGAAAGCGCTCCGCCTGAATGCGCGCCAGTAAATCCCGGCCTTTTTCTTGATCGGCACCAAGCATCTTCATGAACATTTCCAATGCCGGGTGTCCTTCTTCATCGAGAATTCTCTCCCCGTTTCGCAGTTGGATCAAGGCCTGGGCGAGTCCCTGTCCGTCGGAAAAACACCATTCCCAGCCGGCCGGCCGAATTCGTTGGGGAACATCGAGGGAAACGGTTTTTACACTGGCAAAAAGATCGGTGCACTCCTCCAAAAAAGGGGAGGGAAGCTGTTTTTTTCCTTCTTCGTCGGTATGCGGATAAGAGAGGACCAGCAGCTCGGTTGCCAGAGAGATCCCGGTAAAGAAAGGAAGCCGCTGTCGCTGGCGCAGTTCCCCTGAAGTCTCCAGCAAAATGCCTTCGGAGCGCAGGCGAACCCGTTCCGCGTCCGGGAGCAACCAATGATCAGCAAAAGGCCGGGGCCACCTTCCTTCGGCCAAACCAACCATAAACACAGCGCGAACCGGCTCTGCCAAACCCTGGTTTGCCTCCAGGATGCGAATGCCGCGCCGCTCTCCCTCCCGCGCCGTCAATTCACACCGCTCCGCCATCTGCATCAAAAACTGAACAAACTGCCGGTCGGTGACTTTTCTGTCACCAAAAATCCCTTCCAGGCTATCGCCCCATTGCCGCACCATTCGGTAGAGGGCATGCCATCCCTTCATTTCATAGGCAGCGAGCCAGGAAAGTTCCTTTTCGGCAATCAGTTCGCGCCAACGGTCAACCCGTTTCAAGGGCCTGATCCATTCAAGAAACCATTTTCCCCACTCCGCCCATGTCTGCGATTTCGGTATCGCTTCCATCCAGGCATCGCACTTTAAACCATTTTCTTCAGACACCGGCAAAAAAGGAGAGTACAGAAGCTCTTCCACCTTTTTTCCGCCGTCATCCCGTGCCGAAAAAACAGCATGAATCATTTGTAAAAGGGGATGCGAACTCAGGAAATGCCTTTCTTCCGTGCGGACGGGAATCCCGGCTTCATCCAGCTTTTGATGAAGAAGCGGGGCGTACGCCTCCCGGTCTGATGTCAAGATCACCGCATCGTCCAGGTGGTTTTTCTCTGACAACAGCCATTGTTTCAAGCGGGCGACAACCATTTCCACCTCCGCTTCCATTCCCGGTGCGGCAATCACTTCCAGACCATCCGAATGAGGAAAAACCGGCGGATCGTCGTCGAAAACGTGTTCTGCCAAATGCCTGAGCGAATCACGGCGGACTCTCCCGCTGCCGGATCCGATTTCTCCGGCGATCCGGAACCCTCTGCAGGTGAGTCGCTCAATCAGCGGTTTCACCAATCTGCCCAGCCTCTCCCGCCCTTTCGGAACAATCAGATGCACATGAATCTCCACTTGTGTGACCAACTGGCCCAACAGGAGTTCCTGCAAACGATTCAGCTCATAAAAATGCCGCAAAACCAGGCGGCCGGGAAGCGAAACGGATTCCGGTTCCCGCTGGAATGAGCGCATCAATTCCATATACGGCTCTTCATGATCCCACAAGTTCCCTTCCCAAAGCAGCTCCTGATATTTTTCATAAATGGCGGCCAACTCCCGATATTTCGGTTCGTGCTTTTCCCACAATCGCTTCAGCCTGACCGGGCTGACCCCGGATCGCTTTAATTCGCCGATCACCTGCTCGATCATGCTGACACCGCCTCCCGGTTCGCTCAAAACCGTCGCAAGAGCGGTCAAGGGATGGTCCATATTTGCCCGCTGCACCGCTTCCAGCACGACCCATTGCTGCTCGGACGGTGACATCAGCCGCTGCCCGCGGTCCGGCAAGCAGGCACGCACAAAGCGGTCAAATGTCATCCGATTTTCCTGCATGTTCAAACCCATCCGGCTCAATCCGGGATCAATATAAACCGTATCGGAAATAGCCCATTCCGTTCCGCCGGGCAAATCCGCTCCATTTCCAATTTCAGGATCGAAATGTAAATAGAGCCAACCAGCCATGTGCCTGTTCCCGCCTTCCTTTTCTTCGTATATTTCAGTTAAAACAAGACACGTTAAAGAGAGATGATGATGGAGGTGAAAAAAATGGCAAGGAAAAAAGTGATTAAACAAAAAAAATTGCCAGAAGCAGCAGAGGAAATCAGAGACGACGTCGAATTTTCCAATGAGTTTTACGCCGATGAACCCACCCGTCATGTGATCAGTGCGATTCAAGAAAGTTATAGTCAGGCAGGAATCCCCGAACAAGAATAGAAAAATATTTGTTGTTCACGTCCCATGTCTTACATGGGACACCTTCTTTACGTATGATTTAGAAATAAAATTTATTGCACAAAGAGAAGAAATAGCATACACTTTTTTTTGATGCTATAATATAGAAACGTAAAATCAACTCGTTTTTCCTACTATATTTTTCGGGGTTTTCCCGAAGTTTTAGGCCTTTTTCTGTTCTTTTTATCCGATTATCTTATGAACATATTTGCTACAATCTTTTGTTTATTTGCAAACTTTCACCCCTGAACGGGAGGTTGCTTATGTTAAAAAGCACGAAAAGCACTTTGTATGAGAGACTGGGCGGAGAACAAACGATTGCCGCGGTGATCAATGAATTTTACAACCGCATGATCCAGGATGACCGGGTGAATCACCACTTTATCGGAGTTAATATGGAAGCGCTTCGGCGTCATCAAATTACTTACTTTATGAGTTTTGCCCTTGGCGGGCCCAAACGGTACGAAGGCAGCACACTTCGCCAATCCCATGCCGGATTGAACATCACATCCGAAGAGTACGAAATCGCGATCAAGCACTTGAACAGCTCCCTGCGCAAGTTTAACGTTCAGCTTGAGGATATCGCCAGGGTGGAAGCTTTTTTGCGCAGTGTCAAACCTCATATCATTTATAAATAGCTTTGCAGGAGAAGCTCACCGGCACAACTGGATTCCGCGATGAGCTTCTTCGTTGTTCACTCCCATTTCTTCACAATCAAACTCACATTGTGCCCGCCAAAACCAAATGAATTGCTCATGACATAACGGCATTCTTTTCGTCTGGCCACATTGGGCACATAATCGAGATCGGCCCCCTCATCCGGTTCCTCCCAGTTAATTGTCGGAGGAATCAGGCCGGTATTCAGGGTCTGAACCGAAGCGATCATCTCAACCGCTCCTCCCGCCCCCAACATATGACCGGTCATCGATTTGATCGAACTTACAGGAACACGCCCGGCGTCATCCGCGAACACCTGCTTGATCGCCTGCGTTTCAATCCAGTCATTCAGCCGGGTTCCCGTTCCATGCGCATTGATATAATCGATTTGACCGGGAGAGAGACCCGCATCTCTTAAAGCCAAACGCATCGCTCCGGCCGCCCCTTCTCCGTCCGCCCGCGGTGACGTGATGTGATAGGCATCGGTGGTCACCCCATACCCTATCAGTTCGGCCAAAATCGGCACATTCCTGCGCAAAGCATGCTCCAACTCTTCCAAAACAAGCACCCCTGCCCCTTCGCCAGCCACAAAACCGTCGCGGTTGCGATCAAAAGGCCTCGAAGCCTTGGCCGGTTCTTCATTTTTCCTGGAGAGTGCGCGAATTTTGGAAAAAGCGGCCAAACCGAGCGGCGTGATCGGTGCTTCCGTTCCTCCGGCCAGAACAATATCCGCCTCCCCATACTGGATGGCTCGCATCGCCTCCCCGATGCAACTGCTCCCGGTGGCACAGGCAGTCACCACAGCAGCAGACGGTCCCCGTGCTCCCAGCGCGATGGCAATTTCGCCGCTAGCCATGTTGGAGAGCATCGATGGAGCCAGGTAAGGGCTGAGACGATTGGGTCCCTTTTCCAATATTCTTCTGTATTCCTGCTGAATCATCGCCAATCCGCCGCTGCCCGAACCGACCATCACGCCAACGCGCTCCGCGTCCCATTTATCCTCATGTAATTGTGCACGGTGAAAAGCCTGTTTGGCGGCAATCACCGCATATTGGGAAAATAAATCCATCCTCCGGGCATCTTTGACATCAAGGTAATCCTCCGGATCATAGTCGTGGATCTCCGCAGCAATCTTCGTGGGAAAATCGCACGGATCGAATCGGGTAATCGGGCCTGCCCCGCTTTTTCCGGCGACCAGGTTTGCCCAAAAAGTATCCGGATCTTTTCCCAGCGGCGTTAAACAGCCATATCCCGTTACTACCACTCGTCTTTTAACCATCGGCCACACCTTTCCCGGAAAAACATTTGGATTCCATTGTAGTTTGCCGGAAAAGAGGAAAAATCATGCAGAAATAAAAAACCGGCCGGGATAGAGCATCACCGGAAAAGAGACTTAAGCAAGGCCGGGATGGAAGCAGGGCATCCGGAACCAGAGCGGACCAAAACCCGGTACCACATAAAAAACCCTTTGCCGGCAAGGGACAAAGGGTTAAATCAAGGCTTAATCGATTTCGATGATTTTAAATTGTATGGTACCGGAAGGTGTCGCAACATGAACGACATCATCGACACGACGCCCGATCAATTCTTTTCCAATCGGCGATTCGTTTGAAATTTTAAATTCGGACGGATTCGATTCAGCGCTTCCAACAATCGTATATGTTTCCCGATCGCCGTCGGGAAGTTCCTGAATGGTCACTTTTGAACCGACGCTCACAACATTTTTATCCAAATTGGAACCGATGATTTTCGCATTGCGAATCATATTTTCCAGCGTAATAATCCGGGATTCAATAAACGCCTGCTCTTCTTTTGCTGCATCGTACTCGGAGTTTTCGCTTAAATCACCCTGGGCGATCGCCTCTTTCAAGCGTTGTGCCACTTCATGACGTTTCGTCGTTTTGAGATGTTCCAATTCCTGCTTTAATTTCTCCAGTCCTTCTTCCGTTAACAAAACCTCTTTATTATTTTGCGACATGTAATTTACCTCCTTCAATCGACAACAGACCGCTTTGGACGGCAGGGATTTCCGCCGCCGGCACGGCTTTTTCATCCCGCGTTGTAAGCGATTACACAACACTTTCCTCGCGCAGTCACCCGTTTTTGCCCGATTCGGCAAAAAGGTTAAGCCAAAAATCAAGCTGCTGAATATATTAGCACATTTGCTTGTTTCGTCCAAGGCATTCGGAAAATTTTCCACACCTTTTATTTTCCCTGAAGACGCCGGGATCTCATTTCCCATACTTCTTCATTAACCAAATACCTTGGCTTTTTCCCTGCAAAGTAATCTGCTAGATTTTGCACCGCAAGCTCAGCCATCGCTCTTCGCGTCTCTTTCGTGGCGCTGCCAAGATGAGGGGCGAGCACAACATTGTCCAGCCGGATGAGCTCGTTGGGAACCAACGGTTCACGTTCATACACGTCCAACGCCGCGCCGGCTATTTTCTTCTCCTGCAACGCACGGATCAGTGCCTGTTCATCGACGACTGCACCGCGCGCCGTATTGATGAGAAATGCCGATTCTTTCATCTGCCCGAGTTCCCTTGCCCCGATCAGATGATAAGTGGCCGGGGTATACGGCGTATGCAAGGAAACAAAATCGGATTCCGCCAGCAAAGAATCGATATTGGCAAATTGTAACCCCAACTCCCTCTCGATTGCAAGAGGCAGACGCGTGCGTGAATAATAAAGAATATTCATGGCGAAGCCCCTGGCCCGTCGCGCGACTGCCCGGCCGATTCGCCCCATGCCGATGATGCCGAGCGTTTTTCCGGTGACTTCGGTTCCTTGCATAAACGACGGCTCCCAACCCCGCCAACGTCCCTGGCGAACCAGGCGGTCCCCTTCGGTAACTCTCCGCGCAACATCGAGCAACAGCGCCCACGTGAGATCGGCAGTGGCCTCAGTCAAAACATCCGGCGTATTGGTTACGACAATACCTCTTTTGCTGGCCGCTTCAAGATCAATATGATTGTAACCCACCCCGTAGTTACTGATGATTTGAAGCCGTGGACAAGCTTCGATCACTTTTTCCCCAATCGGGTCGGTTACGGTGCAAAGGAGCGCATCCTTCCCTTGCAGCCGCTGAATGATCTCCTCCTGTGTCCATGCTGCTTTGTTTGACACGATGTCAAGCTCAGCTTCAGTTTGCAATCGCTCCAGCATCTGCCGGTCGATTTCATGCGTAACCAACACCTGATGGTTCAATCTGGCTCCTCCTCATTTCCTTCTACGATTCTTATATAAGTATTGTTAGTAATCGTAATAATATTCGACAAAAAGGTGCGTCTTCCCTTCTGAATACCCTGTTTATTCAAAATAAAACGGAAATTTCCTCTGGCTTTCAATGTTATAATAATAGCAAAAAACCATCGCGAAACAAAGGGGGCAACAATTTGAACTCCATTTTGGATCTGGATGCAACGAGCCTGTCTGCGAAGATCAAAGCAAACCAACTCACTCCCAAGGAAGCGGCCGAAGCTTATATCAATCAAATCCGTGCCACTCATCCCGTAATCAATGCAGTGACTGAAGAGAGGTTTGCAGATGCGCTGGCTGAAGCCGAGCAGATGGCTTCCCGCCCGAAAGAAGGCAGATTGTTCGGTGTCCCCGTCAGTGTCAAAGAATGCTTTCATGTTAAAGGCACAAAAACGACCGGCGGCCTCTCTGCACGCACCCGGATCATCGACAAAGAAGATGCGGAAATCATCCGCCGCCTCAAACGCGAAGGAGCCATTATCCTCTGCAAAACAAATACGCCTTCCCTCTGTTTTTGCCAGGAAACGGATAATCTCGTATTCGGACGCACCAACAACCCCTGGAATCCCTCCTGCAGCGCGGGTGGCTCGAGCGGCGGTGAAGGTGCCCTGATCGCAGTCGGGGGAGCCGCCGTCGGAATCGGGGCGGACATAGGCGGTTCGATTCGATTTCCGGCCCATTTTAATGGTGTCGTCGGTTTCAAGTCAGGTTTCGGTCAAGTGCCTCATGAAGGAATTTTCCCACCGATTTCCCACCCTGTCCAGCAAAGTATGCTGGGAGTCGGAGCATTGGCCAAATCAGTCGATGATGCCAAGCTGATTCATGAGATTCTCTCCGGCCGGCACGTGCCCGCAGCCTCGTCCCGCTTTTCCGTCATCATCCCCGTGTTACCCGCTGCTTTCCCGATGCAGAAAGCGACTGTTGCCTGTCTGGAAAACATGGCGGCACATCTAAAAAATAACGTATCCGTCGATCACGACCCGCCTCCTTATCTGGCAGAATCGGCGCAGTGGTGGCAATGGATCATGTCCGTCGACGGTAGCAAATATTTGATTGGGGAAATCTTGGAAATGCGGATGCGCCACGTGGCGACCGAATGGCTCAAAGCAAAAGCGGGTTTGCCGCACCGCCTGCACCCTTATCTCACCTGGGCCCTGATCGCATCACGTTTGTTTAAACCAACGGCATCCACTTGGCGGAGGTTTATGGAAGCGTTTTCCCTCGCCAAAACCACGGTGCAAAACTATCTGCAATCCCGCGTGCTGATCCTGCCTGTTTACCATTCCACCGCACCCGCTCACGGTCAACAATATCGCGAGATTTTTTCTGTACGACGAACATTCCGAAAATTCCTCCCTTTCATTACCTATGCCAATACATTTGGCTTACCGTCGCTAACTCTTCCCGTCGGTGAGGATGAAAACGGAATGCCGCTCGCTGTGCAACTGATTACAGCAACCGGGCAGGAAGAGCTGCTTTTTCGGCTCGGAAAAGATTTGGAACGGACTTTCCGCGGTTACGTGCGCTGCGACCGGTATGATCCCCGCACATAAACATTGATGATCTGTAAGTCACCCCAAGCTTCACTGCCCCGACACAACGCACATGCGGAAAAGAGCGAGAAGAGCTGTATTTTTCTTCTCGCTCAGTGGTTAAACCCGCAAAAGGAGCCCGCCGGATTCCGGTGTTTCTCTTTTACTTGCGGTTCCGCGTCGCAAAGGCTGCCGCAAAATCGCCGGGCCGGGTCGTGAAGTGCTAAAACCGTTCCCTGTACCGCTGATAGAGATAAGAAACAGCAAGCAGAATGACGCCGAGCGCCATAAACGAGACAATGCGGTACAGCGTCTCAATCGAGGAGAGATCAAACAAAAAGATTTTCAGGATGGAAAGCCCGAACAGGCTGATGGCCGACCAGCGCAGCCAGGCCCATTTTCGCCAAATCCCGGTCAGCATCAACAGAAGCGAATAAAAGATCCAGGAAATGGACAGCGCGAGCTGCTTCTGATTCTCGATTTGATGTTGCAAAACCGGATTGCCGGTGTTGAGCTCCCACAAACGGTGCGCAAAAATGCCGCTGATTTCAACCGTAATTAATTCAAACAAAAGTACGACCAACAGGATCCGCGCGAGAAGCACCCAGATTCGTTTGGCCTCCAAAGCCTTCCCTTTCGATTGGTACAAATACAGACAGGCGGCGGAGATGAACAAGGCCGCAAAACGAATGTTTATCACCGGCATCCAATTGATCCGCGCCGGCAAAAACAGCCCTTGAAACATGACCGACAACACGCCCAAACCAAGACTTCCCCAGGCGAAAAACAAAATCAGTTTCTGCCGGAAACTCCTGCCGAGCCACACGCACAAAAGACTGTATCCAATCCAGCTGAGGGAGATAAAAAATCCCTTGTACCATTGGGCCCGGGTATAATCACCAAACGCCGGCGCAAAATAGTCTGATGTCCCTCCCACTTCCAATGTGACGATTTCAAACAGCAAAACCAGGAGCGCTCCCAGCAACAAAACCGGAGCCCACTTCAAGGATGGGAGCGGTTCAGCCTTCCTGCCGCGCCACAGCATGAGAATGACGCAACCGATCTCAACCAGAAAGGCGAGAAAACGCATATTGAAAACAGGAACAAAGGAAGAGAGCGGCTGATCCGCCATTCCCCAGACGGCGACGGAGACGAGCGCGAGAAACATCATGCCCCAGGAGACGGGGACCAACACGCGCACCCGCTGTCTCAGCCCGGTTTCATGAACGAGCAAACTGTATAATGCCCAGATCATATATAAGACAAAATAGCGGTTCAATTCCCAGAACCCTGTCCGGGCAGATCTGTCAAAATAAATGTTGATTTCGATCGACAGCCAGAAGAACAGCATAATGGCGCTGCCGGTATAAAAAATTTCAAACCAGGGCTCCCATCCGGGGGTGCGGCTTTTTCTGATCTGACAGGCCTGAAATGTGACCATCCCGGCCCACAGGAAATAAGAAAATGTTTCCCGGTTCCACACCGGAATCCAATGATGCAATGACAAGATTTCAGCTGTCCAGCCGAGGAGCAGCAAGGCCGCAATCCCGTAGAGCGCCGTTCCAAAATAAAAAGCTTGCTTCACTTTTTCCCTCAAAGCCAGCCAAACCAGCACAAACGACTCGATCGTCCAGACATTGGCAAGTGCCAGCCCATTCCACTTGATCATGCCGGCCAACGTAACGAGAAAAAGAAAAGTAAAACCGTAACGGTTTCGCTCTGTCTTGGAAAACTCCCGTTCCCGCCGCTTCCATTTGAGCCAGGCCAGCGGCAGCAAATAGGCCACACTGAAAAGATAGACTTTCTCTCCTGTCCATACCGCATGATGAAGCGGCAGTATAAGGAGGCCGAGAAGCATGAAAAAGGCGTTAAAGCTGGCGGTCACCAAATGGGCGGCGGGCCAGACCCCCGGCTTGCGCGCCACTGCCAGCTCGTACAGGTAAAAGATCAGCCAGAAGGCCGTTAAATATAACAGATGCCATGAATGGGAGCTTGACGTCATCAGAGCAAAACAGCAGACATAGATCGCATAAAGTGTCAGATGATATAAAATGGTCCAATTCCTTTTTTTCAAACTGATTAATACCATGCCCAGGGCGACAAACACCAGATAAGTAAACAGGCCCACTTGATTGCCAGGATCAGCTCCCAACACCGGCAGGGTGATAAAGGCCCCGATCCAACCGAGCAGGGAAATGGCCAGTGAATCATAAACGAGTGCCTGCCATAACGCCAACATGGTTACCAGCGACATGAGGAGAATCGCCATGCCGAATGACAAAAAATGATAAAAATCAAAAGCGGCATAGACGGAAGCATATAAGGTGGCAGTGCCTGCCCCGATCAGCCCCTGGGCGAAAATGGGCAACTGCTTCCGATAATAATGGCGCCCGCCTGCCAGGAGCAAAATTCCGAAGGCTCCCCCCATGAGGACGCGAACGATTTCGTTTACCCAATGATAATCAAAAGCGTACTTCACAAAAAAGACCAGGCCGATGACCAAAGCGACGGCTCCAATTCGGTTGAGCCAGCGCCCGCCGATCAGATACTCCCATTCTTTCCTGTTTCGCTTCGGACGGCTCGGCTTCTTCGCTTTTGCTTCTTTTTTCGGCACAGACTGAACCGGAACAGACGGTTTGTCCGGAACGGGAATACCCGGTTTGGCTGCGACGGGCTGGCCGGGCATCGGTTTTTCCGGTTTCGCAGCCGGTTGTGAAGCTTCGGCCGGCTCCGCTTGCGGCTTCATCTGTTTCTCAATCCGTATCACCCGTTTTTTCAGCTCGTTGACGGTGAGAAACAAATAAATCCATCCGGCCGACAGAAGAAGCAACAATAACCACATGAAAAAATTCAAGCGTTGTCTTACCCCCTTTTTCATCAACATTTATCCTATTATAATTGATTTACGAATTTTCTGGGTAAACTATTTCCTTTTCATTTGAATTTTTCCAGCCAGGGCCCGGGTATGTTGCCCGAGTGCTTTTTGTTACAATATTCAGAGGAGAGCGAAGGAGGAAAGATCATGAATTTGGTTGAGATGAGCTGGGTGCATGAACACCTGAACGACCCCCGGGTTTTGCTCGTTGATTGCCGGTTTACGCTCGGCAGTCCGGAAGCGGGAGAAAAGGCTTACCGGCAGGAGCATTTGCCGGGTGCCTTTTATCTTGATCTGGAAAAGGATCTGTCCGGCAAAATCCAACAGCACGGAGGACGCCATCCCTTGCCGGACCCCGAAGACCTGGCCAAGACTCTGAGCGCGATCGGAGTGGACGAGAACATTCATGTCATCGCCTATGATGATCAGGGAGGATGTATGGCTGCCCGCTGTTGGTGGCTTCTGACATATCTGGGCCATCCGAAGGTCAGTGTGATGAATGGCACGTTTCAGCTGTGGAAAGAACGCGGTTACCCCGTTACCGCCGAGGTTCCCTCCCCCACACCGCGCAGCTTTAAACCGCACATCATAGCGGAAATGGCTGCGGATCAGGACGAGGTAAAACAAAAAATGAACCGTCAAGATACTCTGCTGATCGACTCGCGGGAACTTAACCGCTATCTCGGTCTGGAGGAACCGATTGATCCCGTCGCCGGCCATATTCCCGGGGCCGTAAACTTCTTCTGGAAAGATGTTTTGCGTCCGGACGGGCAATGGAAAAGCAAAGAGGAACTGAAACATCATTTTTCCTCTTTGCCCAAGGATAAGGAAATGATTGTTTACTGCGGTTCCGGTGTAACAGCCACGCCCAATGTGCTCGCACTGAAAGAAGCCGGATTTACGCGGGTGAAACTCTATCCGGGGAGCTGGAGCGACTGGATTTCCCATAAAGAAAATCCGATTGCGACAGGGCCGGAAAAAGGCAACGGTTGAGGCAGCCAATGAAAACGCCAAGAAGGGGCATGATCATTGCCCCTTTTTTACTTCATCATCTTTTTCAGCAACTTCAAGCCGCTTTGGCTGAAGTGGTAACGAAACGGGAAATCGATTTTCGTCGATTGTTTTACAATGCCCTTTTGGTGCGAAAAACAATCAAAACTGAATTTGCCGTGATAGCTTCCGATTCCGCTCGGGCCCACGCCACCAAACGGCAGGTACGGCGTTGCCAGATGAACCAGTGTATCGTTAATCGCCCCTCCGCCGAACGAAACGGATTCGATCACTTTTTTCCCGGTTTCCCTGTTTTCCGTAAAGAGATATAAAGCCAGGGGTTTCGGCTTCTCACGAATCACCTGAATAACCTCGTCAATCTCCTGATATGAAAAAACAGGCAAAATCGGCCCGAAAATTTCTTCCTGCATCACCGGCATCTCCCATGTGACTTCGTCCAGCAAAGTAGGGGCGATCAGAAGTTTCTCTTCATCCTTTTGCCCGCCATAAATCACTTTCCCGTCGTTCAGGAAGCCGGACAGACGGGCAAAATGCTGCTCATTGACAATGCGCGTATAATTGGGGTTGACCAGGGGGTTTTCGCCGAAAGCACGGGAAATTTCCGTTTTCATCCGAATTATCAACGCTTCTTTCACTTTTTCATGAACATAGAGAAAATCCGGCGCGACACAGGTTTGCCCTGCGTTGATGAATTTCCCCCACACCAGCCGTCGCGCCGCCAGATCAATATGGGCGTCCTCCGTGACGATGACCGGGCTTTTTCCACCCAGTTCCAAGGTGAACGGAGTGAGCGATCGGGCCGCTTTTTCCATCACGATTTTCCCCACACGGGTACTGCCCGTAAAAAAGATATGGTCAAACGGCAGATCCAACAATGCCGAACTGGTCTCAACGCCACCTTCCACGACTGCGACGAACTCGCTCTCAAAAATGCCTGTCAGCATCTGGTTTATCACTTTGGCGGTATGCGGCGCCAGCTCGGAAGGCTTCAGCACGACACAGTTGCCGGCAGCGATGGCACCGATCAGCGGGGAAACCGTAAGTTGAAACGGGTAATTCCAAGGAGAAATGATCAGGCTGACCCCGTACGGTTCGGGACAGATATAGCTTCTGGAACCGAACAGCATCAAAGGAGTTTTGACCCGTTTCGGCTTCGTCCACGTTTTCAGATGTTTCATCACATACTTGATTTCTTCATAGATGACGCCCAATTCCGTCAAATAGGTTTCATACTCGGACTTATTCAGGTCTTTTCTCAGTGCGGTGATAATATCCGGTTCATAGCGGCGAATCGCATCACGCAAGAGGCGGAGTCGTTCATAACGAACCGGTGTCTCTCTTGTCTTCCCTTCGTGAAAAAAAGCCTTCTGTTTGGCAAGCAGCTCCCGCAAATGATCCACTGGCCGTACTCCTTCCCATTCCGAATTCTCTCCAACCATGCAAACGCAAACCGGAACTATGTTTCCTGCAAAAAATCGGAAATGCCGAATTTGCTCGACCATTCCCCCGCCAATCTCGTCCGGTAGGCGTCGCTGAGAAAGCGGGACGCTCCGTTGTAAATCAGCTGCAAATATTCTTTGCTCGGCTTGATCTCTTCCTGTTCTTTGTTCACAATCGTATAGGTCATTGCGCGAACCAGCTGCTCCTGAAAGCAAACGTGGACATCCATTCGCTTATATTTGCCGCTCGGAACCCCCTCCCGCTCATCCAACGGTTCCAATGCTTCAGGCGTGATCCGATATAAGACGCCTTCCACCTCTTCGCCCGGCGCAAAAACCAGATCGGCCACCCCTCCATTCCGTTTCTTGCTGAATGCACTAAAGACCAGCTGATAATCCTTCAGGACTGCTGCTCCCGCCACTTCATAATGATCCTTTCCGACCGTTTGGGCAAAGCTCTGCTCGTCCATGCACGAACCATAGGCAAAGTAATAAATCACCTGAATTCCTCCCTTGTAAAACAAACCATCATCGTTTAAATTTAAGAGAAGATTAAAAGGCGAACCCTATATTTTGAATTTTAATTCATTTCATCCGAAAGGTGAATCAAATGGTTACAACGGAAGATAAAATTTTTGCGGTTTTATGCCATGCCAGCCTTTTCTTCTTTCCTTTTCTGCTTCCTGTCATCTTGATGATGGCGAAAAAAAATTCGCCTTTTGTGCAGCACCACGCCAAAGAAGCGTTCGCTTTTCATCTGTTCTCACTGGTCGCCGTGGCGGTGAGCGCGGTTCTGACGCTGGTGCTGATCGGATTTTTGCTGATTCCCCTCATCTCGCTCTTTGCCTTCTGCGCAACCATCATGGCCGTCATTCGCACGATCGGCGGGCAACTTTACCACTACCCCGTCACAAGCGGAATCGTGCATCGCCATTAGAAAAAAGCGGGCATTCCCAAATGGGTGCCCGCATGCTTCCACCGCCTTCAGGGACGGCCGGCAACCTTCTTTACCATTTCCCCCGTTCCGACAGGTACATGCCGGATGGCCAGCCAGGCCAACAATTGCGTAAATCCGATGATCAGCACAAACCAGCGAATCTGAAAAAGATTGGGGAAGGTACTCATCCACCAGATAAAAAAGAGAATCCCCGTGATCCGGCCAAGATTCAGGGCCAATTCCCGTGAAACCACACATTCAATCCGCCGCCGCGCCGCTCTCTCCGTGGCACCGATCACATCAAAGACGGAGGCCATGAGCGGAGCCGCATAAAAAGGATAGAAAAAGGCAGCGCCGACCCCCAAAATCCACAGGGATCCACTGCTGAGAGAGACGACGAGGGGAAGGATGAGAATCCCCATCATCGCCGCCCCGATCAGGAGAAAACGGTAACGAAGGGCCGGTTTCATATAACGGCTGACAATAAAAAATCCAAGACAGGAAACCGCCGATTGTACCGTAAAAAAACCGCCCAATTCCCATTCATTTTTCGTCACCACAAAAACGAGCAAACTGATCAAAAAGGTGAAAATGCCTTCGCGCAACCCTTGCGCCGCCATGGCCAAACTCACCCAGTACCAATTGCTGCCCCGCGTCCCGGCCAGTTTCAGAACGGGAAGCAACTGATACTCCCCGCGGGTGCGGCGGGATTTAAAAAAAAAGCTGACCATCACGGCACTGATGAAGATGGCTAGCGAAACCGCAAAAATGATGCGGTAACCCGCAAACTTCCCCATATGGCTGATGATGTAACCGGAAATAAACGGGGCCACGATCCCGGCAACCGATGTGAGAAAACCATTGACTCCGTTAAACACATCCCGATTCTTCCGGTCGGTGATTTCAAAATAGAGAACATTAAACGCCAGCCAGAAAAACCCCGATCCCACTCCCATCAGAATTCCCAGCCAGAATATATAATCGACGGCTTTCGTGCCCAACCATAAGACAGACAGATAAAAAACTGACAAACCGGCTACTCCCAAGCGAATTGCAATCACCCGCTCGATATGCTTGGTCATCCAGCCGGCCAACACAAAAGTGGTAGCGGCTGAGCCATAATGAATGGTATTGAACCAACTGATCAGAATCCAGTCGTTTTTTAGTTTCCATAAATAAATATTGACAAACGAACTGGACAGAGCGGATGCGATGGCAAACAGACCACTCATGAGCAAAAGCAACCAAGCTTCCCGATCAAGCCGGTCAGTTCTACCAAAGATGTGCATTGTCTCTCACCAGTCTTAGCTTAACCAAGAACTCTCCTGCACCATGCACTTTTTTTGTAAAAGCGGATGACGGCCAGGCATGTCCGGTTTTCACCACCATCATGCCGGCCGTCTTTTTTACTGCTCGGAATCTTGATTTTCTTTCATCTGCTTATATTGAATAAAGATCGCGGCAAACACAAACCCGCTTAAAAGGGCGAGGATATGGGCAAACAGAAAATGATAATCGAAGACCAGATTGATGATCAAGATGACGAGCAATCCCCTGCCGAGGAGCGGATGAATCATCCCGCGGATATACAAAAAAAGATAAACACCGACAAGGCCGTATATCGATTCAAAAGCGCCGGTGTAAACCCCTTCGGTTCCCATCAGATAAACGCCCAGATTTCCAAAGAAACCCGTCACCAAAAAAAGAAACAAGAAGGGCAGCTTTCCAAAAAACCATTCCAACTGCGGAGCCAATATGTATATGGAGAGCGCAACCACGAACAACTGCATGAAATCCACATGAACAAACAGTGAAAAAATTAACCGCCAATATTCCCCTTCATCAATCCGCCAACCGACAAAAGCCCCGTATCGTCCCCAGGTCGAGGGATCGTTCGCTTTTCCTGACAGGAGGATCATGACAAAAACAATGGTTTGAACAAGGATGATGCTGGTCACAACGGGGAAAACCTGCGGAAAGCGCTTAAGGGGAATCAACGTGTGGCGAAGCATCCCGGTCGTCCTCCTTTTTTTTGACCGCTTCTGCAATGGCCTGTCCCATCTTTAATTTGATTCCCGGCTCAGGCGAAATCATCCATTTGATGCTCTTTGGTTCAAACAGCAGAATGACGGTGGAGCCAAATTCAAACCGGCCCAATTCCGCTCCTTTGTCCAGCACTTGCGGTGACTGATAACACTTGTGGAAAGCCGCGCACTTGCAATCGGGGTTGGTGACGATATTGTCATCATATTCCACCTTGATGCTGCCGACGTTGGTTGCGCCAACCTTGACAAGCGCCATCCAGCCGAATTGGGTTTCTATGTAAGAAACGATTCGTTCATTGATCGTAAACAGACCCGGAAACAGGTTGACTCCTGTTTCATTCACCGGATATAATTCCCCCGGAATATAGGAGCATTCACGAATGACACCTTCAACCGGCATATGAATCCGGTGGTAATCGCGCGGACTTAAATAGATGGTAAGAAACTGTCCCCCTTGCAATTTGCGGACGAAGGAAGGGTGATCATTCAAAAGCTGATCAAGCGAATAGTCTACCCCTTTCGCCTGAATCAGAGTGCCTTTCTCAATCTGCCCGGCCTGGGAAACGGTTCCGTCAACAGGGCTCACGATCACGTCATCCCCTGCGGCAATCGGCCTGGCTTCAGGTGTCAGTTCCCTGACAAAAAAATCAAGCAGGTTTTGGAATTCATGCAACGGTTTGCGAACCGGCTCGAGATCAATATCAAAATAACGGATGTAGACAGGTATGAGATGGCGGCTGAGCGGATGCCGGGCAAACTTCCCCATCAGCCGGGATATTGCTTTTTTCGGTAAGCACCGCCAAAACATCGTTGATACCGTTTGCTTCATAAAAGCCTCCTTTGGTTTTGATGAGCTTGGCAAAAAAAGGGAGAAATAAATCACCTGCCCCCGGGCACTCTATCTAACAGGAGGTGATACGAATGGATCAACAAAGCAAAACCAATGCACAACAAGTTCGTGCCCAAAACCAGGCATCCAAACAAAGCCCGGGTGGATATCAAAGCTATAAAAATGAGTTTGCTTCCGCTGCCGGTACGAGCGCAAGTGCTGCAGGTGCTGCAAACAAAGGTTTCCAAAATGAGTTTGCTTCCGCTGCCGGAGCAAGCGCAAGCGCTGCAAACAAAGGTTTCCAAAACGAATTCGCTTCCGCTGCCGGACAAAACACCAAAGCAGCTGCTTACAAAAACGAATTCGCTTCCGAAACTAGCGCACAACAAGTTCGCCAACAAAACAGCCAATCCATGGCTCAAAAAAACAAACAATAATTGCGTATCACTTCTTTACAGATAAGTCCCATCTGCTCAGGTAGATGGGACTTATTTCTGCTTGTTGGCACCGTTCCATTTGCTCTTTTTGACACGAATGCAAGTATCTCTGCGGCAAATAAACACCGCGTATTTTCCGTCTTTGCTCCGAAATTGCCGGTTGTTCCTCAATTTAAAAGCCCATCCGTTTCATTTCTCCCAGGTTGACCAAAGCAAATGTGTCAATCGACATTCATCACCGTTAAAAAGTAAGTCCCGAACGGGGAAACAGGCGAAGTCTCTTCTTCCCATACACCCCGCTTATTTTTTCATAAATTGTTCGTAATAGGAAGTGATCAGATACTTGGCGATCGGTCCGGCTGCAGTGGCTCCGTATCCGCCTTCCGGGACAACAACCGCCACCGCGATTTTCGGATCCTTTGCCGGAGCAAAAGCGATGAAGACCGAGTTGTTCACTCTTCCTCTGCCGGGAATGTCCTGCTCTGAAGTTCCCGTTTTGGCGGCAACTTCAAACGGCAGATCATCAAACAATCCGGCAGCCGTACCTCCGGCATGCGTGACATCCATCATCCCTTTTAAGACGGTATTGTAATCCTCCGGCTTGATGTTAACCTTATTCAACACCTTCGGTTTGATCACTTTCTCTTCATGGGTATTGGGGTTGACAATTTTATCCACCAGCTGAGGCTGAAGCCGCTCTCCTTTATTCGCCAGGGTTGCCGTATATTGGGCCAACTGCATCGTCGTATAGCGCTGGGCTTGACCAAATGAAGCCAAAGCCATCGCGCCCAAACCCGAATATTTTTTGGCCGTGAGCAGGTAGTCTTCCGAACCGTCCTGCTCTCCTGGGAGAGGAACACCTGTTTTAACCCCCAAGCCAAATTGATGTGTAAAGTTGCGAAACTCCTGAATCACCTTCATTCCATCCCGTTTGTACCACCGGGTTCCCAACCAGGCCATAAAGGTATTTGAGGATTTTTGCAACGCTTTTTCCGGTGTGAGATATCCGTAATCGTGGCCGCCCGAATTATGAATCGGCGGCGTCGCCTTAGCGTAATAAAATGAAACGGCATCCCGCCATACGGTTTCCGGGGAAATCAATCCCTTCGACAGCCCCATCAGCACCATCAGCGGTTTAAAGGTTGAACCCAAAGGAAGAACCGATAACGGATGTTTGGCATACTCTTTATCCGGATGACTGGAATTACGCGCATCATACGGTGCCTCGCGGATAGTGCCATTCCGGATCACATAGCTGAGATTGCGGTAATCTTTTTCCGTTACCCGATCATTCCATATGTTGGGGTCGTAATCAGGGTAACTGACCATGGCGCGGATTTTCCCGGTCTTGACTTCCATTGCGACAGCGTAGGCATTTTTGGCGTACGGAGCCCGGTTTGAACCACCAGACGTTTGCAGTTTCTTCAGTTGGTCGGCGATGAACTTCTCCGCCCCCAGTTGCATTTTCTCATCCAGGGTCAGATAAAGATTGTCTCCCGGCTTCGGTTCTACCTCTTTCAGCACATCGACCAGTTTGCCGGTCGAATTGACCCGGACCAGACGATAGCCGTTTTGCCCGCGCAATACATCTTGGTAACTGTACTCCAGACCGTCTACCCCGACCTGTTCCCAGTCCACATACCCGCCTTGATTTGACTTGCCATCCGCTTGTTTGTATTTGTCCATCGTTTCTTTCGCGCCGGCGTAGGGGCGTACATACCCGATCGTCTGTACAGCAAAGGTATCGTTTCGGTATTGGCGAAGCGGCTCGGTGAAGATATTGACTCCGGGGAACAGATCCGGATTCTCCGAGATTTTGACCACCTCTTCGGAAGTGAGCCGGTCCTTGATTTTTTTCGGATAATACGGCGGCTGTTTCCGCATCACATGCTTGCCGTGAGCATCCCGGCCGATATCCATTGCACTTAAGACATCGGCGAGCGGCATGTGCAGCGTTTGGGCCAGATGTTTCGCCGTGGCCATTTTTTCTTCGGGGCTGCTGTCCGGTTCCAGATAAATGGCGGAATAGAGCGACTGGTTTCCGACCAGAAGCTTGCCTGACCGGTCATACATTTTTCCCCGCGGAGCCACGATGGGAATCTGTTTGAAGTTATTTTCCACAGCCAACTGGTTGTACTTTTCTCCTGACCCGAGTTGAATCCAGCTCAGGCGCAGGGTAAGGATGACAAAAAGCAAGACGACGATCAACCATAAACTTTGCAAGCGCTGTGAAAACAGCCCATTTAAAGCTGATCTTTGCTTTAATTTCTTCATTGCAATGATCAACCCTTTATTTGTCTAATGCTTAATTTAGATACGAGTATTAGTTTATCACAAAAAATGCCGGGACAGAGAAGCGGTTTTCCAACCTTCTTTGACGATAATGTCCCGCAGTCACATATGGTGCAGGCTGCGGGACAAACGAATTTTTCAGCTCCAGAATTTCCGGTAAAACTTTATGGCCTGATATGAGTTGATCACACCGATGCCGATTTTTCCCGATTTGATTGAAGTTTGTGTCAGAATGTAGCGGATCTGTTCCGGATTCAGCGATGGATTGAGATGATATAAAAGTGCGATCGTTCCGGTAACATGCGGAACTGCCATTGACGTTCCACTCATTTCCCGTTTGGAATTGTTTAACCAGGCAGAGGGAATTCGATCTCCAGGAGCAGCGAGGTCAACCCCTTTGCCGTAATTGCTGAAAAAAGAGAGATTTCCGTCTTTTGAGACAGAAGTGACCGCAATCGTCTCCGGATAGCGCGCCGGGAAATCAATTTTCGCCGTCAATCCTTGGTTTCCGGTTGCGGCCACCATGATAATCCCTTTACGATGGGCAATTTGTATTGCTTGTTTCAGTGATTCGCTTAATTTGTCCATGCCGAAACTCATGTTGATGATTTGCATTTTATTTTCAATGCACCAGTTGATCGCGCTCAACAGATCGGACAAATTGGCACTTCCCTTGCGGTTGAACGCTTTGACCGCGTACAGATGCGTGCGCGGGGCCACGCCCACAATTCCTGTTTCCGCCATTCTGCCGGCGATGATCCCCGCCACATGGGTGCCATGGCCATTATAGTCTGTCGGGGAAAAATGCGGGGATAAAATATTGATTCCCCCCTTGTAGTTATCGCGGATTGCCGGATGATCGGCAGCAATTCCCGTGTCGATAACCGCTACTCGCACCCCGCGCCCCCGGCTGATCGGCCAAACCTTCGGGGCATCAACCATGGCTACCCCCCAGGGAATCTTTTGTTCATAGGGGGGAGTGACCGTCCCCACAATCGGTTCGGTTATGGTTATGCGAATATCCTGTTCTGTATACTCCACCGCCGGATGTCCATCCATCACATGCGAAGCGGAAGGCGTAAAATATTCACCGATGACGATCCCCAAATGAGTGAGAAAACGAATCGGCCGTATCCCTGACCGTTTCATATCCTCCACATAACGATCGAGCTGGGTTCCGTCCCGGAGATAAAAAATTTTTCGAACCCGCCGTCTCCGATGTATTGCTTGATCTGATGAAGGGAGCAGCCATTTTGGATTAGACATCGCTTTTCACTCCCATCTTCACTCATTGCCCAAAAAGTGAATATATTTTTTAACAGGCGGAAAGGGAGGTGGCATGAGATGGATAAAAAGAAGGAAATCCCCCCGTTGCCTGAAGAGCTCCTCAATCTGATCGCTGGCGATGATCCCGCCGATTATTGGACGCAAATCCACAAATGGGTGGGCAACCTTTCCAAAACGACAATGAACGTGGAAGAGATCTTGCATGCACTCCATTCTTTAAACACGGCGCTAAGTGACAAAGGTGCCTTCATGAAGATGATCCAATCTTTGGCGAATCTGAATCGGACACAGACGCAAAAAAGCACCAATTCTCAGGGAGGAAACGCCGGTTCAAACAAAAACAACGTTACGAAAACTCCGGCTAAACAAGGGCAAAACAGTAATGACAACAAGATGGAAAGCGGGCAAAACCTGACGGGGGACAGTCTCTACGATATTTTCAATTCCCCGGCGATGAGGGAAATTGTCAGAGAAGTGATGAAACAAAAAGGAAAGAAGAAGTGGTAAAAATTATTTTTTCTTGTTGTTTTTCTTGGTGGCCTTCCGGATCTCTGCCGGAACATTTAATTGAAATTCCTGAAATAATGCAGATGCTCCGTCCGGCGAACTGAGACGTTCAAGAATATGCTGCATGAATTCATCCGAGATCGGTAAACCCAGCAACTGGCGCATATACTCAAACAGACCATTCATCCCCTGTTTCTGCACGCTCTTTTTTGCATTAAACAAAATTTGATCCAGTTTCTTTTCGGTCATGACTTCGGAACCCGTCAAGGTATTGATCCAATCGGCAAACTCTTTTTTTGAAGGACGTGTAGCCAACTTGCTTCCCTCCCATCCCAGCGCACGTTTATCTTAGTAGTATGAAATGCGCAGCAACATTCACACGTTATTCACCCATGCAAATAAAAAAAGGGCAGAAACCCTGTCGGCTTCTACCCTTTTTTTATTCACACCCGCATTCTCTTGAACAGCCGGTCATCGTAAAATCGACATCCCGTCCGATGTCAATCACCTGCTGCCAAAATTCGGCCACGCAGGCAAGAGGCTGGCTGACCCCGTTGGCATCAGCGAAAAAATAACTTGTTTCCCTGTCCTCACCGTCTTCCAAAAAGGTGACATAAAGCACGCGGTAACCTGTGCGTCCCTTTTTCTCATCGATGATGTCGAAGTGGGCTTCCTGGCTTAACAGCAGCTGATCAAAAGGATGTTCCTCCATCCCTTCTCCCTGTTCGGAGCGGTAACGGAAACGGCAGCGGTCTCCATCCTCATTGATCACCGCTTCCTCCAAAGTGCCGTATACATAAATTTCGCTTTGTTCCAAATCAATTTTTCCAAACAGCAGCTCACGGTACTCCTGTTGGTACTCGTGAATCAGGCGTTCCAGTTCACTTCCGGTCATCTCCCGGGCCGAACAGGCAAAGTTGATATTGCTGCCGTGTGTAAACACTTTCATGTCTTTTTCTCCTTTTAAAGTCCAAGTCCCACTTATTATATCGAACTTTCAGATTTCCCATCAAGCCCCGGCATTCTTTCTCTGTTTCTCCAGTTCCCGCAACTCCACCCTGCGGATTTTTCCGCTTGTCGTTTTGGGCAGCGAGTCGACAAATTCGATTTCCCGCGGGTATTTATAAGGAGCGGTCACCGTTTTTACATGGTTCTGCAAGGTTTTGACCAATTCTTCCCCCGGTTCCACATTTTCCTTCAGAATGACAAACGCTTTTACAATGGAGCCGCGCACGGGATCAGGGCTGGCAACGACGGCGCACTCTTTCACGGCCGGATGTTTGACCAGCGCATCTTCCACTTCAAACGGCCCAATCGTGTAGCCGCTGCTGATAATAATATCATCGGCCCTTCCTTCAAACCAGAAATAACCTTCCTCATCTTTTCGCGCCCGGTCGCCGGTGATATACCAATCCCCGATGAATGCCGCTTCTGTGCGCTCGGGATCCCGGTAATACCCTTTAAACAACGCCGGGGAAGAACGATGCACGGCGATATGCCCCACTTCTCCCGCCTTTACTTCCTCGCCCTGATCATTGATGATTGACACGCGGTTTCCCGGAGTCGGTTTTCCCATCGATCCCAGTTTCGGGGGAATATCTTTCAATGTCGCGATGAGCAATGTATTTTCCGTCTGCCCGTATCCATCACGCACCCGTATACCGAAAACTTTTTCAAATGTGTCAATCACTTCCCGGTTTAAAGGTTCCCCTGCGCTGACGGCAACCCGCAGATGCGAGAGATCAAACCTTTCCAGCTTTTCCGTTTTCGCCATCATGCGATATTCTGTCGGCGTGCAGCAGAGTACATTCACCTTTTGATCCTGCAATAACCGGAGATATTTTTCCGGATGAAACGCTCCTTGATACACAAAAGCGGTCGCCCCCGCCCCCAGCGTCGAGACGAACGGGCTCCAAATCCACTTGGCCCAGCCCGGCCCGGCAGTGGCCCAAACAATATCCCCTTGGTGAAGATCAAGCCAGGATCCGGTCGCTGTCTGCTGGTGGGCGATCGCCCAGCTATGGTGGTGAATCACTCCTTTTGGTCCCCCTGTCGTGCCGGAAGTATAGGAAATGAAAGCGATATCATCCGGGCGCGTCTGCGGCAGCCGGATTTCGGAATCGCCTTGCAAACCGCTTAAGGAAATCCAATCTTTATGCGCCTGCCCGCGCACATACCGCTTAAAGGACAAACCAGTATCTGACGCAGCTTCATCAACTCTCTCCGTCAAGCTTTCATCGGCGATGACCGCTTTCACTTCAGCATGCTTCATCCGATACGCAATATCACCGGCCCTGAGCATTTCGGATCCGGGCAAAATCACCAAACCTGCTTTGAGACAAGCGAGATAGGCGATATACGCTTCGGGTACCCTCGGCAACAAAATATGAACCCGGTCGCCTTTGACCAATCCTTCCTTTATAAATGCAGATGCCAATTCATCTGACTTTTCTTTCAATTCCTGATATGTAACGATTCGCTTGTCCCCATTTTCATTCATCCAGCGAATGGCCACCCGGTCTTTGTCAGCATGCCGGTCAATATCATTTGCAATGTTATAAAATTCTGTCATCCTTACCCCTCCCGAGTAATAAAAATCTGTGATCATGACATCGAACAATCAAAATTATTCTATTAAAAAACCAAAAATCCCTTCTTGCAGCAAAATAATTGCGGTGACCGGGCCGGCCACCGCATTCAGAAACCAGCTTATTCAATTGAGATTAACCAACGAAGCCTCCGCCAAGTTGTTGCTCAGCCATCGAAACGAGGCGTTTGGTGATTTCTCCCCCGACAGAACCGTTGGCGCGGGAAGTGGTATCAGGACCAAGTTGAACACCAAACTCTTGAGCAATCTCAAATTTCATTTGATCAAGAGCTTGAGCAGCACCAGCGACCAGCAATTGGTTGGAACTACGGCTGCGAGATTGTTGTGCCATGTGTTTTCACCTCCTTGGCTTTGTTGTTCTTATCATGCGTTTTTTGCTTCAATCAATACGTAGGAAAAATTGGATAAGATGGAGGAATTGCACCAGAAGGCCATCATTTGAAGGTGCTCCGCAAACGCTTTGCAAAAAAAGAAATCGAAGGCAATGGGTCAATTGAAACACAACCATTACGAATAAAATGCAATGTAAATCATATATTTTTGTAAGAAACTTTTCATATCGCCAGAAAGGTGGGTCGGAATGAGCAAATTCAGGCGCATTCCAAATCCTTTTACTCATCAGGAACGAGTGTGGTTCCCCTATGTCAGTCCCGATGACCCTTGTATCCCGATACGTAAAAAAAGGTATGTCGTACCTCCAAATCTGTTTCTAGGTTTCCAACCACCCTGCCTTCCCCAATTCCCTCCAAGTGAAGCACTCATCCACGGAACCCTATGGCCGATTCTGTACAGCCCCTACCATAAACCAAAATGGCAAAAAGGTGATGATTCATGAACCAAAAACACCAGCGTGAACTGCTGCGGCAGTTACAGGAGATCGATTTTGTTCTGGTGGAACTGAATCTTTATCTCGATACGCATCCCAGCGATCTGGAAGCATTGCAGCAATTCAACTGGTACGTGAACGAACGGAAAAAAATAGCACGTACATATGAAGAACACTACGGACCTCTGCGCAACTTCGGCCAAAGCATGAATCAGTATCCCAACGGCTGGAATGAAGGTCCCTGGCCCTGGGAAATCTAAGGAGGCTGATTTTTGTGTGGATCTACGAAAAAAAGCTGCAATATCCGGTTCGCGTTAGCAAATGCAATCCCCAACTGGCCAAGTACCTCATTGAACAGTACGGAGGGGCAGACGGAGAACTCTCAGCCGCCCTTCGTTACTTGAACCAACGCTATACCCTGCCTGACAAGGTGAAAGGGCTGTTGACCGACATCGGCACAGAAGAGTTTGCTCATTTGGAAATGATCGCCACCATGGTTTATAAATGAACGTATGCATTATGGATACCTTTGAAAACGCTTGTTTTTCCGCACACGGGGAAAAAATGCACAGACATCCGACATGTCATTCTGATCGCCTCAATCCAGATGGAACGATTTCAATTCCTGCCCCCACTGATTTTCATAGATCAATGACTTCAAATCCATCCGCGACTTCCAACCCAATTCTTCCAGCATCGGCTTTTCACGAAATTCCACCGGATATCCGATGCACAGATAGGCCACCAGCCTGATTCCCGGAGGAAGCCCTAAAATTTCTTCGACTCTCTCACGGTTGAGAATGCTGACCCAGCCAACGCCGACGCCTTCCACCCTCGCAGCCAGCCACATGTTTTGAATTGCCAAACAGGTGCTGAACAAATCGGTTTCCGGCATGGGCCCCCGCCCCAAAACAAACGGGGCATCCCGGTTTCGGTCACAAGTGACGGCCAGATTGACAGGCGCCTCCATGATTCCTTCCAGCTTCAAACGGCTGTACAATTCTTTTCGATCTGTTTCGGAAATCTGTTTAAGCTGATCAGCGTTCATCTCTTCAAATGAACTCTTAATCTGTTCGCGAATCTCTTTTGAATGAACCAGGATAAAATTCCACGGTTGCATAAACCCGACGGAGGGGGCATGATGGGCTGCTTGCAAAATCCGCAGGAGCACCCTTTCCGGAACCGGGCGGCCCGAAAAGTGGCGAATATCCCGCCGGGCACGAATCACCCGATAAACAACTTCCTGCTCCGCTTTGGAAAAAGTATCGCTCAAGAAAACGCCTCCCCATCCAAAACTGGTAATGACCGACAAACCCGACTTTCTTGCAGAATACATTAAGCGGCATTAATGTCTCGGTTTTCATGAACACCTGCATTCCGGACATGTCCAATCCATCACCTGTTGCCAATTTTACAACGAACATTAGATAGATTCAAAAAAGGCGCAAAGCTCGCACCATAAGTGGAAAGCCCGGAAAACTTTGCGATAAATCGAACCATCCCGGGCTTTTTAGCTTGTATCCCTTATACGTTCTCCTTATTGGACAGGATGGCGGCAAAAGCAGTGCTTTCTCCCCAGCCGCTTAATGCACTCCTTGATTGAACTCATTGAGGCATTTTTGCAAAAGGGTGACTCCTTGGCTCATCACTGCCCCTCCACCGATGGCAGCCGCCACGCCAACCGCTTCCAATATTTCCTTTTCCGTGCATCCTTGATCGATGCACCCTTTGGAATGGTAAACCATGCAGTACTCATCCTGAGCATGGAGACTGATGGCCAATGCGATAAGATGCTTGTATTTCAGGGGAATTTCCCCCTCCTGAAAACAATGCGACGTAAATTCATTGTAAGCCCGTACAAGATCCGGCATCTTTCCCGCGAATTTGCCAAGCCCTTCCTTATAATGGATTAAATGCTGTTGAACCGAATCATGTTGAAATGTTGATTGGGCATCCATGATCTTCACTTCCTTCGCTTTGGTATCCTTATTTAATGTGAGAAATTAACCCTCTTTTTATCCTTTGAATTGGTCAGGACAGTACCGGACCATTATTCTTTTTCGGCATGGAAAACAAACTGTGCAAATACCAAAAAACCTGCCTTTTGTTATAAAACAATTATGAAATTACCAGGAACAGCGTTGTACATTCGCGCAATCCAGTCCCCGTTTGTTGGGGTATAATAAAAGAAAGAAAGAATAAACCAAATTTTTTTAATATTTTTTATGGCAGATTGGTAAAACAAAGAATCTTAATTAAATTTTGCGGGAGGTAGAGCGGATGGGCGCATATGTGGTGATTGATCCCGGCCACGGCGGTAAGGATAGCGGGGCCACAGGCTTTGGTTTAAATGAAAAAGACGTCGTTTTGGAGCTATCAAAAAAAATCAATGACCATTTCGGAAAGTATCAGGATGTAACGGTATCTTTAACCAGGTGGGATGACCGTTTCATAGAATTGAACGAACGAGCGGATTTTGCCAATAAACGCAATTGTGATCTGTTTATCTCGATCCACAATAACTCAGCCAGTCCATCAGCCAATGGCTTTGAATCTTATATTCATCCGAACGCCTCCAGTTCAACAGTGCGTTACCAAGACGAGATCCATAAACATATCATGCAGTATCTGACCCAATATCAAATTCATGATCGAGGCAAAAAACAGGCCAATTTTGCTGTATTGAGAGAAACATCGATGCCCGCCATCCTGCTTGAAAACTTATTTATATCCAATCAAAGAGAAAACGAATTGCTCCGGGACTCCTCATTTTTGGATGGTTTAGCAAATGCCATTGTTGAGGGTGTCGCTTCAGTATTTCAATTGAGAAAAAAACCGGCGATGTACCGGATTACCGTGGATGGCCAAGCTGTTTATGATACAGCCTATGAATCCAAGATCGTTGATGCCGTATTGGAAGCAGTTCGCAAACATGCACAAGAGATCCAGTTGAAAAAGCTGTAAAAACCGGTGTTGGTGGCAATCAAAAAAAAGCCGCCCGGAATCATTCTCATCCGGGTGGCTTTCTGCAATTCTTCTTGATTTCATGACGAAGGCAAAACCGGGGGCCGGATCCGGAAGATCACCAACATCGCGAAACAGAAGCAAACACTGTTCGGTTGCGCAGGATCCCGGCCGCAGATGGCACGCTTGCCGGCCTGTGAAGCAAACAGACTTTGTCAGCAAGCGATGGGCGTATTTCCCACAAGCGGAAAGAATCAAATCCCCTACTCTTTGTCAAGCAAGGAAGCTCCGGCGATTCCGGGATGCGTCATCTCATAGGGGTCCAGGATCAGATCCAATTCTTCTTCAGTTAAGACATCATATTTCAAGCATAATTCACGAACGGATTGGCCGGTAAGGATGGCCTCCCGTGCAATTCTTGCGGCAACTTCATAGCCTATATGGGGATTGACTGCGGTAATCACACCGACGCTGCTTTCCACATATTCCCTTAGCTTTTCCTCATTCGCTTCAATTCCCGCCAGGCAGTAATCAGTGAAAACACGGAAAGCATTATTCATGATCGTGATGGATTGAAGCAAGTTAAATACGAGAACAGGTTCCATGACGTTCAATTCAAGCTGACCGGCTTCAGAAGCCAGACAAATGGTATGGTCGTTGCCAATGACCTGAAATGCCACCTGATTGATGACTTCAGCCATCACCGGATTTACTTTGCCGGGCATGATGGATGAACCGGGCTGACGGGCCGGCAACCTGATCTCGGAAAATCCCGCACGAGGTCCGGAAGCCATCAACCGTAAATCATTCGCGATTTTGGACATGTTCATCATACATACTTTCAATGCCGCAGAAACTTCCGTATAGGCATCCGTATTCTGCGTGGCATCCACAAGATGTTCAGCACTTACCAATGGGAACCCGCTGATTTCAGAGAGATGTTTCACTACACTCCCGATATAGCGGGGATCGGCATTTAATCCTGTACCGACCGCAGTCGCCCCCATATTCACCTCATATAAATGTTGTCGTGACTGTTTAATTCGCTTGATGTCACGCTCCAGCATCCGGCTGTACGCTTCAAATTCTTGACCCAGACGGATGGGAACGGCATCTTGCAGATGGGTTCGCCCCATTTTTATGACATGGTCAAATTCTTTTGCCTTGGATTTCAACACACCATGCATAGATTCCATTGTATCAAGCAGTTTTTCCAGGAGACTCAGTGTTGCAATCCGAATGGCAGTGGCAAATGCATCGTTGGTGGATTGGGACATATTTACATGCGTGTTCGGGCTTAACATAAAATAATTCCCCTTTTGCTCGCCCAAAAGTTCGAGTCCCCGATTGGCAATCACTTCATTGGCATTCATGTTGATGGAGGTTCCGGCTCCCCCCTGAATCGGATCAACCACAAATTGATCATGCCACTTCCCGTCGATAATTTCTTGAGCCGCGGTGAGAATGACTTTTCCCAAGCGCGGATTGAGCCGGCCGATTTCCATATTGGCGAGGGCGGCAGCTTTTTTTACCATCGCAATGGCGCAAATCAAGGAGTGGTGCAGGTGATATCCGGTGATCGGAAAGTTTTCTTTTGCCCGCAATGTCTGAATGCCATAGTAGACATCGGCGGGAATTTTCTTTTCTCCGAGAAAATCTTTTTCCGTTCGATAAAGCTCTTGATCACTCATCCGCCTATCAACTCTCTTCTTCGTATTTAAGGGTTATGTCATTTGCAATCGGCGATTCCATCATCCGCTTCACCTCTTGCAAATCATTTGTCTGACCAAGAACCCACATCATTTTCGGAACAATGGCCTCGGTATTCATATCTCCGGAAAGAATAATTTTATTTTGAGCCGCTTTTCTGCCGACTTCATACAGGGTCAAATCTTCCCCTTCTTCCAGACATTGAGTGGTGATCACAACCGCAACCCCTGAAGCGATCAGCTCCTGCAATTTCGGAAGAAGGTTTCTGCCCTGAAAGGGGATTCCCCCGCTTCCGAAACTCTCAATAATAACACCCTTGTATAAATGCTTCAGATAATCAAAGAGCTCCGGTTTCGCACCAGGAACCAATTTCATCAAAAACACATCCGGACACAGTGAAGGATTAAACTGAAGTTTACCGTGCCTTGGCGGACGAACAGGATTGTTATAAGTCACTTTTGATCCGTTTATATAAGCGATATAAGGATGATTAATGCTCTCAAAAGCATCATAACTCTTGGTTCTCAATTTAACCGCCCTGGTTCCCTGGATAACCCTGCCGTCAAAAACAACAAAGATTCCCCCGATATCTTCACAGGCGAACCGGATCGCATCGGCAATATTTTTCTTGGCATCGGTTCGATTAAAACTGATCGGAACCTGGGAGCCGGTGACCACAATCGGTTTTGCCGCGTTTTGCAACATATAGGAAAGGGCTGCAGATGTATAGGCCATTGTATCCGTTCCATGGGTGATGACAAATCCGTCGTAGTGATCGTAATGATCAGCGACGGCCTCTGCTATTTTCACCCAGAACTCAGGTTGCATGTTGGTACTGTCAATATTCATCAAAAGTTTGCTTTCAATATGGTAATCCGGGTGTTCTTTCGGCAAGAATCCCAAAAGTTCTTCAGCTTTCATTCCGGGAGCCAGCCCTTCTTCCCCTTTCAGGGAGGCGATGGTTCCACCGGTGGCCAGCAACAGCAGTTTTTTCATATCCTCCACCCCGATCTAAAAGACAGCGTTCAGGCTCCATCCTTAAAACAGGCAAAGATAAACTTTTGAATCGCAGTCTATAATGTACGCTAAACGCGAACTCCAAGAGTAATTATAGGGAGAGTATCCGGGAAAATCAACAAAACTTTATTCATTTCGCGTACTTTTGTGGTATCTTAACAAAAGAAGAAAATTATAATGAGGTTCGATATAAGGGGGAAGGCCATGATTTTAAACAGAGTGATAGAATTGAGAAAGCGAAAAAAGTGGTCACTGCAATATACGGCCGACCAGCTGGGAATCGCCAAAAGCACCTATGCCGGATACGAATCAGGATATCGCCGTCCCTCATTGGAAGCGATCAAATTAATGGCTGATCTGTTTGAAACCTCGGTCGACTATCTGCTCGGCCGTGTAGATACAGAAACTTTTCATCCCGAGAAAGAAAACATACAGGAACTCGAACTCACCCAATTATCCGAAATCAAACTGACAGTAGACGGCAAACCCCTTTCGGACGGGGAAATAAACCAGTTAATTGCCTTTATCAGATCAAAGCGGGAAATCGAAGGCTTGCAGACTCCTGATGCGCAAACACAAAAAAATTGGTAAATCCCTCTGTCAAAGACGCATCTCCACCGCTAAGCAAGGGTTTTACTGCTCGCAAAAATCTAAATCGTTCGCTTTTGTCCGTCAATGATCCTTTCAAAAAATTCCGATGCAACGCAGCTGCATCCGCCCTGTTCAAGAAGCGGCGGTACAGGAACCCTTCCCGCGTATGTTCTCTGGAAATAAAAAAATGACTTGAGCCCAAAAAGGAGTCTCAAGTCATTTCGTGTTTATAACGGAAATCCAAGAGCGGTTTTACCGGAAAAACCCGGTGACCCCCCTGAAGGGGGCATCACCAACCTACGCGGATAATCAAGCCTTTGGGATCATTTACTTCAAGATAGGAAGCTTGTCCGTTCACATCGTCGTAGGCAAAGCCGTAGGCGAGATGATCAATGCTGTGATCATGCCAAAATTTGGCGTAGTAGTTGGCCGGAGCTGCCTGATAATAGCGGCTGACATTGTTCCAGTCGCTTTCCGTGTAGACATGGCGGTTGATGGCAGCACAGGTTTGCGCATCGGAAGCAGCTCCGTCGCACCGTAAAATATCTTGTGTGGGTAAGTTGGAATAGCCGGCAAAGTAATTGGCATTGGGCCCGCCCGCTGCAAAGGAGCCGTGAATGGGGGCCACGATCCGGTAAGGAGATTGCACCGTAGCGAGCGACTTGAATTCAGAAGGAACTTCATTGACAAATTTTTCGAACAATCCTGAACGGGTTTCCGTTTCCAATTCGCCCACTGTCCGGTCATATGAGCCGGATTTGTTCACAAGGCGATGCTGAATGGGGAAGCCGAATCCATCCACCCGCGTTGTGTTTCCATGATATCCCGAATCATTGACGGTAAATTCGACAAAATCAAAATAAACATCACGGTTGGGATCAGTTGGATTGTTGATATCGGGACCGGCAAATCCGTTGTCATATGTTTTGATGTAGCAGGGGGAGCCAACACACAAGAACATTCTCCCGGAGGTGATTTTGGGAAGATTTATCCATTCTGCGTCACTGATTTTATGGTAAATGTTCGCATAATTGTTCCCATTTTTCGTCAAGTGACCGGGAGCATCATTCAAGGCAGTGGAAATAGGTTGCAGGTTGCCGTTTAAATCCAAGTAACTCCAACGGCCGGTGGATGGATCGATGCCCAGAACCCCCCAATAGATTTGGTCATCGGCATAAGCTCCGTTCGTTCCATTCATGACCTTGACGGACAGCACCCCGTTTCCGGTCGGGAACGGGATGGACGAGGCGGGAATCGAGTAGATGGAATTGGAGACAGCCGCGGTGGACTGCGGTATGGACGGGAATATTACCAGTGAAGTGATGATCGCACACAAAGCAACGATTTTTTTAACCATTCGCAAGACCTCCTGTCGGACATGGATTTAAGATGCATAACGAGGACGGCCGGAAACTCTCAAATCCATAATGTTATTAGAAAAAAACGAACTTCCACACCCCCTTTCAGGTTGGAAAATTAAATTAATTAATAATATTATTTCATATAATTTTATTTATTTCAATAATTAATTTATGAATTTAACCCCAATTCAGTCTTTGTGCATTCATGAAGAGCTTAAACAAGCTGTCCTGACCCTACAGACAGCTTGTTTCCTTCCCGCACATCAAAAAAATGTTCAGGAAATCATTAAGGCATTTAAAGCGTCATTTGTTTATGTACAGGACATCCGGCACATTTTATTGAAAATTCACGATCATCCGGCCTTATTGATCTTCCCTGATGGGAAGCCATCCCGGAATTGCTGAAAAACCTTCCCACATGGGATCGGGAATGACCAATTTTTCTTTATCTTGAGCGGACAAGCTTTTACGAATTGCATTGACTCTCCCTTTTTGCACTTTTTGAACCCATTCAGGTTCGACAATCAGTGCACGGCCCAGCGCTACCAATGGAATCCCTTTTTCCAATGCTTGCAGGACCTCATCCGGATGCCAGACAGACCCCACGCCGATCAACGGGATCTTGTCACCAATGCGCTCATGGATACGAAGAAGCAAAGGTTCAGTTTCTTCTTTGTTGCGGATTGAACCTTTCCACAGTTCTCCGATCGAGAGGTGAATATAATCGAGATTTTCCTCTGCCAATTTATCAAGCAATTGAAAGGTATCTTCAATTGTAATCCCCGGCTCTTCCGCTTCCTCCGGTGAAATGCGATACCCGACAAGAAATGGATTTTTCGCATGTTTTTTTACCGTGTTTAAAACGGATTTCACGACGGCTAGCGGAAATCGCATTCTTTTTTCCAGCGTCCCTCCCCATTGATCTGTCCGTCGGTTTGAATACGGAGAAAAGAATTGTTGTATAAGGTACATATTGGCTCCATGAATTTCAACCCCGTCAAAACCCGCTTCAATCGCCCGACGTGTTGCTTCCCCGAAAGCTTTGATGACATTGTCAATTTCTTGTTCCGTCATTTCTCTGGGGGTAACGGTCCAATCCCTTGCTGCCCGAACAGCACTGGCACTTACCGGCGTTTCTCCTCCAATCGTCTGAGGTGAAACCATGCTCCCGCCATGAAAAATTTGCAAGATCGCTTTGGAACCTTTACCTTGAATGGATTTGGCCACTTTTCTCAGGCTGGGAATCATTTTGTCAGAATCCGCACTGAAACCTCCGGCAACGGCTTTTCCTATTTTTTCGACATAAGCACAGGCAGTAATGAGCGCGCCCGCACCGCCTGAACGTTTTTCATAAAACGCAAGCTCGTCCTGTGTAACCATTCCGTTTTCAAATGCCGAAGCAGTTGTCAACGGAGCCATCAGAATACGATTGCGAATGGTAATTCCGGAGGGAAAAGTAAAGGGTTTGAAAATCGGCTCGTATTTTTTTATCAACTGTTAAACCTTCCTTTCACGAGTAACGGAGTACATCCCCTGAGCAAACAATAAAGGGTTCAATGTACCGAACATTGAACCCGCAGCCTGTTGACAAAGATCCAAAGCAGGGGTCCCAATGTATTTGATGCTTCTCTTTTCTCCGGCTTCTTCGCCGCAAAGGTCGCAGCTGAAAAGCACTCGTCCCCTCTGCTTAATGGTGTCATCCTCCCCGCGGGAAAGCAGGGAACTTCCCCACAGGGAATTGAGAAAACCGGCAAAGGATTGGCCTATTTTTGCACGAAGTCAAATTGCTCCCATGTACTGGCCGTCGGACGGTTTGCCACCAGTACCGAATCCAGATTCAGATCCGCACTCAGATACTCGTTATTTCCAATATTTTTAAGTGCCTTTTTTCCGTTTGCCTGGGTTTCCACCTGGAAAGTTTCCCATGGTCCGACCGTTTCTTTATCGGCGTAGACGGAGCCATCCGGCTTGACGGAAACGTATTTGTAATCGGTCGAGGACAACAGCGCCACTTTGCCATTCCCCAGATCTTTGACTTCAAACATTTCCCACACGCTGGCACTATCGCGGTTGGCGCGGAGCTTGTGGTCACCGACAAACTTGTCCACTGTCACGAACTTTCCGTTGGCAGCCGCTTTCAAAGCAATGAAGTTTTTCGCGGGAGCTGGCTCATAATCATTGTTTTGGCGCTGATAAACCCGGACATAATCAATTTTGTAATCTTGCGGGAAGATGGTGGTGTTATCCGGGGAACCAGGCCAATCCCCGCCCACGGCCAAATTCAGGATGATAAAGAAATTATGGTCAAAGACCCACTTGCGTCCATCGAGATCTTGCGGCGTCCTTACCTGATACAATTGGCCATCCACATACCATCTGATCACATTTGGTTCCCATTCCACCGTATACGTATGGAACTGGGTGCTGATCGTGTCGGACGTGTCATGATAGGCGCCGATTCCCGTCGACCCGAAGTAATTGGGTCCATGCAGGGTTCCATAAACCGTGGATGGGGTTTTTCCCACGTATTCCATAATGTCCAATTCCCCGCAATCGGGCCAGCCTGCCTGACTGTAATTGCTGCCCAGCATCCAAAAGGCCGGCCACATTCCCTGCCCCTTCGGAAGTTGCGCTCTCATTTCGATTTTGCCGTATTTGAAATCAAATTTGCCTGAAGTGTTCAGTCTTGAGGAAGTATAGTTAAAGGTCCGACCATTGTATACCTGGTTTTCCCGTTTGGCTTCAATAACCAAATATTTGTTTCCGCTGTTGTTAGGATCACTTTCAAAATGAACGTTATTCGGGGTATAGAGTTGGAGTTCGTTATTGGGTCCGGGGCCGATTTCAAAATTCCACTTGGAACTATCAACGCTGTTGCCGTTAAATTCATCTCCCCAGACTTGCACCCATGAGCCGGCCGCTTCCGTCTGCTTGGGTGAAGTTGTCATAAACCCGCATGACAAGGTGGTTACCAGGGACAGGAAACATATTCCTGCAGAGAATGCCTTCTTCAAGAACATGCGTATACCTCCTTTTATGCCGGAAAAAATCAGAAAACAAGAAACAGGGTATTCCGAAAAGCGACTTGGATGTCAAACAGACGCATTCCCAAGTGGAGAAGCCTTCTTTGAAGATTGCAATTTCAGGTTGAATCGCATAAATATTCAAACAATCGCATCTGATCAACTTTCCGCGCGCATACGCGCTGCCACCCGTAAAACGTCTCTGACAAACGGATCATCAAAGCCTTACGGAGCCACCGTTATGGTGAAAGACTCCCAAGCGCCACCAACCGAACTGCGATTGGCGATCAACTCCGGCGAAGACTGGTTCAGATCAGCACATACATACATATTGTTCGCCAAAGCCCTCAGGGCATAGGTATTGTCACCCAGAGGCTCCAATTTGAATTTCTCCCACTGTTGAACGATATCTGCTGATGCGATCAGTTTTCCCTGCTGATTCAAATCCGCTTTCACATATTTATGGTTGGCCATCGACAGGAGGGAAACGGTTCCGTCCGGATTGTTGATGATTTTGAATTCTTCCCATTCCTTTACGGCATCGCGATTGGCAATAAGCGGATTGTTCCCGTAATTATCGGCACTCACATATTTGCCGTTGGCAACCGCTTTGATACTGTACACGGTTTCCGGAACGGGAGGTGCGGTTGTGTATTTTTTAACGATATTTTGGAGCGTTGTGTTGGGAGTGAAATTGTCTGTGCTGAATTTTTTCCATTTTTCGATGATGGTGCTTTTGCTGTCAGTATCCAAATTGGGAGACGGGTTGTTGTTGTTGATATAATAACCCCAGTTTCCGCCGCCCTTCACTTTATAACTCCAGTTGGTCCAAGATGCATTGAGGGCATTTAACCTGGAAAGCCATTTTTCATACAAATCGTTTTGACCGAATGAAAATTCACCGGCATATAAAGGTATGTTCCATTTGGCTTGGTAATTGGCCAGATCGGTCAGCCATCTCTCTATTTCAGAATTGGTCAAATTCCAGTCATCATAATTTGTAAAGTTATAATGATGTGTCTCGTAAACGACGTTGGTCCATCCATAGGTGGACGGCGGATAAGCCGCATACCAATCGAAGAAAGCCGCAATAATGAGAATGTGGTCCGGGTCGACCGCACGAACTGCTTGATAGAGCCGATTATAGAACTGCATCTTTTGCTGGATCTGGCTGGAGTTTTCTCCCTCCCCCATCGTGACCAGCGGTTCATTCAACAAGTCGTAAGCAGCTACAGTCGGATTTCCTTTATAATGCGCAGCCAGTCGCTGCCAAATTTGAACGGTCCAATCCTGGAAGGTGGCGTTCTTCCACAATTGATTGTAATTTTCGCGACCGCAGGATTGCCACGGACAATCGGCGCCGGGTGTACCATGAAGGTCCAGGATGACATAAATTCCGCGGCTTCCGGCTTCAGAAACAAGCCAGTCCAATTTTCTGAATGTGATGCTGTCCGGTTTCATCGTACCGTCCGTATTCATGAAATCTTCCCAATACATCGGTACGCGAACCACATTCATGCCCAAATTCTTGATATTGTCAAGGTCGCTCGCCTGAATCCAGGTGTCGTGGTATGCGTTCAGCAGCTCTTGCGTATCCGCCTCTCCGAAACGGCTAATCAGTTTGCGCCGCAAGGTGTACTCGTCAACCGCTCCTGCTGGCGACATCCAGTCTTCCCGCAACAGCCAACCTCCAAGGTTCGTCCCCCGCAAGTTGACTATGTCACCGGTACCGGAGTGATTCCGGATTACTTTCCCGCTGGCTTTCAGAAAGTCATCGGAATCAATTGCCGCGTTAGCCTTCGGGATTAAAGGCACTCCCATAAACGTCCCAATCAATATCGCCAGGCAAAGAATGCCCAATAGTGTTTTTTTCAACATTTTTCTCCCTCCCTTGTATAAGCTGGGCTGATGCTCTTTCCCATCGTCAATCTTTACCATGTGACGGTATAGCTTACTTTTTGATCACCAAACTGAATCGCATTTGGAACCGCTTGGGGATTGTTCTCATAGTCGAAAAAGATGTCAACCCAATATTGGGATTTTTGGGAAGCGAGATCCCCTCGCCCGGTTCTGTCCTGGTTTGACATGGAAATGGCGCTTCACTTTTACAATGACATCGGTTGAATCGAGCTGAATGAGTTGGGTGGGAATTAAAAACGCTTGATCCGTCTTTTCCGTGGAAGGTATTTCTTTTGTGATAAGGCCGTCGTGCATTGTGATGGCAAACGTTTGTTCAGAGGATAGATCTGCAAAGATGAAATTCCAATTTTTCCTTCTACCTTCAGACCCGGCTTTTTGCTTCTCGCCGTCATCCACGCTGGACATGACGAGGAGCTCCGCATGACGATCCCATGCTCTTGCCTTTTTCCGGGCAATTTGGTAAGCCTCTTTCAAGGAACACAACCCGTCCGTTGCACAAGGGTTCACTGACTTCTCCGCTTTCAGTTTTTGGCTGTACAGAAAACCGGCGGGAAGAACGGTCAGCGCCATTGCCGCCAACAGAATTCGTTTAACGCAACGCAATGCCCCCTCCTTTTATTTGTCTAGACAACAGGATATTAGAATATTATCAATTATTATTATTTCAGTCAATATAAAATTATAAAAATTATAAATGTTAAATTCTGTGATTAATTACGAATCAAATTAATAAATGGTATTTGACCATTGACATCGGTCGTGCTTTATCATATTATTTGTTTGCGCAAACAAATATGCAGGAAGTGATGGTACATGATCGAGAACCTTTTAAATAGATGCCTCTACTTTACGACTCAAAGCCTGGCTCGCGAGATCAGAAAGATGGCGGAGGAAACTTTTGCTCCGATCGGCTTGTCCCCGACATACGCTTTTATCGTCCTTGTGGTGATTGAACAACCCGGTATTACCTCAACTGATCTGGGAAAAATATTACATGTCTCTCCTTCGACCGTCACGCGCTTTGTCGATAAATTGATTTTAAAAGGCCTGGTCGAGAGAAAAACGGGAGGGAAACTGTCGAAACTGTACCCTACCGAAGCCGGGGTGCAATTTCAAAGCAAAATTCAAGAATGCTGGGATGAGCTGCATAAAAGATATTCAGAAGTTCTCGGAAAAGAAACAGGCGATCTGCTGAGCAGTCAAATTGTGGAGGCAATGCGCAAATTAACCGAGTAAGATTTTTAATCACATATTTGTTTGTACAAACAATAAAAGATAGAAGGAGGAGACATAGATGAAAACGCTGGTGATCGTTGTTCACCCGAACATCGAATCCTCGCGAATCAATAAAAGATGGAAAGAAGCGGTTTTGAATGAACCGGGCATAACCGTTCACGATCTCTATGAAAAATACCGCAATCAACCCATTGATGTGGAATTTGAACAGCAATTACTCCTCGCCCACGATCGTATCGTGTTCCAGTTTCCGTTGTATTGGTACAGCAGTCCCCCGCTCTTAAAACAGTGGTTTGATGAAGTGCTTGCCTATGGCTGGGCTTACGGCCCCGGCGGAACCAAATTGAACGGTAAAGAATGGGTATTGGCCATTTCCGCCGGTGCACCTGAACATGCTTATCAAGCCGGAGGTTCCAATGCATTTTCAATGAGTGAACTGACCAGACCGTTCCAGGCATCTGCCAATTTTGTAGGCATGACCTTCCTGCCTTCCTTTGTCCAATATGACGCAAACAGAATCACTGACGAAGAAATTGCCCAAAGCGCAATCCGCTATGTACAGCATATTACCAATGTCGAATTAAACCCAAAGGCTCGCCTTCGCAACTAATAAAAATACTGAAGGAAAGCCCGGAGATTAAGCTTACCAATCGAGCCCTCACCAGAGGGCTCTTTTCAACCAAATCATCTCAATAATCTCAATGATTTCACTCAACCGCCGATCCTTTTCTTCCTCCGTTTGCTTTGCGGCAACAATATGAATGGTCGTATTCCCGATCCGGTAAGTTCTGTCAAAGCCCGTTTCCCTCTCCCTCACATGGATCACCTCGGTAAATGGTATGCAAGAATGGCAAAGGGACAGCCATATAAATTAGAACAGAAAGGGAGGGAATCGCATGGATCGGGTTTGCATGTATCTTCGCAAGAGTCGCGCCGACTTGGAAGCCGAAGCCCGCGGAGAAGGGGAAACACTGGCGAAGCATAAAAAAACGCTGCTCCAGATCGCCGAGCAAAAAAGCCTGAACATCGTGAAGATCCGGCAGGAAATCGTATCCGGAGAAAGCTTGATCCATCGGCCCGAAATGATGGAACTTCTCAGAGAAGTGGAAAGCGGCTGCTACGATGCCGTTCTCGTCATGGACATGGACCGGTTGGGGCGCGGCAACATGCGTGAGCAAGGGATTATCTTGGAAACCTTCCAAAAGTCCGGGACAAAAATCATCACCCCCCGGAAAATATACGATCTTCAGGATGAATTTGATGAAGAATACAGTGAATTCGAAGCATTCATGGCCCGCAAGGAATTGAAAATCATTACCCGCCGGCTTCAGAATGGCCGGATCCGCTCTGTTCAGGACGGAAACTATGTGGGTACCCGGCCGCCGTATGGATATCAAATCAAAGAGGATCACTCCGGACGCTACCTTATACCAGATTCGGAGCAAGCCCCCATTGTCAGGCAAATTTTTAATTGGTATACCGAAGATAGGCTGGGAACCGTAAATATTGCCAAACGACTGAATGAGATGGGCATTCCTTCTTACAACAAGACAAAGTGGAACTCAAACGGTGTTCTCAATATCATTCGAAATTCAGTTTACATTGGGAGAATTCAATGGAGAAAAATGGAGAGAAGAAAAACACCGGATCAGAGCGGTCGCAAATACCGGAAACGACCATATACCGAATGGATCGATGTGGAAGGAAAACATGAACCGATCGTTTCTATCGAAACTTTTAACAAAGCCCAGGAAATCCGGACCAAAAGAAGAAATTCACCCTATCATTATTCATTTAAAAATCCTTTGGCCGGTCTTGTAATTTGCGATCAATGCGGCGGTACGATGCTGTTGAAGTATTCGCGTTATAAGGTGGCTCATCTCATCTGCGACAATAAGAAAAGAGGAGGCGGTTGCAATAACAAAAGCAGCCGGCTCGATTATGTTGAATCCCGCCTGTTGGAGGCATTGTATGACTGGTTAAAGGCGTACAAGATCGAATTGAACCTGAACGAGGAATCTGCAAACCACGAAACGACGGCTTATGAACTGGCGATTCAAAACCTGTCACTGCAGCAAAGAAAACTGGAAACGCAAAAAAGCAACTTGCATGACTTATTGGAACAAGGCGTATATGATGTGCAGACATACATCGAGCGGTCAAACAGCATTGCTAAGCGATTGAAAGAAATCCGCGAAAAAATCCGGGAAAACAAAATGAAATTGGAAATGGAAAAGAAAAGGGAAAATGCAAAACAAAACGTTATTCCAAAAATCACTCATCTCCTGGATACGTATCATCATGTGGATGACCCGAAAGAAAAAAACATCTTGCTGAAAAGCGTCGTCGATCATTGCCTGTATCACAAGGAGAAGCATCAAAAAAACGATGAATTTACACTGATCGTTTATCCCAAACTGTAGTACCCATCGTACATACGTCAATAAACTCACGAAAGATGCAACGCCCGAGCAATTGCGGGAGGCGGGATTGGGAGAGCATTTTGTCGATCACGGCTATTCGCTTTTTTACCACAATGCGGCCGGCACCCCTTGGACAGCCACCTATATCCAGGCCAAAGGCGATCCGATCGCCGATTTGTACGAAGATATTGCGGCCGAGGAAAAGGCGCGGGCCACTTATCAGTGGTTGATCGACATCTCGGATGATCCGGATATCAACGACGCTCTCAAGTTTTTACGGGAACGCGAAGTGGTTCACTCGCAACGTTTTCGCGAAGCAGTAGAGCTGATTAAGGAGTATCAGGGGCAGAAAAAGTTTTTTTAGGTTCCTGTGCACACAGGTTCAAAAGAAATCCCCATCCGTTATGTGGATGGGGATTTGTTGTGTTCTGATTTCATCGTGCAAAATCATCCGGTCCGCCAATTCATTTTTGGCCAACTGACATTAAAGGCGATTGCTTTCATTCATCACAGGTCAGTATTAGCAGTCATGATATCATAATATTCAGTAAATAAACAAGTTACGGCATTCCCTTGATTTGCCCTTCCATTCATCCTATAATAAAAAGGTAACAACGAAATGTAAAAACAATAAAAACCCAATATACATTATAATATATAAAATCTGCTGTGTCAAGGCTAAAAAGGTTAGAGAAAGGAAAGAAAAAATGGACAAACACGAGCAAGAATTGAGAGCCGAACAAAAACGTGTCCGCCATGTTGCAGAGAAAGCCGGACAGCGCCTCCGGCTTCTGAAAAAACAAATGGATCAGGTTAAGTCCAATGTGGTGGAAATCCGTAAAGGTTTTTGGGATGATGTGCGGGTTAACTTCGACGACCCGGAGGAAGCATTGGAAACAGCAACAGCCATCAAGCAGCAAGCTGAAGTGCTGGGACAAAGAGAGCGGTCGCACCAGCATATGCAAAAGGAACTGGATAAGCTGAAGCGGCTATGTTACTCCCCCTATTTCGGGCGCATCGATTTCCGCGAAGATGGAGAAAACGAAACCGATCGTGTATACATCGGCATCGGGTCGTTCCAAGACGAGAACAACCGTTTTCTCGTCTATGACTGGCGTGCCCCGATTTCCAGCCTTTATTACGATTTTTCCCCCGGGCCTGCCCAATATGAAACACCCGGAGGCATCCTGAAAGGCACGATGGAACTCAAGCGACAGTTCCTCATCCGGGACGGGGAGATCAAAGCGATGTTCGACACCGGTGTCATCATCGGAGATGAGCTTTTACAGGAAGTGCTGGGCAAGCAAGCCGATCATCAGATGAAAAGCATCGTCGCCACAATCCAGAAAGAACAAAACCGCATCATCCGCAATGAACGGAGCCGGCTCCTGATTGTTCAAGGTGCGGCGGGAAGCGGAAAAACTTCGGCTGCCTTGCAACGGGTTGCTTATCTCCTGTATCGGTATCGTGATCACTTGCGTCCGGAACAGATCGTCCTGTTCTCCCCCAATCCCCTGTTCAACAGTTATGTTTCTACGGTTCTCCCCGAACTGGGTGAAGAAAACATGGCACAAACCACATTTCCGGAACTGCTGGAGAAGCGTCTGGGGCATTCGTTCCGTCTGGAAACCCCGTTCGAACTGATGGAATACATCCTGACCAAGGAAGGCGAGCCCGGCTATGCCGCCCGGATGGCAGGGATTCGCTTCAAGTCATCGCTCCAGTTTATGGAATTGATTGACCGCTATGTTTCCCATCTCGGCCAAACCGATCTGCTGTTCCGGGATGTGAAATTACGCGGCGAAATCATTATTCCCAAAACGAAGATCAACGAGCATTTCACCTCACTGGATCCGAAGCTGCCCATTCCCAACCGGTTGCAGTTGGTAGCGGAACAGCTGCTCGCCGCATTGGCGGAAAAGGCGAAAGAGGAACGGCACAAACCCTGGGTGAAAGAAGAAATCAACTACATGAGCCAGGAGGAATACCAAAAAGCCTATAACCGTTTGCAACAGGCCAAACGTTACAGCGAAGATACGTTTGATGACTTTCAGCGCGAAGAGGAACTGTTGTCCACCCGGGTGGTCGACCAACATTTCAAACCCTTGCGCAAATCGATCAAACAACTGCAGTTCGTTCGCTTCCTTGATATTTACAGACAGTTATTCACAGACCCGGAATATGTCCGCTGCTTTTGGCCCGACTTTCAGCCCCCGCGGCACTGGACGGAGATTTGCCGGCAAACGTCCAGCCGATTGCAGAAGCGAACCCTGGCTTACGAAGATCAAACCCCTTTTCTCTATCTCAGGGAACAATTGTCAGGGTTTCATGTCAACCGCTCCGTCAAACATCTCTTTATCGATGAAGCGCAAGACTATTCCCCGTTTCAATTCGCCTATTTGAAAAAACTGTTTCCCCTGAGCAAAATGACCATACTCGGGGATTTGAAACAGGCCATCTTTTCTCACACTGACAGTGAACTGGAAACTTTCCAAAGTTTAACTTTCCTGTCGGACGGGGAGGAAATCGAGACCATTGTGCTGAACCGGACCTACAGATCAACAAGGCCGATCGTGGAATTCACCCGGGCGATGATTCCCGGAGGCGAGGCCATCGTTCCTTTCAATCGGGCCGGAAAAAAACCGACAGTCACCCAACTGGCTGACAAGGCTGCGCTTCGGGAAGCGGTCCGAACACAAATCCGGGAACTGCTGTTGGCACAGCATCAGACTATCGCTGTCATCGGAAAAACAGCCGCCGAATGCCAAGAGATTTATCAGTCGCTCAAACCGCACTTTGACATCCAACTCATCCGTGAGGAAACTGCCGCCTTCAAGCCCGGAATCATCGTCATCCCCTCCTATTTGGCCAAAGGGATCGAATTCGATGCGGTCATCATCTGGAACGCTTCCGAACAACAATATCATGCCGAAAGCGTGCGAAAACTTTTTTACACCGCGTGCACTCGGGCCATGCATGAACTGCATCTTTTCACACCCGGCAAGCCCAGCCCCTTTATCCTCGATGCGTCGCCGGAAACTTATGATCTGCGCATTAAGGCATAAAAAAGCAGGCTCCCTTGCTTCAAAGAGGAGCCTGCTTTTCCACAACACTCTTTTCTTATTATGTAAATACATGTTAAAATAAAATATCCAATTGCATATTTCAACCTGCGATGGAATGGTTCGTCGCTTTTTTTATCCTCTTAAACCAACTATCTTGATCGGAAAGGGTGAGAAAATATGTCAATGCCGCAAACTTCCCTAAAATCAGCACCATCCATCCACTCGCGCCTGCCCGGACTGAAAGCTCCGCTCGTTTGGATTGCGATCCTTGCCTTTATTGTCTTGGGAGCTTTCGTGTACAGGTACGGCTGGCAAAAGGAATTATTATTCATCATCGGCGTTTTGCTCGGTGTTGCGCTCTACCACGCGCGGTTCGGTTTTACTTCCGCTTTCCGCGAACTATTATCCGTCGGACAAGGGCAGGGATTGCGCGCACATATGCTTATGCTGGCGATCGCCAGCGTATTGTTCGCTGTCATTTTCTCGACCGGCACGACCCTGACCGGAGCAGCTCCGCAAGGAAATGTGGAACCGATCGGAATCAGCCTCGTTTTCGGTTCATTTTTATTCGGAATCGGAATGCAATTGGGCGGGGCATGTGCCTCCGGCTGCCTTTATCGTGTCAGCGGCGGGACTCCGTCTTTCATTTTAACCTTGATCGGTTTCATTGCCGGTTCGGTTTGGGCGGCTTATCACTGGCAGTTCTGGTCCAAAGACCTGCCCTCTCTTCCGCCCGTCTCGCTGGCAACATCCACAGGTCTGGGTTACGGAGGAGCCGCTCTTCTGCAACTGATTCTGTTTGCTGGCATCGTCCTCTTCACCTATTGGATTGCCAAAAGGAAAAATCCGCCGCCCCGTAAACCGGTGCCAACCGCTCAGGGCTGGAAACGAATTATCCGCGGATCATGGCCGCTCTGGGTTTCAGCCATCGTGCTGGCTGTTTTGAACGCACTTACCTTGTTCATCAGCGGCCAACCCTGGGGCATTACCTCCGCGTTCGCTCTATGGGGTTCCAAAATCCTGCAATCCTTCGGTGTGGACGTCTCTTCCTGGGTTTACTGGTCCGGTGCCAAAGCAAAGGCGCTGCAAAGCCCGATTCTGGCGGATAAAACATCCCTGATGGACTTCGGCATTATCATCGGCGCCTTTTTTGCCGCAGCGGCAAGCGGTACGTTCAAAGTGCAAAAAATCCCGTTCAAAATCCATCTCGCTTCGCTGATCGGCGGGATCATGATGGGCTATGGAGCACGACTCGCCTACGGGTGCAATATCGGCTCCTATTTCAGCGGCATCGCCTCTTTCAGTCTGCACGGATGGATTTGGGCCATTTTTGCTCTTCTAGGAACCTATGCCGGCCTGAAACTGCGTCCTCTGTTCGGATTAAAAAACCCGAAACAGAGCGATTCATTTTGCTGAAACGAAATACAATGATACAAACCCCAGGCTTGCATACCGCAACGGCCTGGGGTTTTTTCTTCATGTTGAAGACAGAAAACCTTTCTTTTTATCGTTTATCTATTTCAATTTAATCCAAGTTTCATTTTTAGCTCACGGCGCTTTTTGTTCAATTGTTTCAATTCTTCATAAAGGTCGTATTGCGCCAAAAATTCGTGACGTTCTTTCGCCAATAAATATTCTTGCTTAACGGAACAGAGCCGTTCTTCCAGTGCTTTTAACTGCTCTAACATAACGAAGCACCTCAATTCTTTTAAATTGATATCAAAATGCTCGTTCGGAGAATAGTTACCCTGATAGATTTCAATCTAAACCCAAAAAAATTGTCCCAACGCGCAAAAATATTTGCTGAAAAATTGTAAAACGGCGAATCTGAGTCAAAAAACTGACAAAAACTGGAGCATACTTCCTTTTATCAACATTGACCCGCGTCGAATTTTTGATAAAATGAAGGAAGTCTACCTTGAGCATCTCCTGGCGGCCGATCAGACAATCAACTATTGGCAGAATCACAGGGCGAAAGGAGTTTTTTCTGTGTCTGTTAATCCTCAATACATGCCATCTTTTTTGGAAGAATTTCGGTCGATGAAACTGGAAATGATGATCCGTGATCTCCATAAGTTAACCCACGAGGAGCTCATGCGAATTCAAAAGGAAATTGACCAATTACTCCATTCCGATAAAGAGTAGGATGAGCCGCGATGAGTCAACCGACAGAAAAGCTCTTAATCCAAACCTACAAACATATCAACGAATCCCGGAATCTGATTGAACAATTGATCAATCAACTCGGACAGCAGCAACAATTTATCCATCATTTACCTGACGACATTCAGCATCTTATTCATGTCGCCATGGAACTATCACCGGATCAGCGAAAGACGTTGCGACGTTTCCTGGAATCTTTGAAATTTGATTAACCCCAGCCCTTTCAAATTGTATTGAAAGGAACTGGGGTTTTCATTTATTCCTGCGGCTTCTCAAGCTGAAACATTTTTCTGGCCAATACGGAAGCGCGAAAATAGCGGTACATTTTGGCGGCATCGACCGAAGCGAACAAACCGGTTCCGGGAATGATTTCCTCATTTCTCTTTATTCGTATGTAATCATGTTTTTGCAAACGCTTAAGTATCTTCAAGCACTGCTCGCGATCTCCCACATAATCCCGAAACAAACAGGTGAGTTGCTCTATATTTACCCAGTAAGTCCGTTTTTCCCGTTTCAAATCAGGGTCCAGTTGCGGATAGACCAGCAATCCCCATAAAATTACAATCGCCGCACGATCCCTTAATCCCCATGCGCGGTGAGGAGGTTCTTCCCGGGCTTGAGCCGCTTTTGGAACGGCAATTCGCGTCATTAAAAGGGAACTCATTTCTTTAACCGAAATTCGGTTCAATGATAACTCCCCTTTCTGCTATTTCCTATCAAAAATATCCAATTTTTGATCTTAATAAGGGTTATAGTCAAAAATACGCTTTTTCATACACACTCCCCAGAAAATGATTTAATATATAATTTCATGATCATATCATTAAATTTTCTTATTCTAACGCTTTAATGTGACCTTTTTCGTTGTAAATATCATCAAATAAAAAAGTTTTTAAGAGGGATAGTGGAAAAGATTATGTCTTTTCTGTTATATTTATAAGTAAAGATTTTCAGGATAATTATGTTTAAGAAAGGAGTTTCTATCGAATGATTTTTGAAACAAAAAAAGGAAAATATACAAAAGAAGAAAATGAAACGATCATTCGTGCGCTGAATGAAGGGCTGAAGGAAGGAAAACGAGAACGTGAAATCCTTAAAGAATTATCGATTCAATTAAAACGAGGATATTCGGGAATCATGTCGCATGCGCGTAAGCTGAGATCAGAATACCCGGAGCGTTTCCATTCTTATGAAGATTCAGGGGAAAGTGGCAACCGGTTGAACAGTTGGAATGAGGAAGAGGAAGAAATCGTGATCAACACGGTAAATACATTTTTGGAAGAAGGCAAATCCCTCTCAGCGGCGATCATGGAATTGGAAAAAAAACTTTCCCGAACCCAGGGGGCCATCTATCAACGCATCTACACACTGCGCCGCAAACATCCGGAGCGGTTTAAGCACTTACCTGCCGAGCGCCCTCGCCGCCGCCGCAAATTCAATGAATGGGGCTCACAGCATCCCATGATCCGTTCTCTTGATGAAGCGTATCCAATCCATCCGAAAGAACTGGCATCGACCGCGGAAAAACAGCTGGCAGCGGCAATCGATCATTTACATAACTACGGTTCGACGCCCGACTCCTCCCTTTCATCCGGCAAAAGGGAACAGCCCAGCACATCTACATTGGAGGAAGAGATGCTGTTAAAAGCATTTGAGGAACGCTATGGCCGCCCGAGCGGGGAAGCGAGAAGCAAACTGATCGAGCTGATGAGAAAGTTTGGCTGCACCCGCGTTTCCATCGCCATTTTCACCTTGGCGGAAGACAAGGCATTTCCGGCGCATATCATTGAATTTTTGGAGCGCAGGCTGCATCATCACAAGTTTATCTGACAAAAAACACGAACCCGATCGGTCCGTGCATCAGAGAGGCTCTTTTAAGCGTACCGGAATACTGGCATTAATGATGGTAGTACGCTCTTTTGACTGTGGAATCACTTCGACATGTCCGACAACATCATAACCGAAGTCATCGCACAATTCAATCAGCCGGGCTCGAAACTGCTTCAGTTTTTTTTCGTCGATATCGGAACGTTGATAGCTGAGTACCAATGACAAACGGTCATCGGCGGTTACGGCGGTAGGTTCTTCTTTCTCACGATTAAACATATTTAAAAAGGCCACCTGATTCACCCCTGTCCAAGTTTAGGCGATGTGGAACAAACGCTTGATTCTTGTGATCAACGTAGTAGAATCCAATTCCAAAAACGGTACGTCTTCACCGGTCAGTCTGCGCGAAATATTGCTGAATGCTTTTCCAGCCAACGATTTGCTGTCAAGAATGACTGGTTCTCCCGTATTGGAGGAGCGAATAATTCGCTTATCTTCGGGAACCACTCCCAGAAGATTAATTGCCAGGTGGCTTTGCACTCTCTCAACGCTCAACATATCTCCGTCACGCACCATGCCCGGCTGGACACGATTCACGATCAAGTCGATCATTTTGACATTGGCTGATTCGAGGAGACCAATCACCCGATCCGAATCGCGGACAGACGGAATTTCCGGATTGACGACCAGGATGGCGCGATCAGCCGCGGCAATCGCGTTGCGAAACCCTCCTTCGATCCCGGCGGGGGAATCGATCAATATGTAATCAAATTCATTGCGGAGCTCATCGACGACAGCCTTCACCTGCGAAGGTGTCACCTCTTCTTTGTATCGCGTCTGTGCCGCCGGGAGCAGGGCAAGATCCGGATATTCCTTGTGCCGAACCAGAGATTGCCTTAATTTGCTGACTCCTTCGATCACATCGACCAAATCGTAAACGATGCGGTTTTCCAGGCCCAGCATCAGATCCAGCTTGCGAAGCCCGATATCGGTATCGACCAGGCAGACTTTGTAGCCAAGCTGAGCCAAGCCCAATCCGAGGGAAGCAACCGTGGTCGACTTGCCAACCCCACCTTTTCCACTTGTCACTGTAATTGCCACTGACATGCGGTTCATGCTCGATACCCCTTTCCTAACCCTCTTTTTGTTCTTATGTGTAAACGAGATGAAATCGGTGTTTCTCCTTTTTTTCGTGATATAATCCCCAGTCATTTTTCCGTGAAATCGTGTTGCAACGGGTTATGGAACCTCACTGACCTCCCGGTTTTCCAAATGGTCGGCCGGCAGAGTCCTCACGCCTTCCCGAATCTGCTATGTCTTTTTCGCCGAGTTGTGCCAAAAAACATAAATATTCAGGGTTGACCTTCCCAAAACCCGCGGTTTTCAACAAGTTTCACCATTATTGTAGCAAAACCGCAAGAATAAAAAAAGTAAGAAATCAGCTTTTTACCAACTTTATCCTAAAAAGCTGATTTCTTACCGTTTGGCAGAGTCATTTTGGATCGATTTTTGCGCAAAAAGCTCCAGTTCCTTCGAAAGCAAACGCCAAACTAAGAGGGCTGCCGTCATATCATCCAGGTAGCCAGCAACGGGAATCCAGTCTGCAACCACATCCGTCGGCAAAATAAAATACAAAAGGGCCGCACCCACCAGTCCCTTTTTCGTTTTGCTCACATGCGGATCCCGAAAATATTGATACATCACCTTCAGCTTCTCGATCAACGCTTCAATGCCACCGGCGCGCTCCACTTTTTGATTAAACTGATCCAGGACCGTCCGTTCCCCTTCATCGGTTAACGAACGCTGTTTTAATTTCTTGAGGGTTTGGACGATCTTCCGGTTCTTTCCCTGCAATCAATCCGCCTCCTTTGCTCAATAAAACCTCTCGTTGCAATGGTTGCAAAAAGTGGCCTCATCGGATACCTGATGGGCGCAAAACGGGCAAAGAAAGACAACCGCAGGGATTTTCCGTTCATCGGCGCTCGGCTGAATCGGAGAAACAGGCCCGAGCAAGATCGTTTCCTCATGAGGCCGTACAGCTTCAGGCCGTACAGCTTCCACTTCCGTTTCGGCGATCACCAGGTTCACTTTCTCTGCCTGTCTGCGCGGAACGATATCAGCCTTTTTCACTTCTTCCAGTTCTTTTTGCAGTTCAAAAAGCTGCTCTTGCTGACTGCGGATTCCCTGAAGCGAAAGATGAATCGACTCGTTCAGTCTCAGTTCCCCCGTCTTTTCCCAGTGTGTATACACTTCCCAGCCCAGCTTTTGAACCTGTCGTTCAATGTCTTCTTTTTTCCCTTTGATACGCAGAGCTAACCGGCTGATTTCAATCATTTTTTGCGATTTTTGGCCGGCGGTTTCCACACCTTTTTCCAGCTTTTGTTTCAAATCCTGTAAAAAACTCAAACGAATCGCTCCTTATCCAGACATCCCTGATGTCTATTTTAAGGACTCTTCGGCTGGCCCACAAGCAAAAATCAGGTGAACACTTCTTCAAGCTGACGACTTCATTAAATTTTTCTTCGACAGCGACGTTTTTTCTTTAAATCCGTGCTTGAGCCATAGCGCATTTAACAGCAGGAGAATTCCCGTCAGCAGGAAAGTGGCTGGAATACCGATCGGCCCCGACAAAATCCCGTAGGTGACCGGACCGAGCATATTTCCAAGGGCTACCGCACTCTGGTAGAATCCGTACGCGGTGCTTACCTTCTCTTCCGGAGCATTTTTGCGGATCAAGGTATTGAGAGAAGGGAGCAATCCTCCGACGAACAGCCCCAACAGGAAGCGCAGGAGCAGCAATTCCCACACATTCTGTACGAACATATGCGGAATAAAGATAATCCCCGCACCGATCAGAGCGACAAACAAAACCCGTTCTGAACCGAACCTGTCGCCGAATTTGCCCAGGAATGGGGAGGACAGCATATTGGCAAATCCGGTCATCGCCGTCACCAAACCGGCAAAGAAGGAAATATAGCCTCCCGGAACCTTCAGCTTTTCAACGAACAAAGACATGAGCGGCGACGGACCGATCATGGCAAATTGCAACAGCATCCCAACAGAAAACAAAATCAGCAGCGGTTGCTGCCGCAAAATGAAGGCCCCGTCTTTAAAGAAGCTTTCATTTTTCTGTTTCGGACTTGCCTGGAACTCTTCTTTCACCTGGAAGAGAACCACAAAGCTGGCAATGGCCAGGACTGCCGAAGTCAGGAAGAAAATATCGCGGTAACCGATCAATTCTGCCAACAGGCCGCCGATAAACGGCCCCAGGATTGAACCGGCCACTTGCCCGGCCTGCATCATCCCCAATACGTAGCCCACTTTTTCTTTCGGTGTATTGGTGGCCATCAGAGATATCGAGGCCGGAATAAAGCCCGAAATCATCCCGTTGAGCATGCGCAGGAAAAAGAGCTGGATGGGTGAGGTGGCCAATCCCAGCAAAAAGATGGTCACCGCCATCCCAAACCCCGAGCGGAGAATCATCGGCTTGCGCCCGTAACGGTCAGCCAGACTCCCCCAGATCGGCGCGACAATAAATTGGGATAAAAAGTTGACTCCAAAAATGAAGCCCGCCCAAAGCTGAACGGTCTTCGGATCCTTTAGCCCCATTTGCTGCAGATAAAGCGGCAAAAAGGGCATAATCATGGAAATGGCACTCATCACGAGAAACTGCGACACCATCAAAATATATAGGTTTCTTTTCCACCAGGCCATGGAACCTTCATCTCCTCAAGTCACTATTATATATTTCGGTGAACGAAATATCAAAAGAAAAAAAACTGCCTTTGGAGTTGGCAGTTATCAACAAATTTATCAGGCCTTTACGAATGAACCGGCCTGCTGAACTCAAGCGAAATGTTCATGCGCTGTGACGGTTCCACGCGTTTAACAAACGGCAGTTTCTCGATCCGGCGGATCACTTGGTCTGACGTCTTTCCGTCCACATAAAGATAAACATATTTTAATCGTTTGGAGATATAATGAATATTTCCCAGGCGTCCCAACGAACGAGCTGCTTTTAAATCTTTTACCCAAACAGCTAAACCTAATCTTTCCACAATATCCATTGATTTTGTAGCTCCTTTTCTAAAAACATGTCCGAAAGGGCGCTTACACGTTGGTTTGGGGTAACAGGCGAAAAATTCACCCAATATTATCGTACCATTCCGGAAAACGGAATTCAATCAACAGACCACCAAAATTAGAATGGACAGGTGAACAGGAGCGGCCATTTACCGGCCGCATGCGCGCCGCAGTTTCTTTACACCCGGTTCGGGATCATTGCCCGGAACCTTGATCGACGGGGAGACTGAGCGGGCGATCGTCAGGGAAACCGCGTGGAGCAATTGATCCAATCGTTCTTCCGCTTCGAAACAGTCGCGAACAACGGGGTACTGGCGCAGTTTCTTCTGGTAAGAAAGCGCCGCCTCCTTAGCTTCATGATAATTGGGATGAAAAATGCCAAAGCGCTGTGCTTCTTCGTATCGGTCTTTCAGTTTCTGAAACTCCCTGATCATTTTTTGCGCTTCCGGATCCTCTTCCATCCTCTTTTTGCATTCCAGGTAATGCTGCACTTCTTGGGAATTATTTATCTGATCTGCCAAACGATAGGCTGCCAGCAATATTTCCGTCATGTCCAGTGTATTCATCATCGATTCCCTCCACCTTTATTGTATAGCAGTTTCCGGATGAATCCCACTGTTTGGCAGAAGGAAAAAATAGAACGGCTTCCCTGCCCGGCCATGAACGGCAACCTGCCAACTGCCGGACAGCTCACATTTCACAAGCACGCAAAGGGACAAATCCATCCATTCACTGCTCCACCATGACTTGTACGCGGGAAATCCTCCCAAGCGGATAGAACTTTTTTTCCTTTCCCACTTTTGCGTGCATCAGCCAATCTCCCCCGCAGTACTCAACCTTTTGCGGACTGACTGTGATCAGGTCGCCCTGATATTCCATCTTCAGCGCAAAACCATAATGAATGCTTTGTTTTACCATCTCTTTTACCATTTCGCGCCCGTATGCCCGCAGGCCGCTCGTCCAAATTTTGGGCAGTTTGTCGGCATTTGAGCGCATATCCAGCCCGGAAGGCCAATGCGTTTCCACACGCCACTCCTTTAAGGGAGACAATAACCGGCCCCAATCCACATGCTTGATGTTTCGTTCATCGTTGCCGTGGAGGGAATGGTGCATTTGTTGCACTTCCTGCCCGCTCTCCTGCAAAGCAGCCTGCGCCGCAGCAAAATCGGCAGCGGAAATGATCAGCCGCTCCCCGGTAAACTCCGATATGTTGATTCCTTTTTTCTCCAATATCCGGCGGCATCGGTCCAGTCTCTCCGGCGATCCATGCAGCAGGAAAGCAGACTCAGCCAGAATCGACGGAGCTTGGCGAAACCAGTGAATCACCTGTTCCTTTACAGGTTCGGGCACCTCCGTCCCGCTCCAGGCGGCCAGCAAGCTGAGCAAATCCTCTCCGGTCAGGCCATACCGCCTTGCCCGTTGAACGGAACGCTCATTCAACTCATAGATGAGCATCCGGTCTCCGCCCATGAAGTCAGCGGCCTGAGCCAAGACATAACGTTGCGGAAGAGGAAAGTAATAAGGAAGGTATATTTCCATGTGGGGTTCAATGTAAAAAGGCACTTCATCCGGCACCTGACCCTTCGGCGGGAGTTCCAGCCAGCGAAAATAAGTTTCGCCTGAGCCTGATTGTCCTTTTTCCATCCAGCCCATGGCCACGAGCGGATCGATCAATTGCTTTTCCAGATGCTCCAGGAGCGCAGGAGAAAAAAAGGGGAGATCCCATTCGGACAAAAAGCAAATGATCTCTTTCAAAGCGTACCAGTTCTCCGCCTCCAGGCATTCGAGCAGTTGCAAATAACCATGCAAGCCGTTCCTTTCGGCGGTGAGCAGATTAAAAACAGCCTGATAGAGGATTCTCATCATTTGGTCAAAAGAGAGCTGAAGCCACTGTTGCCAGTTCATCTGCCGCACTCTGACGGATTGGCTTGTTCGCTCTGTCAAACCGAGCAGCTGACTCAGTTCGAGCAAAAAGGAGATCCATGGCGGCAACTCATCCTGTTTCCCCCATTTTGTCTCCTTCAGGGAAGATGCATCCAAATCCAGCTCCACATCCAGCTTTTGCGCCTCTTTTTTGGGAATCTGCCCCGTTTTTGTCAACAACAGCGGTTCCTGTTCCAGCATAAACAAAAAGTGGAAAAACGCCTGCCAAATCCCTGCCGACGGTTCGGAACAATGCATAACGGAAGCGGCGTTTACCGGCTTTGGCAGGGAGCCGGCAGCAAGCGCCGCAATCCATGCCCGCCTCAGCTCAGCCGGAAGATAGTACAACCGTTCGTGAAACTGATTTCGCACGGGAAATATCCAGCCTCCCCGAAAAAATTCCGATATTTTCCTCCGGCAGGCTTTGAGCCCGAACTTCTGCTGCTCCCTGGGAATCTCCCTTTCTCTGATCACCCCGTTTTGGCTGGCGAACAAAAAATAAAGCAAAACGGCCCGCTTCTCCGACGGCATCTGCTGGAAACAGCGGCGCAAATAAGCCGGATCAGTCATGCGCCCGGCGAGAGCCCCGGGGTCAGGATCGGCCACCGAATGGAGATTGCCGATCCGCCTGATTTCTTCTTCGTTCAGCGATTCCAAACAAATCCGCAAATCATCTGACATGCCGGCACTCCCTTTCCATATCGATCACCTCATACCGGTATCCCTGCTCGGCAAGATAGCTCTGCCGGCGCCAGGCATATTCCTGGTCGACCGTATCCTTCGTCACCAAATGATAAAAATAAGCTTTACTCCCTGTTTCCTTGACGCGCAATATGCGTCCAAGCCGTTGTGCTTCCTCCTGCCGGGAGCCGAATGTGCCGGAAATTTGAATCGCGACACTGGCATCGGGAAGATCAACCGCCATATTGGCCACCTTGGAAACGATCAGCACCCGGATACGTCGCTGGCGAAACTGGCGATACCACGCCTCCCTTTTATCTGCGGGCATACTCCCCGTAATCAAAGGAAATCCGTACCGTCTGGAGATTCTATCCAGTTGACGCAAATACTGTCCGATGATCAGGATCTGCTCATCCCGGTGCCGGTTGATAATCTCCTCGATCAACGGAATTTTTCGCGGATTTTCCGCCGCCAATCGCACCTTCTGCCGCTGGTCCGCCTTTTGATAAGCGGTTTCCCAGTCAGGGTCAAAGGGAATGCGAATCTCCCGCAGCACCGCCTCAGAGATCCATCCGTTTCTCTCCAATTCTTTCCATGATCCTTCGTAAAGCTTCGGCCCGACCAGGGAAAACACATCCTCTTCTTTCCCATCTTCCCGCACGAGTGTCGCCGTCAGTCCCAACCGGCGTTTCGCCTGAAATTCGGCGGTCAGGCGAAAAACCGGAGCCGGCAGCAGGTGAACCTCATCATAAATCACAAAGCCAAAATCACGCGAACGCAACAGTTCCATATGCGGAAATGATGCATCCTTTCCATCCCGATGAGTCAACATCTGGTAAGTTGTCACCGTCACCGGGCGAATCTGTTTGACCGTCGCCGTATACTCCCCCACCTCATCCGCCCGTAAATCCGTCTTATCCAATATCTCACGCACCCATTGTTTCGCCGACGTGCCATTCGGCGTCAATATTAGAGTCGCCTTCCCGACCCGCTGCATGATCGCCAGCGCGACAACCGTTTTTCCCGCACCGCATGGCAATACGATTACTCCCCCGCCATACCAGTCCGCTCCTTCGGCAAAATACGCTTCGAGCGCATCCTGCTGATAGGGACGCAAACCGCGAAAACGATCATGTTCAGAAAGCGAAAAGGAAAGCGATTCCCCTCCGGCAAAGCCGGTTTCGTCCAGTGGCGGATATCCGGCGGCAACACATGCCTGCTTTACGGCTCCAAGTGAATGCATGGGAAATATGAATGCCCGCTCACTTTCCGGTACGGGTACAGTTTCCCGCTTTAAATGCGTCAGGATTTGTGGGAAAATGGAAGGAGATGCACCAACCAGTGCAAAGGTGTGCTCTTTTCTTCGTTGCAGTCGAATCTGCCCAAACCGGTTGATCGTTTCTTCCACCCGCCGCTCAAATGCACCAGTCAACGGAAATTTGCTGTGCGAGCGCAGCCATTCCAGCAGACTTTTGGCCGACATCCCGGAGGCTGCCGCTTGCCACAGGGTAAACGGCGTTAAACGAAAAGTGACAAGCTGCTCCGTTTCTCGTACCTTTTGCGCAAAGCGGTTGAGTTTCAAACTCAGTTCACTTCCGCTGTCCGCTATTTTTTCCAATAAAACGGTACCGTCGTGCTGAATGATCAGCCCCTTTTTCAGCAAACTTTTTTCTGACATTCTTTTCCCTCCATCTCTATTTTTTCCTAACGGCTGAAAAGCTATTGATATTGCAAAATACTCTGTCGAATCATGCAACTTTTTCTCTTCTTCATCGTCTATTTCATACAACAAACCAAGCTTGGAGGAGAAAGGATGCGCAAGCTGATCGCTCTGATGCCGATTCTTTTGCTCATGACCAGTTGTCAAATCGCAGATGCCCCCGGACTAACAGGAGGACTGAAAATGGAAGAACCCAAAGAAAATATAACTTTTCATACCATCGAACCTTCCGGGCTGCCGGAAGAGATTCAGAAGCAAGTGAATCAAAAACTGGCGACACCGAAGAAACAGGCTGTTCTGTTTCACGAAGATAGCCGACATTTCGCTTTGATTACCCTGGGCGAACGGAAAACGGCCGGGTACACCATCACCGTTGACCAAGTTGTCCGCCGGGGAAATACCGTAACGGTATATGCCACGGAAAAAACTCCGGCGAAAGGAAGCTTTGCCGCACAGGTGATCACCCACCCTTCGATTATCATCACTTTTTCCGCCAAACAGCCGGTGCAGCATTTGGAAGTGAAATGGACACAAAGCTGACAAAAAAAGGAAGCGAATTCCCTGTGAAAAGGGTTCCGCTTCCTTTTTTCAAGCAGTTTTATATCCCTTGCATCCCTAAAAAAGCGATAAGTACAAATGATCGATGATGTCATTTTTTCGGCTGTTCAGGCTGATGCGGTTGTTCATATGGATCCTTGACCGGTTCATATGGTGTCATGATTTCCGGAAAATACGGCTGGGAAATTTCAGGTTCGTGTGTTGGATACGTTACATCCGGTATCTTAAAACAAATCATTTCAGCTTCCCTCCTCGTTATCCGTATTGTTCCCACTCCTTCCGGTTTTACGTTTTCACTTTTTCCCATTAAAAAATCCCTCCGACCGGCAGCCGGGGGGAACAGTTGGGAGGGGAGGAAGCGTGCATGCTTCCCGTATGATCGATCCATGCATCGCAAACGGTATATATCTCTTTCCGAAAAACGGAATTCGGGTCAACCTGTCACTTTCCGGCTGGAGCCCGTTTGTTGCGACGATCCATCATGACCGCTTTTGATTTTCATAAGCTCTCAGCCATGGGGACTCCGGCGATTCCGGCGACTCCCATACCGGTTCTTCCGTGCCGGAATACGCTGGTTGTGGAGGAGGAGGCATCATCCCCGGGCCTTGCGGAGGGATCGCCGCTCCCGGAAAACCTTGTGCGTGAACCGGAGGTGTGGGAATCATCCAGGGATGCCATGCACCATAAGGCGGCAGATAAGCAGAGGTCATGCTTTGCCCTCCGCAACATCCGGAACCGGCAGGCGTATAATGGTAATGATAATACGGGATAAACCCGTATGTGTAAGCAGGATAATTTCGGAAGCCAACCGGACCCGGTTGGTAATATCCGTAATCCATGTCTGTCCCTCCTTTGATCTGACGATACACCACCAATATATGCCCGCCCGGCCTGCCTTATGAGAGAAACCCTCTTCCTACAGCCCCTGCACCAGTCCTACTCCGGTAAGCGGATCCCGCCCCGCCGGCGGCAGATCGATCGCCCGGTGATACAGCATGGCTTTCAACTCGGCCGAAGTCGCCCTGGGAAAAGCAGCCCGATAGATGGCCAGAACTCCCGTCACATGGGCTGCGGCCATCGAGGTTCCGCTCAACACCGCATAACGGCTGTAGAAATAAGTGCTCAAGATCCCCGTTCCCGGCGCTGCGATATCCACTTTTCCGGTGGCTGAATACGAGTCCCGACGGTTTAACTTATTCAGCGCCGCCACGGAAATCACCGGGGATATCCTTGCCGGGATCGAAACGGTATCGCCTTTTCCGGACGCATTTCCATTGTTCCCTGCGGCAGCGACAATCAAAATCCCCCTGCTTACGGCTGCCGCAATCGCTTGCGCCAAGGCCGGGTGAATCGTTTGCCCGCCGCTGATGCTGATATTCAGGATATGCATCCGATTGGCAATCGCCCATTCAATTCCCTTAATCAAATTGGAAATCGTTCCGTGTCCTGCAGAATTCAATACCTTGATCGCGTAAAGAGATACCTTCGGGGCGATCCCGACCACGCCAAAGTGGTTGTTTAATGCCCCGATGATTCCGGCAATATGGGTCCCGTGGCCGTTATCATCTTGCGGAGGCAGAAAAGGTGAAAGAACATTTACGCCGCCTTTAATGTTTGAAACCAGATCCGGATGATGAAAGTCGAGCCCGGTATCAATGACCCCCACCCGCACTCCCGTACCGTTGTTCAATCTGCGTTTCCCGAGGACCCTTGCGACATTCCAGGTCAGCACCTGGCTGTTGACGGCCCTTTTGTCATTGATCCTGCGGGAGGCTGAAAACACTTTTTCGATCTTGAAAAAAGGCAGCCGCAGCAAGCGGTCTTCCTGTATACTGATTAAATCCGGGTCCTTTTTCAATTTGAAGGCATTTTTCGGGGATTTAAACGATGCCGTAACGGTGGAAGAATATTTTCCGACATGGTGAATCTGTCCCCCGGCTTGTTTCACGATTTCAGGTTTGGCAACTGAACGAAAAACAAACGTATAACGTCCTTCCGGTGAAACAGCTGACATAAAATCACCCCTTTATTCTAGTTATGAATAAAAGGGTGATTTTGCTTGGACTAGATTGGTAAGTATTTAGTTGATTTTAAGTTTCGCCATCCGGCTTCTTTGACTTGCTTGAGGGAATTCTGCCCGCCCTCTTCACCGCATCTTTTAATAGAAATTCAATCTGTGCATTTACACTTCGAAATTCATCGGCCGCCCATTTTTCTATCATATTGTAAAGCTCTTGATCGATTCTCAGCAAAAACCGCTTTTTGTTGGTACTCATGTAAACAAGGTTCCGGTATTAATTACCGGAGTCGTCTCTCCTTCAGATACCAAGGCGACCATCAGATTATTCACCATCGCAGCTTTTCTTTCCTCATCCAGTTCGACGACGCCCTTCTTTTCGATGTGGTCCAACGCCATTTCCACCATGCCGATCGCACCTTCTACGATTTTCTGCCTGGCTGCAATCACCGCCTGCGCCTGTTGGCGGCGAAGCATCGCCTGGGCGATTTCGGGAGCATAAGCCAAATGGCTGATCCTCGCCTCCAAAATTTCCACTCCGGCGATTTTCAGCCGCTCTTGCAGCTCGGTGCACAGATTTTCCGCCACTTCCTCCGGCGCTCCCATCAACGAAGGAAGCGACTGGTCATGGCGATCATAAGGGTAACGGCTGGCCAGGGAGCGGATGGCGGTTTCGCTCTGGATCGCCACAAAAACGTTAAAATCCTCCACATCGAAAAGCGCTTTAGCGGAGTCGACCACTTTCCATACAATCACAGCGCCGATCAGAATCGGGTTTCCATCAGCATCGTTTACTTTCAGTTTATCACTGTGAAAATTGCGTACGCGCAGGGAGATTTTCTTTTTTGATGCGAAAGGATTCGCCCAAAAAAACCCATCTTCCGCAATCGTACCGGCATACTTGCCAAAAAAGGTGAGAACGCGGGCCTCATTCGGCTGAATCATAACGAATCCGGGGAGAAGCAGAACGGCCACCACCAGAAAAATGATCCCAATCCCGTAGATGACGAGTCCGGCTCCGGCCAAAAGCAAGAAAATTTCGAGCAACAAAAACAAAAATCCATTTGCCTTCCATGCAACTCTCTCTTCAGTGCGTGTCATGCGCTGCCCCCTTATCAATTTGTTATCTATATGATATCATTATGATAATAAAAAATCCATTCCTGCGGCCGAAAAAAGCTCGGCGAAGGAATGGAAAATGGTCATTGAGTAAGCGGTGTCAGAGATGGCAATGCATCAGTGCGGGTTTGGACAGTTGAGATGAAGAGTTTGGCAAGCTCATCATATCCCGTCTGGTTCGGGTGTACTTCATCGCTGAAATATTCTTTGCGATTTAAAAAAACATCAAACGGGTTGATCAGTTTGGCTCCGAACTGGTTGCAGATTTTCTCCAAGGCACGGTTAAGGGATTGGATGAGAAATGAGGCTTTGCCAACGCCGATTTCATAGGCTGGCAAAGGAATATAAAATCCGAGCACACGAAGCACCGCCGCCGGATTTTCTCTGCGCATCAGCGTAAGCATCTTCCTGACATTATCCTGAAGTTTATGGGTTGTCTTCATAATTTTTCTCAGAGTCAACTCATTATTTTCATAAAGCGAAATGAAATCGCATCCCCCGGTGGTGATGGTAATGTGCGTCATTCTAGGCAACAGGCGAATCATCGCAGGGTTGCTCACCAAGGATAGCAGTTCGTCAGAGGTCATACCGGAAATTCCAAAATTCCGCACATAACATTGGTTTGAATGCCGCAAATGCTGAAAATATTGGGCAACAAAATGTGCGGAAGGGTTACTGGCTCCAATCCCCTCCGTGAGAGAATCTCCCAGGGCCAGATAAGCGACAGGTGAGATCCGCTGTTCGTTCATGCCTTTCCTTCCTTCCCTTCTTCCATTTCAAAAGCCACCGCATGCGCTATACAAGGAATGGCTTCCCCCTGTTGGTATGAAACGGTACTCAATAAGGCACCGGTCGCGACTACCAGGATGCGCTTCCACTTGTTCCGCATCATTTCTCTCAACAGATGCCCATAGGTTACGACAGCACTGCATGCACACCCGCTGCCGCCGGCAAATGTTTCTTGCTTCTGGGTATAAATCATCAACCCGCAATCCGCAAAATGTTCCCCCATCTCAAAGCCAGCATTCTTCAGCAGCTCCCGCGCGATGGGCAATCCCACTTTGGCAAGATCCCCGGTGACGATTAAGTCATAATCTTCAGGGGATCGGCCGGTATCGGCAAAATGCGCTTGAATCGTCTGCGCGGCCGCCGGCGCCATGGCAGAACCCATATCCATCGGATTTTTCACGCCCAGGTCGGTTACTTTGCCAACGGTGGCATAGCGAACAACCGGGCCGTCACCCGAACGCCCCAACAAGCAGGCGCCTGCCCCGGTCACGGTCCATTGGGCCGTCTCCGGCTTTTGTCCGCCATACTCTGTCGGATAGCGGTACTGCTTTTCTGCTGTACAATTGTGGCTGCTCACACCGGCGATCACATGACGGGCATAGCCGCCATCGACCAATACCGCCGCCAAAGCCAAAGACAACATCGAAGTGGAACAGGCGCCGTATACGCCGAGAAACGGAATCTGGTTCGTTTTGGCGGAAAACGAGGCGGAAATGTTTTGGTTCAGCAAATCGCCGGCAAGATAAAAATCGATTTGTTCCGGGGTCAGGCCTGCCTTTTCTATGGCAAGGGAAACGGCATCCTCAAGCATTTTGCGTTCCGCCTTTTCCCATGTTTCTTCCCCGGCATACAGATCCGGATAAATTTTATCGAAACTCTCCCTTAACAATCCTTCCCCTTCCATCGGGCCGACTGTGGCAGCACTGGACAGGACGCGAACATCATTTTGAAATTCCCATGTGCTTTTTCCAATCAGCTTGGTTCCTGTCATTTCGTCTCCCCCATGTCATCTCACCAGTCCGGTCAAGGTATAGATCAAACCGATCACAAAGGCGGACAGCGTTCCAAACACAATCACTGCCCCTGCCAGCTTAAACATGTTTCCGCCTACTCCGAGAACATAGCCTTCAGCCCGGTGTTCCAGCGCCGACGAAGCAATCGAATTGGCAAATCCCGTGACCGGTACGGCCAATCCGGCGCCGGCCCATTGACCGATCCGGTCGTAAACTCCCAGCCCGGTCAAAAGGCAGGAAATAAAGATCAGTGTGGCTGCGGTCGGATCGCCGGCCTTTTCCGGTTTAAACCCAAACCAGTGAATATACATCAGCATGAGCGCCTGGCCAAGTACGCAGACCAATCCGCCGATCACAAAAGCTTTCAGGGAATTCATCCATATTTTAGGCTTGGGCCGATGTTTGTTTGCGATTTTTTCATAAGCCAATTCCTTTTCCTTCTGTCTGTGCTTTTCCATCGCCATCGCCCCCTTTTTTCGATCTGTCCGTTTTTAGAGTGCGCCTTCCCACTCTCTTTATGCATCATAAAAAATGCCTCCCTGCTATTCTGACTGCACTCCGTACGCTTCGCCGAGCAAGGTCTGCGCTTCCCGCATGCATTCGACTTTGATCCACTCGTTCAGCAACTTTTCTTTATAGAGAAACCCGTGCAGTTCCGCTTCAATCTCACGATGGTCCGGTGTTTGTTTCACCGCAATGATTCGCCCGCCCATTCGCCTCAGCGCTTTTCTGCTCTCGCTTTCTTTTTCCGCCAGACGTTCTGACATTTTCCTTATTTGTTCCAACCAAATTTCCTTCAGTTTGCAGGGGAAACGGGCCACGGTCCGGTAATCGGCCTGCAAGACAAGGGCAAGCACCTGCAAAATGGCCGTTTTTTTGACCAAGGTCAGGAAAGACTCATATTCTTCGCCGGAAATCATCACAGCACACGTCCTTCCCTTGACGTAAAAAGCCGCCGGGTCAACCGGCAGCTTTTTACCTTTCGGGTTATGACTTGAGATCATTTGATGCATTCGGATTATGCGTTTCTGAAATTTCGTTGAGAGCCTGGCTCGCTTCATCTTGATGTTGCTCGCGTACAGCCATGTCCCCAATCGACACGACACCGACCAGGCGGTTGTTTTCCACGACCGGCAACCGGCGAACTTGTGCTTCAGCCATTATTCTCGCCGCTTCATCCACCGTCATGTCCGGAGTTCCCGTCACCAGGGAAGTGGACATAATGTCAGCCACCGAACCGGAATTGGGCTGTTTGCCGGCGATTCCGCGCACAACGAGGTCGCGGTCGGTAATGACTCCTTTCAAGACGCCGTTTTCCACTACGGGAACCATCCCAACATTCGATGCCCGCATTTTGGAAGCTGCCTCAAAAACATTGTCCTGCGGCGTAACGTATTCCACATCAGTCGTCATAATCTCACGCAACGTGTGCATCAAAGATCCCCCCTGAGCCTTATGGTAACCAAACGGGGGATTCTCATTCTCCCTTTCCGCTTCCAAGAAACCGCATAGCCGTCCGAACCCACAATTCCGCCCCGATTTTCATCGCTTCTTCATCGAAATCAAAAAGGGGATGATGGTGGGGAGCCGTGATATTCCGCTCCGTGTTGCCGGCGCCCACAAAGCAAAATGCTCCCGGCCGTTGCTTCAGGTAATAGGCGAAATCCTCCCCTGCCATCACTGGATCGATTTGCCAGACCCCCTGCTCCCCGACAATCGCCTTGGCGGACTCGGCCAATATGTCAGTGGCGGCAGGCTCATTGACAACCGGAGGGTATCCCCAGGTATAATCAAACCGGTAATCTGCTCCAAACATCCGGCAAACCCCCTGAATCACTTCTTCCATCCTGGCCACGATCGCTTCGCGCGTCTCTTGCTTAAAGGCACGGACCGTTCCCCAAAATCGGCAACGCTCAGCAATCACATTAAACGCATTGCCGGCTTCGATTTGACCGACCGTGATGACGCCTGAATCCAGGGGATTGAGACAGCGGCTGATAATCGTCTGTAACTGGACAATTACATGGGATGCAATCACCACTGAATCAACCGCTTCATGCGGCAGTCCGCCATGTCCGCCTTTGCCGATGATCTCCACTTCAAAGGAATCGGCGGATGCCATCAGTTCCCCGCTGCGAATCCCAATGACCCCGCAAGGCAGAGGAGTCCACAGATGGACGCCGAAAATGGCATCAACCCCGTCCAGCACACCAGCGTCGATCATGGACACCGCACCGCCCGGCAACAACTCCTCCGCATGCTGAAACAAAAACAAGATGGAACCGTCCCATTGCTCCCTGAGCTCTGTCAAGACGGCAGCTGCCCCGAGCAAAGTGGCCATATGCCCGTCGTGTCCGCAGGCGTGCATCACTCCCGGAACCTGTGACCGGTAGGAGCAATCCTTTTCATCCTGAATCGGCAGTGCATCCATATCAGATCTTAAGGCGACAGTTCGCCCCGGCCCTTTTCCGCGGAGAAGTCCGACAAGGCCATGCCCGCCGATTCCCGTTCTCACTTCCAGACCGAGGCTTTTCAAAATGGAAGCCACTTTTTGCGCGGTTTCCTTTTCCTTAAATGAAAGCTCGGGGTTACGGTGAAAATCCCGGCGCCACTCAACCATCCGTGGATAAATTTCCGCAATTCGCTCTTTTATCCTCTCCATTTATCTCTCCCCTTTTCATTGGCACACGAACTGAAGCGGCAGCGGATATTTTTTGAATACTCATGTTTCTCTAATTTCGGACTTCTGTCACCCCCGATCGGTTGCGCTTACATGGGTAATCGTACTATCATAAATAATGATTCAATTCGGTGTGAAATGCAAAGGGAGGCGCCCAGATGATTTTTAACCACATAAAAACCAAAGGTATCAAGAAAGAATTCGGCGAAATGGAAAAAATCATGAAAAAATTGGGGTTTGTCCGCTGGTCCTGGGATTATGAGAAAGTCACTTATGATTTGAAATATACGTCTGATCAAATTGATTATTTCTTGCGCTTGCGGGCAGATGTAATCAATGACAAACGTCTCGAACACCCGAAAGCACTTCTGGAAATCGGAACCCCGGTCTTTGTGCGCCACTTTTTCCCGCACGGTATCGATGAAACAGCAGAGGTTCCCGAATCGTTACGGCAACAGGTAAACGCCAAACTGGAAGAACTGGAAAAAGCGTTAAACGGCTGACCATCGTTGCTGCAAAACGATGACGGTCTACCGGCACCCCCGGGATGAAAACGGAGTGAAATACCGGGGTGGCAGGAACCGCAGGGATGCCGCCTGCTGCACCAAGGCAAAAAAAGAGGGTGCTTTCGATCCTCACCCTCTTTCCTCATTTTATTTTGTTTTCCGCAGCCTTCGAATCGTGAAATTCCCCCAGCTCCACCCCGTCCACTTTGATGTTCACCTCTACCACTTTCAGGCCGGTCATCATTTCAACGGCTTCTTTCACCCTTTGTTGCAGATTCCGGCACACCTCGTCAATTTTCACCCCGTATTCCACAATCACCCGAAGATCGATTGCCGCCTCCAATTTTCCAACCTGAACGTTGACCCCTCTAGTGATGTTTTTGCCGCTGACGCGTTTGGCCAGTCCCTCGGCCATCCCGCCTGACATGCTGGCAATGCCGTTTGTCTTGCTCGCCGCAAACCCGGCGATCACAGCGACCACATCATCGGCAATGCGCAGCGTTCCACCTTGAAGATCTGCCATTTGTTTTCCCCCTCGTTGTCATAAAATCGCATCGGAACATCACACGGAAGACAAGCAGTCCCAGGCCTAGCTCACTTTGTATCCTGCGATTTTCACCATCGTTTGTACCTGAGGATGGGTCAGATTCACTTTGTACCCGTAATATGTTTTGGAATCCATCTCAATTTCCACAGGTATAATATATTTCCCTTTTAACAATTTTGAAAACAATTGGTTGGCTTCCAGCTCATCCAAATGAAATTTGCGAATAAAATCATTCTTTATCCAAGTGCTTCCATAACTCTTCCCAATATTATTGGGATCGTGATACCACTCATAAATTTGCACGACCGCGTTATGAATGAGCCGGTCGACACGGGAGAGATTTTGGAATTGGTGAATATTGAGAAATTCAAATAAATTGTGGGTGTTATCGCAGAATTCATGCAGCCCGGCCGAACGGGACAAACTTTCATCACAGAGGCAAAAAAGTTCCACCCGTTTTCCCTTTGACCATAGCCGGTCCAGGAGGGGGATCATGTCTTGATCTGCACTGACGATAATGTAGGTGCTGATCTCCGGGATCTGGTAAAGCACTTCCATGGCGTCAAGGCAAAGCTGGATATCTGCCGCGTTTTTCCGGTCCCTGCCGTCTCTGCCGTTTCCGTATACCTGATGCACATGAACTCTTTTTTTCTGGAGGCTCATCATGGACAAATCCAACTGCTCAAAATCGGCATATGCCTCAATCATCCGGATCGATTCTCTGCCATAATGGTCTTGCAGGCGCAAAAACAGGTTGTGTGATTCATCGGGATGGTCAGGATCCATGTGATATTTCTTCAAACCGTAGTAAACATTCTCTAAATCAATAAAGATCGCTGTATCTTTTACCCTGCCATTCAACCATTCTACCTCCTTTCTAATCATTCAAGCATATTTAATTATTTCGATCCTTGGGAGAGTATTCCTTCCAAAATCGGCTAAAACAGTCTGCAATCTACTTTGATAGGATTTGACATATTTCGATTGTTTCGTATGCTAAATTGAGGATTATTTAATATGTTGTTCACACTTTTTCCATCGAGAGGTTTGTTTCCTGTTTTTGACAAACGAAAATTTAAGAGGTGAACATTTTGAAGAAAAAGTGGTTTGTTGCCTTGCTCCTTCTCACAACAATCATCAGTGCGGAAGCACACTTTTTTACCCACAATCAGCCTTTTCAATTTGCCAGTGCCTGTTTGTCCCTTCTCTTCTGGGCGGCGCTTCTGGGGAAAGCGACCGAAAGCGTGGCCCATTATTCCGGCGAACGGCTGGGCGGGCTGTTAAATGCCACCTTCGGTAACGCGGCGGAGCTGATTATCGCCATCTTTCTGGTGAAAGCCGGATTGTTCGACATGGTTAAAGCCAGCATTACCGGATCGATCATCGGAAATCTGCTGCTCGTGCTCGGGCTGAGCGTATTCGCCGGCGGATTGAAATTCAAAATTCAGCAATTCAATCCACTCTTAGCCGGTCATAACGCTTCATTGATGATGCTGGCGGTCATCGCCCTGTTTATCCCTGCCGTCTTTATGCACGGTCTCACCCGCAGCGAAATCAGCATGGTCAGCGTCGTCATCGCCATTGTCCTGATCATCGGATATTTTCTGTGGCTCTATTTTTCCCTGGTCACCCATAAAGAAGAGCTGGGGGATAAAGTGGACGGCATGCCTGATTTGGATCAGCATGAAGAACCGGACTGGTCCAAAGGCGTATCACTCCTGTTCCTGCTGATCGCCACTGTCTTCGTCGCCATCGAGAGCGAATGGCTTGTACATAGTGTGGAATCTGTAGCCAAAGCGCTGGGTTGGTCGGAATTGTTCATCGGGGCCTTCCTGATTGCGATTATCGGAAATGCTGCCGAACACAGTGCCGCCGTCTTTATGGCGATGAAAAACCGCATCGGAGTGGCTGTTGAAATCGCCGTCGGAAGCAGCCTGCAAATCGCCTTGTTCGTCGCTCCGGTTCTCGTCTTTGTCAGCCTGTTATTCGGCAATCCCATGAACATCATCTTCAGCAATTACGAAATTGCGGCAATCGCCGTGGCCTCATTGATCGCTTCCTCGATCTCCCGTGATGGATCTACCAACTGGTATGAAGGAATTCTGCTGGTGCTGGTTTACATCATCTTGGGAACTGTCTTTTTTGTCGTCTGATCCCCCTGAACACGGGAAGGCCCTTTCGCCAAAGTGCGGAAGGGCCTTTCTTGGTGCAACGGAACCGGACATGATCGTTTTTTATTCAAAATTACCCGGCAGGAATCTATAAATTAATAATGAAATAATTTAATACTAAATATGAATACACTTTTTAAATGATAATTCCATTTTAAAAACAGTGATCACCACACCAAACGTCAAAATGGCATTCTGCATGCCGTCATCCTTTCCGAAAGCACCAATCTTCCATAGAAACGAGGTTGCCTGGTTCCTGTCCGGCGTGATCATCTCGTTTTAAAATTTAAAAATGAATTAAAGGGGTGACAAACATGAATGAACAGCAATTGATCACGTTTATCGAAGTGGCCCGTAAGCGTCACTTCCGGCACGCGGCGGAAACCCTGAACTTAACCCAACCTGCCGTCAGCGCACAGATCCGCAGCCTGGAAGAAGAATTGGGAACCACTCTCTTTTACCGGTCGCAAGTGAAACTGACGGCCGGCGGTGTTCTCTTTTATCCTTATGCGCAAAAAATTCTTGATTTGATGCAAGAGGGGCGCGAAGTGATTACCCAAGAAAAAGAGAAAGCCCATAGCCCCGTAACGATCGGGACGACTGCCTGCCTGTCTTTGGCGATTGTCTCCCGCATCTCGAAATATTTCCAAACGGGCAGCCCCGGGCTTCCGCTCAAAATCCTTAACTTGAGAACGGAAAAGATGATGAAGCTGCTTCAGGAAGGGCAAATCGAACTGGGGATTGCCTATTCCTATTCCCCGTTGCCCTCCCAAGTGGAAAAAAAGACACTGTTTTACGATTCCTTTACCCTGATTGACTCAGCGACCCGGCCAGTTATAAATAATAAAAGGTCTTTTCTCCCTTTGAAAGAGTTGGATAAGCTGCCGATGATCTCATTTGCCGGTGCAACCACCGAACGGGATCTCCTGAACGAGATCATGAGAAGATACGGAATTGAACTAAATATCCAGATCGAGCTGTCCAGCGTTGAAGAAATCAAGCGGTTGGTTGCAGAGGGTTTCGGCACCGCCCTGATCCCCGGACTCGCCCTGGGCAGCGGAGATTTCCGCTTGCGCCACATCCGGGTAACCCAGTTTGAGCATACGCTCCCCGTTTTTCTCTATTTTCTGAAAAGGCGCTACCTGCCCCGCGCAATTCGCCAGCTGATCCATGATATCAGCGGGATTTATCCTGTCGAATCGGAAGAATAGAAAAGACTCCCACAAGGAGTCTACGATCGTAATCTTTATTTGATTTCAGGAATCATGGAAGAATTTTTGCATATAAATCCGCAAGTTTTCGTTCAAGATCATGAATAATCTGCTGACCTTGCTCACGTGTGATCAATCCGGCACGAACAGCAAAGTCGATTTCCCGGGATAAACCAAACATCTGTGTATCTAAAACTTCCTCATATAAAGGACATTTCGGCAAAGTTAAATTATCCAATTGAACCGAAATCAATTGAGCAATTTTTTCTGCATCTTCATTTAAGAGTTGCACCGCGCGCAGATTTAAATCGGTCTGTGTCGGTGTGGTCAACGCAAACCCCCCCCATCGACCGTTCTACTCGGGATTGCGGAAAACGGCCCTAATACCTGTACACTAATACTAATCATAGTGTATCACGATCCTCCTGCTTTTGCAAAACACTTGCATCCTGTCACGGCTGCGTCCACCCGTCCCGGCAACGCTGTTCTCTCCGTCACCGTCTCTTCTTCTGTTTTTTGCAACGCCAAACTTCGCTATAATGAATAGGGCATGATCAAATATTTTATGAAACAGGTGATCGCTATGAGTTCCGTTATTCTCATAACCGGAAAAGTTCAGTTCAAGATCAATCTCGATCCGACGATCTGGATCATCGATGACCGCCGTTTTTCTTTAAGCGATCGCATCCCCGGAACGGAGGGGCTGGCCATGGAACTCGCGCCTTTTCTGAATAACGCCGGGCCCGCTCCAGACGCAACCCACGTGATTCTTCACCGTTCGGTGGGAGAAAAAGTGATCCTGACAATGGAACAAGCGCAAACTTCCTTTTTGTGTTTTGCCAAGGAAAATAAACCGATTCGCGAAGGCGGCCCGGCCCTTTTGTATCTGGCAGACGGCAGCAACAAAGAGAACCCGGTTTCCCATCTGACCGAACTGGAAGTAACCAGTATGTGAGAAAGAGAAAAAGCAGGCAACCGGCTCGCTCCAGCTTGTTGACAAAGTCCCTTCTTGGTACTTTCTCTGCTCCCGGCCCCCTTCGCCGCAAAGGTCGCACAAAAAAGCACCAATCCCTTCCGCCTGAACTTGTCGACAGCCTCAGCGGGCAACCAGCCTGCTATTTTTTATATCCCTTTCATATCAAAAAACGATTGGATCATATAGGCAGGTCAGACTTGCCTTTCACCAAGATGCCGTCCGCCATAAAAGGCGAATATCACTTTCCCTTTGGCAACAGATAAAAAGTCGCTGTCGCATAGCAGATTCGCTTCCCTTTCTCGTTGGTAATTTCACAATTGAGAACAGCCAGCGTCCGGCCAAGGTGGAGCAGTTCCGCGCGTGAAATGAGCATTTTGCCCGTCCCCGGTTTTAAATAATTGATCTTCAGTTCAGCTGTTACTGCTCCCGAACCTTCAGGAAGCAGACGGTTGATGCAGGAGCCCATCGTGGAATCAGCGAGCGTCGCCGCGATCCCTCCGTGCACAATGCCGCGGCGATTCAACATAAACGGGGTAATCGGCACGCGAAATTCGTATACTTTCTCTTCGATAAACCGGCCGGACAAACCGAGAAAGCCGGAGAGATAGGCGCTGTTCCGTTCCCGTTTCTGCCGGATCGCCTGTAAGGCCAATGCCAGCACTTCTTTTTCTTCTTCCGTCCCGTTTTCCAATACTTCCCGCAGCTCATCCGCCAACGTCATCCCTGATCCCCCTCTTTCTTTACAATGAAGGCGACAACAAATAGTGATATAAGAGCAAATAGGTATTTTTCAAAGCTTCGAGGTGTGTGCGTTCATAGGCGTGAGAACCGTCGACGCCCGGCCCGATCAAGGCATGCATCATGTCATAGCCAGCCCGAACCGCCGCACTGGCATCGGAAGCATAAAAGGGGTACAAATCAACCTGATGGTAGATTCCTTCTCTTTCGGCTATTTCGATCAGTTTGGTCGTAAGTCCGTAATGATAGGGACCACTTCCGTCTTTGGCACAGATGGAAACGCAGTACTCATCCGTCGTTTGTCCTTCACCGATCGCGCCCATATCCACTGCCAAATATTCACGGACCTGCGGCGGAATGCTGGAGTTTGCACCAAATCCGACTTCTTCAAAATTGCTGAAGAAGAAATGGGTTGTGTGCGGCAACCGGACGGATGACTCATGCAAGTAAAGCAACAGTTCAAGCAGAATGGCCGCACTCGCTTTGTCATCCAAATGACGCGCTTTGATAAATCCCGCCTCTGTCGTCACCACCTGCGGATCAAAAGATACAAAATCGCCGACGCGAATTCCCAGTGCCTTTACATCCTGCGCCGATTTCACCCGCTCATCCAACCGGACTTCCATGTGCTCATCCGATCTTTTTTGCTCTTCCGCATCAGCATAAACGTGGACCGATGTATGGGAAGCAAGGATCGTCCCCGAAAACATCCGGCCTTTCCTCGTTTCCACCCGGCAATAAGCCCCGTCGACGGAAAACCAGCCGAATCCCCCGATTTTACTTAACCGCAAGCGGCCGTTCTCCTTGATTTCCTTCACCATGGCTCCCAACGTATCCACATGGACGGTAACCAGTCGATGAACCTGGTCGTTTTCTCCCGGAACCGTGACGATTAATCCGCCTTTGGCTGTAAGCATCGCATTTAGACCGGATTGCTTCAACCGGGAATGAATGTAATCGACCGCTTTTTCCGCCCTGCCTGTCGGACTGTGGATTTCCAATAATTGAATCAGGGTTTGAAGCACAGTCTCCTCAGGAAATGAAATCATCACCAAAACCTCGCTTCCCTTTTAATGTCGAAAGAAGACGGCTTCCTTCTATATTGTCTGAGAAGGAAGCCGTAGAACATCCATCACTCCGCCAGCACAAATCCGGCCGGGATTTGCATCCGCATCATTTGATTAAATCAGGAGCGGTTCTCATTTCTGTTCCACTCTGGCGACGACGGTTTCTCCTGCCTGAAGAGAACCGGTTGCACAGAGTTCCAGTGACCATGCCGCCGATTCCGGAAAAATAACGGGCGTGATCAGAGGTTTCCCGCTGTTTTTAATCTTCTCCATATCAAAATCGAGCAATTTCTGGCCGGCCGAAACCCGATCTCCTTCCGATACATATGCCGTAAATCCGTCTCCCTCTAATTCCACCGTATCGATGCCGACATGAATCAGGATTTCCAAGCCGTTTTTCGTCTTGATTCCAATCGCGTGTTTGGTCGGAAACAGATTGGTGATTTCACCGTCTGCCGGAGCATATACTTCGCCCTTTTCCGGTTCGATCGCAAATCCGTCGCCCATCATCTTCTGCGAAAAAACCTGATCGGGCACCTCTTCGAGCGGAACGTAACGCCCTGTTAGCGGGGCGGCAATTTCAACCGACTTTTTGCGTCTCCAGAACAAACCCGATTCCTCCTTAAAAAGATTCGCTTGCCTTTAAATTTTCCGGGTTGAGCGGAATTAAGTCATCGACCACAAACAGCCCGTCTTTGCGGATCAGTTCCCCGTCAAAATAGATTTCGCCTCCGCCGTAATCCGCGCGCTGGATCAAGACGAGATCCCAGTGGATGGACGACCGGTTGCCGTTGTCTGCCTCCTCGTAGGCCTGACCCGGAGTGAAATGGAAACTTCCGTTAATTTTTTCATCAAACAGGGTATCTTTCATCGGATGGTTGATGTGCGGGTTGACGCCCAGGCTGAATTCACCGATGTAGCGCGCACCCTCGTCAGCATCCAAAATCTGATTCAGCCGTTCGGTATTATTCGCGGTGGCATTGATGATTTTTCCGTTCTTCAATTCAAAGCGGATGTTTTCAAAGGTGACCCCTTGATAGACCGATGGCGTATTAAAGGTGATCACGCCATTGACCGAATCCCTCACCGGTGCGGTATAAACTTCACCATCAGGGATATTGCACTCCCCGGCGCATTTGATAACCGGAATATCCTTGATCGAGAAAGTGAGATCCGTACCCGGTCCGACAATGCGAACCTGATCTGTCCGCTCCATCCGTTTCACCAAAGGCTCCATCGCTTTGGCCATCCGTTCATAATCGACATTGCAGACGCGGAAGTAGAAGTCTTCAAATGCTTCCGTACTCATGTTGGCCAGCTGTGCCATGGCGGAGTTGGGGTAACGAAGCACAACCCACTTCGTATGTTTCACCCGTTGTTCGCTATGTACGGGATGATTGAACATCCGGGCATAGAGGTTCATTTTGTCTTCCGGCACGTCAGACAGCTCGCTCACATTGTCGCTTCCGCGCACCCCGATATAGCAATCCATCGATTTCATCTGGTTCAGGGCATGTTTCGCCATGGTTTCCATGTGTTCTTCCGATGTTCCCAGCAAGAGTGCACGGGTGACAACATGGTCATTCAGCTGCACATACGGGTACCCTCCCGCCTCATATACCGCTGCGATCAAAGCCCGGACCAGCTCTCTTTCCTTTCCAAAAATATCAATTAAAACACGTTCTCCCGGTTGAACCCGGCAAGAATGTTCAACCAATATTTTAGCTAATTTGGAAATACGAGGATCACGCATTGGAAAACATCTCCTTCTAATATGTATTCCCTTTGCAAAAAACAACGAACGTTTAAACGACGCTACTATTTTATCACGAGATGACTATAATTTAAAATGCTTCCATTTTAATCAATAGATAGGGTGGCACTCATTATCCAATTAATGCCACAGAAAGGCATTTATGACGAATCGCCACCTTTCCCAAAATTCTTTCTAGTCCGTAAATTCACAAGTTATGCACACCGCATACCCTCTTTTCAGATTGAATCCGCAGGTGTACAATAGCACGAGAAAGCTTTACTGCAGTCGTGTGAACGATTTTATTTTAACATTTACGGAAAGGATCGGGAAATATATCATGTTTGCTTTTGAACGTGTTGAGGGAGATAAAAAAACCAGCTATGAGCTGATCTTGAAACAATTGAAGCATCTGATCGAGGGTGAAAAAGACTGGATGGCCAATCTGGCCAATTGCGCTTCCCATCTGTATCACACTCTGAGCGATGTGAACTGGGCAGGCTTTTATCTGTTGAAAGGGAATGAACTTGTTCTCGGCCCCTTTAACGGAAAACCCGCCTGCGTCCGCATTCCGGTCGGACGGGGTGTTTGCGGCACGGCAGTAAAAGAAGAGAAAACGCAGCTGGTCGAAGATGTATTTGCATTTCCGGGCCATATCGCCTGCGATGCGGCCTCCCGCTCGGAGATTGTCATCCCGCTGAAGGCAGACGGAGTCCTGATCGGCGTTCTCGATATCGACAGTCCGGTAACGGCCCGTTTTACCCCGGAAGATCAAACGTATTTGGAGCAATATGCCCGCATCCTGGTCGAAGGAACCGACTGGTCCCCGCTGACCAGAGCTTGATCAGGTCGGAAGAGAAAATCTTGCAAACCCGAAAAAAAACCCTCTGGCCAAAAACCAGAGGGAAACATGCCTATTGCTGAATTCCCCGAAAATCGGCATAGATCCGGTAAGCACGGCGGATTTCTTCTTTCATCCACTCCGGAAATTCCGCTTCGTTCAAGCGATGGAGCTCAACCCAGAAATAGTGATCATGCTCCGAGCTTAACTTTAACTCGCCCAAAGGCTTGTCACAGGCAAATTTCACGATAATCAGGTGTTTATCTTCCTGAATTTCATCATAGATGTAGGCCGGTGCCACCACTTTCACTTGCAGCCCGGTCTCTTCCATCACCTCTCGCGCCAGCGCATCCATCAACGGTTCACTGGGCTCAAGCCCGCCTCCCGGAAAATCCCAGCCGTGCGTATCATTGGCCAGCCTTTCTTCCAGAGATTTGCGCAGGATGAGCACTCGGTCCTGATGATCAAAAATGATCGCTTTCGCAACAATTTTATATGGTTTGTTCATCGGATTTTCCACCTACTGTAATCGAAAAAAGGTTGAAGAAGCTGTGGCAATCAACTTTTTCCGTTCATCGGTCACTTTCGTCTCCAACAGGATAATCGTTTTCCCTTTTTTGATGACAGCTGTCTCTGCGGTCAGCCATCCGCTTTCTCCGGGTGCCAGAAAATTCACGTTAAGATCCAGCGTCACAGCTTTGGTTCCTTCATCCATATGGAAAATGGTGGAACCCATAGCCGTGTCGATAAATGTGGCTGTAATGCCGCCATGCAGGATTTTGTAGCGATTTTTCAGTTCATCGGTAATCAGCATCCGATGCACGTAAACGCCTTTTTCCTGGTCATAGCCGACCGCTTGAAAGTTCATTAGCTCTTCGACAAAAGCAAGAGGGCTGACCCGGGTTCGTTTCAGGGCTTGGACGAGTTTGTGAATGGTCCGAACTTCATTGGGATTCAGGTCTTGCAATTCTTGGTACAATGTTTCCAGTGTCATATGTACTTTTCCCCTTCTTCCATTCTCCATCTATCTTATCGAATCGGGAATAAAATGGCAACTCGCTTCCATTTCGTCCAAAAGCCGAACGCCCGGCGGTTTCGCCTTTTATCCGTCGATAAATCTCTCTTTGCCTTGTTGCAGGTGAGGTGTAACGTTGTAGGCTTTCACCGTCCAACCCGCATTTTCCCGGGAAACGAGCCGGGTGATGCTGGTATTTTGCAATATTCCTTTCCCGTAACCATATTCTCCTTCCGTCAGGAACGAGATGGCCAGATTGAGGCACAAGCCGTGGGCCACGATCAAAATCCGCTTCCCCCGGTGCTTGTCAACCAGTTCATTGAATTTCCGAACGAAGCGTGCCTGCACTTCTTCGATCGGTTCAATTCCAAACATTCCCCCGTGCATGCGGTACTTCTCCCAATCGGGATATTTTCTTTTCACTTCTTCCAGCAGCATCCCTTCCCATTCTCCGACTCTTTGCTCACGAAACTCAGACAGGCATGTCACCGGAAGCCCCCATTGACCGGCAATCCGCTCGGCAGTCCGGCGCGCCCTGACCAAGTCGCTGGCATAAACCGCCTGGAAGGAATGTTGCCTCAGATATTGCGCCAATAGTTCGGCCTGCTTCTCCCCCGTTTTGCTTAAAGGGACATCCCGGTGCCCCTGAATTCGCTTCTCCGTATTCCATTCCGTTTCCCCATGACGCACCAAGTAAACCTCTGTTTCCATTATGATCCCCCTGTTACGCGTTGAAAGCGGCCTTTCTTCCATTCCCATTCCAATGTCCGGAACAGATTTCCTTCCCGATTGTAAACATCAACGGTCAGTCTGTTCGCCTCTTCCGCATCGCCCTCAGCGGAGAGCACCAGTTGATAGTAGGAAACCGGCTGCGTCGGCGATTCGTGACGCTTTCCCTCGATGATCCCCTCTTTGCTCCCGATCACCAGCCGTTTGCCGGACAAATCGCCTGCGGTAAATTGCCATGCTTCCCCGGCATAACCCGTTTGGCCATCCCCTTCTGTTTTCTTCTTTTCAATTCCCGCCAAAAACCAGTCATTCTCGCCGGTTCCGCGCATGAGCAACCGGCATGGCTTCGATGATTGCAGGACGGACTGGCAAATTCCCGCCAATTGCTGATCCGACGGTGACCGGTACACTTGGCGGGGGACAACGGCGGAAACCGCCACAATCTTTACATCCCCCCGGTTCCGGGCAAAGATGATCACTCCCCACGTCTGCCGATCGGGCGTCAGCGGAATCGTGTAGGCGGACGCTTCATCTTTTTCCGCCGTTTCCCCTTTGGCCACCGTCCACTGCTCGCCGGCAGGTGTGGTGAGGGAAACGCGCAAGTCATCTTCCTCAAAAATCAGCGAGCCATGCCCCGCGAGTTCCTGATGATAACCGGGAATGAGAATGGCAGGCCGGACCCCGCGGCTGATTTGGTATTCCGTTTTCACCGTATTTTGCACCAGCTTTATATATTCGTCTCCATTCGGCTCCTTTGATGCTGACCCCAGGGGTAAATTAAACGACTGGATAAGGGAGGAGTACCATAAATCAAACACATCAAGGCGACAAGTTTCCCTGCTCCGTTCGGGTACAATCAACGCCAGATAACGCCCGTTCCCGCTGATTCCCAAAAGATAGGGCCGGGTTTTCAGATACACCGCAAATGCCGGCTCTGCCACAAGCTCTTTTAAAGCGGGTGCTTCATTTCGGGCATAAGGCTGAAAGGAAAAGGGATAGATGCTCCCCCGCTGCCAAGGGGACATGGCGGAAAAAGATTGGCAACCTGCACAGACTGCCGACAAGAGGCAAAGCAGGACAAAAGAATGAAATGCTGATCTGGTTGTCACAATCACACCCCAAACTGGCAGTTGTTGATTGACCAACATACCCAAACCGTTAACAAAACCAACTGCTTCTTTTTATTTTAACGCAAGAACATACAGGGCAAGGGAACGTTCTTCGTTGTTCACAATGGTTCCAAAAAACCCTTAGCCGGAACGAGGCTAAGGGCGCAAAACCCGCTTTCCTCTATTCTTTTACTGCGCCGGCCGTGATCCCGGCGATAATACGCCGCTGGAAAATGAGAACCATCACCACCAGCGGAATGGTCACCATCACGGATGCAGCTGCAATTTCCCCCCAGGGAATCGTGTACTGACCTTGAAACAGGGCGATGCCGACCGGAACGGTTTTCATGTTTTCATCCGTATTGATGGTCAGAGCAAACAAAAACTCGTTCCAGGCGGCGATGAAGGTAAGAATCGCCGTGGTGAAGGTGCCCGGAACCGCCAGCGGAAACACCACTCTCCAAAACGTTTGCATAATGTTGGCCCCGTCCATTTTGGCCGCTTCTTCCAAGTCGGCGGGTATCTTCCGGTAAAAAGAGGTCAGATTCCAAACGGAAAGCGGCAGGGCGAAAGTGGTATAAGGAATGATGAGCCCCAGATAACTGTTAGTCAGATTCATCTCCTGCATAAACAGGAAAATCGGCGCAATTGTAGCGATCTGCGGAAACATCGACACCGCCAGAATCAGTCCGAGGATCACGGTTTTTCCTTTAAATTGAAGACGGGCAATCGCATAGGAGGCAAAAGAAGCGATCAGAATGCAATACAGGGTGGTGAAAATGGACACAACCAGGCTGTTCCAGAGATAAATCGCAAAAGGCCGTTCCGTAAAAACCCGCACATAGTTATCAAAGGTAGGGTGCTGTGGAATGAAATTGAAGGCCCGGTCGCCAAACAGCTCGAGCGGCGGTTTGACCGAAGCGATAAACTGCCAGAAAAACGGAAACAAGATCACGATCAGCATGGCGGTGATAAAAAGGTAAAACAGGAAGCCAGTTCGTTTTTTCTTCATCTTCGTCCCCCCTTATTTGCCCTGTCCGTCACTGATCAAGTCACTGCCAAGCAGTTTGACGAATATCATGCTGATGATCGCCACGCAGATGAAAACAATCACCGATAAAGCGGAACCCTGGCCAAAGTCCATCTGAGCAAACATCGTTTTGTAGGCATAAATGGAAATGGTCTCCGTGGAGTTGGCCGGCCCCCCGCCCGTCAGCACATATACGAGGTCAAAGACGCGGAAGGCATCGAGGGTGCGGAACAGAAGCGACACGAGGATGGTCGATTTCAACTGGGGCAGCGTGATCCGGAAAAATTGCTGTACCTTGGAAGCGCCATCGACAGCCGCCGCCTCATAAAGGGACTCCGGAATCATCTGCAATCCGGCGAGCAGCAACAGGGACATAAACGGCGTCGTCTTCCACACATCGGCAAAAATCACCGCAAACATCGAACCCCACTTGGTGGTGAGCAGCAAACCCATATCCGATACCAGACCGATCTGGGCAAAAAATTTGGCCATGATGCCATTTTGACCGTCAAACATGAACTTCCACATCAGCGCCGAAATCACGGTGGGAATCGCCCACGGAATGAGAACGGCAGCCCGGACCAGTCCTCTTCCGCGAAAGGAGCGGTTGACCACCAGTGCAATCATCAACCCCAACACCAGTTCCAAGCCGACGGAGACGACCGTAAAAATCATCGTGTTGGTAAGCGAAGCCCACAAGCGTCCGCCCGTCAACAACTTTTCGTAATACTTCAACCCGACAAAATTGGGTTGGATCAGTGATTCGGTCAAGCCGTTGGACAAGCCGGCCAGCGTATTGTCCGTTAACTGGTGAGCTTCCGTCATCTCCGCCAGCTGCTGGCGGATCGCTTTCATCTCCCCGGTCACCTTATCTGCCTGTGCTTTGTCCAGTTTGAAGATTTTCAGATCATCAGGCACAGATTGACCGTCAAAAAGAATATCATCCACTTGTTTGTACTGCCGGGAAAATTGCGGATTTCCATCCAGTACTGCCTTTAATTGCTCCGCCTTCCTTTTGATTTCCTCCAGTTGTTGTTTCGTCTGCGGATCGGCCTTTGCGCTGGACTCATCCAGGTTTTTGGTCAAAAGGGGGAATATGTTGACAAACTTCTCCATATCGATTCCGTAACTGTGATGAATCTCCGTCTTGGCCGGGTTGTTCAGTTCCACATCGTACAGGCTGATCCAGAAGGATCGGAGAACGGGCCAAATGGCGATCACCAAAATCGTGATCAGGGTTGGCAGAATGAGAATCAAGCCCATCCTCTTCTCTGACTGCGTCCATGTTCTCCACATTACCTTCACCTCTTCTGTGAAAGTGCCATCGCATGTCGATTCGATGTTGATTGGACTATCAAACTCGGGTTGAGCCAAAAAGACCTGATAAACCAAGAGCCATAAGCACTCGGCCTATGACTCTCGGCTCTTGGGTATCTCCTCTTACCGCAAGCGCTATGCGGACGGCGGTCCGGTTTTGACCAAGGGACGGGCCGAATCAGACATCGATGTTATTGGTGCAAAAGCTGTTTCAGCTGTGTATCCATGTTCTTGACAGCCTGTTCTGCTGTTTCTTTGCCCGTAACCGCTTTGGAAACCTCGATTTGGATCACGTCAGAGATTTTCGGATAATCCGGTGAAATGGGGCGCGGAATAGCAGCGCTCACTCCCTGGACGTAGTTCTTGTCTCCAAAGAGCGGATAAGCCTTTTGTACTTCAGGATCGTCAAAGGTCGGGAGATAAGTCGGCGTTTTCCCTCCATAAATGGCCGAAATCTTTTGCCCTTCCGGGCCGGACATGAATTTGACGAATTCCCAGGCCTCTTTTTTATGCTTGGAAAACTTGTTGATCCCCATCATCCATCCGCCCAGCGCAGCGACCGATCCGTGGTCTCCGGCCGGCAACGGGGCGACCCCCACTTTGTCAACCACTTTCGACTGGGATTTGTCCTGCACAAGGTTATACATATAAGGCCAGTTTCGCGCCAACGGGGCTTGTCCCTGAGTAAAGGAAGTATGGGTTTCCACTTCGGTAAAGGTGGAAATGTTTTTCGGCACGAAGTCGGACTGCGTAATTTCGATCAATTTCTCCAAGCCCTTGATCGTGCCCGGGCTGTTGATCACCACATTGCCTTTGTCATCCAGAATGCGGCCGCCATAAGCGCCGGCAAATTCGATAAAGTTACAGACCAGCCCCTCATATTGCTTGGCCTGCATCAGATAACCAAACTGAGTACCGCCTTTGCCTTTGGTTTCCTTGGCCAGTTTGATCAAGTCATCCCACGTTTTCGGAGGGGACGGAATCAAATCCTTGCGATAAAACAAAAGGCCCGCATCGATATACTTGGGGAGTGCATACTGTTGACCATCAACTTTCCCTGCTTGAACAGCACCGGGGATATATTTGCCAAGGTCAATCTGGTCATGATCAATATAGCGGTCGAGCGGCTCCAGATAACCGGCTTTGGCAAATTCGGCCGGCCAGATCACATCCGCGTTAAAAACATCGATTTCACTCGAGCTTGCGCTGAGCATCGTCACCATTTGATCATGGTACTGTCCGGTGTCCGTCGGCATGTCCTTTATGTTGATTTTGATGTTGGGATGCGCCTTTTCAAAAGCTTCCACCAATTTTTTCGATTCTTGTGTTTCGTCTTTGCCCCGGGCCCAGGTGATGGTGACCACATCACCTTTTCCTTGCCCTCCGCCCGCCTCATCCTGCGAGCAGGCAGTCAATGAAAAAGCCATCAGGAAAGGCAGTCCGGCCGCGATCCACTTTTTCCAGTTCTTCATCGACATAACCTCCCGTGAGGAAAAATTGGGAACACTTATGCGAAACGAACCAATTCACCCGTTTGCGCCGACTGGTAAATCGCATCCAAAATTCTTTGAATCATGATGCTCTCTTCCGGTTTGCAGATCGGATTTGCCTTTCCGGTGACCGCATCAACGAAATTTTTCAGCAATGCCAGGCGTTCATCCTGATAATCTAAATGAGTGACCTGGTCGACCGGCTTGCCATCCACATCCTGATACAATGTCACTGTTTGCTCCATAAGGTCGAGGGAGGCTCCGCCCCGATCTCCGTACAATTCAAGGTAAACGCTCTCTTTTCGGATGTGGCTTGCCCAGCTGGCATCAAGTACGAGGGAAGATCCATCGGCGAATTGGATCATCGCAACCGCCAGATCTTCCACATTGAATGATCCCTGGTCGACAATCCGGCCATAACCCATCAGTTTCTCTTTGCGTGAACCGAACATATCATACGTCCGGCCAAGGACAGATACAGGCTGAGGATAACCCATAATCCACAAAGTCAGGTCAAGCACGTGCACCCCGACGTCGATCAGCGGCCCTCCTCCCGCTTTTTCCCTTTGCGTAAACCAACTGCCCCAGCCGGGAATTCCGTTGCGCCGTACCCAGCCGGTCTTGGCATGATAGATTTTTCCGAATTTTTTATCGTCCGCCCATTTTTTTGCCAGTTGCGTTTCCGTCCGGAACCGGTTGTTCTGTGCCACCATCAAAATTTTGCCGGCCCGGTCGGCCGTTTCTTTCATTTTTTCGGCTAATTCAACGTTTAAAGCCATCGGTTTTTCGCACAGTACATGGCTTCCCGCTTCCAGTGCAGCCTGCGCCACCGGAGCATGCAGGAAGTTGGGGACACAGACGATGACTGCGTCCAGTGACTCCTGCTCGAGCATTTTCTCATAATCCGTATAAACCTGATCGATGGCAAACTTGGCAGCCGTTGTGCGGGCAAACTCCTCGGCAACATCGGCAATCGCCACCGCCTTGACCCGCGGCTCTTTTTCGATGGCCCGGAGATGGGCCTGGGCAATCCCGCCGGCCCCGATCAGCCCGATCTTCAATTGTGCACTCATCCACTCCACCCCATCTTCTTTTTACTCGGTCAGACCCACCACATCTCGGACAGTGACTCGCTCGGCATGACCTGTTTCAGATTGGCAACCGCTTTCCGGAACCCTTCATCAATCGACATCAGGGCATCTTCATGCTCAATACTGACTACGTAATCATAGCCGGACAAGCGTAAAGCACTCAAAATATCGGCCCACTCCTTCAGGCTGTGCCCGAATCCGACCGTCCGGAACTGCCATGCCCGCGATTGCAAATTTTCATAAGACTGCATATCCGTCAGTCCATACATATTCACATTGTCTTGGTCAATCACGGTATCTTTCGCGTGGAAGTGGTGAATCGCCCCTTCCTTGCCCAATATCTTGATCGCGCCCACCGGCTCAATGCCCTGCCACCACATATGGCTGGGGTCAAGATTGGCTCCGATCACTTCACCTACCGCTTCACGCAATTTCAACAGCGTGGCCGGCGTGTGGACAGAGAAACCGCCATGAAGTTCCAGGCCGATTTTCACATGATGCTCTTCGGCAAATTTCCCGGCTTCTTTCCAATAGGGGATGATTTTTTCTTCCCATTGCCATTTAAGCACTTCCCGGTATTCAGGCGGCCAGGGTGCGACAGGCCAGTTCGGGTACCTGGCTCCCTCGTGATCACCGGGCGTTCCCGAGAAGGTATTGACGACGGGAACCTCCAACTTTTCAGCCAGGCGAACCGTTTTCATAAGGATGTCATGAGAAGCTTTGGCGTGCTCCTTATTCGGATTGAGCGGATTCCCGTGACAGCTGAGAGCGCTGATCACCAAGCCCCGATCGGCCACAGCTTTTTTGAACGCCTTCAGCTTGCCCGCATCCTCCAATAATTCATCCGGATTGCAGTGAGCGGAGCCAGGATATCCGCCGGTTCCGATCTCCACTGCTTCAACACCTGCATCCTTGACGTAATCCAGCATCTCTTCAAATGGCTTCTGGGAAAATAAAACAGTAAAAACCCCTAGCTTCATTTCCTTCTCCTCCTTGCGATGAGTTGAGCGGAAAGACATTTCCCGGGAGCGTGATCCCTCCCGGAGATGATCTGTAAACCGGCGACTTTCGCCGCGGGGAACCAACACCTCCCGTAAACGGCACCCTTTTTTTCAAATTGAATAAAAAAACTCACAAATTTGATGAAAACGTTTTCTCAAGAATAGAATAATGTAGATCCAAAATTCCCGCAAGTATAAATTTATATTGTTTTTACCGGTTAAGGCGACGGGGAATTTTCAAGTTTGTTTTTGGGCGAAACCCCGATATAATAAGAAACGAAAAAAAATGTAGGAATGGTTGAGAAAAATGCGTCTACGAAGAAAACCCGAAGCGAAGAAGATTTTAAGTGAACACCCGCTCGTCTTCACGGCGACGGAAGAAAATAAAAGCGAATTTCAGGGAAGGTGGCGCGAGCTGTTCCCCGAACCGGCGCAACCGCTCCATGTGGAACTGGGCACCGGAAAAGGACAGTTCCTGGCCAAAACCTCCGGTCTTCATCCCGAAATCAACTGGATCGGGGTTGAGCGGATTGAAGAACCGCTGCTCATGGCTGTCCGGAAAGGTGAAGCGACGAAAAACCCCAACCTTCGTTATATCTGGGCCGATGTCCAATGGCTGGATGAGATTTTTGCACCCGGGGAAGTCGACCGCTTCTATCTCCACTTCAGCGATCCGTGGCCCAAAAAACGCCACACCAAACGCCGCCTCACTTACCGCACATTTCTCGAGTGCTATGAGAAATTACTGGCTCCGGGCGGTGACCTGATCCTGAAAACCGACAGCGTTTCCCTTTTCGATTTTTCGCTGGAAGAATTTCAGGAAGCCGGTTGGGAGACGATCGAACTCTCCCGTGATCTGCACCACAGCCCTTATGCTTCGGCCAATATCACAACCGAGTATGAAGACAAATTCGTTTCCCGTGGAATGCCGATCCACTATGTCCGGGTAAGACCGGGCCGGAAAGGTTCCGCTGATCCGGGCGAATAGGCCCGTTCCATCGGCTGCTGCGGCAAGGCCCGGCCGCTTTCTTCCCTTTATTGACATTTCGCCCAAATCGGCTATAATTGTTGTTTGTATGGCTCAAAACTGCCTCCAAAGGGGATTTGAGGATAGCAGCAAAGGATAGGTGAAGGGATCACCCTCACTAATTCGCCCCGTGATTTTATCATGGGTATCCGGTCTTTCGCCGCTATCCGGAAGGCCTGGATAAAGCAAAGCGAATTAGCACCCTGTCATTTGCGTCAATTTCAAAGCAAATGATGAAAGGAGCAACAAAAATGGCACGTTATACCGGACCGCGTTGGAAATTGAGCCGTCGTCTTGGTATTTCTCTTTCCGGCACCGGAAAAGAGCTGGCTAAACGCCCTTATGCGCCAGGACAACACGGACCCGGCCAACGCAAAAAACTTTCTGAATACGGATTGCAGCTTCAGGAGAAGCAAAAACTGCGCCTCATGTACGGCGTAAGCGAAAAACAATTCCGCAACTTGTTCGTGCGCTCGGGTAAAATGAAAGGGGTTCATGGTGAAAACTTCATGAAGCTCTTGGAATCCCGTCTCGATAACCTCGTTTATCGTCTCGGTTTTGCCCGTACCCGCGCACAAGCCCGCCAATTGGTGGTACACCGTCACATTACCGTTAACGGTAAAACCGTTGACCGTCCTTCCTATCAGGTACAACCTGGCGATGTGATCGGTCTGCGCGAAAAAAGCCGCAATTTGACGGTTGTAAAAGAGGCTCTGGAAGAACGTCAATATCTGCCGGAGTATCTCTCTTTTGATGAGAACAAACTGGAAGGCACTTACACCCGTCTTCCGGAGCGGTCCGAATTGCCGTCTGAAATCAACGAGACGATGATCGTAGAGTTCTACTCTCGTTAATCTCATCATATACCGTGAAAAGCCGCACTCCTGTCCGGGGTGTGGCTTTTTTCTCTGTCAAAACAAATCCGGCAATGGTCATCCCCGTGAAAAAGGAAGACAAAATCGGGAGGAAAGCGGTGCTGCCCTGACCATCACAAATCCAATTGCATAGATTAACAGAAACAGAACACAACTCCGGCCAATTCCAATAATATTCCCCTCTTATCCTGCTCCTACACTTTTTTGCTCTATACTTTTTCCAGCCGGTTTTTGCTAAAATGGTAGTAACCAAACGTTTTCTTCTCGCTTTCGGGCTCCACGTATGCCCCATGAGACGAAAGGTCAGGTGATCCCCATGGCTTCACCCAAACATGTTTTGGCTGCCTATGCCGTCGTTCTCAACTATGATGCCGAGATTTTGCTGGTGAAACATCCGAAACGGGGCTGGGAGCTTCCCGGCGGACTTGTGGAAGAAAAAGAATCGATCCGCCTGTCCGTGATCCGTCAAGTGAAAGAAGAAACGGGAATTCACATTAAGCTGGTCAAATATTGCGGAATTTTCCAAAATCCGCGTTCCGGCATCTGCAACTTTCTTTTCCGCGGGAAGCCCATTGGTGGACGCATTACGATTGATGAAAACAATGAAATCGAAGATGCTGATTATTTTCCGATTGAAACGGCGATGCGCCTGGTATCCTGGCGCAACATGAAACAACGGATCTTCTACTGCCTCGACGAAAAAAAACACCCGTTTTTCGTAGAATTTTAACTTACCCTCCGTCCCAGTCATCGGCGGCTTCAAAAACTTTGGCTGTTCTGCGGGCCAAAGTTTTTTGTGTAAGAAACGTCAGGAGATTCAGGGGGAACTCCGGAACCCGCGATCGGACAATTTCAATGAAAAAAAGGACGGCTTGCCCACTGACAAACCATCCCCTCACGATCATGATTCGAGCTTGACCCGGGCAAATTTGCGCCGGCCCACCTGCACGACCATTCCGTCCTCAACCGGAACTTGTGCTGACTGGTCTGAGACTTTTTCCTGATTGATGCGCACGCCTCCCTGCTGAATCATGCGGCGTCCTTCTCCATTGCTGGCAACCAGCCCCAGTTTGGACAAGAGCGCGACGATCCACATCCGGCCATCTTCCAGCTCATTTTCCCCGATTGCCACTTCCGGCATATCCTGTGGCAGTTCCCGCTGCTGGAACACGACCTTAAAGCGTTTTTCCGCTTCTTCTGCCGCTTCCTCACCATGGTACATCCGCACCAGAGTGCGCGCCAATTTCATTTTTGTGTCACGGGGATGAAGCTGTCCGCTTTCCAGCCCTTTCTTGATGTTTTCCAACTCCTCGAGCGATACATCGGTCGCCAGTTCAAAGTACTTAGCCATCAGCTCATCCGGAATCGACATCGCTTTCCCGTACATATCATCCGGCTGATCATCGACGCCAATGTAATTGCCGAGGCTTTTGCTCATTTTCTTGACGCCATCCAACCCCTCGAGGAGCGGCATGGTTAAAATCACTTGTTCTTCCTGGCCAAACTCTTTTTGTAACTGGCGTCCCATCAACAGGTTGAAGGTTTGATCGGTTCCACCAAGTTCCACATCGGTTTTCAGAGCGACGGAATCATAGCCCTGCATCAGCGGGTAGAAAAACTCATGGATGCTGATCGCCTGCCCGCTATGGTAGCGTTTGGAAAAATCATCCCGTTCCAACATCCGGGCCACTGTGCATTTGGAAGCCAGCCGGGTGACGTCGGCAAAAGTGAGCGGGCTCAGCCAATGGCTGTTGAAGTGGATCTCCGTCTTTTCCGGATCAAGTACTTTAAAAAGCTGTTCCGTATAGGTTTTGGCGTTTTCCTTCACTTCTTCCTCCGTCAGCTGTTTACGGGTTTCCGACTTGCCCGTCGGGTCACCGATCTGCGCAGTAAAATCACCGATCACCAGTTGCACGATATGGCCCAGCCGTTGAAAATCACGAAGCTTATTAAAGACCACTGTGTGGCCGAGATGCAGGTCGGGTGCAGTGGGATCGAGTCCCAGTTTTACTTTCAGCGGGGTTTTCGTGGCAATGGAGCGGCGCAATTTGGAAACGAGCTCTTCCAAAGGAAGAATTTCCGCTGCCCCCCGTTTGATGATTTTTAACTGTCGGTTTACTTCCGCTTCGATTTCAGGCGATAAAACTTCTTCTTTTACTTTCATGCAAAGACACCCTCCTTTTGTTCAACAATAAAAGCCCCGCCCAAAGAAGGGACGGAGCTTGATTTCCGCGGTACCACCCTAATTGAAAGCAGAGCTTCTGCTTCCCGCTCATTCTGATAACGGAACCGGTCCGTACACTGATCCAAACATAACCAGTGTCAGCTCACAAAGTGTAATTCACCGGATAGCGGCCTGCTGGTTTGCACCGGCCACCAGCTCTCTGAAAGGTCCTCTCTATCGGCTACTGGGCTTGTTCACAGCTTTTTTGATATTTAAGTTTATTCGTGGTGAAAGAATGTTTCATCCAGATTATGTTATAATATTACCCTAGAACGAGGAGGGTATCAAGTGAATGAAAAAACATGAATCCAGGCGCCAGCGACACAGGAAAAAAAGGCGCTATCTCAAATGGACGCTAAAGACCGTCTGGTGGGCCCTGGCGCTGCTTTTTATCCTGTCTGCCTGCGGAGCCGGAATCGGGGCGGGAATCGTTTCCGCCATGGTCAAAGATGAACCGGTGCGCAGCAAAGCAGATTTCCAACGCGATCTCGACAGTTTATTTCAAAACAGTTATGCCTATTTTCAAAATACGGACAAAAATAATAACCCTGTACGTATTGGCGCTTTTCGCAATGACGGTGAATATCGCAAATTGATCAGATCCGTCAACGATGTAAGTCCTTACCTCGTCGATGCTTTTATCGCCACGGAGGATCGCGATTTTTACACTCATCACGGAATCGTGCCGCGCTCGATTCTTCGCGCTGCCTACCAGCAGTTGGTTCATGCGGACGTCACGACCGGCGGAAGCACGATCACCCAGCAATTGGTCAAAAATGTGATCCTCAAAAACCGCGAACAGGACCTTGAGCGCAAATCCAAGGAAATCGTTCTGGCCGTTCGCCTCGACGCAATGTTTAGCAAAAACCAGATACTTGTCTACTATATGAACAGCGTTTTCTTCGGAAAAGGGGCAAACCGGCAAAATTTATACGGTGTCCAGGCAGCTGCCAAAGGTTTGTTCAACGTCGATGCCAAGGAATTGAATCTGCCACAAGCCGCCTATATCGCCGGTATGGTTCAGCGGCCGAACGATTATAACCCCTTCCGCGGTGAAAAAAATCTGCAACACGGTATCAAGCGAATGCAACTGGTTCTGCGCAATATGCTGGAAACTGGCAAGATTACGCCGCAACAGTATCACGAAGCACTGAAATTCAACATTAAGGCATCGCTGGCCAAACCTGATCCGTCTGCCAACGGCTATAGCAGTTATCCATTTATCATGTATGCCCTGGAAACGGAAACAGCGGAAATTCTCATGCAGCATGACGGCCTGAATATCGAAGAACTCAGCAAACAGGGCAAATACCGCTCCACACTCGAACAGTATGTCAAGCAGGTACAGACGCGCGGTTACCACGTTTACAGCACAATCGACCAAAAAATGTATGACGCCGTAAACAAAGCCGCAACCAAAAATTTGACTTTTCATAACCGCACCTACAAAGGGATCAAGGGGCACGAACAGCTGGGAGCAGTGATCATCGACAACCGCAGCGGTGCCATTCTCGCATTTGTCCCGGGCACTTCGAGTTATAACCAGAATGCGAAAAACCATGCGCTGGATGCCTCGAGACAGTCGGGTTCCACAATCAAACCGCTTCTGGTTTACGGGCCGGCCATCGAGGAAAAAGTGATCTCTCCCGACACACTGGTTCTGGACGAGAAAATTCCCCGCGCCGACGGCTCCGGTTACTATGAGAATTCGGGCAAAACATACCACGGGCCGGTTACTGTGAAGGAGGCACTAAAATGGTCGTACAATATCCCAGCCATCAAAGTATTCAACCGGTTGGGCCACGACACAGGCTTTAGCTACCTCCGCAAACTGGGAATACCGCCTGATCCGATCGACGGGGAAGCAGCGGCGATCGGCGGGCAGACCCGGGGCTACACCGTGGCTAAAATGACCGCCGCTTTCGCTACCTTTGCCAATCAGGGAAACTACAACAGCCCTTATCTCATATCCAAAGTGACAGATGCAAACGGCCATGTGATCTGGGAACACAAACAGGCTCCAACCCGCATTTTTTCACCGCAAACCTCTTATCAGATAACAGACATGCTCCGGGATGTGGTGAAAAGCGGAACCGGTGTCTTCATCGGCAGCCGGATTCACGGCTACGACCTGGCCGGCAAAACGGGTACCTCGACCGATGACCGCGATCTCTGGTTTATCGGCTATACACCACAGGTTACCATTGGAGCCTGGAGCGGTTATGATTACGGATTCAGCATGTCTCATAATGACCATTTTACCAAACGGGCCTGGGTGAATATCTTTAACGCCGCAGCAAAATCAAGCCCTTCTTACTTCGACAAAGGAGCCCGTTTTGAAAACCCCGGGCATCTGTTTGACGGTGTAAAATGCCTGGAATGCGATAAAATCAAAAAATATCAAGACAAGAAGAAAAAAGAACAAAAGAATAACCGGGATCAGCATAACAACCAGCCGCCTGATCTTCCACCGGCGCTTCCTCCATCGGTACCCCCGCCCCCGAACAACGGCGACAACCCACCTCCGACGGAACCTTCGGAACCTCCGACAAAACCCTGGTATCCGCCTCCGCCGGATGAAGGAAAAAAGAAACCGCATCATGATCCTTTTCCTTTTTGACCGCCCCCATCTCCCCCGATGGGGGTCTTTTGTCTTAAAAAAATGAATAAGATATTGTCAAAAATTCTCTATCACCAAGCGGTTTGGCGGATGTGATATAATTAATTTCGCATGACAAAGGGGGGAGAAATGAGGGAATGAAGGACTCTCAAAGCAGCCCCAGCGAGAAAGAGACAAAATGGGGAAAAAGTAAAATCGTTCCGGTGATAAAACGCGTTGCGCTCATCCTGCTCGCGTCAGTTTCCATCATCGCCGTCGCGGTGATCGGCGTCGGAACCGGCGTCTTTTCCGCATTCGCTAAAAACGCGCCGGTCATGACCAAAAAGGATTATGACAAATACCTGACAGGCTGGTCGCAAACAAGCTACGCCTATTTCCGGGACAACAAACCAATCGGGTACATGGTTACCAAAACCAACAGCAAATTGATCAAAAATCTCAATCAAGTGAGCCCGAATCTCATCGACGCTTTAATTTCAACGGAAGACCGGGAATTTTGGACCCACAACGGGATTGTTCCCAAATCGATCGCTCGGGCTGCAATCCAACAAGTGATCGGCAGCGACGTGCAGACCGGGGGCAGTACGCTGACGCAACAATTGGTGAAAAACAAGATTCTCGACGACCGTTCCAAGAACTATGAACGCAAGACGATGGAAATCATCGACGCCATCCGCCTGGAGAAGTATTACAGCAAAGATGAAATCCTGGTCAAATACTTAAACAGCGTCGAGTTTGGTCCGGATGCGGATGGAAAGCGGATGACCGGATTTGCCGTCGCGGCAAAAGGCTTGTTTAATACGGACATCAAAGACCTCGACATTCCGCAGGCAGCTTACCTTGCGGGAATGGTGCAGAGTCCTTATGCCTATAACCCGTTTTACGCACCCAAGGACGGCGACGAGGAAGCGCATTTGAAAGCCGGTACAGCGCGCATGAAATACGTGCTCGGCAAAATGCTGGAAAACAAGGTAATCACCAAAGAGCAATACGATGAAGCAATCCATTACGATGTTGCCAAACATCTGGCGAAAAAATCGTCGTTCCATAACGGATTTGCCGATTATCCTTACATCATCAACGCAGTCACCAAAGAAGCTGCACAAATCCTGCAAGAGAAGGACAAAAAAGCAGGGATTGACAAACCGCTGGAAGCTTATAACCAGCAAGTGACCAATGGCGGTTACAAAATATACACCACGATCGATCAAAAGATGTACGATGCCGTCAACGACGCGGTTGCCAAAATGCATATGCCGTCGAAAAAGATCAATGGCAAGCGGGTCAAGGAGCAGGTGGGTGCAACCCTGATCGACAACAAAACGGGCGGAATCCTCGCCTTTGTCGGCGGAACGCATTATGACTGGCTCAACCGTTCCCTCGACACGCAACGGCAACCCGGTTCGTCGATCAAACCGCTCCTGGTCTATGGACCGGCCTTAAATGAAGGCATCATCTCACCGACATCGCAGATTGTGGATGAGAAGATTTACAAGCCGGACGGTTCACCATACCGCAATGCCAATGGCAAATACCATAACGCTCCGGTTACAGCAACATACGCCTTGCAATGGTCGCTCAATATTCCGGCCATCAAGATCATTCGCAAACTGGGAGTGGAGCACGGGTTTGAGTACCTGCGCAAAATGGATATCAACCCAAATGAAAAATATGACGGGGAAGCATCGGCACTTGGCGGTTTTCACGATGGTTTTTCCGTCACACAAATGACGGGCGGCTATGCGATGATCGCCAACAACGGGGTTTTCAACAAACCGCATCTGATCGATAAGATCATCGATTCCGAAGGACACGTCGTATACGATTACGCCAGGGACAACAAGCCGGTCAAAGTTTTCAGCCCGGCAGCTGTATCTGATCTGCGCGGCATGATGCGACAGGTTGTGGCCGCCGGTACGGCACAAATGGTTGGAAATGCAACCAGCGGCTATGAAGTGATCGGGAAAACGGGTACCACTTCCTCGGAAAAGGACGTCTGGTTTATCGGGGCGACACCCGAAATCTCGCTCGGCGTCTGGACCGGTTTTGACCAACCGGCAACAGTCGTGGTTCACGATCTTTCCATGATGGCCTGGAATCGCATTTTCAAAGCGGCGGCCCAAGCGCAGCCTTCCATGATTCCGAAGGGAAGCAAGTTTAAAAGCGAAGGCTCTGTTCCCTTTCAATGCTTTGAGTGCAACCGCCAACCTGCCCAGCCGCAACAAGGCGGACAGCAATCCGGCGGTCAACAGGGCGGAGGAGCACAACCGCCGGCCAATAATCCGGCCGTACCCAACCCCGGGCAAAATAACCCGGCTCAGCCGCCCAATCAAAACCCGGGCACACAGCAACCGCCCTCTTCGTCCCAGCCACCGACTGACAATAATAACGGCGGACAAGGCCCGTCAGACGGAGGAGCGGAGCAACCGGGAGGCATTATACAGTAGTAACGAACCAAACCCCTTTAGGAACTGAACGCCTAAAGGGGTTTTTTATGTCGCTCAATCTTCCATCGTGGATAAATCGCCAACCGGCAAATCCAATTCCCAAGCTTTCAGGACACGGCGCATGATTTTGCCGCTTCTCGTTTTCGGCAATTTATCTTTGAATTCAATTTCTCGCGGCGCCGCATGAGCAGCCAGGCGCGTTTTCACAAACTGGCGAATCTCTTCCTTCAACTCTTCGGATGGCTTATAACCGGCACGCAAGGAAATAAAGGCCTTGATAATCTCACCGCGCAAGGGGTCGGGTTTTCCGATCACACCGGCTTCAGCCACTGCCGGGTGTTCCACGAGTTTACTTTCCACTTCAAAGGGACCGACTCTCTCGCCGGAGGTATTGATCACATCATCCAAACGCCCCTGGAACCAGAAATAGCCGTCTTCATCCTTATAAGCGGAATCACCCGATACATACCAGCCGGGGATGCGGAAATACTCTTGGTATTTCTCCGGATTTTTCCAAATCTTGCGCATGATCGAGGGCCAAGGTGTTTTTATCGCCAGGTTGCCCATTTCATACGGCGGCAACTCATTGCCCTGATCATCAAGGATCGCGGCATAAATGCCCGGGAACGGTTTCCCCATCGAACCCGGCTTGATCTCCATCTGCGGATAGTTGGAGATGAGAATCCCCCCGGTTTCGGTCATCCACCAGTTGTCATGAATCCGTTTGCCGTACACTTGGAGTCCCCAGCGCACCACTTCGGGGTTCAGCGGTTCACCGACGCTCAGGACGTGGCGCACCGAAGAAATGTCGTATTTTTTCACCAAATCTTCACCGGCGGCCATCAACATGCGAAATGCGGTCGGAGCGCTGTACCAGACCGTCACTTTATATTTTTCCAGTGTTTGGTACCAATCGTCAGGGCTGAACCGTCCCCCGCGCACGACATTGGTGACACCGTTGAGCCACGGGGCAAAAATCCCGTAAGATGTTCCCGTCACCCAGCCGGGATCGGCCGTACACCAGTAGATATCCCCTTCCTGCAGATCCAGCACCCATTTTCCCGTTTGATAGTGTTGGATCATCGCGTTATGGGCGTGAACCACCCCTTTCGGTTTACCTGTTGATCCGGACGTATAATGGATCAGCATCGGATCTTCGCGATCCACCCACACCGGTTCCAGTTCGGTCGGGGATTTGGCCAGTTCTTTTTCAAAGCTGTAATAGCCGTCCGTCAATTCCCCTTTGGCCCCGACGAGAATAATATGTTTCAAATGAGGCAAATCGTCTACAGGAACCCGTTCCAGCAGGGTTGGCGTAGTCACCAGGGCAACTGCTTCACTGTTTTCCAGGCGGTCTCGTACGGCTGCTTCCATAAAGGCTTCAAAAAGCGGTCCGACAATGGCCCCGATTTTAATCGTCCCTAAAAAGCTAACATATAAATCCGGTGTCCGGGGCATAAAGATGAAAACGCGGTCCCCTTTATGTATGCCAATCCGCTTCAACAAATGGGCAAATTGGTTGGATTTCTCCTTTAATTGCCTGAACGTATACGTTTCTTCACGATCGGGGGCGCTGTAGATGAGCGCAGTCTTCTCCCCTTTTCCCTGCTCCACATGACGGTCGATCGCTTCATAGGCGGCGTTTACTTTTCCGGTTTTGTACCAGGAAAATTCCTGTTCAACCTGTTTCCAGTCAAAAGATGCATAGGTTTCTTCATAATTTTGCAAATTATTCCCATTGGTTTGAACGGGTATACGTTCCGTGTTTTTCATGATGAAGACGCCTCCCCTGTAAACGATTTCATTTTTCATTATTATATCATACATTATAATATTGGCAATTTGACATCAAAAAAGCAGCCCGGCTGCCTGCATAACGAAAGCAGCCGGATGCGGAAATTCGGTTAGTGCTTGGGTTTGAAGGTCTTGCAATCAGTTTCTTTGGTATCCTTGGCCTGTTCAGTATGGGTCACGACATAAATTTCATCTGCTTTGCACAGATTTCCCTGTCCCCAATAGGTGCAGGTATTCACTTCGCACAGTACGTCTTTCGGCATTATGCTTCCCCCCTTTGGCGTATCCTTATTATGTGCACCGGCAGGAGGAGGTACACTGGCAACATGATGAAAAAAACACCAAGGGCCAAAAGCCCAAGGTGCTTTGGTTTTAACTCCGTTCTTTTTCCCGTTTGCGCTGTTCGAGAATTTCGCAGACAAGAACCGAGGAACGCTCCGCCGCCAGCTTGGTAAACTCGGTGAAATTCACATCTGCCGAATGGTCGGCCCGATCCGACATGGAGCGAATCACGACAAAAGGCGTTCCGCTCAAGTGGCACACATGAGCCACTGCCGCGCCTTCCATCTCCACGCAGTCCCCGCCCAACTGTTCACGCAGTTCGGTTACTTTCCCGCTGTCGGAAATAAACTGATCTCCCGACAAAACCTTGCCCAGGCGCACCTGAACTCCTTCGAGCTTTTCGCCCGCTCGCGCCGCCCATTCGATCAATTTCGGATCAGCGGGAAACACGGATGTTTCCTGAAACGGAATGGTTCCTTTGGGAAAGCCGAGCGCGCTGGCATCGAGATCATGCTGCTGGCATTCGGTCGAAATAACCAGATCCCCGATATCGAGATCCGGATGCAGCGCTCCGGCGACTCCGGTAAAAATGATCGATTCAACATGAAACCGCTCGATGAGAACCTGTGTGCAAATCGCGCCGTTTACCTTCCCGACGCCTGATTTGCTAACCACAACCGGGATCCCGTTGAGCGTTCCCGTATAATAGGTAGTCTGATACACTTTCTGCGTTACTGCCTGATCCATTTTTTCCAGCAGCAATGCGATTTCTTCATCCATTGCGCCGATCAGGCCGACTCTCCGATTTTCCTGCATTCGCTTCAACCTCTCCCTTTTGCTTCCCTTTCATCCCGTGCTGCAGTTTGACCAGACAGGATGTTTTCTGTTACAAGCGTTCTTCTTCCCACTCCCGCAATCTGGTCGAATTTCGCAATTCAATGCGGTATTGCAGGATCACCTGGCCTGACTCGACCGGTTCGTCGTTCATGTATTTGGTCAAAAGGCGCATCGCCACCGCACCGATATCATACATCGGAACCGCCACCGTGCTCAACAAAGGTCGAACCTGCGAGGAAAGAGGAATATTTTCAAAGCCGATAACCGACAGTTCTTCGGGAACCTTCCGCCCCATGTCCTGCGCGGCATGCAGAGCCCCCACCGCCATTTCATCGCTGGTAGCGAAGACGGAAGTGATATCCGGTTTGGACTTCAACAGATCGGTCATCGCCTCATAACCGGAGCGGTAACGGTAATCACCGATCCGGATCAATTCATCGTCAAACGGGAGATCATTTTCTTCCAATGCCCCTTTATAGCCAAGATAACGCGAATACCCGTTGACCGAGTCTGTCAGCGGCCCCCCGATTAAAGCGATGCGCCGGCCTCCTTCATGGATCAGAACGCTGGTCGCTTCTTTTGCCGCCTGAATCTGATCGATCGTCACATAAGGCAACTCTTTTTTCTCATCTCTCGTCGCCGCCAGTACGATCGGGACGGAAGTGGCAGCGAAAACCTCCCGGTGCGCCTCTGTCACTTCCCCGCCGAGAAAGAGCAATCCATCCACCTGTTTTTCCAATAAAGTTTCGATCAGGCTGATTTCTTTTTCCTTTTTCAGATCGGAATTGCTCAAGATAATATTATAGTGATACATGGCCGCGATATCTTCGATTCCCCGTGTCAGTTCGGCGTAAAAATGATTGGAAATGTCCGGAATCACCACGCCGACAGTGGTCGTTTTTTTACTTGCCAGCCCCCGGGCCACGGCATTCGGCCGATAACCCAACTGGCGGATAACATTCAATACTTTTTTTCGGGTAGCCGGCTTTACGTTGGGGTTTCCATTTACGACCCGCGATACGGTCGCCATCGAAACCCCTGCTTCTCTTGCCACATCATAAATCGTAATCGTTTCCTTCTGTTTTGCCATTCTATCTCCACATCCATTTATCAAAATCAATACAAGTTCAGACTAAGTTACTCTTTAGCTTTTCCATCCATGAAAAAAGAATGAGCTGCCCCGGTTAAACCGACTCTCCCTGCAATTGCCCCATCAATTGCAGAACATAGGGCAAAGTGTCTCCCATAATGCTGGTCCACGCCTCGGGAGATCCGCGGTTAATCCACACGATCGGCTTGCGCGGGGCCAAAGCACGATACAACTTCTTCGTGGAAATGAGGCGGGGCGTCATCGCAGGCAGATTGGGGTTTTTTTGCCTGGCCTCGGCGATCAGACGGTTGGCATGAACTTCCGATGTGAAAAAGTCGACGATCGGGCTTTGATCTTGTCCAGCCAATATCACCATATTGCCCTCCGGATCCACAACGACCCAGATCCGCCGCAGTTCAGCCATCGCCCGGCAAACTTCCCAGCCATTTCCCATCCCCTGTCCTTCAATGGTCGCTTTCTCCAATTTCTTAAGCCCTGCGGCCACATCCGGATCGATCGGTCGTTGCTGGGGTGTGATATTCTCCGTTTTCGACGGTGTCTCCGTGACTTGCTTGGGCTGGACGCTGGCGAAGAGTCGCGTTGCCTGCTCTTTTGTGAAAGGAATTTGTTCCGGCAATCCGTAGTGAAAATAGGGAGCATCGGCACCGAGTTGCCGGCAACGCTCCAAAACCTCGCTCCAGGTACGCTGAACAGGCTTCCCGCCTGATTTTTGCGTCACGGCCCCGGCATCTTCCTCACGCAAGTAGACAGCCACCGTATATTGCCCTTTTTCATATTCGACCAACAACACATTTTGCTCCATCGTCGGCACCCACGGCCCGGGCATTTTCGCAAGTTGCTCTGCAGCGTACTCGCGAATCAATTCCTTCAAATAACCTTTATTTAAAAACAACCGCGACGGAAGACCCGGGTTCAAAACAATCCCTTCCGCATCGGAACGAAAAGCTTTCAAAAGAAAGGGCAGGGCCGCTTCCTCTTCCCGTTTCATATATTCAGGGTAATCCACCTTGACCACCGCCGATGCCTCCGCATCCGAGAAAGCGACAACATATCGGCGATCCGGCGCATTACCCTTGGCCAAAAACGGCTTTTTACTTCCCTCTGTCACCTGGTACAAAACCGCTAACTCCGGAACTTGTGTAGCCATAAAACGATAAAGTTCATCCGGGCTTACCTGCTTGGTACTGGCTAATTCTAGATATTCCCTCGTGTTCAACAAACCGTTCCTCCCTCTAGACAACAACTGAAACCTGTTTCCAAAAACGGGACTTTTATCTGTATATCATCATACCAAATTTCCAGCCAAAAAAAGCGGACAGACTGTGACGTCTGTTCGCTTTTTCGTTAAAGTTTTTTTCTCTTTATCCCTTTTAAACACCAGTTGGAGCGGTTTTCGACTGTTCGAATAAGCCCGATGCACGAAGCTCTCCCATAAAATGATCAAACGAGGGAATATCGATTTGTTGTTTTGCATCGGACAAGGCGACAGCAGGATTGGGATGAACCTCCAGCATAATGCCGTCTGCTCCCGCTGCGAGAGCCGCTTTCGCACAGGGCAGCAAAATATCCCGTCTGCCTGTTGAGTGAGTGATATCCACAAACACCGGCAAGTGCGATTCGTTCTTCAAAATGGGAACGGCTGAGATATCGAGCGTATTACGGGTCCACTTCTCATAGGTTCGGATCCCGCGCTCACAGAGCATGACCTGATCATTTCCACGCGACATGATGTATTCCGCGGCAAACAAAAATTCTTCCAGTGTAGCGGAAAGTCCCCGTTTCAGCAGAACCGGCGTATTGACGGAACCGGCGGCTTTCAGCAATTCAAAGTTCTGCATATTGCGCGCCCCGATTTGAATGACATCAATATATTCGCCTGCCACTTCAATATCGGCCGGGTTCACGATTTCACTGATCACCTTCAGGCCGAATTCATCGGCAGCCTTGCGCAAAATTTTCAATCCCTCAAGGCCCAATCCTTGGAAATCATAAGGCGACGTTCTCGGTTTAAAGGCTCCGCCGCGCATGATTTCGATCCCCTGTGCCTTGAGTGCCCGCGCAACGGCAAACACCTGCTCTTCCGACTCGACCGCGCACGGTCCTGCGATCACATGCGGGCGTCCTGTGCCAACCCGGGTTCCTCCGAGGTCAATTACCGTATCGGAATTCTTCTTTTTGCGACTGACCAACAGCGCTTCTTTCTGATCGCTCTGTTGCAAATCGAGCGAAGCCTTGAAAATCTGTTTGAACAGATAGCTTATGGTCTCGTCGGAAAAAGGCCCCTTATTTTCCTTGGTGAGCACTTCCAACATCTTTTGTTCGCGCTCAGGGTCGAACTTGTTAATTCCCTGTTTTTTCTTGACTTCCCCAATTTCTTTTGCAATGCTCGCACGCTCGTTTAACAGAGCCAATAATTTCAGGTTGATCTCATCCAATTTCTCGCGCAAATCAGATAACCGATGCTCACTCACTCGTCTTTCTCCTCTCTACTCATTTAAAAACTGCCCCGCCAGCTTTTATGGTGGCTTCACTTACATTGAGCCTGCTGGCGTTCTCTCTGCGATGGCATATCCCATGCCCTCACCATGTTGTAGTTTAACGAGGTTCCGCTCGATGAAAAGCGTAAAATGGATTGGATGCCAGAAGCGATCCTAAAAATAATTTTGTACATTATATCCGAATTCTTTTTTCTTGTCACCCCCTGATTTCAGGGAGTGATCAGAGTTTGACTGGTCAACCGGCTGAACCAGCCCGGGTTTTCGGGGGCGACTTCGGAATCATCGATCAGTTCAATGCTGGGCCTCTCTCCGGTTGTGATCACAAAAGAAGCGGGGAAATGAACCGATCCCTCTCCAAGCCATTCCGTTTGGGCCGGAATGCCCGCCTCCTTCAGCAGGTAATAAAAGGTGCGCGAATCTCTCACCCTGACAAAAATAAACCGGTTCACTTTTCGCATCCAGGCCGTGCTTGTCCGGACAAAGATTGGAGATTTGCCCGGATTAATTGCAGCGGATTCGGAGGCCATGGAGTACGGCACATATTCCGGACTGCCAATAAAGGGAGTCCCCTCGGGAAGAGCCTGTCTGTCCCTTGTCGCAAATACCAACAAGCCGGAAACTGCTTCCATTTCCGGATCGTCTTCTGCCGAAAGGATCTGCGGGGATTTTGATTTGGCATGAAAGGAGGAAATGAAGGCGAAAAGAGCTACCACTACGATGACTGTCGTCCATTTCAGCGGCTGGAACAGGATGCGCCGCTGTTTTGTCCGTGCTTCCCGCCCCAGTTTTTCCAGTGACGTGACCAAATCGACCATCTCGAAAAAAAGCTGCCGACAATGCGGACAAACCTTCACGTGCGCCTGTAGCACCATCATCTCTTGATCCTGGATCTCACCGTCCGCATAGAGTTGGATCAGCGTCTCTACTTCCCTACAGGTTCGGCTCATACGCCCCTCTCCCTTACCCCTTCCTGGATAACCGTTCTTTCAACAGTTTGCGGGAACGGAACAATTGAGTTTTCACCGTTCCTTCCGGAATGCCCAATTCCTTGCTGATCTCCGCGTAAGAATACCCGTAATAATGGCGCAAGACAATGACGCGCCGGTATATTTCCGGCAAGGAACCGATTTCTTCCTTCATCCGTTCCAATAACAGCTTGCGCTCCACCTGTTCTTCGACTGAAGCATTTGCATTCACGGCTGCTTCGGCCTGGGGCATCGCTTCATCCAGGGTAACCACGGGCAGGCTCTTTTTCCGCTTCTGGTCGCGAAAACGATTCGTCATCATCGTCCTGAGCCAGGCTTTCAGCGATTTTTCATATGTATATTTGCCTGATTTCTGATGAGCCTGCCACAGCGTTTCCTGCGTCAAATCTTTTGCATCTTCCGGGTTTCCGGTCAAGCGGTAGGCGATGCGGAACAAGTACCGCTGGTGTTTGTGCAGCCGCTCCATAAATTCATCCGCAACGCTTTTCCACGCTCTTTCCCCCATCCCATTGCTGTTCATGGCTTCCTGTTGCACGGCGATTTTTGCACAACAGGGGTTTCACCTCTCTTTCTCTATTGTTCAACTGCTTTTTGCAGGGATTCGACCGTGATATTCCAATGCGAATCGTGCCAGAGAACTTTTCCGTCCGAAAGCAAAATGGCTTGCGGCGATTCATGCTTCACTTGAAGTTGGTCGGCGATGTGATTGGACACCGCCCGATCTTCCCTCACATGCACCACGGCTATTTTGACGCCGGCCGCGGCAGGGGTTTCGCTGAATCTCTTCAGTTCCGCAAAGGCATTGGCGCTGATCGGACAGGTTGTGCTATGTTTAAACACCAGTACCGGAATTTGTTTTGACTGGCTATACACTTCATCCCATTGGTTTAATTCGCTCAGTTGTGTAAAGGTGCTCATCTTTTTCACCCTTTGTGTCGGTTTTTCTTATTTTAACACATCCGTTTCCGGAGTGTTGACTTGTGCGATGTTGGCAGAATACGGAAATCCGTTTGAGAAGAAAAACGGGCTTTGGAACGTGTTCCCCCCTTGCGGAAGGCCATGCTCCAAAGCCCGTTTCATTTATTCTTTTTCCGCTGCAGACGTCTCTTTTGGCTTCAGCGGCAATTCCAGCCATTTGCCGGAAAACTCTATTCCTGCATCACTCGCTTTATCCATCAGGTCTTCCGCCTGATTTTTCACGGTCACATACAGGTCTTTCCCTTTCGCTTTCACTGTTTCAAGATTTTTCCCCAATTCTTCGCGCAGTTCTTTGCCCGTACGCGGCGCGGTTAACAGGGCAACCGCCGCACCGACCAAACCGCCCAGAATGGCCCCCGCCACAAAATATCTACCGTTTTTCGCCATCCAGCTTTCCTCCTCGTTCTCCCTTTTCATACTGATGGTCCTGCCTCCACTTTTTGGCCAGCTCGATTCCGACACCGAGGAGCGCAATCGCATTTCCCCAACGGTTGCGGTTCACCTCTACGCTTTTTAATACACTTGTGGAAGCCTCCTGTAAACTTTTCCCCATTTCCCCCAGTGAATCAAACAGGTGCTCCACCTTTTGCGATTTTTGCCGCACGTCTTCCACCAAAAACCGGACTTCTTTCAGTGTGCGGGACGATTCCTCAACAGTATTTTCCACTTTCCCCTTGAGGTCGGCAAGTGTCTGGTTTACAGACAGCAATGTTTGGGTCAAAGCATTTAATGAACGAATGAGAAAAATAACGAGAATCACGAGCGCTGCCGCGATCACTGCCACACTCACTTCAATAATCACGCGAGAACCTCCTTGCCATTTCTCAGCAATCATTCCTGCCCCCGTTTCGCCCAGGACCGGGGATGAAGGCGGAGGCGAATCCGAAAAATCGAATGACAAATATTCCCTTCGCATCCGCTTGCTTCTTTTTTCATTGTACCGAATAGTCTCCTGCAAGCTCCACCAAAAATGAGGCAAAACTCCAAATCCTCGGGTTAAGTTATTAGTCCGAATCTTCAGCGCTAGTACGATCAATTTGGAAACTGTATAATAGACGGGGAATGTTAAAATGCTTGAGGTGAAAGAATATGGATACGAAATCCGTCGTAGTCATGAAAGGTGACCAAACAGGACAAGAGTTGTTGGACGAAGCATTGCGCGTCCTTGATCCCAATGTGATCGGCTTTGAGATCGATTTTCAAACTTTTGACTTAAGTTTAGAAAATCGCCGAAACACGAAAAATCAAGTTGTTTATGATGCGGCTCAAGCCATGAAACGGGCCGGATTCGGTTTGAAAGCGGCAACAATCACACCGGAGGAAAAAGGGGATGTCGGCAGCCCCAACGCAATTTTGCGCAAGGAAATCGACGGCAAGGTGATTATTCGTACCGGCCGCCGCATTCCAGGAGTTCGCCCTGTGGCCGGAACATTTGCCCCGATTTCCGTCATCCGCATGGCAGTCGGTGATGCCTACGGTGCCAAAGAATGGCGGGAAGGGGAAGGTCTGGATGAAATCGCCTATCGCACCGAAAAAATCGACCGCAAAACCTGCCGCGCCGTGGCCGAATTTGCTTTCCGCCACGCAAAAAAAACCAATGCAAAAGTGTTTGGCGGCCCCAAATATACCGTCAGCCCCGTCTATGAAGGAATGCTCAAGGAAGAAATGGATGAGGCAGCCAAACGTTATCCTGAAGTTCGTTACGAGCCGCAACTGATTGATGCCACCTATGCGCTTCTCATCAACAATTCCGGTGAATCCCTGGTAATTCCTGCACTCAATCGCGATGGTGACTGCCTCAGCGACCTCGTTCTGCAAATGTTTGGAACGATCGCCGGCTCAGAATCGATTTTGATGAGTTTTAATGAAGATTTCAATTCTCAAGTCGTTATGGCTGAAGCTCCCCATGGCACCGCCCCGTCCTTGTTTGGCAAAAATGTCGCCAACCCGATGGCGATGATCCTGGCCGCTGCTTCCCTGCTCACTTATTTCAATGATCCCAAAGCAACCGCCGCTTCCCGCGCCATCTACGAATCCGTGATCGAAAGCGTGCGAGAAGGCGTCCGCACTGCCGATCTGGGCGGAAGCTCCACCACAACCGAATTTACCAACGAAGTGATCAGCAAAGTGCAGACCAAACTGGAAGTATGGACTACCTTGCAAGGATTTTAAGCCGTCAAAAGATAACGCCCGGAGGTACAGCAGGTTGTACCTTTGGGCGTTATTTCATGAAAGTGCACAGTGATACGAATGTTCATGTCTTTTCACGCCGGGTTCTTTTCCCATTGCTGCCGCCACTGTTTGATCTCTTTGCGGAAAACGGACTTCAGTTTTTTATATTCCGCCTTCAGCTTGGCCTGATCGATCTGCAGAACTTGTTCAACCTCTTTCCATGACTTTTTTTCTTCTTTCAATTTCAGCACTTCTTCATAAGATTTTCCACTTGCTTTGGACAAAACGGCAGCTTTGACAGCCCCGGGCAAACCGAGCCGGGAATGGTAGAGTGCCTGTTGAATCTCCGCCGGGGTGCGGCCCAGATAATCGGCCAGAATCTCAAAAGCGACAGCCGGATGGTTTTTCAGCCATTTCGCTGCGTGTGCGCGCGGAAACCACTTATGCAGCTCCTGCACCACCGCTCTCCGGTCCAAATGATAAACGGACAGCACCTCTTTCCAATTCTGCTTCTGTTTCATCGTTTGCAGCACTTGATCGAGCGGTTGGCGGCTCAGTTTTGCAATTACACCGGCAATGGCCAGCTTTCCGGGCTTCACCTGGTAGGTGGCCATCAATTGTTTTACCTGTGCAACATCCATTCCCAACTGTTTCGCGACGATTTCCTCCGCTTTTTCCCGGTGAGTTCCCTGCAGTTGCTGTGTCTGACCGCTCTCGCCAAGGATTTGCTTTTTCACCTGCGCAAAACTGACTTGATGGACGCCAAAAGCGATGCCCCCGATCAGCCCCAGAACGGCAGCCGTTCCGATCAGCTTTTTCAATGAAAGCATCGATGCTCTCCTCCTTTTTCCTAATTCGGCGATATTCTACTAGCATAACCGAAAACGATGACAAAAATTGGACAGCATCGTGACCGGATGAAGAAACGGGAAAGGCCGGCGCGAAACAAGTGTCTTTTCCACACTCGCCGGCGACGGAAATTTTTTCGCCGTGCAATTGGGCGGCTGTTTGCCGATGGAAAAGACGGACCCCGTTTCTCAAAAGCCCGCCTACTTCTAATCCGCTCTAACGAAAATCGAGGAGAAGAGGGGCAGGCGTCCCCGGAATGGTAACTGACTCACAGGAAAAGGCCCTGTCCCGGATCGGGAGGGCCTCGCTTGCTTCAAGCCTGCTATTTTTTCTTGCGCGGAACTTTCTTTTTCCCCTGCAGAATGTCCATCCCCAGCGAAGGATCAGCCCTGATGGAATCTGCAAATTGTTTTAATTCCTTAAAATCAACATCGGCTCGGGTCACTTTCATCAGATATTCCAATACCGCGTTCATTCCGCCGCGGTCATGAGCTCTCTTTGCTCCGGCCAAAATCTGTTCCATTTGCTGTTCAGTCAATACACGCTGTCCCATGACAGAATTGATCATCTGCACCAAATCTTTTACCGTGATTTCATTTCCGGCCAATCAGATCCCCTCCTATTAAGGCAACTCTGTACACCTTATGTAAAGAGAGGCGGTGCAGTCCGGGGCAAAAGCCCTGCCAACAAGCCCAAAAGAGGAGAAACGGGTACCAACCCAACACTTTTTTTGCGGGAAAGGTATAGGATTTTACTAACCAGTCGGCAGAAAGGGTTGAAGCAGAATGGGTTACAAACCCGTGCAAGTAAAGGCCGCCGTTTTCCGTCCGCCCGTCATTTCCCCATGGCTGAATCTGCTGCTGTTTTTGCTGGTCATTCCCACGATTTTTGTCTTTGTCGCCAATCTTTGAAACGCAGGCAGGGGAGGCCTTTGTACCCTTGGCATAGTCATAAACCGCGATTCCCGGTTGAAGGTGCATTGAAAGGAGCGGCTTTTACTGTTGCGGTTTCGGCCGAAGCTTCTCAATCAACGCAACCGGAAGAAACGCGCGGCATTGGTGACGAAGGCGACGGAAACAAAGAGCACCCTGACCCGTCGGACTTCCGATTCAGGAATTTGCCAACAAGCTGAGTGCCCCCGCTCCGGAGGGCACTTTCTTAATACCAAAAAAACATGAGCCTTACCCGTTTCAGGCTCATTTTTCTTCATTCGGTTTGGAACCGGCGCCGATGGACTGAATCAAAAGATGGTCTTGCTCCTTGCTGAGCAAATGAACCAATAACTGGTATTCCTCCAATAGCATGAGTTCAAAAAACTTGAAGTCTTGCTTTATTTTCCGGTTTTCCTTAATCAATTGTTCCAGCTGGCTTTGCACCTTTTCCATCTGTTCTTCGAGGCGAGACAACCGAGAGTCCAAGCATTCTGTCAGCCGGTCAGGCAAAACCCGCACCTCTTTCTGCCTTAGAACTTAAGAAGCACTTTATCTTATGTTGTGATTCCTTCTTCGTTATCGGCTTTCACCTGAAGGCGTTTGTCATTTTTCAGTTCAAACGGGATCTCTGCCTGTTCTTTCACGGAAGAGATCAAACGGATGAGATGCTGGTATTTATCTTTCACTTCCTGCTGATACCATTGATAAGAGTTCATTTCCTCCCGCAGTTTTTTATTTTCTTCCCTCAATTCTTTCTCCTGTTTCCGCTTGCTCTCCACTTTTTCAGACAGCGATTTCACTTCTGCTTTCAGTCTGCTGCCCTCTTTTTCCATCTGCTTTATAAGGGGAATCAACTGCGATATGCTTTGGGGGGAATTGGCGCGTTTTTGTTGCAATTGGCGGTAGACACGCTTCTTTTTTGCCTCTGTATAGGAAAGCGGATCTTTTTGCCGCAGGACGGCGTTCCAACGAAACCCGCAGGCTCCGGGCGTGCGGCCCAATTTTTTTCCGATTTTTTCAAACGCCTCAACCTGCGTGCCTCCATTGATAATAGTCTGGAGTACACATTCTTTTAACAGTTGATCTTCTTCAGCTGTCCAGCCCCGCCCTTTCATCCATCCTCCTCCTCTCCGCTGATGATGCTCCTACACATTTTCTATATTCATTATTTAGTCGGAGAAGGAGGTTTTTATGATAACACATCATAAAAAATATTCATTTTGGATAGACCTGCATCGGTGAAAGTTTGTTGCTGACTGATCGCTGAGTCATCCTTTCCTCAGGCGCTTCACTCCGCTTCGGGCTTTGTTCCAACTCTTCCTCACAGGGTTCGCTAATTGGAATTTACCTCCCGAACATCAGGCAGCGGACAAACCGGTATTTCTTTCAACAGCGCATCATCGGGCGGCAGTTTTTCCACTCCATCCGGAAGCACCTCCAGACAGAGGTTCAACCAATCCAGAACCCGATCGACCAAAACACCATCTTTTTCGGGAGCAAACGGCGAAAGGTATTTGATGGCACTGGTCGCCAGTTTTCTGGCTCCGCGCACTTTTCCTCTGTTGAGTTGATGCATGATGGCCGCAATTTGGATCAAACCGTGATAAAAGTCATTGTGACGCTGTGATTGCCACAATTCTTCCAAAACTTCGTGCGCTTCCCAATATTCCCCCCGGTGATAATGAATAAAAAATAATTGATAGAGATTGTGAGCCATCGCTTTTATTCAAACCTCCGTTCACATTCCATTTTTAATCAGCATAACAGAAACCCGGGAAAAAGAAAAAAGACCAGGTTTACCTGGTCACATGAAAGAGGGTCAAGATTAAGGAGTTAAAAAGAAGCGTGGTAGCGTAAGCAAGAAGGTCAACCTTACTTACACGAACATTTTAACACGCTCCCCGAAATTTGTCGATATCATGTCGATGATCGTTTTCAAACTTTTTCAAGTTTGGCGGTCTAATCCAACAGTTTTAAATTACCCAACGCTTCCAAAACAGGAAAATCCGGGGTGTGTTCGTCGCTTTAAGCACCTCGGTGAATTCTGAGCGTATCACTTTGTTTTTCGGGTCCATCCTCAGCGCCAATTTCAATTGCCGCGCCGCTTCCTCGTACTTTTTCATCTCGATGAACACTTTTGCTTTGCGTTGATGGTACAAGGGGTTGGCCCGATAGTAGTGAGCTGCCAGTTCCAAGTGCAAAAGAGCTTGTCCGGTTTTTCCGCGTAAAAGGTAAATTTCCGCCATCAGCGTGTGAGCAATTGAGTCTTTGGGGTCCAGTTCCAGACAGCGAAACAACAAATTTTGCGCCAGGGTGATCGTATCCGTATGGCTCATCAAGTAGCGCGCATACTCACGGTAAGCCTTGGCAAAGCGGGTATGTACCCGCACACACGCCTGATAAAGCGATGCAGCTTCTTTCAGGTCGTTTTGCGCCTCACAAATTTGCGCCAACAGGAGCATGGCATCAGCATGCTGAGGCTCCAGCTTGAGCGCTTCCTCAACGGCTGCTTGCGCCCGGTGCCAATATCCTTTGCGCGCCTCCAAAATGGACAGCACCAGATAATATTCGACTCTCGGGTCATTTTTGAGCAATCGCTCTATGCGGGCGCGATTCCGCCGATAGCTGCCTGACGCAAGTCTTTTCCCTTGAGGTTCAGCAATAAAATCCGCCTCAATGATCGGCCCCGCCACCATACAGTTCCCCCTTTTTCCCATCTCTCTCTATCCTTTTTCTGTAAAATTTTGCTGCTTGCCGGGTCGTGGTGTCCCCCCAGACCTCCCCATGTTCACTGAGGGGGGCACCACTCCAATCCATTGCTTAAGTCTATCCTGGGGTTCTGTCGTCAAGTCATTGCTTGTTCATGAATAATTATTCATTCATTGACGAAAAACAACCCCCCGGAAACAGAGGACGAAACAGGGTTTGTTTGCCAAACAAACACAACCTTATCGGGATTGCAAACGGATGCGCGTGATATAATCCGTTTCATAATAGTCCAACTCATCTCTCAAAGCTTCGAAGATCTTGGACAGGGAAACCGTGATTTTCCGCAAAGCTTCGGGAGGTGTTTGTCGGAATTTGATCGCATCCATCTGAGTATATGTGTAACGGCCGTCTTCCTCATATACCTCGTGCTTCGGATAATAAAAGGCATAAATGCATGAATGGACGATTTCACTCAGCACTTTTTCCGCAAACTCGTGATTGAACTTGGCTCGCCGCAAAACGAGGCTCACCTTCTCATACCCGAGTTCGCAAGCGACACTCAAATGCCTTAAATCCTGCAGGTATTCACAGATATAGGCCTCTTGTGCGGAATCATTTTCTTTTTCCCCCAGCAGCATGGGCACATGGGTATAATTAAGAAAATGATTCAGCTCTTCTTTCGCTTCTTTTAATTTGTCTTTTACGAAAACACATAATTGTCTCGTCTGCTCTGCCGGCATCAAAAAGACCCCCCTTGGACCAGGACTAGCCCCCTTCATTTCCACTTTTAGTATATCATATGAAGTATTTAATTTCTGCATTTAATTTCGACGTTTTTCTCATAAAATTACAGGAATAAAATCATATTTATAAATGAATTTATTTATATAATAATATTGTTTGTACCAACATTTTCTTTAACGACATGTTAATGGAGGTTCAGATCCATGATTCCTGCATGGCTACCAGAAGACCCAAATCAATGGGTTGATTCTTTTCGCTTTTTCACCCCGGTTCAAGTCCGGTTCTCCGATACCGATATGCTCGGACACATCAACAACGTCAGTTATTTCAGCTATTTTGAGCATGGGCGGATCGCCTATTTCGAGGAGTTGAATCTAACCGATAGGATGTTCGATCTCCATTCGGAACACAGCGGAATCATTGTGGCTGCAAGTTTGGAGTGCCAGTATCTGCGGCAGGTACACTTTGGGCAAAAGGTGAACCTCGGGGTTCGCATCAGTCGCATCGGCAACAGCAGCATGGATTTTGAATATGCCCTGCTGGCCGATGACCAACTGGCAGCTGCCGGTCGCGGAACGGTCGTTTATATTAACCCGAAAACCGGAAAAAGCCAGCCTCTCCCGGAAGAGATCAAACAGGCGATTCGCGAATTCGAAAACTCGGCCACCAACGTACATTAATAAGGAAGACCCGGGCTCTCCGGGCCTTCCCTGTTAATGGTACCATTTATCTCCGTGATGATAAGCGATCGTCTGTGCGACAATGCGGCTGATATCGTCCCTGTTTATATTGGAAAGCTCACCGTGAACCAAAACGCTGGCATCCAGTTCAGCTTCTGTCAACAATTCATACAACTCGGGGGAAACTGCCAATACCAATTGAGATAACCTCAATGTTTGCATTTTGACTCACCTCAATCAGCTGAATTTGCCACAACTGTAAGGGGAAAAACCCGCTGTTTGCTTTTTCATTATGCCACATCTTTCGCTAAAAATCTATTTTTTTCGACAAATCGAAACACAATCTCCTATATAAAAATCTGGCGGATATTATTTTTGTTCGGCGCAACCCCTGCGCAGTCAAAGAAAAAAGTCCGGCTATTCCACCGGACTCGGGGGCTGATCACCAAACCAAGTTTTCAAAATACAGGAAATATCAAAAATGAGTGCAGGACGGCTTACAGACTCAGCCTTCCCGGGCGGACCGTTTCCCCAGCAGAATGGCATGATCCACTTTAATACAACGGTCCATGATCACGATCAGTCCATTTTCAGCGGCCAGCTCCGCCGCTTCTTCATTCCAGACTCCGATCTGCATCCAGATCGCTTTTGCCCGGACTTTGACGGCTTCCTCCGCGATCGGAAACACCTCTTCACTTCGGCGAAACACATTGACAATATCGATCGGCTCGTTGATCTCGCTCAGTGAGCGATAGGGCTTTTCTCCCAAAACCGGACCGGTCAGATAAGGATTGACCTGAAAAATGCGATATCCCGCATCCTGCAATGCCGCAGCGATCAGATAGCTCGTTCGTTCAGGTTTATCCGAGCATCCCACCACAGCGATATTTTTCGCCTCTTTCAGCAATTTTGCCCTCTCTGCATCAGTCGGATTCTGAAACATTTTCCTGCTCCTCTCCATTCTTCTCTTGTGTCAGCCAGTCGATCCCCATTCGCTGCTTCATATTCTGCACAAAAGAAGGCAGGGAAAACGCATTTCCCCCCTGATTGAAATAAGCTCTTTTTACTCTTTCCATCAGCCATTTGGGAATCTTTCGCCCACGGATATAGGGATAACAGACATAATAAGCTTCCACCAGATGTTCCCAGCGCCGGTCCCGACCCGGTTCCATATACTCGGACACATCGATCAGCTTGGCGCGCCCCTTTTGCAACAACACATTTTTCAAATGAATATCGCGGGGATTGAGACCCTGGCAGCGCGCGCAATCAACTGCCTCTTCGACGTCGCGGATCACCTGCTCCGGAATCACGATCCCCAGTTCCAAGCATTCATACAAGGTCGGGCCGCTTTCATGGCTGAGGATGAGATAATGATCCCCGTATCCGTAACAGCGGGCATAAAAGGGGCAATTCCCCAGTTTTTGATAAACCGTCCACTCTTTTTCTTTTTTATGAATCCGGTCCTTTGCATACACTTTAAACACAATACCCGGAAATTCCGGATGGGATACGACAATCGCATCCGTTCCCCGTCCGATCTCGTGAAAAACAGGCGGAACGCTTTTAACCGCCACCAATTCATTTTCAGGTGAAGCAACAATCTGAATGCGCTTCAGCTCCTGTTCCACGTCGCCGCGGAGCAATGTTCCTCCTGTTTGAAAAATAGCGGATCCACTCCTTTGAGGGCTTTCCCTTCCTATTTGCATTCTTGCTTGTATTTACCCCTAAAAAGGTGGGATCATGCATGACTGAAAAAACATTTTTTTCCAAACAAGGACAATTTCGCAACAACCGGCGATGAAAAGCACCGTCGTCCACCACATCATGCGCACTGCCAACTTCAGATGCACCCGTTTTTTCGGTTGCCGGGGGTCACCAAGCCGGGCGCGAACTGAAACCTTCCCCTGATAGGTATTGGTTCCCCCGAGTTGAATATTCAACGCCCCTGCCATCAAGGATTCAGGAATGCCGCTGTTGGGGCTGGGGTGCAGATGAGCATCGCGCCGGACCACGCGCCAACCGGAACGGAAATCGAGGCGCAAACAAAAAGCAGCTGCCAGCATGGGGATAACGGTCAGGCGGGCGGGCAGCCAGTTGGCCAGATCGTCAAGCCGGGCCGAAGCCCAGCCCAGATCGATGTACTTTTCATTTCGATAGCCCACCATCGCGTCCAGGGTGTTGACTGCCCGGTAGGCAAAGGCGAGCGGGGCTCCGCCGATCAGCGCATAAAACAAAGGTGAAATCACTGCATCGACAATATTTTCCGCCACCGTTTCCACCCCTCCGCGGACGATTTCATCACAGTCGAGATGCTCCGTATCCCGTCCGACCACCATCGCCAGTTCCCGGCGGGCCTTTTCCACATCTCCCTCCGCCAGCGCCCGGAAGATTTGATTCCCCGCGTCAGCCAGCCCTTTCGGCGCGATCGTCAGCCAAACCAAGACGATTTCACTCACCAGTCCGGCCAGCGGGCTCCAACCATCACACAGTTTTGTGATCCCCCATGCCAGTCCGTAGGTTCCTCCGGCAATCACCAGTGGAAACAGCAACCCGAGCAGGCGGACTTTCCGGCCGGTAACGGCAAGGCGGGAAATCAGGCGGAGAAGCCCTTTTTCCAGCCATGTGATACAGCGGCCGATCCCGGCGACGGGGTGGGGAAGCCAGCGGGGGTCCCCGAACATCAGTTCAAGCAGAAAAGCTCCGCAAATGATCCATATTTTCTCCATCCCGATCCTCTTTCTCCCCTTATCCTCCCGAACCGGCCACCGCCTGGCGAACGGATGCGGACACAGCCTGTCCAATCGCATTGCCGAGCGGTGTAGTCACTCCCGCATACACATGAGTATAACCGGCCAGTTCCATTTGCGTGGCGGCAATGATGACCGCATCAGTCGTTGTTCCTGTCGCCTGTTTTCCATGTGCATCCTTTACATGCAAATCCTGCAGGGCGGCCGCTTTCGCTTCCGTCGCCGTCATCACGGCATTGATCATGGCGGCTGCCGTCATCTTTCCATCGATCACGATCATCAAATTAATCGTTCCGGGTCTTAAGTCAGAATGATGCCAAAAAACGGGATACGCCTCTCCCGCCCGTGCGGCATTGCTCACACCGGCAGTAGCAAAAACAGCGAGGCGAAACGTTTTTTCTTCGATTACCCGCAGGCAGCCGCGATCAATATCGGCTGCGGTAAGCAACACAACCGACTCTTCGGGATCCAAGTTGCTGCGCAAAAGCCACCCGGCGATTTCCCCTTCCGGATCAGAAGCGGCATAGCTCAGCGGCACATGGCGGTTAATCAGGCGAAGCGCCGTTTTTTTCTCCCCTCCGTACACCGCGCTCGACAGTACGGTCAGCGGCCTTTCGGAGGCAACCATCACCCGCTCCGGCGTTTGCTCCCATGTCAATAACCAGCTTCCGTTTTGAAACAACTTTTGCATTATGACTCCTCCGCCCCGTTTCCGGCAAAAATCCGCTCGATTTCCCATCGCTCCTCTTTCACGGCAACCCATGCACCGGCATGAGGAATCTCCAGCCGCCAAAACTGATCCCAATCGCGAAAGACATGTTTCGCCAAAAACCAGCGGATCGGGCCACCATGGGAAAAGACGGCCGCCGTTTTCCCGACTGTTTTTTGTTCCGCTTCCTCCAGCCATGCAGTTAAACGCCGATCCAAATCCCTCAGGCTCTCCCCCTGCGGCGGAGCATGCCGGAACGGATCCCCCAGCCATTTTTGCAAGAGCTCCGGCTCCCGTTCGGCGATCTCCCGGTAGGTCCATCCTTCCCACCGCCCAAATGAGCACTCCCGCAAGTCCGGCGTGATTTCCATCGGGGCATTAGGCCAATGTTTGGCACAAAACCGGGCTGTTTCCCGACAGCGCCGCAAATCGCTCACATACATGATCTCCACGTCGAGATGGGCAAGGGAACGGGCCAGTCGCCCTGCCTGCTCAATGCCGCTGCCGTTTAAAGGCTCATCCAGATGCCCGATATATCTTTTCGCCCGGTTGGCCTCCGTTTCACCATGCCGAATCCAGATCAGACGAACCATTTTTCCACCCCCCTGAGCGACAGAATCAACAGCAGGCAAACTTCCGTGAGCTCAATCATGGCGCCATACAGATCTCCGGTGCAGCCGCCGATCCGCCGCTTGGCGACCAGACCGATGCCCCCGCTGACCAACAGTGCGACGACAGATAAAACGACACCCGGCCAGCCGAGCAAAATCACAGCCGGCAGCAAACAGCAAATCCAGGCGAACAGCATCCTGATCCAGGTTAAATGTTCTTTCATTCCGACTCCGATCCCGTCCTCGCGAATGTAGGGAAAAAAGAAAATCCCCCAGACCGCTCCCATTCGCCCCAGGGCACAGGCAACAACCAGGACGGATCGAAACAGTGAGGCCGGTCCCTGGGCCAGCGTCCAAACCGCTGCCGCTTTGAACAGGATCAAAAGAACGCCGGCAATCATCCCCATCGCACCAATGCGGGAATCTTTCATAATCGCCAGCATCCGTTCGCGATCCCGGTGGGAGCCAAAGCCGTCAGCGGTATCCATCAATCCGTCGAGATGCAATCCCCCCGTCATAAAAATCCAGACAGCCGTATCGATGAGGGCCCGGAGCGGCGGCGAAAACCAGCGGGCAACCAAAAAATCGATCACGGCCAGGAAAGCGCCCAATCCCACTCCGACCACCGGATACCACATCGCGCTTTTTTCCCAGCCCTCCGATTTCAATCGAACAGGAACCGGAAACCGGGTCAAAAAAGCGACGGCATGCCAAAAAGCGTTCATCCTTTCACCTTCCACGGAATTCCCGAAATAACCATCCAGACTTCATCTGCCTGCTCCGCCACCATTTGATTCACGGTTCCCAACGCGTCCTGAAATTGCCGGGTGACCGGGTGCATCGCCACGCCGCCCAGCCCCACTTCATCCGTGACCACAATCGCGTTTCGCGTTTTGAGCAAAGCGAGCCACTCTCCCGCCTCTTCGATGATCCGTCCGATGGCGTTTTTTTGTCCCGATTCCCCACCATGCCGTTCCAGGCGATTGCTCACCCAAGCGGTGATGCTGTCGAGCAGGATCATTTTTTCAGCCGGAATTCCGGCCAGCGCCCCGGCCAAATGATGGGGTTCCTCCAGCACTTCCCAATCCGCGGGCCTTCTCAGCTGATGGTTTGCGATGCGCGCCTTCATTTCCGCATCTGCCGGCTCACAGGTGGCCAAATAAATCACTTCCTCCCCTCTCTGCCTGCAAAGCGTCTCGGCAAAGGCGCTTTTCCCCGAGCGCACGCCCCCGGTTACCAGAACTAGTCTCATGTTCTCACCCCTCTTGCAAAAGCTCTCCCAACGCCTGAACCAACACCTGATTATCTTCTCTTTTTTTCACGGCGATCCGGAAATACCGCTCATCCAGTCCCGGATACATCGAACAATCCCGAATTAAAATCCCCCGTTTTCCCAGTTGCTGCTGAAGCTGTTCCGACGTCCTCCCGCGGATCGTCCGGATGAGCAAATAATTGGCCTCTCCCGGATAAACCTCGAGTGAAGCGAAACGGCGCAAGGCTTGGCAGAGAAACTTCCGTTCCGCCACGAGCCGGCGCCGCACCTCATCGACGTAGCCATGATAAAAATCCGGATCAGCCACCGCACAGCCGATACGATCCGCCAAACCGCTGACACTCCAGCATACTTGCATCCGTTTCATCCGGCGAATCAGATTCTCACCGGCAACTGCATACCCCAGTCGCAATCCGGGAAGAGCAAACATTTTCGTCAACGATCGCAGGACAGCAACATGCGGGAAACGGGAGAGGCGGGAGATGAACGAACGCGTTTCGCCCTGATCAACGAAATCGATGAACGCTTCATCAATCGCCAGTATCGTACCAAAGCGCTCTGCCAGCAGGGCCAACTCTTCCAATTGCCCTTCCGTGATGAAATGCCCGGAAGGATTGTTGGGCCTCCCGAGAAAGAGCAGTTCCACATCCCGGATCAATGTTTCCATCTCTTCTGTTTTTGGGAGAAAGTCCTGCTCCCAGCCGGTAATCACACTTTGGACGGGGATCTCTCTTTTCTGCGCCGCCAGGCGATATTCGGAAAAAGCCGGTTCCACCACGCCGACGCGCTTTGGCTTTAACGCCGCAACCAAAAGATCAATCAGTTCGGCTGCTCCGTTTCCGGGCAAGACCATCTCTTCGCTTACCCGGTGCAAACGGGCCAGCTTTTTCCTAAGCAGGCGCAGATCCGGATCGGGATAAACGGCGATCGCCGGCAAACCCGGTTCCCGAAGCACCTTCTCCATCGTCTCCATCACGACGGACGGAGGGCCGAACGGGTTGATATTGGAACTGAAATCAACAAAATCTCTCTGACAGCCAAACATCTCTGCGGCGGTGAGCAGATCGCCGCCATGGCCAAAACGCTCCAGTTTAGCCAAATGACACACTCCCTCTTTTTCCGATGCGATCGATATTGTGTCATGAATCCACCCTTTGCCTCTTGACCAATCACCTCAATCAGGTTCAGGAAGCCCGAGATCGGCAAAGGTGGCCATCCGCTCGGCGAGAGCCACGGCCGCATCGAACAGCGGGAAGGCCAGTGATGCGCCGCTCGCCTCCCCAAGCCTCATCTCTGCGGTGATCAACGGTGTCAGCTGCAAACGATTCAGCAGGATGCGGTGGGCGGGTTCAGCCGAGAGGTGGGATGCGAACAGATAAGACTTCACCTCCGGTTCCATTTCAACGGCGATCGCCGCAGCCACTGTGGAAATCAGGCCATCCATGACAGCAGCCATCCTCATTTGTGCCGCTCCGAGGTATAAACCGACCATGCCGGCAATCTCCAGCCCTCCTACACAAATCAGCGCTTCCATCGCATTCCCGGGTTGATGCAGAGCCAATGCCTGCCGGATCACCTCTTGTTTGCGCACCAGATTTTCATCGGTAATCCCTGTTCCCCGTCCGGTCAACGCCCCGACATCCTTTCCGGTAAGGGCAGCCGCCAGCGCTGAAGCCGAAGTTGTATTGCCGATGCCCATCTCACCGGGGGCGATGAGGCGAACTCCCTGCCCGCCCAGTTGATGCGCCAGCCGCACTCCGACCTCAACCGCTTGGATCACTTCAGAGACGGTCATCGCCGGCTCTTCCAGAAAATTGCGGGTTCCTTTGCGAACTTTACAATCGATCACCCCTTCCGGCACCGGTTCCAGCAAACTGCCGAGGTCGGCCACAATCACAGTGGCCCTGGCCAGCTCTGCAAGCACATTGACCGCCGCTTTGCCGCGAAGGAAATTTTCCATCATCAATCCGGTCACTTCTTGTGGATAGGCGCTCACTCCAGCCTGAGCAACTCCATGATCCCCGCACATCACAACGACGGCCTTTTTCCTGATATCCGGAATCGTCTCACCCGTGATTCCCGCCAGGCGAATAAAAATCTCTTCCAACATCCCGAGGCTCCCCACGGGCTTGGTTAACGAGCGCACCCGTTTGCGGGCCGCTTCTTCCATTTCCACATCCAAATCGGGTATCTCCCGCAAGCGCCACCACTTTTTCTCTCCCACAGCGATTCCTCTTTTCCTGTAAATATTCTTAGTTTTAAATAGCATGATTCTTCCCTTTATTATGTAGGCCAATCTGCCTGCTCCTCAACCTGTTTTTTCTCCCCTGACGAAAATTTACTATTGAAACAGGATGCAATTTTGTTAAAATAGTCTTCAATTATAACTTTTTCGCCAATCTAAATGGTTGATTCTGCTGAGCTGAGAAAAAAGTTGAGGTGAGCCTGATGAAACCACGGACGATGTTTGAAAAGATTTGGGAACGTCATGTGATTGAACAGCAGGAAGGAAAGCCTGCCATTCTGTACATCGATCTTCATCTCATCCATGAGGTCACGTCTCCCCAGGCATTTGAAGGTTTGCGCATGGCCGGGCGAAAAGTGCGCCGCCCCGATTTGACCATCGCCACGATGGATCACAATGTCCCCACAACCGACCGCCGTCTGCCGATCACCGATCCCATCGCCAAAAAGCAAATGGAAACATTGGCGAAAAACTGCGAGGAATTTGGAATCCCGTTGTTTGATCTGCACCATGAGCGCCAAGGGATCGTTCATGTGATCGGCCCCGAACTCGGACTTACCGTTCCCGGAAAAACGATTGTCTGCGGTGACAGCCATACCTCCACCCACGGAGCATTTGGCGCGCTCGCCTTCGGGATCGGCACGAGTGAGGTGGAGCATGTATTGGCAACGCAATGCCTCCAGCAATTGAAACCCAAAACGATGCGGGTTCACTTCCGGGGAAATCTCCCGCCGGGAGTGACGGCCAAGGATGCCATTCTCGCCTTGATCGCGGAAATCGGCACGGACGGAGCGACCGGCCACGTGATCGAATATACGGGAGAAACGATCCGGAACATGTCGATGGAGGAAAGAATGACCGTCTGCAACATGTCGATCGAGGCAGGCGCCCGAGCCGGCATGATCGCTCCGGATGAGACGACGTTCTCCTACTTGCGCGGACGCCCCTTTGCTCCGTCAGGTGAAGCATTTGAGCGGGCGGTGGAAGAGTGGAAGCAACTGTGTACCGATGAAGGTGCCGTTTTTGACAGTTATGTCGAAATCGATGCCGGAAAAATCGCTCCGCAAGTTACGTGGGGAACCAGTCCGGGAATGGGAACCGATATTACCCAATGCGTCCCCGATCCCGCCTCGTTTGCGACGGAAACGGAACAGAAAGCGGCCCGATTGGCCCTTGAGTATATGGGACTTACCCCGGGGGTTCCGATCAGCGAAATCAAAATCGATCGTGTTTTCATCGGTTCCTGCACCAACTCGCGCATTGAAGACCTGCGCGCCGCAGCCCGGGTAGTCAAAGGTTATAAGGTGGCCCCACACGTCCATGCAATGGTTGTGCCCGGCTCGCAGCTGGTCAAACAGCAAGCCGAAGCAGAAGGATTGGACAAAATATTTACGCAGGCGGGATTTGAATGGCGCGAAGCGGGTTGCAGCATGTGTCTGGCGATGAACCCCGATACCCTGAAGCCGGGAGAACGCTGTGCTTCCACCTCCAACCGGAACTTTGAAGGACGGCAAGGGCGCGGGGGGAGAACACACCTCGTCTCGCCGGCTATGGCCGCTGCAGCTGCGATCGCCGGACATTTTGTCGATGTGCGGGAATGGAAATACCGGGATCAGGAGGATGGGATTTATGCAACCACTTAAACAACACCGCGGAATTGTCGCCCCGTTGGACCGGGCGAATGTCGATACGGATGCGATTATCCCCAAGCAATTTCTGAAACGGATCGAACGGAGCGGATTTGGCCGGTTTCTCTTTTACGACTGGCGTTTTGACGAAAATGGAAACCCAGACCCCTCATTTGTTCTCAATCAACCGGAATACCAAAACAGCAGCATCTTGCTCGCCCGCAAGAACTTCGGTTGCGGTTCTTCCCGCGAACATGCCCCCTGGGCTCTCAATGACTTCGGAATCCGCGTCGTCATCGCTCCTTCCTTCGCCGACATCTTCTATAACAACTGCTTTAAAAACGGGATGCTCCCGGTCAAACTCAGCGAAGAACAGGTGGAAACGTTGTTTGAACGCGCCAGGAAACAGACAGGTTACCAGCTGACGGTCGATTTGGAAGAACAGCGCGTTTACGACGACAGCGGACTTTCTTATTCGTTTGCCATCGATTCCTATCGTCGCTATTGTCTGCTTGAGGGATTGGATGATATCGGCATCACTTTGCAATCGGAAGCGAAAATCGCCGCTTATGAGCGGAACCTGCCGGCCTTCTATTCGGCAAAACTTTAGCAGAAACCGTAAAAAAGCCCCGGGCTCCAAGTGATTTCACTTATCTGCCCAGGGCTTTGATTTCAGAGTCGGAAACATTACGGCTGATGTTCTTTTGCCAACTTACTGTTTCTCTTTCCATAGCCAAAGTAAATAATCAAACCGATCACCAGCCAGATCACAAACCGCTCCCAGGTAACGGCCGGGAGTTTGATGATCAGCCAGATGGAGAATAAAATGCCGACGATGGGGGTAAATGGAACCCAGGGAGTACGGAAAGTGCGTTCCAGGTTCGGCTGTCTCTTCCTCAGCACAATGATCGAGCTGCAAATCAGAATAAAGGCTGACAGCGTTCCGATATTGACCAATTCCGCCACCTCTGCAATCGGAGTAAGCCCGGCCACAAACGCCGTCAACACACCCAAAATCAGGGTCGGGCGATAAGGTGTCTGGAAGCGCGGATGGATTTTGGCAAACCATCCAGGCAACAACCCATCACGGCTCATCGCAAACCAGATGCGCGCCGCAGCCAGCATGAAGGAGAAGAGCACACTCAAAATCCCGGCCACCGCAGCAACGGAGATGATGACCGTCACCCACTTAAGTCCGAGTGCGGCAAATGCGTGGGCCACCGGAGCCGCGTTGTTAAGCGTCGAATATTTGGCGATTCCCGTCAAAACCAATGACATTCCCGCATACAAAATCAGTGCGACCACCAGAGACAGCACAACTGCACGCGGCAAATCGCGCTGCGGGTTTTTCGCTTCTTCGGCCGCTGTTGTCAGCGTGTCGTAACCGAACACGGCGAAAAAGACCAGCGACGCTCCGCTGACGACTCCTCCAAATCCAAACGGCATAAAAGGATGCCACAGCTCCGGTTTCACATAAAAGGCACCGATGCCGATGATCACGACGATAATCGCCAGCTTGATCGCCACCATGATGTTGTTGAAGCGCGCTCCTTCCTTTACTCCGAGCGTCAGAAGACCCGCAATCCCCAAGCTGATGATAAAAGCAAATAAGTCAAAATGATGCCCTGCGCCGGTTCCGGGTGCTCCTTGCGCCCATACAGGCAAATGAAGGCCAAACTGCTCCAGTATCGAATTAAAATAGCCCGACCAGCCAATCGCCACCACGGAAACGACCAAAGCATACTCCAACAGCAGATCCCAACCGATCATCCACGCGGCAAATTCACCGAGCACTGCATAACTATACGTATAGGCACTTCCGGCAACGGGAATCAATCCGGAAAATTCTGCATAACAGAGCGCAGCTGCCGCACTGGCCAGTCCGGCGATGATAAATGACACAATAACCGCGGGGCCCGCATGTTTCGCCGCTGCAACACCGGTCAGAACAAATATTCCGACACCGATAATTCCACCCAACCCGATCGCTGTCAGGGTGGGCAACGATAATACCCTTTTTAAACCGGTTGATTTCAATCCTTCCTGTTGCAGCTGTTTCAGCGATTTCCTTCTTGTAAGCGCATTCAAAAATATTTACCTCCTTTATCCCTTGCCCGACTGAAGCCGCCTTTGCAAGATTAAGGCCGCCTTGAGATAGGTCTCGGAATCGATGGCCCCGATCTCCTTCAATTCTCTGATCTCGTCCTGCATCAACTCGAGATCTCCCTGGCGATCGCCGGTGTAAATCACCGTCCCAAACCTTTTCAATAACTTCTGAATATCAGTTACAGTTTCCATAAATGTCCCTTCCCATTTCATGATACAATAAATTTTAGCATAAATAAAATGAAAGGTGCATATTCTTATGTTTCATTCCGATTTTATTCCCATCAAAGGCCTGGCCGGCCATTTGCTTTTTTCGCAGACAAAAAAAAATTGGAAAGCGACGCTGACCACGAGAGAAATGGTTTTTCAAAAACCGCATCTCTCTTACTATATTCTGTTGAGTGATATTATCGGCCTTATGCCTTATTCTCTTCCACAAATGAACCAAATGCACAAGCCGGAATGGCCAATTGAAATCGAAAGACATGGAAAGCAATATTACAAGCTTTCCGTAGCCCGGTTAAACATCATCAACCGGCACGGGGTACATTCCATCGGAGCAACTGATCTGGTCGTTCCCATGAATGACCGCTTTTTACAGTTTATCCAAAGTCATACCGATCTCATCCCGCTTGCGGTCGATAAAAAATAAGCGCCCCGGATGCAGGGCGCTGCCGCACTCATAATACAGATTGTCCCCGTCCGGGCCTTAACGCGGGCAATGCCCGGTAAACCGCGGATGCCACGGGAGAGGCCACCACAGCTTTTACCAGATCGCCCGGCAGGAAAATAAACAGGGAAGTGATGAAGGTTTTCATGTTTAATGGCAGATGCAGATAAGAGACAACCCACGTGAATCCTACCAAATGAATGAAGGCAACCCCTCCGACAACGTGTGCCACCATTAATTTCCAAACACTGTCTCCCCATCGTTCAATGATCCAGCCGATCAAAAACGCAGCAAACGGCCAACTGATAATATATCCGCCGGTCGGGCCGAGCAAGTGGGCGATTCCTCCCCCGCCTCCGCTCAAGACCGGTGCCCCGACAGCTGCGAGTAAAATAAAAACAACCATGCTGATAAACCCTCGTCTGGCTCCCAACACGGACCCGGCCAGCATCACCACCAGCGTTTGCAACGTGATCGGCACAGGCCCGACCGGAATGGAAAACATTCCGCTGATGGCGAGCAGTGCGACAAACATGGCCATCCATGTCATGTCACGTACGCGTAAAACCGATTTTGTCATGATTCCTATCCCCTTATTGATTCATGATGTCCAACTAAAGTGTAAAATCTTGGCTGTTTAATGTCAACTTAAAATAAAAATTAGGTTTACAAACCCCAGGTTCCTCCACGCCCGCCCGGTCTTCTCCTGTCTCTCCGGCATAAGATATAGCGCCCTTGATCTGTCAGGGCGGGGGAGTGATGAAGATGTCCCGAGGAAAACTGCGCGTTTATCGAGGTGGAACCCAGATTGCCTCCATGCATCCGGCCAACGTCTTTGTCTCCGTCTTCCGGCGCATAAAAAAGAGCATCGTTTCCATTGAAGCCGACCGCCGCCTGACAACCGGATCACTGCAAAGGAACCTGTTCGACTTTCTGTTTCCCGAAACCCATGACTTCCAAGCGAATCGGGAAGGACAGTTCGGTTCCGGATTTGTCATCCATCCGAAAGGATATATTTTAACCAATGAACATGTGATCCACCAGGCATCCCGCATCCGAGTCAAAGTGGAAGGAATCAAACACCCGTTGCCGGCCACACCGATTTGGGCTGATGAAAGAAAGGATTTGGCAGTGATCCGCATTCCCTTGCCCCATCCGCTGAAACCGCTGCCGCTCGGCACATCGGCAAATACCCAGGTGGGGGAATGGGTGCTGGCAGTGGGCAATCCATACGGTTTGGAACAGACCGTCACCGTCGGCGTAATCAGTGGAAAAAACAGACCTCTGCGCGTGGGCAACCGTTCATATGAAAATGTCGTGCAGACGGATGCAGCCATCAACCCCGGCAACAGCGGCGGGCCACTGGTCAACATATTGGGAGAAGTGATCGGAATCAATACATTGATCATTTATCCCTCACAATGCATCGGATTTGCCATTCCAATCGAGGATGTCCGTCCCCACATCCAGCGTTTTCTGGCACGGCCCTGAAAAAAACGAAGGCGAGAAAGGAGTTATCCTTCCTCGCCGTCAGCATGTTGACAAAATCCCTAAACGTAAGTTCGCCGGGCCGGGTGCTTTTTCTTTGCTCCCGGTTCCTTCGTCACAAAGGTCGCTGCAGAAAAAACACCCATCCCCTCCTATTGAATTTTGTCATCATCCTTCTCGCCTTTTTCATGTCCCCTTACAAGCTCGTTTTCGCTTTTTCCCTCATTCCTTCGATTAACACCTTCACCACTTCCGGACGGGAGAATTCCGGAGGCGGATAAATGCCTTCGCTCAACATTTGGCGCACTTTTGTCCCGGACAGAATGACCCGGTCTTCATCGCTGTGGGGGCAGGTTTTGTAGGAAGCCATTCCCGCACATTTTTTGCAATAGAAGCTGTGTTCAAAAAAGAGAGGGGTAATCCCCAGTTCCGTTTCGGTAAATTGGGTGAAAATTTTTTGGGAATCATAAGTTCCGTAATAATTCCCCACTCCGGCGTGATCCCGTCCGACAATAAAATGGGTACACCCGTAATTTTTGCGGGCGAGCGCATGAAAGATCGCCTCACGCGGTCCGGCATAGCGCATGGCCGCCGGATAGACGCCAAACAGAACCCGATCCTGCGGATAGTAATGCTTTAAAATCACTTCATAGCTTTTGACACGGACATCCGCAGGAATATCATCTGCCTTCGTTTCCCCGACCAACGGATGCAAAAACAAAGCATCAACCGTTTCCAGGGCGCATTTTTGCAGATATTCATGGGCGCGGTGCACCGGATTGCGGGTTTGGAATCCGACCACTTTGCGCCAGCCGCGTTCGATAAACATCTGTCTCGTCTCCGCGGGATCATACGTATATCGGGCAAATCGGCCGCGGTCCGGGCGATTGACAAGCCAGATGTCACCGCCAAGGTAATACGGAGACTGTCGCAATAACCGGGCCACCCCCGGATGTTTCTCATCATCCGTGCGATATACCTTGCGCGCCTCTTCCCGTTGGTCCACCCGGTAAAGGCTGTGGACTTCCTGTACGGCAATCACCGTTCCTTCCGAATCAGTCAACGTCACATAATCCGCTTTTTTGATTTCTTCGACCTTTTCTTCCGGCACCGGTAGGGTGATCGGGATGCTCCAAACCGTTCCATCACTTAAACGCATCGAATCCCGGACCGATTTGTAATCCTCTTCGGACAAAAAGCCCGTGAGAGGCGAAAAGACCCCTGTCGCGATGCATGCCAAGTCTGACAGTGTCACTTTTGATACGGTGATTTGCGGAAAAGAAGCCGCCCGCTCCAGCCATTCCTGCTTCTTTTCTCCTTCCAGGATGCGATTGATTAAACGTCCGCCGTGAGGGGCGATTGTATATTCCATGACGCTTCTCCTTTCATATCATTTTAATGCCGGTGATGAACAGGACGAGAATAATCAAAAAACGCAGCCATAGATCGGGAACCTTTAAGGTAAGACGTCCCCCGATGAGAATGCCCGGAATCGACCCGAGCAGCAGCCACAGCACAAATGAAACATCCACATGCCCAAACGAAGCATGCACCAGACCCGCGCTCAATGTCAGAAAAAAAGCATGAACGACATCCGTTCCAACCAATTTCGAGGCCGTCAGGCCCGTGCTGGATAGCAGGACGACCATAAACATGGAACCGCTTCCCACCGAGGTAAGACCCACCAGGAGTCCGCCGGCCAGCCCCACCAGGGTGAGCGGGGCGTTAAAGCGGATTTTCGGGCCATTTTTCCGGTTCAGCAAAAGTTGCGCAAACATCAGAATCGCCACAAAAACAAAGGTAAAACCGATCACTCTTCCCAAAACATCTTCAACCGGAAATGGTGTGAGCCGCTTGAGCAATTGGATCAGCCACACACCGATGATTCCGCCCGGAATACTGCCGATCGCCAGCTTTCGGACAATCTGCCAATCCAGTGTTTTTTGCTGGATATGTTGCCAGCTTCCAACCGCTTTTGTCACCGCTGCATAAATCAAATCCGTTCCAACGGCCATGGTGGGCGAAAAACCATAAAAGAGAATGAGGAGCGGAGTCATTAATAATCCGCCGCCCATCCCGGTCAACCCTACCAGCAAACCGACGACAAAACCGGTGAAAACGATGGAAATCATCAGCGTACCGGGCTGTTATGAAGCCCGCATTCCGTTTTGTCTAAACCTGCCCAGCGTCCGGCACGCGGATCTTCTCCCGGTTTGACGGGACGCGTGCAAGGCTGGCAGCCAATGCTGGGATACGATTGATCATGCAGTTTATTGTACGGAATGTCATTGCTGTAAATATATTCCCAAACTTGCGCATTGGTCCAATAAGCAAGCGGATTGATCTTAACCAGGCCAAACGCCCGATCCCACTCGACCACTTCGGTATGGGCCCTGGTTGGGGACTGCTCACGCCGGATCCCCGTGATCCAGCCTTGATATCCGCGCAAAAATTGTTTGAGCGGCTCCACCTTCCGAATGCGGCAGCACTGGTCGGGATTCACTTTCCACAATTCATCCCCGTATTTTTCCGCCTGCTCCTCCAGTGTAAGCGCCGGGGATACGCGGATAAAGTCTTTCTGGTAACGCTCTTTCAACCGATCGCGCACCTCATAAGTTTCTGCAAAGTGAAGATCGGTATCCAAATAGAAAATATCCACGTCTTTATCCACTTTTAACAGCATATCCACCAGGGCCACATCTTCCGCCCCGAAGCTGCAGGCCAATGTGATCCCGGAAACGCCCACTTGTTCAATGCCAAAGCGAATGATCTCAATCGGATGTTCATTTTTCAACTGATGAGCTGCTTCCTGCAAAAATTCGAGTTTAGCCTGTTCGGACTCGACCAAAACCGATGACTTTCCGTTTTGATTAGCCATACGACTTCCCTTTCCTTTCTATCTCTAGCTGCATGATTCCAAAACATAACCGCTGCCTGGACGGATCCGCTTCTTCTCGATCAGGTTCCATTCGCTGATCACCGGCGTTACGAGAACCTGGCGTTCCAGTTCCTTTTCCGCATCTTGAAACGCCTTTTCATCCGTCGGGGAAACAACTATGATCGTATACTGTTTTCCTTCCCCGCCCGCTGCCGTCAACCGGTACAGATAGAGTTCATTTTCCATTATGAGGAGACCACCTGCCCCAAAATCCGATCCAATTCCGTTTGAAAGACTTCTATGCCAACGCGTTCCACAAATTGCGTAAAACGCTCTTGTTCGTTGCGATTTTCCTTGTAAAAGAGAATCAGCTCTTTCAGCACAAACGGTACGTGATCCTTGACCACTCGTCCTTTTAACTGCGTATTGAATCTTCCCTCTCCCAAAAGATGGCCGCCGACGGAAATCGTATAAGACTCCACCATCCCCCGAGCCGTTTTGCTTTTCCCCCCCATTAAGCCAATATCCGCAATTTGCTGCTGGCCGCATGAGTTGGGACATCCGTTAATATGGATACGTACGGGACTGTCCAGTTGAACGTGTGCATCTAAATAATCCACTACTTCTTTCATCAGCCCTTTTGTTTCTGTTAAGGCCAAATTACAAAATTCGTTTCCCGTGCAGGAGACCGCATAGCCTTCAAATGTTTTTGGAAATGGAGTCAAACGCTTGAGCAGCGGCTCTTTTAACAGCTCTTCCACTTTTTCATCCGGAACATCCGAAATGATGATATTTTGCGTATTGACGGTGCGCAAAGTTCCTGAACCGTAGCGATCAGCCAGGTCGGCCAAGGCGAAAAACTCTTCCGACGACGTGCGCCCGACCGGCACATTCAAGCCGACATAAGAAAAACCTTTTTGCTTTTGCGGATGAACTCCGGTGAAATATCCCGCATTCCACCCGATGGTTCGGTCTTCTCCCCGCGAGGGATAGGGGCCGATCACCTCAGTCAGCACTTCCAAAAACTTCTCTGTTCCCCAGTCCGCCACCAAAAACTTCAGACGGGCGCGATGTCTTTTTTGCCGGTAGCCGTAATCGCGGAATACCTTGGTCACACCAATCGCCACATCCACCACTTGCTCGGGCCGCACAAACAGATCCAGCTGCCGGGCGAGATGAGGTCGGTTCGACAGCCCGCCGCCTACCCAGACATGGAACCCGACCACTTCTTCTCCATTGATGTTTTTTACTGCCGGAGTGAAGGCCAGATCGTTAATCTGGGCATGGGCCGGATTATAGACACTGGCCGATATCGAAATTTTGTACTTTCGCGGGAGGTTGGAAAATTCTTTATTCAAACGGAATTTTTCATCCAGTTCCTTTACGATGGAAGACGTATCGACCAATTCGTTGGGATCAATCCCCGCCAGCGGATTGCCGATGATCGTCCGGGGGCAATCGCCGCATGCTTCGTAAGTATAAAGTCCTACTTCATTGAGCCGCCGAAAAATATCGGGCAAATTTTCCACGCGCAGCCAATGATATTGAACCGCCTGCCTGGTGGTGATATCGATCAAGCCGCGCCCGTACTCCTGTGCCAGCTCGGCGATCACGCGCGCTTGCCCGCTTGTCAAAATTCCCGTGGGAATTCTTATACGCAACATAAAATAACCATCTTTTTTGGGACGTTGTTGGTAGACGCCAGCCCATTTAAACAGAGAAAATTTTTCTTCCGGAATGGACTCAAAGCCTTTATTAGAATAGATATGAATAATCTCATCAATAATGTCTAATCCATCCTGTTTTAATTTAAGTTGTTCCATCTGGTTCAACTGCTCGGGATTTTCCGCCCATTTCCACTGTTGGCCCACCTTTTTCACTCCTTATAATAAAATCCCCTTCCGGAGAGAAAGGGGCTGATTTCCATGCTTCTCTCCTCATCTTTGAACAAACGTTCTCTGGACTTGGCACCAAGCATCCGCCGGTTGCCGAGAGTTCATCGGGCCAGTCCCTCCCTCTCTCTTCATGAGGATTATAATTTTATCCACTTTAAAAAAACACAAATTCCTATAAATTAACTCGGTTTAATGGTTGTGTTTAGAATAGCAGAAAATAATATCAATTGTCAACTCCCTGTCACATTAACCGATTAAAGCGGCAAAAGCTTGCTATATTGTGCTCGATGACCCTGTTCGGGATGTTTTTCTCATGTTAAAATAAAAGGAGAAATGTGTCCAAATATCGAACATTTAGAAAGGGGAACCTGATGGAACTCGTTGTATACCTGGCAGGTCAAATCCATGATGATTGGCGCGACAAACTGCGCCAAATGGCAAAAGAACGCAATCTGCCTCTCATTTTCAAAGGTCCCCAGGAAGACCATGATCTTTCCGATGACATCGGGGAGCGTATTAAGGGAAAACAGCCAAACGCCGTCTACCGTGACCAGGCTGCTTCTGAAGTGAATAATCTGCGGACGCGGATCTGGATGCAGAAAGCAGATGTCGTCATCGCTCTCTTCGGCGAAAAATACCGGCAATGGAACACGGCCATGGACGCAGCAATGGCCATTGCTGCCCAGAAACCCCTGATCCTCATCCGCCCCGAAAGCCTGCATCATCCTTTAAAAGAATTATCACAGAGGGCGCAACTTGTTGTGGAAACACCCGAACAGGCACTCGATGCGCTCGCATATGTACTTGAATAAAAACGGAATCAGGGTTCCCGAATTCATCAGGGAACCCTGACCAGACCCAAGACCGGGAATTTGTTTTTGTGACGGTATGCGTGATCATCTGCCTTCCGGAATCAATGTCGCCGGCTGTTCCTCAAAGACAATATAGTTCAGATTGATGTTCAGAAGCATAATATCCTTGCCGGTCTTCTGGTCTCTCAGCACAAAAAAATCCCGTCCGACTTGTCGCAATATTCCTGTAAAAATACGGTTGCGCCAGTGCTCGCTTCCTTCATAGGTCAGATAGGCCGTCACTTTCTTTCCGACATTGGCCTGCATCAAGTCTTCGGAAAAGCGGCGCTCTTCCCTCTGCGAAATCTGGATCGGATATGAAGCGGAATAAGGATAAGACCAGTACATCGCATCGCCTCCTCAATGGTAAACTGACGGACAGTCGCTCTGACGGGGAATGTAGAAACAATGGCTTTTGTAGCGGCCGCTGTTGGTCTGGTTAAACCATGTTCCCGGGCATTCTGCCGGCGGTTTGAAAAACCACAAGGCATTCCGGGCCGGATGAACAAGTCTCCCCCGGATCACCTGCCTGGCCAGCCTCATGTCCTGCGCTCTGGCCGGCTGGTAAAAATACGGCTTTTGCACCGCTTCAAACCCGCCCGGTGACTGAAAAACCATCTGTCGAATATTGCGAATCCCTTCAAAATCGAGGCAGTTTCCCCGCACCCGGTTGACTCCGACATTGCCGACGAGAATCATGCCCATCTGCCCATCTCCTTCGGCTTCGGCTCTCATCAGGCGCGCAAGCAAACGCGTCTGCTCCGTTGTCGTATTAATCACCGGCATACGATCCCTCCTCTAAAGTAACGTATGTAGGGTAACCATAAAAAAGAACCAATCGGCTTTGCCTTTCCTTTTGACAGGTTCTATTTTTATAATTTTGATACTAAATATATTGAAATATAAAAATATTATGTTGTATCTTTAAAGTAAGAGGTGATGGCTTTTGTTTTTATTCATCTCAAAAGCGTTTTCTTCCATAGAAATAAAATTTCGCCTTCTTCGGTGGAGGTATATCAAATTCAAGCGAAACATGAGCTGGCGGGTGAAATTAATCCTGCTCCCGCTTGTGATCCTCAAATATATGGTGGAGCAAGTATGCCTCGGGCATTTCCCCGGCTTCGACTTCGGGATGCTGAAGACAAAAAGCCGGTTGGAACGCCGGCTTTATTACGCGATTCGCCACAAATACAAAGGAAAAATCAAGGCACAATATCCCTGCGGTCCTTACTCGATCGATTTCGCCCTGCCCAAGTACAAACTGGCTCTCGAATGCGATGGCAACGGGTATTTTTCCCAAAAGCGGGTCAAATACCACCGCAGGGATGAATATCTGAGAAAGCATGGCTGGAAAGTGATGCGCTTTACGGGAAACAGGCTGAAACACCAGCTCGATGAAACGGTCAATGAAATCACCGAGTATACGACGAAAATGGATCTTTATAAATGGCCTTTTACCCGCTGACGCAAAATGCAAACGCTTTCCAGGAATAACGATCCATCGTTAAGGAGCAGCGTAAGCGATTTTGCCATTGGTGATCGTGCAGATGGCTTTCGTTTGCAACAGCTCATCCGGATTCACCTTCAAAAGATCCCGGTCAAACACGGTCATGTCGGCATATTTTCCGACGGCAAGGGTGCCGCGCTCATGTTCTTCCCCTGCGGCAACCGCGCTTCCCGCAGTAAAGAGCCGCAAGGCTTGCTCCGCCGTCAGCTTTTGTTCGGGAAAATACCCTGGATGATCCCCTGCCTCTTCCGGATGACGACGCGTGACAGCCGCATGAATGCCGAGAAGCGGATGCAAGGGCTCAATCGGAGAATCACTTCCCCCGGCCAGACGAACTCCTGCATCGAGCAGGGATTTCCATGCATAGGCATAACGAGCCCTTTCACTCCCCACCCGCTCCAATACCCACGGAAAATCGCTGGCGACAAAGCGGGGTTGGACATCGACGACCACATCCATCCCGGCCAGGCGCCCAATCAGATCTTTTCGCAAAAACTGCCCGTGAATCAGGCGGTGCCGAAGCCGCCGATCCCCGCGTACGGACAAGGGATGGTGCTCCATCACGCCGATCACCCGATCTGCCGCTTCATCGCCGATCGCGTGAACGGCAATGGGCATGCCGCGCTTTACTGCCAGCCGCGCCAATTCATGCAGCTCTTCATCTGAATGGATCAGCAATCCCCGATTTTTCTCGTTATCCGCATACGGCTCAGACAGACGCGCCGTTCCGCCCCCGATTGATCCGTCAGCAAAGATCTTCATGGCTCCGATGCGAAACCACTCATCACCGTCTCCCGCTTTTAGCCCGATCTCATCCAACTGCCGCAGATACGGATGGTAAATCAGCTGATGCGTCCGCAAAAAAAGCCCCTCTTCGACCAGATCGCGCCAGACTGCCACCATTTCCTCCACACTTTCAAAAAAGCGCAAGTCTTCCGTATGTACTGCTGTCAAGCCGCTGGCCAGCGCCGCTTTGACCGCTTGGCGAATGGTATCCTTTTTTTCTCTGAGATCGGGTTTTGGCATGGCCGCATAAAAGGCGTTGGATGCATTTTCATAAACCCAACCGTTCAGCTTCCCTGATTCATCCCGGCCAAATGCGCCATCCTCGGGATCGGACTGATCTTCTCCGATCCCCGCCAAGCGGTAGGCAGCGGTATTGACGAGATGAGCATGAAAGCAGACCCGGGTCAGGAACACCGGATGCCCTTTGCTCACTTCATCCAGTTCCTTCAAGGACGGAACATCCCCCTGCAATCGGTTTTCGTCCAGCCCCAATCCCAAAATCCACTCCCCGTCTTTCGCTTCTCTCGCCCGCTTTTGAATCTCCTTCAACATCTCTTCTCCGGTTTGGCAGAGGCTTAAATCGAGCATACGCATCTTTTGTCCGACACCGGAGAGGTGAATATGGCTGTCCGTCAATCCCGGATAAACATATCCTCCCATCAAATCCACTTTCTGATGACCGGCCCGTCCGAAGTCCAGCAACAGTTCCTCCTTCGTTCCCACTGCCACAATGCGTCCGCCTTTGCTGACAATCGCCTCCGCATACGGACAGGCGGGATCGAGTGTCGCAATCTGCCCGTTGTAAAAAATGACCGTTTGCTCCATCCCCGTTTTCTCCTTCCCGAAAATTTGCTCTTCGTTTTCATCTTATCCGGATCAATTTTTCAGGGCAAACTGGAAACATTTTTCGGTGTTACCCGAACATATATTTGCATATAATCTTATCAGAACCAATCATATGTTCGCATTTCAGGTGAAGGACTATGGAATCTGTGGTTTTTCTCGTCGATATTCAATCGTTTTATGCCAGCATCGAAAAAGCACTGCGCCCTGAACTGGAGGGAAAACCGGTCGTCGTGGCCGGCGATCCCGAGCGGCGCGGGGGCGTCATTCTCGCAGCCTGCCCGCTCGCCAAATCATACGGCATTCAAAATGCAATCACCTTGAGCGAAGCGACCAGACTCTGTCCCCATTTGACTGTGGTACGTCCGCGCATGGGGCTCTATCTCAAAGCCTCGCTTTCCATCACGGAAATTCTGGAACGTTTCAGCGATCTGGTTGAACCTTATTCCATTGATGAACAATTTGTTTCCATCAGCGGAAGCGAAAAGCTGTTTGGCGACCCGCTGACGATCGCACGCAAAATCCAGGCGGCGATCCGCACGGAACTGGGAGTTTACGCCCGGGTGGGCATCGGTCCCAACAAAGTGCTGAGCAAAATGGCTTGCGATCAATTCGCCAAAAAGAGGAAGACCGGCATTTTCTCCCTGACGCATGACAATTTGCAGAGAGATTTGTGGCCGCTTCCCGTGGAAAAACTGTTTGGAGTGGGAAAAAGGATGGGACGCCATTTGCGTTCGATCGGCATCCGCACCATTGGTGAACTGGCGCGTTTCCCGCTCGAACGCCTGAAGCGGAAATGGGGCGTGAACGGTCATGTGCTCTGGATGACCGCCAACGGATTTGACCTCTCTCCAGTCACGCCGCAAACCTTTCACAGCCAAAAGGCGATCGGCCACCATATGACCTTGCCGCGGGATTACCGGACAGCGGAGGAGATTCAGGTCGTCCTGTTGGAACTGTGCGAGGAAGTATGCCGCCGCGCCCGCCGTCACCATTTGCTCGGGCAGACGGTAAGCGTCGGCTGCCGCGGTGCCGACTTTGACTTTCCCACCGGCTTTTACCGCCAGATGAAAATGCCGGAGGCGACCAACCAGACCATGGATCTTTTTCATCATGCCTGGAATCTGTTCCTCCGTTTCTGGGACGGCCAGCCGATTCGCTCTCTCGGCGTCAGCCTGGGCGGATTTGCATCCGATGACGCCATCCAGCTCCATCTGTTTGACGACCGTGAAAAAAAATGGAAGCTCGGCTATGTCATGGATGAAATCAGGCAGCGCTTTGGCCCGACTTCGATTGTGCGCGCCATCTCCCTAACCCCGTCCGGCCAGGCCTATGAACGGGCACAAAAGATTGGAGGTCATTACCGATGAGTGAAATTCTCGATCGTAAAAATATGCTGTGGGAAGGAAGCCGCATGTTTTTGCCGGAACATCGTCAGGCGCTGGCCGAACAGCGGGCCCGTGCCGATGATTTCATCCCGCCGGAACTGGATAACGACCGGTGGGATGAAATCAACAGGCTGATTTTGGAGGCCCTTCACAGCGATTTCCCCTTGCTCATCCGTTATGTGGAAAACCGCCGGCCCCGGGAACGATGCGGCTTCATCCAAAAAATCATCCCTCACGAACGCCGCCTCTGCCTCGCCGACGGGCGTCATCTTTACACCATCTCCTTTGCAGACATCTACGACGTTGAACCGGTTTCCGGAGGGGATTAAACCGCAGATCACATCGGTTACAATTTTTATCATAAAGATTGAGCCCGCCTCTAATATGCCTGTTTGAATCCAAGCCCGCTGAAAAGACCTGCACAGGCAAAAGAGGAGCCGCTTGTCGAAAGCGGCTCATTGAAAACAATGATAACCATTATGCCTGCGGCGGTTCGCCGATGAAGATACGCATAAGGCCTCACCTCCTTTAAAGCATTGACTTCAATCGCAAAATCGCCTGCGTGATCGCTTCAAATTCCAATGCATTCCGGGTGGTGGAAACGGGCAATTGCTGCTCCTCAATGCACTGAAAGCAGGCAGGCAGTTCGAGATCGGTGTCGAGATCGAGCACCAGTTTCAGCCCGGTTCTGCTTTTGCGGCTCCCGCAGAAGCGGCAATATCCCGTTAAATCGGTTAAATACGGCTCCGGTCCCCCATGTTGAATCGTTTGCAAAATATTTTTTTCGTAATAGTCGATCAATTGCTCAAATTCTTTATCCTTGCTCATAACCATCCCTTTCTTAATCCCTTCTTCTTTCTTCCGGTATTCTTTCCGGTTTGGCCGGCAACAGGCAGATGATCTTCCGTTCAAATCAGGGACAATCCAAACTTTTCATCTGATCACCTCCGGCCGCACACCGTCTTTCCAATGATTTGGATTCCCTGATTCCGACAAAAACATCCAGGGCCAAAAACGGCAAGATGATCGGTTTGCGATTAACTCCGAGAAGGATCATCTCACAGACTTTTCATAGAATATTTTTTATATCTCTGTCTCACATTCCTTCTAATCTGATTTGTTGTTTTGTTGCCTCAACCGAAACAATCCATTTTTCACCATACCCGCGACTGCGGACGAGCATTTGTGGCAATAGACCAGGGGATCAAGGCATTTGCAGAAAACAGGGAACGACGGAAATTCAAAATCATGTTCACCTCTCAGAGGTTATATTTCTTGCATATGTGCCAGAACATCCCCATAGCCGGCAGGAACAAAATCCGGCCCCCGTCCGGAAGACCCGAAAGCCGGTGAGAAAGCAAGGAAAGTATTTTTGCCCGTACAAACCTTTGGTAAAATTAATGAAAGAGTTCAATGGATGAAACATCGCATCAGACTGACTTCCGTTCGCACCCTGAATATCAAAGCTCCCGCTTCCTTCGCAGCACAAAAACACCCATTCCCTCCTATTGAACTTTGTCCACATCCTCCCTTTTCATTTGGAAAGACTTTTTCTCTTTTTGAAATGCGCGATTCCGATCGGAAAGGAGGAATAAAGCACATGCTGATCAAATGGATCGTCTGCCAAGTGCCTGAAGAAAAGCGGGCTGACTTTTCCAGAGCACAGGAGTCCTGGAAGGATCTGGCGGGCGCAGACGGATTTTACTGGCAGCGGGGCGGCTGGAACCGACATCGTCCCTCTGAGGCTTGCATCCTCTCCTGCTGGCGGGATCAACACGCTTATGATCAGTTTATGGCCTCACTTCATGACACCATTTTTCAGGCGAACCACCAGCAACAGACGTACGAATCCATTGCCGTCACCTTGGCCGATATCATCATGGAAATCCCGGACAAAGGCAGCATCACCCGCACCTTAAAGGGAAAATGGCTGCGGGCCGCTGACTGCATGATTGCCCCTGGTCAGGAGACACACTTTCTCAACGTCCAGCAAACGGTTTGGAATCCGGCGCTCGCCCAAAGCGCAGGCATGTTCGGCGGAATGGTGGCAAAAGCGATCCATCCCCCTGTCCGTTACCTGATCTTCAGTTTCTGGGAAGAAGAAGCCCAGCGGACATACACAAAAAAAGTTGCCCAGCTGCGGCAACAAGCCGAAACAGACCGAGATACAATCACGATCACCGGTTATTTGGTTGAAGAAAATGAACGTTGGCTGGTGACAGGCTAGCATCCCCCGCCTGCCGACTGCGAACGATGCAGACGAATCCCGCCGGCAAAGCGGTTCAGACCCCCGTTTTGCCAGCGGGATTCGTTGACCACCGACGTCTGGCCGTTCCTGCAACCGGCTGAACGTTTCCTCTATTTTAACCTTCACCGAAACGAACGAACCATCACCTGATAATTGCCTTCCTCACGCTTCACTTTAAAATCAAGGCGGTCATACAAACCCTTGGCCGGGTTGTTTTTATGAACCGTCACAGACAATCCCGGATACCCTTCGAGCCGTGCCTGGTCAATCAGACGGGTGAGCAGTTGCCGGCCCAGCCCCTGATTTTGATATTCCGGCAACACAGCCAGAATCAGTTCGGGAATTGCCTCGTCAACGAAGCCGAACCCGGGTTCCTCTTTGCTGAACTGACGAAACCAGACAGCCCCGATCGGCTTTTTCTCCTTTTTCAAAGCAACAAAAAAACCCAAATCTCCCGGTTGTCCCCAGTTGTCCAAATACCGCCGATGCTCCGGTTTCTCAAGCAAACTCTCCTCTGCGGCTCCATCCCCGGGAACAGTGAGCGCCATAGTCAAAAAATCCTTGAGAAAGGGGGCGTCTTTCGGTCTGATGATGCGAAATACAAGCTCCAAGGTGTTTCATCCCCTTTTGTCATGATCAGCCACATTGTAAGCCAAAGTGTGAGCTTCGGATAAGAACCTATATTCGACCGTCACCGACAGTTAACCTGCTAAACATTTAAATATTGTAGAAAAAAATGTGAATAAAAACAGCGGTGCGCGTTACATAACCGTTTTTTGAAAACAAACCTGCTTTGCTCGCTGCCAACAATTTTGACAATGAAAATAATTTGAGCAACACCGTAAAGATCCCCGTCGCAGGCGCGTTGATTTGCAAACCAGCTATGTACAGCTGTTGTGTGTCAACAGGACAATCCCTCTTCAACCTGTTCAAGTATAACAGACCAATATGACTCTTCATCCGATAAAGCTTTTGAATCCGCTTGATTAAATTGCCGTTTAATCTCATTCACTATTACTGATCTCTTTTCTTCATCATCTTCGCACTCCATCGCATTCACCAACTGAGGGCGGTAACGCAAATAGATCTTTAAAAACATAAGGAATTTCCCTATATCCGAATTAATAAATCTCCTTTGTACAGAAACTGGATCAGCACTTAAAAAATAGAGTTCCCCTGTTTCAACATATATTCCTATCTCGCTTCCTTCATTATCACCTAGAATGATATAATCACCGCCTTGAGCTAAACGGGGTTCGTTATAAAAATGGATATAAAAAGGATCTTCTTTCATTTCTTCTGCATTCATCGGTAATCCAACCGTTGCAAGAATTTCTTTGGTTTGCTGTGTCAGGTCAAACGGATCAAGTGTTCCATCATTGATTGTCACCAGATCCTTATCCCAACCATTCATGATTTCGTCCCTTAAGAAATCCATATAACCTTCTTCCTCTCAGATTGATGTCTTGGGCCGATTTTCAAATCCTGTGAATGCGAAAACATGTCGATCAGTTTTTTGTTGTTTTGGAGAAACTGAAGTACGAGGGAACATATCTACATTTAATTAATATTAAAAGCAAAACCTGCCACGAAAAAATCGGACAGGTTTTGTATATAAGCTGATCCTATTGCTTTAGCATCCTTTAGACTCCATAGGTTTGCCCATCAGTTTATTTGTCAAAAACAGTGCGGGCAGAATGCTAATCACCATGAAGATTAAGCTCGTAATAAATCCTGTGTGGTAAGCATCAGTAATGTTAACTGCCGTAACATCCTTCACATATTGAGCGTTACTGACTACTGTTGCCAAAATTGCGGAGCCAAAGGCGGCCCCAACGTTTTGGATAATGCGGGTGGCAACGCTGGCTGCCGGGACCTGCGGCTTCTGAAGTCCTACGTAAGAATCACTCATCACAGGGATCGTGATTCCTCCAACGCCTATTCCGCGTACGAACAGTACAAGCCATATGAGCCACTGCGCTGTTCCGGCATCAAAATATACAAATGGAAGCGTAGCAATGATGGTTATGCCGATTGAAGGCAATACGACAAACCTGGCTCCGAACTTATCAGTCATTTTGCCGACCAAAGTCCGTATTACCAGCGTTCCCACACCTTGGGGAATCAGCCAAAGTGCCGATGTAATGACGTTCAGGCCGCGTACATTTTGAAAAAACATCGGAAAGAGAAGCATAGGCCCATTGGTGGCGAATCCGGCTAAAAATAAAGAAAGAAACGATGCGCTGAAATTTTTTGATTTGAACAAATCCAGCGGTATCAATGCCTGATCCTTTCTCTTCCATGCATAAAGCAAGTATGCAATCAGCGAGACGGTGCCAATCACAAATGCAAGGATGCCTGTTGCTCGCATGCTCTGTGTCCTGATCTCCGTCACTCCAAAGACAAACATCCCCGATAACATTGCCAGCAACAGAATACCAAACCAGTCCAGTTTTGCAGATTTATCCACAGCCTCGAACTTCGGCAGCTTCCATTTTGTAATAAATATTGCAATAACCCCAATAGGAAGGTTTACAAAAAACAACCATTGCCACTGTAGGTGCTGTAAAATCAATCCTCCGATGACCGGCCCGACAATCGGGCCAAAAACAATCGGAAGCCCGACAATGGACATGATACGCCCCAAGTTTTCACTGCCGGCGGCTTGCACAATCAAGGCGGTAAGCGTTGGAATTATGATGCCTGAAGCAAAGCCCTGCAGCGCGCGAAATGCGATTAAGCTCTGCATATCCCATGCAAGGCCGCATAGCAGAGATCCTGCCAAAAACAAGCCCATTGCGCTCATATATACTTTTTTGCCGTCAAACCTTCGCATCATCCAACCGGAAAATGGAACGGCAATTCCCAAAGCCAAGACATATCCGGTCACAACCCATTGCGTAACGACAAAGCTGGCAGAGAACACTTTTGCCAAATTATTTACTGCAATATTGACAATGGTGGTATCCAGCATCGGCGGGAGTGCACCGAACACTAAAATCCACGCGATGCTGATAATTCCTTTTGGTAATTTTTCTTTTTCCAATATCTCCACCCCTTAAGGTACACTTTGCACCTTATAAGTATACACGCTTTTAAAATAAGGTGCAACATGTACCTTATTTTAATCCCGACAAAATGGTATAATGTTTTAGAACCAGTTGCAAAACTTACTTGTATACTTAATTATTGCTGGAAAGAGGTTGGACACAGGAATGAACAATTCAGGCAGGAACATGCGCAGGCGCGGAGACGCACTGAGTGAAAGCATTTATGATGCCACTATAGAAATGATCCAAAAAGTTGGCTATACCAATCTTACATTTCAGCAAATCGCGCAAGCCGCAAAAACAAGCCGTACCGTAATGTACCGCCGCTGGAAAACCAAATATGATTTGATTCGCGAAATAATGGTATATAAAATGACGAACATACTGGGCGGTGAATTGATTGACAGGATTGAGGACACAGGAAGCCTGCGTGGTGACTTGCTACAGTTGCTTACACTTTATCAAAGCATTTATGCAGAGATTGGACCTGAAATAATGAATGCGATTTTATTTGAGATAGGGCAAGACCGCAAAAAAAAGATTGAAATTGAAGTTAACGCCACAAATAAAAATATCCTGGTCATGCGTAAATTGCTCGGGTTCGCCAAAAACAGGGGTGAAAAAATAAAAGAGGTCAGCGATGCGACACTGACCCTGCCTTTTGACTTGATCCGTGTAGAAAATCTTCTGCGGAAAGATGTGATTGACAGAAACCGGCTTGAGTTATTGGTTGATGAAATACTGCTTCCGGTTTTTCTTGCATAACGTCCATTCCCAAGGAACCGGAAAAGTTCGATGAACGACTGGCACAATTTATGGAATGATCTAAATATGTTTTTGAAAAAAACCAGAATAAGCTCCGGAAGAAGAATAAAGCACATACCAAATCAGCAATCGGGAATAAACAATGAACTTTCGTGATACTCCCAGGCAGGTACCGTTTATGTAAGTATATTATAAAAATTTCATTTATCTGATAATAATCATCCGGGTTTCCTGACATTGTCACTGCCAACACAGTGATTCCGCAAAAGCTCAATGCCTGGAAACCCTTTATTTACAAGTTTTTCAGCCCTTCTATTGATCCTCCCTTGTCATCAATGTCACACTCTCGACATGTGCCGTTTGCGGGAACATGTCAAGCGGGACCACTTTTTTCAGGCTGTAGCCCCCGCGCAGCAAACGGTCGCAATCTTTGGCCAGCGTGGCCGGATTGCAGGAAACATAGACGATCCGCGGCACTTTAAGGTTGAGAAGGGTGTCGATCAAAGCATCATGCAGACCGGTTCGGGGCGGATCGACGACCACGACGTCCGGCCGCAGCCCTTCTCCGGCCCAGACAGGCAAAAGCGCTTCCGCTTGCCCTGTGTAAAACTCGGCATTTTCAATCCCGTTTCGCTTTGCATTCTCTTTCGCATCAGCAACCGCATCGGGAATGACTTCCACCCCGATCACCCGTTTGGCTTTTGCCGCCAGCCAAAGCCCGATCGTTCCCACACCGCAATACGCATCGACAACCGTTTCCGTTCCGGTAAGGTGAGCCACCTTGGCCACTTCATCATAAAGCTTTTCCGTCTGCAACGGGTTTAATTGAAAGAAAGCACGCGGGGACAGCAGAAAAACCAGATCACCGATGCGTTCTTCCAGTTTTTCTTTCCCCCACAACAGGCGGTTTTTCTCACCCAAAACCAACGAGGTTCGGTTCGGATTGTGATTGAGGATGATGCTTTTCACCTGCGGAGCCTGTTTGCACATTTCCGCAACAAAGGCTTGTTCCTGCGGGAAAGTTTTCGTCCTGGTCACGAGAACCAGTTGTATTTCCCCGGTTGCAAAGGAAATTCGCGCCACCAGATGACGCAAAACCCCTTCATGCTTCTTCTCATCATAGATGGAGATTCCCAGTTTCTCCGATATATCCCTGGCGGTTTGCAACGTTTTGTTGATAAGAGGATGCTGCACCAAGCAATCACTCACATCGACCAAACGCCGGGATGAGGCAGAATACATCCCCATCACGACCTTTCCCGCGATCATGCTGACAGGAAGCTGTGCTTTATTGCGGTAAAACCAGGGATCATCCATGGTAATCGTCGGCTCGATCGGAATCGTGGAAAGCCGGGTGTATTTGGCAAATGCCTCCTCAAGCAACTCCCGTTTCAAACGTCGCTGCATTCTCCGATCGATGTGTTGCAGTTGGCAGCCGCCGCATTGATGGTAAACCGGACAACGCGGCTCGACCCGGTAGGCTGACTTCTTTTTCCATTTGATGAGCTTCGCCCGGACAAACGAAGGTTTCACCTGAGTGACGCGGGCGCTGACGATTTCTCCAGGGATAGCGCCGTCAATAAACACTACTTGTTGCTGATGGTAACCGATCCCTTCGCCGTTGATGCCGATGCGGCGGATCGGAACTTCAATCACCTGTCCTTTTTTCAAGCGAACTTTATGCTGATACTCCGTTTTTCCCATCTGACTTATCCCTTTCCCATATGATCTCATAACGATTCCTTGAAGAGCATGGACTGCCTTTTTGAACAGCTCCGGAACCTCATCCCCGCCCCGTCCCCTCTTTGCGGCAGAGCCCCTCTCCTCTTTCATTACTCCGTCCCGCACTCCTGATCCCAAACATTTTACCATTTTCCCCAAGGCATGGGACAGCAAGTCAAAGAAAACAAAGATTGTTGAAAGAGTTATTAAAGCGGAGTCTGCCGGATCCGGGCGTTTCTCTTTGCCCCCGGTTACTTTCCATAAAGGACGCGGCTGAAAAACACTCCCCCGCTTCACCTGAACATCTGCCAACTTTCAGCCATCGCTTTCCGATGGAGCATCCTTCTTCCTCTCAAATCTTTTTTCCGCTATGATATATTAAAACGAAATAAGCCCGGAAGCTTCTGTTCCTTCCGGGCGATGAAACAATGACGGCTGATGGGTGGCAATGTCATTCCTTTCAAGGGGGGGTTCTTATGAATATTCGCCCTGCGATGATCGCAGATGCCCAGGAAATCGCCAAAGTGCATGTGAAAAGCTGGCAAACCACGTACAGAGGCATCGTGTCAGAGGATTATTTGACCAGTCTCAATCCGGAAGAGAGCGCAGCCCGCTGGGAAAAACATCTGCGCAGTGACAGTGTGACGTATGTGGCAGAAACACCGGAGAAAAAATCGCCGGATTCATCTGCGGCGGCAAAATCCGAAGCCAACAGCCGGTGCAAACCGGAGAGGTTTATGCGCTTTACCTTTTGCAAGAAGTACAGAGACAACAACTCGGAACCCGGTTGATGCGGCAGCTCGCCGAATCGTTACAAAAGCAAGGATGCAATTCTCTCGTGGTCTATGTAATAAAAGACAATCCTGCCAGGCGCTTTTATGAAAAGCTCGGTGCCATCCCCGTGAACTCGGAAACCTCTTGGATCGGGGATCAGGAAGTAGAAGAAATCCGGTATGAATGGGTCTCGCTTGATTCACTTTTAAAAAAGGCTGAGCAATCGACCACACATCAATGACAAAAACTCCCTCTTGCAGTCCACCGTGCGACAGGCCGCTTTTCACGGGATCAGGTCAAGAGCCGGAGAAAAGGCTGGACGGGGTAAGAACGGAAACAAATTTGTCACAAATTTCTATTTGATATAATAATCAAATCATTCGATAAACCATTTATAACATCTATTGATAAAAGCATCGGACAAACAACAGAACCGTTTAAAATTCCGATCCTTTTCTATCGAATTCATTCTGACAGTCGGAGGAGGAAAGGAGTATAATAAAGAAAGGCAGCACGACAACTTCGTATCCCTCCCTCCCCCTCGTTGGCAGGGGGGCTTTTTGTCACCCAATCTATTATTCGCATCCAAACTTCGTTTTTTGTCCCCGTCGGACGATTTTTTTGTAAAAAAACAGACGAACATGCCGAAGATGTCCGTCTCAGCCTCGTAACGGAGTTTCAAAAAAAGTCACCGGATCTTGGTGCTGTTCTTTGCTCCCGGTTCCTTCGTCACAAAATACCGTAATCCCCCGCAGTTTTATCCAACTGTCAATCGCGCCATTTTTTCTTCTTTGCTTTTCACTGATCCTCCCAAAAAGACCGGACGCTTGGTGACGATTTGTGCATTCCGTCCCGTTTTTGTGATCAAATCCGCCTCTGTCTCTTCATTCCATCCCGATACGATGCAGCCGATTTCCGTTTCCCTCTCCTTCTGCCTGAACGCCCAGCCGTGGAACTCCATTCCCCGACCGCTCCAGCGCTTTACCTGCTCCTCCCAGTCAGATTCCGTAACCGCATCTCCCGAGCGCAAGTAAATAAACTGTGTTCCCGCTTCTGCCGCCCCTTCGACAATCCAGGGTTCGGCCTTTTTGACCCGTCGGAAGGACTGCCAGCGTTCGATGTTGCACAAATCTTCGACCATGGCACTGGCAGTCGGATTTTCACCCGCTCCCTGCCCGATCAAGGTGAGATCCTGAATCCGGTCACCCTCGAGGTAAACGGCATTGTATACATCATTTACCTTTGACAGCAAATGCGATTTAGGAATGAGCGTCGGACAGACAGAACAGGCGATCGGCCCGCTTTCGCCAAATTGCTCCGCCTGGGCCAACAGTTTTACCGTATAGCCGAGCCTGTCCGCCAGTTCCAGCTCACCTGAAGTAACGTCGGTAATTCCCCGGCAGCGAATTTGCTCGACGGGAACATCGGCATCAAATGCCAGCCGGATTAAAATGGACAATTTATAAGCCGCATCACGCCCTTCGACATCGGAGGAGGGGTCAGCTTCAGCATATCCTTTTTCCTGCGCCTCCTTCAGAATTTCTGTGTATTCGCGTTTTTGCTCACTCAATTGCGACAGGATATAATTCGTCGTTCCATTTAATATCCCGCAAATCCGATAAACATGATTTGCCTTCAGGAAATGTTCCAGGGTGCCGATCACCGGAATTCCGCCGCCGACACTCGCTTCATACAAGAGCCGTACCCCATGCTGTTCCGCCAGTTCTTCCAGCTCGCGGCCGTGTTTGGCGATTAACTCCTTATTGGCTGTCACGACATGACACCCTTTTTTGATCGCTTCGATCAGATAGGTGCGGGCTGGTTCAACACCTCCTATCGCCTCAATGACAACATGGATCTGCTGGCGCAAAATCTGGTTATAATCGTCGGTCAACAGATGATGGATCTCCTGTATTTCCCGCTTTTTCTCGAGGTTTTTGACCAGAATGGAACGAATATTGAAAAATCTGCCCGTGCGCCGGGCGATCACATCCTGATTCTGCTGAATCATCTTAAAAACTCCGCTTCCCACTGTTCCCAAACCGAGAAGTGCCACCTGAACTTGTTCCACGCTCTTCCCCTCCTGATCCAAAATAAAAACCCCCTTCAGATAAGAAGAGGGTTCTGTTCCAAGAAAAACCTTTGCCTTCTTATCTCTCAGTGCCAGATGCACTGCAGGAATTAGCACCTTGTTTGCCCATACGGGCAAAACGGTTGCCGGGCTTCATCGGGCCAGTCCCTCAACCACTCTTGATAAGAAATGAAGGATATTCTCTTTATCGTGACATAGTTGAAATTATTATGGAATGGATAACCCTGATTGTCAAGATCCAATGTCAAATAATTTCGTTTTTCAAAACGCCGAGCCTCTCGATCTCCAGTTCAACCTGATCACCGGGTTCCAGCCAGCGATGCACTTCTTCCCCCAATTCCAAGATACAGCCGGTGCCCACCGTGCCGGAGCCAATCACATCACCGGGGGCCAATACACATTCGGACGAGGCCCGTTCAATCATTTGCGCAAATGTCCAATAGAGATCCTTGACATTGCCCCTGGAGACTTCGCGGCCGTTGATGCGCGCGGTCATCTGTAAATCCCAGCGCTCGCCCTGCCTACGGTCCTCCAGTTCATCCAGAGTGACCAGATACGGACCGAGCGATGTGGCAAAATCTTTTCCCTTGGCCGGGCCCAGACCTACCGCCATTTCCTGCCGCTGCGCATCCCTGGCGCTCCAGTCATTCATGATCGTAAAGCCGGCGATATACTCCAGTGCCTTGTCACGGGCAATATTTTTTCCTTTTTTCCCGATAATACAGGCAATTTCCAATTCAAAATCGAGGCAATGGGTATACGACGGCTTCTTCACTACATCTTGGTGGCCGACAACCGCATGGTGATTGGAAAAATAAAAGACAGGAATCTGGTACCATTCCGGAACCATATCAAGGCCGCGTCGGGCCCGGCAGGTTTTCACATGCTGTTCAAAGGCGTAAAAATCACGGACGCTGGGTGGAACCGGAAGCGGGGAAAACAATTTTACCTCTTGCAGGGGAATGGTGACAGGTTCCCCCTCGACAAACAATCGCTCAAGCGGCTGCAAACGAATCAGCCGATCCAGTTCCTTCAGTAAAACAAGTTCCCCCTCCCCTCGTTTTAAACAAGATAGCAGATCGGTGGCCAATTCGTACGGAAGGGAAACACCTTTTTCTACTTCCAGCCACTTTTGCGCAAATCCGACATCAACCACATGCCGGCCGATAATCCAACCGAACCTCGCCCCGGCATCATCGCGGGTATGAATGTTCAGGTCGTCCTCTTTCACTTTGTATGTAACCAGTTTCAAACCGTATCCCCCCTTAGCTTAAGCATATTCGCGCCAAAATATCTTTTGCAAGTGCCTGAAGAAAAACAGACTTTATCAAGATCGGCTCGCACGATCTTCATAAAGTCTGTACAACAGGCTCTTTCGCCGTCAGTGTTTCGCGCACGATCCGCCGGCTTGCTCCCGGTGAGAGAAGCGGCGTAAATCTCTCACGAATCCGCTGGCGATTAAAGCCGGGCGAAAAAAATTTTTCAATCTGAATGCGAATGGTGGAGGGACGTGTAATCATCGCCACCCGATGATGCAATAAATACTGCTGGTTTGCTTCTTCCTGGCCGGGAAAAGCCTCAAAAAGAAACATCGGTAATCGCTTGGCAATCGCTTCACTGATCGTCAGGCCACCCGGTTTTGTCACAAGCAGATCAGCAGCCGACATGAACAAGGCCACATCGCGCCGGAACGCTTCAATGAGAATATGGGGACAATCGTGTTTTTTCTTGAGACGTTGGTAGAGATTGTGGTTTTTTCCGGTTAAAACGACAAACTGAATCCAGGTGAATCCCTTCAGCTCTTCGACAATTTGTTCCAGCGGACCCAGGCCTGTACCGCCGCCCATGATGAGCACCACGGGCCGGTTTGGATCAAGCCCCAACTGCAAGCGGGCCTCCAAAGCGGAAACTTCTTCATAAAACGCGGGATTGATCGGGATGCCCGTTTCCAGCAATTTCAATCCCGTTTTCCATTGAATGCGTTCCAGATCCCCGCGCCTGAGCAACTGTTTCGGTACACACAAAACATCCGGAACCCTGGCGAGCCAAATCGGGTGCAACTCATAATCGGTAACCACGCCGACAGTAAGAACGTTTTCCCAGTCAGCCGGACAGAGCAGTGTGCCGAAGGGATGGGTCGTCACAATGCGCGCCGGTTCATCCGGAAAGAGCTGGCTCAGTTTTTTCCGGATCGTCCAACCCATTTTTTCGATCATCTCGCTCGAGACATAGCGAATAATTTTATTGTGATGAGTCCAATCATAAAGGTAATGATACAGGGTTGGAAATTTATTCAACATACCCTGATAACCGGATTGCAACAGGGGATGGAAGGATCCAGGAATCAATTTTAAAAGGTCGACCACTTCAACCGAAAGATGCGGCCGTTGTTTTGCAAATTGGCATTCTAACGCTTTCGCAGCAGCATTATGGCCTGTCCCAAATCCCATTGAAAGCAGCAATATGCGTTCGATAGCGATTCCCCCCCTTTGCACCGTTCATCCCCATTATACTTTTCCCGTCCCGTCAATGGATAAAATCCACATTTTTTATGAGCAATATTAACCATCTTTCAATCTTTCCGAGCCATCGACCGTTGCGCCAAGCGGACCATTTCTTTTACCATGTTTCCGCCGATGAACCCGCCGATTTTCCCTGCATCTTCTGCCCGGATGTCTCCATTTCCTCCTCTTTTCCGGAGGGGGATATCAAACTGTTTGGCCACTTCCATTTTTACGTCTTCCGGATTGGTTATATTCGTCCCGAGCACCTGGTTTACCACTTCTTTTTTAAAGCGGTTCACCCCTTCTTCAGCACCCGGAACCAACAGGCGATTTCTCCCCCGCCTCGGCATGCAAACCACCTCCTTGAAGGTAGTGTGCGAGTTATGGACCGTGATTATGAGGGGAAGCCGTATTTTTATATTCTACACTATTTTAAACACCGAGCAAAAGAAAAAGGAGATGGTTATTTCAGAAACAGATGATTGCCGATGTGAATCGCTTTTCGGTGCTTCGCCTTTTTCTCCATCCAGGTGGAGGTGGCAATTTCAGGGTTGTAATAATAAAGGGCTCCATGCGTCGGATCCGCCCCTGCCAGCGCTTCTTTTACCGCCCGATACGCTTCCTGATCCGGTTTTAAATGAATCTGCCCGTCATCGACCGCAGTAAAAGCGTTGGGCTGGTAGATCACCCCGCGAATGGAATGAGGAAATTCATCGCTTTGGACGCGGTTGAGAATGACGGCGGCCACAGCCACTTGTCCCTTAAACGATTCTCCGCGCGCTTCCCCGTAAACGGTGTGGGCCAGGAGGGCTAATTCCTCCGGCGAAACACGCATCTTGGGGCGATGCCGTTCCGGATGATGTTTCACTTTGGGTTCCCTGCGCATATCCCTGTCGCTCTTGCTGACTTGTCGTAAATGATATTTCCTCGTCACGTATTGAACCGCTGCGTCCGCAAACGTGGTCTTATTTGTCCAGTCTTTATAGTTAAAACCCGCTTGTAATTGCTGTTTCATTTTCATGGCAACACTCTCTTGTTTCATCTTGACCAGTGTGATCTTCTTCTCCGCTTCAGCCTGACGCTGTTGAAAGGGCAATATCCCCAGCGTCAGCAAGAATGAAACGACAAGCGGGAAGGTTATTTTCGCAATATTCACTCAATTACCTCCCCTATTGTTTATTCCCTTTCACACCGCCGTTTTATGAATGAACCTGCGCCTGAAAGGGGTGAAATTAAATACAAGTATTTTAATTTTACATCAGTCATTCTATAGCAATCCTCTGTGCACCTCAATAGTAAGTTCCTGCCAGTTAATCCGGACAAACGCGTACTCTGTTCGATTCGCCCCCGGCACCCGAAAGATGCAAAAAACCTCCAGCCGGGAAAGGCTGAAGGTTTTTTTGTACCTGATATATTAGCCGCGTGCAGCGAGGAAGCGTTTGTTTACTTCTTCCCAGTTGACCACGTTCCAGAATGCTTTAATGTATTCCGGACGTTTGTTTTGATATTTGAGGTAATAAGCATGCTCCCAAACATCGAGCCCGAGGATCGGGGTTCCGCTGCCGTCCATCAGCGGATTGTCCTGGTTCGGGGTGCTGAGGATTTCCAGTTTGCCGTCTTTGACAACGAGCCAAGCCCAGCCGCTTCCAAAACGTTTGGCCGCAGCATCGGCAAATTTTTCTTTGAATGCGTCAAAGCTGCCGAAGGTTTCGTCAATGGCTTTGGCTACTTCGCCGGTCGGTTGTCCGCCGCCGTTCGGGCTGAGAATTTGCCAGAAAAGGCTGTGGTTGGCATGACCGCCACCATTGTTGCGGACAGCGGTGCGAATGCTTTCCGGCAAGGCATTCAGGTTGGAGATGAGCTCTTCCACCGTTTTTTCCCCTACGTTTTGCCCTTCAATCGCAGCATTCAGATTGTTGACATAGGTTGCATGATGGCGATCATGGTGAATTTCCATGGTTTGCGCATCAATATGCGGTTCCAGAGCGTTAAAAGCATAGGGTAAAGCCGGCAATTCATATTTAGCCATATCAAACCCTCCTATGTAATCATTAAAAATAGATCCTTGGCAAAGGCCAAGGGAGTTAAATCAAATTGTTACACCTCTTTATTATTATGCTAAAAATCGATTCTTATAGTCAACCTAAACGGACCCGTTCGCAAAAATCTTCTCCAGGCAAGTCACATCTTCCAGGATAAAATCAGCACCCAACTCTTCAAATTTCGCCCGTGCCGCCTGCCCCGTCAACCCGGTCAAGGTGGCGGCAAAATCGCACCCCATCTTGCGGGCGGCCAGGAAATCCGCAACCGAATCTCCGACGATCAAAATTTGTTTTCCATCGGCAAGCGGTAAAGCTTCCCGCAGGCATGCAGAAATTTCAGCTTCTCTGCCCAGATACGCTTTCACATAGGTATACGGCTCCGGCTTTCCCAGCGGGGCAAACTCCGGATAAGCCTCTTCCGCAGCAATGACATCCGTGGCCGTCGCAATATGATTTTCCGCAAACAGCGGGAAGAGATCCAACTGTTCAAACGGAACCTTTGTTTCCAGGAAGGACCGTCCCGTCCCGATGCCGATCGTAATCCCTTGCTCACGCAAACCGGTCAACAGCTTGCGGATCTTCTCCGGCTGTGCCAGCGGAATCTCCTGATATAAAAAACCTTTTTTGCCCGATTCCCTCGCGTCTCTCCCTTCGGTCTGCCTGTAAAGCTCCGCTCCGAGATACCATTCCTGATAAACCGAATATCCCAGTTCCCATAATGAGCTGTTGCGGGAAAACTGGGTGACCGGAATGGAAAACCACTCGGAAGCGAGTTCATTGAAATAGGTGAGTAACTCATGTTTGCTGATCGCTTGCTTCCCTTTGAAAAGTTGGGGAAATGCCGCAAATGATGGCCGGAACGAGGCGATTTCCGCTTTGCCCCAGCCGGCCAAGGAACGAAGGGATTCTTCGGTAATCGGTTCAAGCAAAAACCGTTCCACCTTTTCTTTATGCCGGGGTACCAGAGTTTTCAAAAGCTGCAAAAGCTGTGCGGAAAATCCCAAAAAAACCATATCCCAATTGGAATTGATTCCCTTTGACTTCATCCAGTCCAAAACGCGGTCATGATCAAACACGGTCTCCCGGATGAATCGAATCTGCTCTTCCCCGGGCTGCGTCGTATGCCTGTCTTTTTCCGCCGCCAAAAAATGCGGAGCGTAGAGCAGTTCCCAAATCGACAAGGCCGAAGCATCAAAGCAGCGTTCTTCACTTAAAAAAACTCCATCGACATCAAATAATATCATCTTGTACAAAGCCGGTTCCTCCTACCGATGTGCAATTTGCTTTATTGTAATAAAGGAAACAGAATACTGCAAGGCTTCCGTCATCGTGATGTGCATAAATTTGGATGACCGCATCTTTAATAATTTACTAATCTCGTAAAAAACAATACTTCACATCGCATAATGAATAGATTATGATCGAAATAGACAGAAGAAATTTGCCATTTTTTGTCCGTTGCGAGCATAATTCCCAAACATAAATGGGAGGGGAAGACTCATTGCCAAAGAATAAATGGCTCCGCTATCTTTCCTGTCTTGTCGCGCTCGCGCTGATTGTGATCCTGTTTCCTGACAACACGCACGCGGCCGCTTTTCCCGATTACAAGATCGAAGTGAACAAAACCACCAATAAACTCTATCTCTATCAAAACGGAAAAGTGATCCGGTCCTATCCCGTTGCCACGGGGCGAAGCAAGAATCTGACGCCGGAGGGAACTTTTCCGATTGTTGTGAAAATCGTAAACCCGGGATGGAAAAACATTCCCGGCGGACGGGCCGACAACCCTCTCGGGGTTCGTTGGAACGGAATCAGCGTTAACGGCGACCGCGGACGTACTTATGGCATCCACGGGACAAACAATCCCCATTCGATCGGAAAACATGTTTCCAATGGATGCATCCGCATGAATAACAAAGATGTGATCGCCTTATACAACACGATTTATGAGGGAACCCCCGTCTGGATTCACTCCGGCAAAAGCGATAACCATTGGCGGGGTGACAGTCGCGTCGGCTTAAAGCCTGCCACGGGTACGGCCATCATTACCGGACAAAATGTGAATGCGCGCACCGGCCCTTCCACAGGGTCATTTGTTCTGACCACCTTAAAAAAGGGAACGCGTCTGTCGTTGACCGGGATCTCCGGTGACTGGTACCAGGTGAAATTGCCAAACGGGCGCACCGGTTTTGTCTACAAACCCTACGTAAAAGTCTCGGGCGTTAAGACCGGACCGGCACCGACTCCGGCTCCGCAGTTCCATTCGGCGAACGGCCAGATTGCCATCACGGTTAACAGGGCCAATATCCGCACAAGTCCCAGCTTGAATTCAGCCATTTTCACGCAGGCCGGCAAGGGAAGCAAATTTACATTGACTGCCGACAGCACGGAATGGTATCGGATTCGCTTGAGCAGCGGAAAAACGGCCTACGTCCATCATTCCGTGGCAAAGGTTGTTTCAACCGCAAAGCCATCTGCATCCAAACTGACGGTCACGGCCTATCTTGCCAATATCCGTTCTGCTCCCTCGCTTTCCGCATCGGTTCTGCAACGCGTAAGCAAGGGCACCATACTTACGAAGACAGGGTCTGCAGGCGATTTCTTTCAAATCCGCTTAAAGAGCGGGCAAACTGCTTATATTCATAAGTCCTGTGTAAAATAATTTCATGATACTCGCAACGGTTTATCGGGCGCCGGGGAATGCGCCCGTTTTTCTTTTTGCCTCCACTCCTCAGGGGCTGTCGGCACCATGTATCTCTCTTTTTCCGGCTCGTGGTCGCTGCCCGATAAATAGAAAGGAGTGGAATATCTCCACTCCTCCACATTTCATTTTAACGACAGCATGCGATCCAAAGCTACTTTGGACCATTTTTTCGTTTCTTCATCCACTTCGATTCTGTGAATCGGGCGGCCTTCCAGGATACTTTCCAATGCCCACAGCAAATGCGGACGGTCGATCCGGTTCATCGTCAGGCAGGGGCACATGGTGGTGCTGAGCAATACGATTTTCTGTTCCGGATGCTCCTCCGCCAGGCGGTGAACCAGATTCACTTCGGTTCCGATCGCCCATTTGCTTCCGGGCGGAGCGGCTTCAATCGTTTTAATGATATAGTCCGTTGAACCCGCCTGATCAGCGAGCTGCACCACTTCAAAAGAACATTCGGGATGGACAATCACTTTCATCTCCGGATCCTGTTTGCGGATGCGGTGAATCTGCTCGGGGGTAAATTTTTGATGCACGGAACAATGCCCTTTCCACAAAATCATCCGCGTATCCTGCAAACTCCCTTTGTTCTCTTCAAACTGGCCGCTTTGCGGATTCCATATGACCATTTGCTCCAGCGGAATGCCCATTTTGTAGGCTGTATTTCTTCCAAGATGCTGGTCCGGCAAGAAGAGGATGCGTTTTTTCTGTTTAAAGGCCCACTCCAGAACGAGATGCGCGTTGGACGAAGTGCAGGTCGTTCCCCCGTGCCGTCCGACAAACGCTTTGATCGCCGCGGTGGAGTTCACGTAAGTGACCGGAATGATCGTGTCCCCAAACTTCTCCTGCAACACTTCCCATGCTTCTTCCACTTCTTCAATATCAGCCATGTCCGCCATCGAACAGCCGGCCCTCAAATCGGGCAAAATGACCATTTGCTCATCCTGCGCCAGCGTATCCGCTGTTTCGGCCATAAAATGGACGCCGCAGAAAATAATATACTTGGCCTCTTTCTGCTCTGAGCCAATCCGGGCCAGGCGCAGGGAATCACCGCGAAAATCGGCAAATTTGATCACATCATCCCGCTGATAATGGTGTCCCAGGATCACAAGATCTTTGCCCAGCCGCTCCTTGGCGCTCCGGATTCGCGCATCCAATTCTTCGCTTCCCATCGTACGGTACTGTTCAGGCATTTCCATATCGACATAGCCAAGCAGATCCATCGCCATCAGGCATCCCCCGTTCCTTTTTCAAAGTCCAAACTGATATCGAGTGAGGTGACCGAATGTGTTAACCAGCCGAGCGAAACGGCATCCACACCTGTTTCGGCAATCGCGCGAATCGTCTCCGGTGTGATTCCCCCCGACGCTTCCGTCCACACTTTTCCATCGATCAGCCGTACGGCTTCCCGCATGGTCTCCAGATCCATATTATCCAGCAAAATGGCGTCTACATCGTATTTCAAAATCTCTTTAACCTGATCCAGCGTGTCCGCTTCCACTTCGATTTGCACCATATGACCGACATAGTTGCGCGCCTTTTCAATCGCTTTGGCCAGACTGCCCGCCATCGCAATATGATTGTCCTTGATCATCACCCCGTGGCTTAAGCCAAAGCGGTGATTGCTCCCCCCGCCGACGCGGACTGCATACTTCTCCAGCTGGCGCAAACCCGGTGTCGTTTTGCGGGTATCCAGCACTTTGCAATTCAAACCTTCCAGTTTCTTTACCAACCGGCGGGTGATGGTGGCGATGCCGGACATGCGCTGCAACAGATTGAGGGCAACCCGTTCCCCGGTCAAAATGGCACTCGTCGGACCGGAGATTCGCGCAACCGGAGTCCCTTTTTCCACTTCCGCCCCTTCCTCGACCAATGCCGTCCAGGCAATCTGCGGCTCCAGCTCTTCAAACACCATCTTCGCCACGGGCAAGCCCGCAATGACGCCGGGTTGTTTGGCGATAAAGACACAAGAGCTTTGATGCCCGGCAGGAACGAGCGCTTCGGTCGTCAAATCCCCGACTCCCAGGTCTTCGTTCAAAGCTTCACGAATAAATTGCCGTAACGCAACTGTGTTCATCCTTGGTCCCCCTTAAATCACATTGTGCCTTTGCACCCAATCCGGACTTGGATCAGGATAGTCAAAGCGATAGTGACCTCCGCGGCTCTCTTTGCGCCACAATGCTGCTTTCATGATGATTTGTGCAGTTGTTAACATATTTAAACATTCCAGCATCCCGGGTCTCACTTGTTTTTTTACTTCATCCAACAGGGAAAGCCCCTGTTTAAGCCCCTCGGACGAGCGAACAATTCCCGCGTGATCCCACATGATCTCCCGGATGCGGTCTTTGATCGTTTCCTCAGTTTGCTTATCACTGCACAAAATTGGAGATACAAATTCTCCGTCAAACGCCGCTCCACTCCGCTCGCTGTAGGATGAAAGCTCTGCCGCCACTCTCTGCGCGAAAACCGCCCCCTCCAAAAGCGAGTTGCTCGCCAGCCGGTTGGCTCCATGCACTCCGGTGCAAGCGACTTCCCCACAGGCAAACAACCGCGGAAGCGAAGTCCGGCCTTGGAGATCGGTACGAATTCCGCCCATGATAAAATGAGCCGCCGGTGTAACCGGGATCAGGTCATGTTCGGGATCGATGCCGCAAAGCACCGCCTGGCGATGGATTTTGGGGAACCTCTCCTTAAATGTCCGTCCCAGCTTCGTCGCATCCAGATAAACGGATCTCCCTGCTTGCATTTCCATATAAATCGCCCGGGAAACCACATCACGCGGCGCCAAGTCTTTCCAAGGGTGAACCCGCTCCATAAATGCTTCACCCTCATCGTTTACCAGAACCGCTCCTTCTCCCCGAACCGCTTCGGAAACAAGAAACATCGGGTTTTGCTCGACTGCCAGCGCGGTCGGGTGAAACTGGATAAACTCCATATCCATCAACTTGACTCCGGCACGGTGAGCCATCGCAAATCCATCGCCCGTCGTGACAAGGTGATTGGTCGTATACCGGTAGATTTGACCGCAGCCACCGGTCGCCAGGACAACCCCTTTTTTTGCAAAATAACCAATCGGTTCCCGATCCGGATCCGCGACGACCACTCCGGCACAAACTCCGTCTTTTACCAGCAAATCGGCTACCATCGTATGCGTTTCAAGAGTGATGTTTGCATGCGCGACGGCCTGCTTCAACAACGCGGATGTGATGCCGGCGCCGGTTGAATCTCCCATCACGTGCAAAATTCGGGAAACGGTATGCGATCCTTCCCGACCGAGGGCAAACTGATCTCCTCTTTTGTCAAAGGGAGTTCCCCAATCCGATAACATCCGGATGGTTTCCGGAGCCATTTTTACCATGCATTCCACCGATTTCGGATCACAAAGTTCCACACCGGTACGCAAGGTGTCCTCGAGATGCAATTCAGGCGAATCGTCTTCCCCGATCGCCGCCGCAATCCCCCCCTGGGCCCGGTAGGAATTGCTGTCGGCTTTCTGCGACTTGGTCAAAACGGCAACTTTTCCCGTTTCAGCCAAAGAAAGCGCTGTCACCAATCCTGCAATACCGCTCCCTACCACCACGTAATCGGTCATTTCTCGGATCATGTTTGTTTATCCTTTCACAAATTCTTAACAAATTGCTCACCTTTATTTTCTCAGGATTGTTCAGAAAGTCAACCACCAAAATTATCTTTTTCATTTTAAATCAGAAGGTAACAGAGAAAAATGTGATTAATCTCACTTGCCTCTCGATTGGTTTTTTGACAGATTGGCAAAGTGAGACCTATCTTTTTCTTTTTTCGCTATAATAATGAAAGAACAATTTCAGGAAGCGGAGTTGGGTGTATGAAAACCATTTATCTCGATTATGGAGCCACCAGTCCGGTCAGGGAGGAAGCGCTTCAAGCCATGCTCCCTTATTTCAGGGAAAAGTACGGCAACTCCGGCAGCATTCACGACTTCGGGCAAGTCAGCCGCGAAGCGATCGAACACGCCCGCCGGCAAGTGGCTGAAGCGATCGATGCCGACTCTCCGCGCGAAATCATTTTTGTCGGCAGCGGCACCGAAGCCAACAATCTCGCCTTGATCGGAGCAGCTCGCAAACACAGAAACAAAGGCAACCACATCATTACTTCTTCCATCGAACATCCGTCTGTGCTGGAAGCCTGCCGTCAACTGGAAAGAGAAGGATTTGAGGTGACATACCTCCCTGTCGACCGGTTCGGGCTTGTCCGCAGCGAAGATGTGAAAAAAGCCCTTACGGATAAAACGATTCTCGTCAGCATCATGGCGGCCAACAACGAGGTCGGAACGATACAGCCGATCGCGGAAATCAGCCGGCTGCTGAAGAGAAGTTCCATTTTGTTTCATACCGACGCCGTGCAATATTTCGGAAAAGTCCCCATGTCCGTGGCCGATCTGGGCGTGGATCTGCTCTCGATCGGCAGTCACAAGATCGGAGGTCCAAAGGGAATCGGCGCTTTGTACATCCGTAAAGGGGTGCGAATCGAACCCCTTTTCCACGGCGGCGGTCAGGAACGGGGATTGCGTCCGAGCACGTTAAATACCCCGGCCATCGTCGGGTTTGGTGCAGCCGCCTATTTGGCCGCACAGGAAGCGGAAGCGGAATCCGCGCGCTTAACCCGATTGCGGGATGCTTGTTGGCAGCGCATCCGTGATGAAATCGGCGAAGTGGTGTTAAACGGTCATCCCACCCGGCGCTTGCCAAACAACCTTAATCTGAGCTTTCACCGCGTGGAGGGGCAGGCCGTGTTGTTGGAGCTTAGTCGCAATAAAATTTATGTTTCCAGCGGTTCGGCTTGCAGTGCGGGAAAACATGCCGCTTCCCATGTGCTGATGGCCATGGGCACAGATGAAGAAACAGCTTTTCAAAGCCTGCGAATCACGTTTGGAAAAGAAACGACCGAAGCTGAACTCCAGCGTTTTATCACCTGTTTGAAAAAGGTGATGGATGAACTGCGCTCTCTTTTAATCAATGAATCCTAAAGATGGAGGATCGACTCATTGGGTAAGTTTTTCTCCGTTATACTCAGACTGATCGTCATTTTCGCTGTCGCCTTTGCCGCCTGGATTTTGTTCTTCACCCTGCAACAGATGAACTATACGGAGCCTGACCAGGTATACTTAAGCGGAACACCGATCTCACACGCTTTTGTGTTCGCCTTTTTTTGCCTGGTCGCCCTTTTTATCACCATGTTTATTCAACAACGGAAAAATCCGGGCCGTCTCAAACGGCTGTTCTTCCTTTTTTCGGCCTTTTATCTGCTCTGCAGCCCGTTTGTGGTTCTCTCCTTTGACAACTATCTGCTGGTCACCCGGCGTGGTATCGCCTACAACGAATTTTGGAATATGGAAACCATGAAAGCCAAGCGCTGGCAAGATATCGATCACATCGAGCTGGATTATCGTCCGGAACGTTGGCCGTTCAATCCAGGCCCTTACCGTTTGGTCTACCTCGTTTTCTTTAAGGACGGGCAAACAGTGGATTTGAACAATTATAATTCTCCCCTGTACGACGCCAGGGAGTTTGAGGCGATTCACCGGACAATGATCAAGCAAGGGATTCCGATCGAGATCGCGCGGCAACTGCCCGGCGATACCAATCCGCACTCTTTTCTCTACAAGATCTATAAGATGGAACCATGAGAAACCCCCCTCTCACCGGAAGAATCGAGAGGGGGGTTTTGCATGTTATTTGGCCAGTTCATAAATCGCCTGGGCATAGATGGCCGTCGCTTTTAACAAGTCTTCAACCACAATGTGTTCATCCCGCTGATGTGCCGTTTCTTCCCGTCCCTTGAACAATGGCCCAAAAGCGACTCCGACATCGAGGACGCGCGCATAAGTGCCTCCGCCAATCGCCAACAGTTCTGCTTTTTCTCCGGTTTGCTCCTCATAAACCTTGGACAAGATCCGAATCAGGGAATGATCGGGTTCAACAAAGTGGGCGGGTTTATGGTCGATCTCCGTGATGCGGAAATGATCGTCCGCCAGTTTTTCTTCAATCGCCTCGCAAATTTTTTCTCCCTCACCCGATTTCGGATAGCGGACGTTCAGGCGAATCATCCGTTCACCTTCCGCTTCATAGCTGAAAATGCCGGCATTCACCTTCAAACGGCCTGTAAACTCGTCTTCCATGGCAATCCCCAGTTTTTCTCCGAAGAAGCTATCCACCAGATAGCGATTGATTGTCTCAATGAATTGCCGCCCTGCGGAATCGAGCGGAATTGCAGCCAGGAGCCGGGCCATTTCCAATGCGGCATTCAACCCTTTTTCCGGTTCCGATCCATGATGGGCACGCCCTTTGATCGAGATGGTAACTCCTTCATTTCTTTCTTCGGCATATCCCTGTATTCGATGGGTCAGCAAAAAGTCCTGCACTTTCTCTTTCAGTTCAAACACATCGCCTTCGCCCGCCAGCTTCACTTCTGCCAGGTCAGGAACCACATTGACCCGCTGTCCCGCTTTGAATTGCACCAGTTTCCATTCGCCGTCTTTCGCTTCGCTCTTTTCATTGGTTCCCGCAAAACGAAGATCCAAAAGTCCTTTTTCCGCCGAGATAATCGGAAAGTCAGCATCGGGAGAAAATCCCATTGTCGGCATCTCTTCACGCTCAAAATAATGTGCCATACAACGCCACTGCGATTCTTCATCTCCGCCCAAGATGAGACGAACGCGTTTGGACAGCGGCAAACCGAGTTCCTTGACGATTTTGAGGGCAAAATAGGCCGCCATCGCAGGTCCCTTATCATCGATGGCTCCCCGTGCATACAATTTTCCGTCACGAATCTCCGGGGCAAAAGGAGGAGAGGTCCATCCGTCACCGGCCGGAACGACATCGACATGAGCGAGCACGCCGATCAGTTCTTCTCCTTCCCCGTATTCGATATGCCCTGCATAGCCATCGACATTTTTGGTTTTAAAACCGTCCCTCTCGCCCAATTTCAGCATATATTCCAGCGCTTCGGCAATTTTCCGGCCAAACGGGGCTCCCAATCCGCTGTCGGCCTCATCTAAAACGCTTTCAATCGCCAGGAACTCTTTCAGTTCTTCCAGCATCTCGTCTTTGCGTTTGAGGACTTCATCGTACCATGCCACCTCTGTCATCAACGACTCCTCCTGCTTTTTCCATATCATATGCCGTTTTTCTCCCCTTCCCTTATGTATCAGCCCAAACCGGGATTCATACTTTAAATTTAAAATAATTGGAGGCATTTGAGCCTTTAGCTTGGAAATTTTTGCTTTATTTTTTCACTGCTTTTACTATATCACGCCTGTCCTGTTTCCGCCAAATCAGCAACGAAAAAATCGTTCCTTCATGCCGTGCCAAAAAGAAAAAACAGCCTGTTCGTCATGATGAACAGGCTGTTGCCGCAGCTTAGGGTTCAAGGAATTTCAAGGCCATATACAGTAAGTACGACATCACGGCTGTTCCCGGCAAAGTGAGCACCCAGGCGTAGATAATTTTGCCGGCAACGCTCCAGCGGACACTGCGCAAGCGTTCCGCCGCTCCCACCCCGATGATCGAGCCGGTGATGGTGTGTGTCGTACTGACGGGCACTCCGATTTTCGCCACCGTGGTCAGCAAAAAAGCAGCTCCCGTCTCTGCGGCAAAACCTTGCGGGGTTTCCAGGCGACTCAGACGCGATCCAATCGTATGAATCACTTTACGTCCTCCTGCCGCTGTTCCCACCCCCATGATCAGTGCCGATGCAGCTGTGGCCCACCATGGAACCGTAAATTGCGAGTGCGAACCGAAAGCGAAGAGAGCCATCCCAATCACTCCCATCGCCTTTTGCGCATCAGACGCACCATGGCTGAACGCCATAAAAGCGGAGGAAAGAATCTGCAAATACTTGAAGATCGTTTTCACCCGCGAACGGGGGATATTGCTGAAAAATCCGCGAATCAATTTGATGATGGCAGCACTGACGATCCCGCCCAGAACGGGAGAAATGAGCATCGCAATTAAAATCGTAATAATGCCGTGATATTGCAGGATCGAAGGACCCTTGTAAGCCAGGGCGGCACCGATAATGCTGCCGATCAGGGCGTGGGAAGAGCTGGTCGGCAATCCCATTAAAACCGTAATCACATTCCAGACGATCACGGCGATTAACGCGGAAAGAAGCACAATTAAAGTAACATAATGGATGTTGACAATATCTTCCCCAATCGCTTTGGCCACTTCCGTTGAGAAAAACGCACCCGCCAAATTGAGAACAGCTGCCAGCAAAATGGCCATCCACGGCGACAGCGTCCGCGTACCGACCACCGTCGCAATCGCATTGGCGGTATCGTGCCAACCATTGGTAAAGTTAAAAACCAGAGCAAGCGCGATCACAGCCACCAATATCCAAAAAGGATCAAGCATACTTCATGACCACGCTTTCCATGATATCCATCACGTCTTCAAAGGTATCTGTCACGTCCTCCAGTTTTTCGTAGATTTCTTTCATCTTGATTAACTGGATCAAGTCGACCGGCTCCTCAAACAGAGAGCTGATTCCTTCACGCATTAATTTATCCGCTTCATTCTCCAGCATATTGATTTCAATCGAGATCTTGCGAATCCCGGCATAGTCCCTTTTTTCCAAAGCCCTGAAGGCGTCTTGCAGGTACACGGCCGATTTTTCAAAGATCTCCCCAAATTTGCTGAGATACGGGGTGGGATTGTCAACATGCATATAAACGAAACGGGCGGCACACGCTTCGATCCCGTCGATCACATCGTCCAAGGTTTGTGCCAATTTTAAAATATCTTCATGATCGAGCGGAGTCACAAAGGTTTGATTCAACTCTTTGATGAGCAGGTGAGTATACTCATCCCCTTTGCTTTCCAGCTCTTTGATTTGCTCCGCATATCTTTCTTTCTCTTCGAGTGTTTCCACATTCTCACGGAACAATTGCACAGCTTCAATGATATTGGCTGTGGCATCCACCATCATTTGATAAAAAAGGCGATCCTTAGAGCGGTTAAAAAGCACGTGATTTCCTCCCAGTCAACCAAAATTCAACCAAGAATATATTAATCTTTAATATTGTGTACTGAAAACCGGTTCAACACACTTTTTATAAATCCTTTAATCTTGATTAACAAAAACTTTACAATGGTAAATTATGGGGATAAGTTGCCAGTGAGGATCATCCCGATCGCTGCGATTCCCGCACCGGAAATGGCCAAGGCGACCAGCCAGTCCTGGCCTTTGAACAGCTTTCTCTTCCTGGACAGTTGCATGGGGATGTAGAGCACAAATCCCGCCAGATAAAGAGAAGAGACCATCAGCAAATAATCCAGGCCCGCGGCATACAGGAGCCAGCAAGAATAAAGTGCAGCCAGAAATCCGATCAGACCATCCCGCACTTTATCTTTATCATTAAGATAAGTTTCCCCCGTTTTTACCAACTTTAATTGATATAGTGTTGACAGGAGGTAGGGAATTAAAACCGCCACACTGGCCATCGAATAAACCGCCTGATAAGTGGATGCGGAGAAATGAACGATAATGACGAATGCTTCCGTGATCAGGCTTGTCCACCACAGGGAAACGATCGGCGTATTTTTGCGGTTTTCCCGCATAAAGCTGCGGGGAAACATGCCATCCTGCGCAGCCACATAGGGAATCTCAATCGTGAGCAGAATCCAGCTCAACATCGCTCCCGCAATCGAAATGATCAACCCGACATTGATAAGAACAGCCCCCCACGGTCCGACGATCTTAGCGAGAACATAAGCCATGGACGGCTCCGGCAACGCCTGCAGTTGCTCTCTGCTCAAAACCCCCAAGGACAAAATGGAGATCAGCATATAGACCAACAATGTGCCCAATAAACCGAATACGGTCGCCGTGCCGACATCCCGATGCCGTTTGGCCCTTCCGGACAAAACAACGGCTCCTTCAATACCGACAAATGCCCATAAGGTAACCAGCATCGAATCCTTTACCTGTTTCATGATAAGAGTCCAGGAAAACGAACCGTTTCCCCAGAAGTCCGTGAAAAAGATTCCGCGGTGAAAGGCAAAGACCAGGAAGATGATGAAAATGAAAATAGGCATCAATTTTCCAATCGTGGTGATAAAGTTGACAAAAGCCGCCTCTTTCACCCCGCGCATGACCAAAAAATGAAAAGCCCAGACAAAAAGGGTTCCGCCCAGCAGAGAAGGAAGATTGTTTCCCTCTCCAAAGATCGGATAAAAATAATTCAGGGTGCTGAACAAAAGCGGAATAAAGGAAACCAGTCCCAAAATCGAGGCAATCCAATAACCCCACGCGCTGTTAAACCCGATAAACGCTCCGAATCCCGCCCGCGCATAGCTGTAGATTCCCCCGGTCAGTTCGCTTTTGCGCAAGGTCAAATTTTGGAATACCAGGGCCAGCATCACCATTCCCGCCCCCGTAATCAGCCAGGCGATCATCACCGCTCCGCTGTTGGCGGCTGATGCCATATCCTTGGGCAGATTAAAGGCTGCTCCCCCGATCACCGAACCGATGATGGCTGCCATCAGCGCCCATAAACCCAATTGCCTTTGTTGTCCCATTCTTCATTCACTCCATTGATGAGCTTTATATCGATATAAATGACAATTTATCGCACACATTTATGTATACTATATTAATTCGTTAATTTAGTAAAGTGATAAAGATTGGAAGCAACATAAAAGGCGCCAAGCTCCTTTTCGGCTTGGCGCCTCCGTTCAGGCGTGAACATTTGCGGCCAGATAGGTTCCTTCAATATGTAAGTATAGGATATTCAAATCGCAAATTCGCCTTGACAACTCATTCATTTCCTCCGTCAGCCGCAAAAATGAAGTTTCGTCGTCCATTTCCTTCAGATCATTGAATTTCTGCATATACTCCCTTTCCAACATCTTGACCCGTTCAGGAATTTGCGAACAAATCTCCTGGCATTTCAATTCAAATTCATCTTGAAGTTCTTTAGACAACGCCTCATATTCCTGATGTAAAAAGGGACGCTTGATCCCCAGCCGCTGGTCGTATCGAAACTCAAACGGCACCGTATCCATCGATGATTCTCCCTTGCCTTTTTGTCACTAGTGCACGTCTGCTTGATTTTGTTTCAGTTTATACAAATCCATTTGTTTTTTCAACAGATCGTTTTGCAACAATTGCTTGGCCTGTTTAATAATCTCGGTTTTATCTCCGCCTTCTTTGCTCCAGTCATCAAGCAGAACGTTCGCCTGATTTTGCCAGTTCTTATCCAGCTCCATAGAGATTTCCTGCTGGCGCCGATCGGAATAATCCTTCAATTGGGATTTGCGTTCATGAATCCAATTATTAATCGTGTCGAAGGTTTCCGTATCGACTTTGCCTGTCTTTTCAACGAAATGGTTCGCCTGATCCAGGCGGTTGTATTCTTGCTCGATCTTGCCGACCAGATTGTCATGAAACTGCTCCAGCCGATTTTCATCCAAACGGTGCTCTTTGATGATCGAATCAAGCGCTCTCATTTGCCATGGAGAATTGGCCATTTTCAAAGAGAGCTTTCGCTCTTGAAAGGCTTGATCCAATTTTTTCGGATCGTCAACCGCTGTATAGTCGCCACCTGTGACATCGGTCACTTGCTTCAGTTTGGTTTCCGTTTTCGGATCGACATCGATGCCGATGACATGAACATTGGCCAGCGCGTTGGAGAGGTGGAGATTCTCAGCCGCCTTAACCGGATCACCGCCACAGTTTTCATAGCCGTCGCTGACGATGATCAACTGATTTTCCGCTTGCGTCGGAGCCCCCGGCATCATGTCCTGCTTGCTGGTTAGAATCGCGAGGGCCATGGGAGTATAGCCGGTCGGTTTGATCTTGTCCAGCACTTCCTTCCATTTGGACTGATCCGGCACGGCACCCGAAACCAATTTGGCGGTGCTTTGGCAAGAAAGCGGTTTGTCCTTTTCCTCGGCACTTCCCTGATTGCCGTAAACCCTCAACTGAAAAGCCGTCTTATCCTTGGGCAGGGAGTCGGCAAATTTTTGGATCGCCTCTTTGGCATAATCCATCTTCGTCTTTCCATTTATTTCCCCGTCCATGCTCTTGCTTGTATCCAAAAGGACGACAAAATTTATTTTTTTCGGAGCAGTGGGTTTTGCCGGCAACGTGCTGGCTGAAGCAGATGAATTCGCACCGGATTTTTGCGTTGTGTCTGCCTTCCATCGGTTAGCGACCTGCTGCCATGCATTCACTTTATCTTCATAGCTGGTTTTACCCAATTCATCAAAAAACTGAACATCATTTTTATAATTTTCGCCAACCAACCCTAACAGATAAGCATACGCTTTGTCATCCGACAATCCTTTCGGCATCTGCTTCAACGCCTTGATCACCCTTGATTGGTTGTACTTGTCGCCGGCGTATTCTCCTTCTCCCCGGTCTGCAAGGATATCCGGCAAGTCCGTATGTGGAGCCGGGCTTCGCGGAAGATCATCTTGTTCGATTTCCTTTTCCTCCTGGGTTGATTGATTGTCTTTGATCGCCAGTTGATCCAAATGATTTAATTGGTCCGGCTTATCAATTTGGCTTCCTGCCGTCTGTTTGATTTGCTGGAGCACCGGAGAGCAACCACTCAGAGAAAAGGCAGCGACAAGCATCCCGAATAGCAGAAAACAAAACTTTCTTTTTTGCATAAGCCCTCCTTCTGAGTCGGCTTTTTGGTTGAAGGGATGCCCCTTCACCTTCTGGTGTACCAGTTTGATTTTAGCTTACTTGAACTGTACTCATTTGACAACATCCGGCCGGCGGAGCGATTGACAATCTTGCGGCATTTTTCATTTCCCATCCACGTTTTTCACTTGCACCGCTGTTAAGGAAACTTCCTCCCGGGCGCTACGACAGCCGATGGCTCGCTCCCCTTCAAACATGGACGGGGATGATGTAAATCCAGTTTATTCAATGTTTCCGGCAAAATGAACCGTTCACCAAGATCGTTCTCCTTCAGGGGCAAATGCAGGCGCTACGATTGTGCCATTTGGTTCCATTGATTCCTTTGTTTGTTGAAATAAAAGGATTTCGGTATAATAACGGTTAGGGACAAGTTGCCCTGACAGAGGAGAGCTGTTAAGAATTTTTCACATAGGACGGATCGTTATGAGCAAAAACAACCAATTGCGTGTCGTAGTCGGCATGTCCGGTGGTGTCGATTCATCGGTCACCGCTCTGCTTTTAAAAGAACAAGGCTATGATGTGATCGGCCTGTTTATGAAAAACTGGGACGACACGGATGAATTCGGACACTGCACGGCAACGGAAGACTTTGAAGATGTGCGGCGTGTCTGTGCGCACATCGGCATTCCCTATTACTCGGTTAATTTCGAAAAAGAGTATGAGCAAAAAGTCTTTCAGTATTTTTTGGATGAATACCGCAAAGGCCGCACGCCGAACCCCGATGTGATGTGCAACCGCGAAATCAAATTCGGGGAGTTTTTAAATAAAGCCAAACAACTGGGTGCTGATTATATCGCCACGGGCCATTATGCTCAAATCATTGAACGGGACGGTCAAAAATATCTTGCCCGCGGTGCCGATCCAAACAAAGACCAAACCTATTTTCTTTATGCTGTGCACAAACCCCAGCTGATGCAGGCCATCTTTCCCATCGGACACATGCAAAAGAAGGAAGTGCGGAAACTGGCTGAGGAAGCGGGTTTGCCTACTGCCAAAAAGAAAGACAGCACAGGCATTTGCTTTATCGGCGAACGGAATTTCCGTGAGTTTTTAAGCCAGTATCTCCCTGCACAGCCAGGTGAAATTCGGACACTGGACGGGGAATATAAAGGAACTCATGATGGTTTGATGTATTACACGCTCGGGCAGCGCCAAGGTTTGGGCATTGGCGGCAGCGGAACCGGTGAACCCTGGTTTGTCGTAAAAAAAGATTTGTCCACCAATACCTTATATGTTGCCCAGGGGCATGATCATGAAGCTCTTTATTCGAGCGGACTGATTGCAACGGATATCAACTGGCTGGGCGATGGAACCCCGCAAAGTCCGTTTGAATGCACGGCCAAATTTCGCTATCGCCAACAAGATCAGCCCGTTCTCGTCACCCCGCAAGCGGACGGCACATTTCGCGTCGAGTACAAAGAGCGGCAACGTGCAGTAACTCCCGGTCAGTCCGTGGTCTTTTATCAGGATGAAATCTGCCTTGGCGGAGGAATTATCGATCAGACCTTTTAAATATAACTTGGAAAAGGGCTCTTTCAGTAAAAAACTCGAAAGAGCTCCTTTTAAATTTCATCCTCGCTCTGTGGAAAAAGTTTCTTTGGATACACCGGAATCATGGAAGGAATTTCCGCGCAAGGTTGCGAATTTATTCTATTACCATCGACATAATCTTTTCTTTATTCCCTCTATTTTTAAATCCGTCGAAACCGCGAGGCAGGGAGGTTTCCTCAATGAAAGGTAAACAGAATACTCCGGTTCGCAAGCCGGACGATTTGTCTCCCGAAGACTTCAGCTTACAGATCAGACGAAAAGCGATTGGGTTTATCAGTGCCGGCGTTGCATGCTCGATCATGTCATTCGGCGCCTACTGTCTCACTTCCACCGCTGCGGTCAGAAATCAAACCGATGCTGCACCAGTCATCCAGAATCCTGAACCCAAAACAGAAGTGATCCAAACAGCCACGGATCACAAGACTGAAAGCCCGTCACCCCGTCAAATCGCTTCCCGAGGCAATCTACAAACGGAAAAAAGCACATCACTCCCCGCAAATGAAACCGATTTGGCAACGAACCAGGAACGGATCAGCACGCATGTGCCCCATTTGAAGGAGAAAAGCCCATCCACCCATTCGACTTCCCAGCTTTCTCCTGTCGTGGCTCTCAATGATTCCACAAAAGATTCCACAAAAGAAAAAGAGGAACCCGTCTATGAAAGTGATAAGAAGGCAGCAGAGAAACAGCCCAAGCCGATCGATTATTTCGATTTTGATCAACCCGGTCTGATCCAGGAACTGGAGAAAAACGTTAAATGGGCCCAGCCAAAATCAGATTATGCGACCAAATAAAAATAAAAAGGATCGATCAAAACGACCGATCCTTTTTTTGGCGTGCCCTGGAAGATTCGAACTCCCGACCTTCTGATCCGTAGTCAGACGCTCTGTCCAGCTGAGCTAAGGGCACATATTGGTGCGGACGAAGGGACTCGAACCCCCACAGCCTTGCGGCCACAAGAACCTGAATCTTGCGCGTCTGCCAATTCCGCCACGTCCGCACGATTATCAATTTTTCATGGAGGCGGCACCCGGATTCGAACCGGGGGTAAAGGTTTTGCAGACCTCTGCCTTACCACTTGGCTATGCCGCCATATGAATCGATTCATCAGCAATACGATCATACTGGCAGGGGCGGTAGGAATCGAACCCACACTGGAGGTTTTGGAGACCTCTGTTCTGCCATTAAACTACGCCCCTTCAATGGTGCTGGTGAGAGGACTTGAACCCCCAACCTACTGATTACAAGTCAGTTGCTCTACCAATTGAGCTACACCAGCGAAAGTGGTGGCTCGGGACGGAATCGAACCGCCGACACGAGGATTTTCAGTCCTCTGCTCTACCGACTGAGCTACCGAGCCTTATTCAGTCCTCTTTCCTCGATCATCATTTGTTAAGTGGCGGAGAGAGAGGGATTCGAACCCTCGAGACGGGTTTTGCCCGCCTACACGATTTCCAATCGTGCTCCTTCGGCCAACTCGGACATCTCTCCATGTTATTTAGCAAATCATTTGTCTCAATCGAGGCATTTTTTACTTCGTATCGCATCGACAAATATTATATTACACAGGTTCAATTATAATGTCAACAGGAATTTTGATTTAAATTTATTCTGAAATTTTGTTGCCCATGTTTGTATTTTTACGTTTTTTGGAGCGTCATTCTTTCTTTCTGTAAAAGTGTATTGCAGGTACGGGTTGCGTTGTCCCTGCAATCTTCCCGTATTTCCAAATCCCTGTCTGCGACGGATCATTCCCCGCCCCGCTTTTGACAGCTTTCATGCCCTTGTTGTCATTGCCAAAACGCGGGAGGTTTGTCTTTGCTTCTTTTCCCGTAGCAAGAACGGTGAAAGGAAAAGTTTTGCTAACCCTTGCCAAAACTTCTTCCAAACCAATTTTGCCTTATGTTCCAACATGGCGTCAAACTCAGCCCATCGGCATCCGTGATGGATTTTTCCGGCTTATGTTTCCTTACCATGTGCTTGACTTGAGAGCCTTCCAAATTGTTCCGCCGAGAGCACCACTGGATATCCTGGTGCAGATTCTTTGATCTTCGCGGATCCATTTGGTGAACGTGCAACGGTGCAACTAACTGAAGGGGCACATTTGGAGGAATCAATACACAATCCATCCTTCTCCTGCTCTTTTGCATACCATTAACATCTCTTCCATCTGATCTCCCTCACAGAGGAAAACAGCGCTCTTCATCGATATTTGAGAAGAACAGCAGAATCCTTGCAGTCGATCATAACATCCGGATTGCTTTGAACCGTTTCCCATGTATCATCTGTTCCAATTTCACCACGATCCCAGAGAGTTCAAAAAAAGAGTGCAAGACCAGCTCATCCCCTCATCTGACGCCCACTCCCATCTAGCTGGAAGAACTGAAAAAGTTCCTGGCGATTGAAAGCGTTTTGGATGACGCCGACAGCGGATTGGGAGCCCCGTTTGGCCGGAAAATTGCCGAAGCGCTGGAATATATGCTCAAATTGGGCGAGAGGGACGGTTTTAAAACCAAAAATGTCGATGGCTATGCAGGGCATATCGAATACGGCATAACTGAAGTCAGAGGTTGGTTTTCTCGATCGTTTCTTGACCCACTGGCTTTTACAGAATACAAAAAAACCACCTCCAACGAGGTGGCTTGTATCTTTGCCTGGCAACGACCTACTCTCCCAGGGGTGAACCCCAAGTACCATCGGCGCTGGAGGGCTTAACTTCCGTGTTCGGGATGG